>CAZHYG010000001.1:0-203818 GCA_964536615.1 uncultured Gammaproteobacteria bacterium
CCAGAATTCCCGATAGAAAAATGGCGGAAGAAATTTTACGCCTAAAAATGAATGTAACCAATTTTCGCCGTGCCATGCAGAGCCATAAGACAGTTATGGACAGGTTAATTTCTATGGGTGGACGTGATTTAGATTTAGTTTCATTTCAAGTGTATATAAATACGGTGCGCGATCATATCAATGATATTTGGCATACGCTGGAAAGCCAGAAAGAAAGCGCGGATACGCTTGACGAAACCAATGAGTCGGTGGTCGGGCTGCGCATGAACGAGATTATGAAAACTCTGACCATTATTTCGGTTACCACATTTCCATTGACGCTGATTACAACAATCTTTGCTATTCATGCGGGGGGAACGCCGTTTGTTGAGCATGCATTTGGTTTTTGGATAATATCCGGTATAACTTTAGCTGGCGCCATAGCTATGATATTGGTATTTAAAGTAAAAAAATGGATGGATTAAATTATTTAAAAACAAAAAACCGACTTATATAAAGCCGGTTTTTTGTTTTTATAAATTTCTAAGAGTTTAGAAATTTAATCAACTGACCGCATGACGTTGCGGCCGACGGCGTTCATCTCGTTGAACACGACGTCCCGATCTGGTCGGGAACTCCTTGCCGACGTTGGTGAGGTCGGGGAGGAGCTGTGGTTAGGGGACGAAGAACACAGTGTGTTCTGCTCCAGCGTTGCCGGAAATTACTGGTGCAGACGAGTTCTTCCTCCACCAGTATCTCAACAGCTTGGTGCTGATGACGGTATCAGCCGGCATGCTCGGTGGAACGCAGTTGCCTGCGCAGTCGAACAAGACGGTCGTTCTGCGATCAACTGAAACGATGCCGTCCCACTGATAGTAGGTCTTGCTCCACTCGGGGGAAAGGCTGGTAGTCTCTCCGTATTGACCCAGGGGAACGGTGACCAGGGAGTTGCCGATCTCAAAACGCATGGTTGGATTTGGGACGAAACCAAACACCTTGTCCATCTCGACGATTTCGATTCGAACAACTTCGGGGGCGCACTCGCTCGAATCCGGTCCAACCTTGGCGAAGTCAAACCAGAGCATGTGTTCGTCGTTGCCATCAGCAGGGGAAAACACGGAGAGTGAATGCGGAACCTGGACAGTGATGCCGCAGGTAGACTCGGGCGGAATGTATGCGTATTGAGTGCAGGTGAATTCCCGGCCATAGTAGTCCGTTTTCAGCGACGGCGGCGATCCGTTTGCGTTGATAGTGAATTCATTGGCTGGTAGCCAGAAATCACCTTCGGCACATTGGATGTTACAATTGCCGTCGTTGGCAGTTCCATCTGTAGTGTTGAGATGGCATGCCCACGGTTCCGGGGACGGTTCGCCTTGGGTGTAGTTGCAGTACCACTGCGAATTCGTCATCCATTGGTACGGATCACAGTCGGTCACCGCAGGCTTGGGTTCCACACAGACATCGTCAATGCACTCGGTGTCGCTTGGACAGCCCAGTTCTGCGCAGGTGAGAGACACCTGTTGAACGCACATGCCGCCAAGGCACACGCTGGTGCCCGGGCACTGCTGGTCGGTCGTGCAGACGCCGTAGTGGTCGTTGACGACCGTCTCGGTGCAGCCGATCAGGCCGAGGATGATGGAGGTGATGATCAGGATGTTGCGCATCTTGGTTCCCTGTGTTATTGAGACCCCTCAGACCCACCGACAGCGCTAGCTTCGGTAAAGTTGGGGTCATTTAGAGTCTCAATTTTTCTTAAATTTTGAAAAGAACAACGGCTTAATATATCAAAAAAAGACGCTTTTGTCAAGGTAGGATAGCGTCCTCTAGGTTCTGTTTTTTGGTTATTTTGTCGTTACGGCCTGTCTGGTTTTTTCTATGACACTTTTGAAGTGGCTGGTTTCGTTTATGGTTGGGTATCCGAGCTCTTTAAGAAGATGGTTAAGCGTAGGAATATTGGCGTTATTGAGTTTGTATTTGTCTATAACACGACCGTCTTTTAATGTAAATTCTATTGAAACATAATGAGTGTAGTGGTGAGGGCGAATGCTAAACACTGATGGTCGGAGATTAAATCCATGATTAATTTCAATGCTTTGCAAATCATTTTTGTTGATTTCCATTTTTAATCTATCCCAATGATAGATTTTTAATGAATGTGGATGCACTTCCAGTTCGCGGTATTTTTCTACGATAAAAAAAGTGGCGATAGTGGTTGCGGTTATAATCGGCATGATGAGCGCCTCGCTGGAGTTGGCGTTAAATTTTAACAGTAAATTAACAATAACATTTAAAAAAAAGATTTCTGCAAATACAAAAAGAAACACTTCAACAACTTGAAATCGTTCACGCAATGAAAATGTGTTGGTAGTAAGATGTGGAATTTTAAATAACATGTTATTGCTTTGTTATCTCCGTTCCGTTGGCTGTATCTTTTATAGTATACCCTAAAGCTTCAATTTGCGCACGCAACACATCGCTTTCTTTCCAATTTTTTTCAGCGCGCGCCGCATTTCTTTTGGCAATAAGTTTTTCTACAGCCGCCGGTGTTTTGGCGGTATGTTTTCTAATTGCGTGCAACTCCAAGCCAAGTACCGCATCAAATTTTAAGAGAGCGCGTTTTTTGGAAGTGTCTGGATAAATAGGATCTTTTATGAGCTCCCACATAATCGCCAGGGCTTTTGGCGTATCCAGATCATCATTTATAGCCTCGGCAAATCGTTTTTCATAATCCGGGCAGCCCGCGCCAGCCTTGCCCCAGCCGGCAATAATTTGGTGCAGGTGGTTTAATCCGTTTTGCGCGGCTTGCAATGATTCCCAAGAAAAACTAAGTTGTTTACGATAATGAGTTTGGAGCAGTAAATATCGGTAGGCAAGAGCGTTAAAGCCTTTGTCTTTTAAAACTTCAAGAGTTAAAAATTCACCAGATGATTTGGACATCTTTTCATTTTCTGTAATTAAAAATTCACCATGCATCCAGTAATTGCACAAAGGTGTGCCTGTTGCTGCCTCACTTTGCGCAATTTCGTTGGTGTGGTGCACCGGAATATGGTCTATGCCGCCGCAATGAATATCAAATGGCTGCCCCAAATATTTTGCCGCCATAGCCGAGCATTCTATATGCCAGCCCGGGAAACCAACACCCCATGGACTTTTCCATTCCATTTGGCGTTTATGATTTGCCGGAGAAAATTTCCACAACGCAAAATCGGTCGGGTTTTTTTTCTCGCCCATTTCTACGCGCGCGCCAGCTTTTAATTCTTGCTGTTTTAAGTTTGCCAGCTTTCCATAATCGGGCAGTTTGGCGGTGTTAAAGTATACGCCATCGCTAGTTGTATAGGTAAAACCTTTTTTCTCCAATTGTTTTATGAGCGCAATCTGTTCTTTGATGTTGTCTGTGGCTTTGGTGAATTTGGTTGGTGGAAGAATATGCAAATCATGCAAATCTTTTTTGAATGCTTTGGTGTAAAAAGCAGCAATATCCCAAGCGCTTTTACCTTCGCGCGCCGAACCTTTTTCCATTTTATCTTCGCCGGCATCCGCATCATCGGTAAGGTGGCCAACATCGGTTATATTCATTATATGCTTTACTTTATACTTATTATACTCCAATACACGTTTCAAAATATCTTCAAAAACATAGGTGCGTAAGTTTCCAATATGGGCGTAGTTGTAAACCGTCGGCCCGCAGGTGTACATACTGACTTTATTTTTTTTAATCGGTTTTAGTTCTTCGATTGAACGAGAAAGGGTGTTATAGATTTTTACAGACATATTATTGATGCGTTGCAGATAGATTTATGTTTCGTATTCTACCTCATTTATCCCCAGTTTTCAAATGGACTATACACGTATCGGTTTTTTCTTGGTATAATTAAAGAGTTAAACAATATTCCGATTTATTTTAGGATTTTTAACTGCTGTCAAATACAGTAGTGCAATGTTAAGCGCGTAGGTATGTTCGGTCTCTTTAAGCAAAAATCATATTTAGGAATTGATGTCGGATCTGGTGGTGTAAAATTGGTTGAGTTGCGTATGGAAAAAAAACGTCCGGTATTATTTACGTACGGACTTACTGTTGGCAAGCAAGACATTCATAAAATTCAAACCAAGCCTGAAAAAAACATTGCAGACATGACAGGGGCAGAACCCTCAAAAGCCCCAGCTAGCATCGATCAGATGGGAGAGGAAAAAATAAACGAATACGCCAATACAATAAAAAGTCTTTGTAAAGTAGCCCGAGTAACTTCCAAAACAGCCGTGGTAAGCCTGCCGGTTTCTTCGGTGTTTCATGCTGCGGTTACGCTGCCTTTGGCCAAAAAAGAAGAACTTGATCATTTGGTAAAAGCAGAAGTGAAAAAATTATTGCCCATGCCGCTGGAAGAAATGGCGCTTGATTTTCAAGTGCTTGCTGGATCTTCGGAAAGCAAAAGCCAGCGCGTCATTGTTAACGCAGTGCCATATAAACTTATTGAATTCTACTCTAAAGTATTTTCAAGAGCCGGTTTAGTTTTGGAGGCGCTTGAGCCAGAGTCAACAGCTCTTACTCGCTGCTTAATGGGCAGAGATCAGTCTGTATCCATGATTGTCGATATAGGTTCGGAGCGTACTAATTTTTTCATCATTGACCAAGGTTTTCCAATTACACACCAGAGCATTGAGTCTGGCGGAGATAAAATAGATAAAATATTACATAATATTTTAGGCGTGGAGCATGAAATGGTGGAGAGGGTTAAATATGACCTGTTTGAATTTTTGCCTACAGCTAAAAATAATATACTATCAGAACAAAAATGGCTGGACACTTTAATGCCGGTTATTGATCCGATTTTAAAAGAAATTGCTGTTAGCCTGGAAGTGTATTTGCGCCAAACTGGAAACGAAGGCAAACATCCGGAAAAAATAATTTTAACCGGCGGCATGTCGCTTATGCCGTTTTTGGCAAAGTATATTGAACAAAAGTTTAAAATTAAATGTTATGTGGGAGATGCTTGGGCTCGAGTGGTATACCAAGATGGTCTCAAGCCCGTTCTTAAGCAGATTGGGCCGCGCATGTCTGTTTCAATTGGCTTAGCGTTGCGAAGCATGGTATAATTTTTGAGAAATTAACATTATCTTAACGTTTCTAGCATTTACATATGCCTTCAAACAAACAAACCCATATCCTTATCGTGGAGGACGATCTGTTCTTGGGAGAAATATATCAGAAAAAATTTGAAATGGAGGGTTTCAAAGTAAGTACAGCGAATAATGGTGAAAAAGCCGTAGTAGATATTAAGAAAAAAATGCCGGATGTGGTGCTGCTTGATATCCTGTTGCCAAAACTAGACGGCTTTTCCGTATTGGAACAGGTAAAGGCAGATTCTAGCACCAAAGATATTCCAGTTATTCTGCTTACCAATTTGGGGCAGCAAGATGATGTGCAGCGTGGTTTGGAAAAGGGCGCGGCAGATTATTTAATAAAGACGCATTTCAAGCCTTCTGAAGTTGTGGATAAAGTAAGAAAGGTATTGCAAGGGTAGATGTGGTATAATATACAGGCTTTCATTTTATGAAATATATGCACGATTATAGAAAGGGGGTGACAATATGAAAAAATTGAATGAAAAAGGTTTTACCCTTATCGAATTGTTGGTAGTAATTGCCATCATCGGTTTGTTATCAACCTTGGCAGTAGTTGCTTTGGGAAACGCAAGACAGAAAGCGCGCGACGCAAGACGTCTTTCCGACCTTAAACAATTACAAACTGCTTTGGAATTGTATTACACCGATAACACCGCGTACCCATCAGGTTCCGGCGTAACATTGGGAGATACTAACCACGCATGTCTCAACTCCTCCGGTTTCACCACCGCAGGTTGCGCGAGTCCATACATGGGTCAGGTTCCATCAGATCCATTGGCAGCTCAGTCATATACTTATACTGCAGCGTCAAGTTCATATACCGTAACTGCTACACTTGAAACATCAATGAACGGTTTCACTGCGGGTGTCACTCTCAGTCCATCTGGTATAGCTGACTAATCAGGTTTAAGTACACAAAAAACAAAAGACCCTCACAAAGGGTTTTTTGTTTTTTATCTCTGTGGTATACTGATTTTGACATAATAACAACCTATGTTTTATCTTTTGGCGCTTGGCAATTTTTTCTATGGTATTGTGCTGTTGCTTGGTCTTTCCGTGGGCAGTTTTTTAAACGCTTGGGTATGGCGCAGGCGTGAAAATGTTCGTATCACACATGGTCGCAGCATGTGTCTGAGCTGTCATCGCCAATTAGAATGGTTTGAGAATATTCCCGTGTTTAGTTTTTTGGCTCTCAAAGGAAAGTGCAGGGTATGTAAAAATCATATTCCGTTTCATTATTTTTGTGTTGAAGTCTGTGTGGCGGCGCTATTTGTATACTTGGCCTGGTTTAATGCGCATAGTTTTAATCCAAATCTTGTTGTGTTGGTGCGCAACTTGATTTTTTTGTCGCTGCTGGTTGTTATTTTTATGTACGATTTGTTATATCAAGAAATTTTATCAAGCGTGGTGTGGTTTGGGGCGTTTACCGGATTATTTTTTAACGCATATCTACATTACGACTTAACCAGTTTGTTTATAGGCGCATTGGTGGCTGGCGGTTTCTTTTTAGCTCAATTTATGATTTCAAAAGGGCAGTGGATTGGCGGTGGTGATGTTCGTTTGGGTGTGCTTATGGGTGTGTGGCTTGGCTGGCCTGTGGTTGTTGTAGCTTTGGTGTTGGCGTATATCTCCGGATCAATTGTTGGTTTGTTGCTCATGGCTACAAAGAAAAAAACTTTAGGCAGCACCGTGCCATTTGGTACATATCTGTCAGCAAGCACTCTTGTATGTTTATTGTGGGGAGAGGCGATAGTGCGTTGGTATGCTCAGTTTTTACGATAAATAACATATATGTCTATTCCTGCTGAAGTGCAAAAAAAAGCCGGCTTGCTGAAAGCGCAGATTGATGATTTGCGATATCGGTATCATGTATTAAATGATCCCGAGATTACCGATGCCATGTATGACGGTTTAATGGATCAGCTGCGCAAGATGGAGGCGGAGTATCCGCAGCTAGTTACGCCCGATTCACCAACCCAGCGCGTGGCCGGCACGCCTATGGAAAAGTTTGAAAAAATTACCCACACTGTGCCACAGTGGTCTTTTAATGATGCATTTAGCCAAGATGATATTGCCGATTGGCAAGAGCGTATTTTGAAAATTTTAGAAAAAGAATTAGGCAGTCGTCCGGCCGATCTTGATTATATTTGCGAGTTAAAAATAGACGGTCTGCATATGGTGGTTACATACGCTAACGGTGTTTTGGAAAGCGCTGCTACCAGAGGTGATGGCAAGGTTGGAGAAAATGTAACCGCCAATATTAAAACTATTCTATCCGTACCGGTAACGCTTAAAGAAAAGATTGATTTAGTGGCAGAGGGTGAGGTGTGGATGAATAAGAATATGTTGGAGCAGATAAATGCGGAGCGTGCCAAAGCGGGCGAGCCGCTGTTTGCCAATCCGCGCAATGCTGCAGCAGGCACTATTCGCCAGCTTGATCCGTCGGTGGTGGCAGCTCGTAAATTGGCGCTAACATCCTATGATATTTCCAGCAATAATGCCCCGGCATCGCAGGCTGAAGAATTGCAGATGCTGGCCAAGCTTGGTTTTAAAACCGACTCACATTGGAAGGTGTGCAAAACAGCGGCGGATATTTTTGCATTTCATAAGTACTGGCAAGAACATAAACATAGCCAAGATTTTTGGATTGATGGCGTAGTTATAAAAGTCAATCAAAAAAAATATCAAAATGCCCTAGGTTTTACCGGCAAAGCGCCGCGCTGGGCAATTGCGTATAAATTCCCTGCGGAGCAAGGCACAACCGTGGTTCGCCAGGTAAATTGGGGGGTTGGCAGAACCGGTGCGATTACGCCGGTGGCTGTTATGGATCCGGTTCGTTTGGCCGGTACTACTGTTACTCATGCCACATTGCATAATTGGGACGAAATAGAGCGTTTGGGCGTGAGAATTGGCGATACGGTGGTGGTAGAAAAAGCAGGGGATATTATTCCAAAAATAATTCGTGTTTTGGACAAGATGCGCACCGGTTCTGAGAAAAAAATAGCCGAACCAAAGCATTGTCCAATTTGTAAAAGCGCTGTAGCGCGCAAAGATATTGTGGATGCTGCTCAAGAAAAAAGCGTAGCTTTGTTTTGCGCTAACACTGATTGTTATGCGCAGCAGTTGCGCCGTATTATTCATTTTGTGGGCAAAACCGGGTTTGATATTGCGGGGCTTGGTAAAAAAATTGTTGAACAGCTGGTGCAGGAAGGGTTAGTGGAAACTCCAGCTGATATTTTTACTCTTACCAAAGGAGACCTGGAACCGTTAGAACGTTTTGCGGAAAAATCCGCGGATAATTTGATAAGCGCAATTGCAGCTAGCCGGCAGGTGGCATTGGCAAGATTTATCAATGCCTTGGGTATAAATCATGTGGGCGAAGAAACAGCTATAAAATTGGCGCAAGAATTTAAAACCATTGAAAAAATAATCTCTCTTTCTCTAGAAGAATTGGAGGGTATAGATGATGTAGGTCCGCAAGTAGCCGCTTCTATTTTTAATTATTTTAAAGATGGGAAAAATAAAAAGTTATTGGAAAATTTATTTGCCAATGGCGTGCAGATAGAAAAAGTGCAAGAACTTATTTCGGGCGGTACGTTGAGCGGGAAAACGTTTGTGCTAACCGGTACACTCGGTTCCATGGGGCGCGACGAAGCTAAAGAAAAAATACGCGCTTTGGGCGGTGATGTATCCGAAAGTGTGAGTAAAAAAACCAGCTATGTGGTGGTGGGCGCAGAGCCGGGGAGTAAGGCAAAAAAAGCCGAACAGCTGGGGGTTGAGATACTCGATGAGCAGTCATTTCTAGATATTTTAAGAAAATAATCACCAGTGTGCAAAATATAAAAAAAGTGATATAATAATATCGCTTACTTAAAATTCTCTGTATGTACATTAGTTGGTTTAAAGATTTAACTATCAAAGATATTCCGAGCGTAGGCGGTAAAAACGCTTCGCTTGGTGAAATGTACGCTAAATTGACATCAAAAGGCATGAAAGTGCCAAATGGTTTTGCGTTAACCGCCGATGTGTATTGGGATTTTATCAAAGAAAATAAGTTGGATAAGAGAATAAAAGAAACACTTAAGGGTCTGGATAAAAAAAACGTGCACGAGTTGTCTGTGGTAGGAACCAAAATTCGCAAAATGATTTTGCAAGGCAAATTTTCTACAGAAGTAGAAAAGCAAATTGTTAGCGCTTATAAAGAACTTTCCAAATTTTCCAAAAAATCAAATTTAGATGTAGCCGTGCGCAGCTCTGCTACAGCCGAAGATCTGCCAGACGCCAGTTTTGCCGGGCAGCAAGAAACATATTTAAATGTTCGTGGAGAAAAAGAATTGTTGCTAGCCAGCAAAAAATGTATTGCCTCGTTGTTTACCGATCGTGCCATTTCGTATCGTGAAGACAAAGGCTATGACCATACCGCCATTGCCTTGTCTGTAGGTGTTCAAGAAATGGTGCGTTCCGATCTTGGTGCCAGCGGGGTGATGTTTACCCTTGATACCGAATCTGGGTTTAAAGGTGCGGTACTTATTAACGCTGCGTATGGTTTGGGTGAATATGTGGTAAAGGGTCAGGTAACACCAGATCAGTTTTATGTATTTAAAGATGGTCTAAAAAATGGTTTTAAATCTATTATTAGTAAACGTTTGGGCAGTAAGGAAGTTAAACTCATGTATGGCACAACAGGTACCAAGCAACAAAAAGTTAAAATATCTGAACAAAAAGTTTTTTGTTTAACAGACGATGAAGTCTTGCAATTGGCAAAATGGGGCGTGCTTATTGAAGATCACTATGGCCATCCTATGGACATAGAATGGGCAAAAGATGGTGCTACTGGCCAGTTATATATCGTTCAAGCCAGATCCGAGACAGTTCGTTCTAAGGCAAATGTAAACATAATTGAACAATACGAACTTAAACAAAAAGGCCCGGTAATGTTGACTGGTACCAGTGTTGGTCAAAAAATTGGCAATGGCAAGGCGCGAATCATCAACTCTCCAAAACAAATGAAGCAGTTTAAACCTGGTGAAGTTTTGGTAACTCGTATTACCGATCCAGATTGGGAACCAATCATGCGTATTGCCAGCGCTATTATTACCGAGCAGGGTGGAAAAACTTCTCATGCAGCTATTGTTAGTCGTGAGCTAGGCACGCCATGCATTGTGGGTGCGGCAAAAGCCAGGCAAATCATTAAAAATGGCCAAGATATTACCGCTTCCTGCGCTGAAGGTGATGTTGGGTATGTATATAAGGGTAAATTACCATTTGAGGTTCATAAAACCGAAATTAAAGAAGTTGCCAGCACTCGCACTAAAATAATGATGAATGTAGGCGATCCAGCTAGCGCTTTTGCATTGTCGGCAATCCCAAACAATGGTGTAGGTCTTGCTCGTGAAGAGTTTATTTTTACCAATTTTGTAAAGATTCATCCGCTTGCGCTGGTAAATTATAAAGACCAGCACAGCGAAACAAAAGCTAAAATAGACGCACTTACTGTGGGTTATAAAGACAAGGCTCAGTACTGTGTGGATAAGCTTGCCGAAGGCATTGCCTTTATTACCGCGGCGTTTCATCCTAATGACGTAATTGTTCGCTTGTCTGATTTTAAAACTAATGAATATGCCACTCTTATTGGCGGCGCGGCTTATGAACCAAAAGAAGAAAACCCAATGATCGGTTGGCGCGGCGCGTCTCGCTATTATGATGAAAAATTTAAGCCAGGTTTCAAACTGGAATGCGAAGCCATTAAAAAAGTTCGTAATGAGTGGGGGATGAAAAACTTAATCGTGATGGTGCCGTTTTGCCGTACGGTAGAAGAAGGTAAAAAAGTTTTGGCAACCATGAAAGAATTTGGATTGGAACGTGGCAAAGACGGTTTAAAAGTATATGTGATGTGTGAAATTCCTGCCAATGTAATTTTAGCTAAAGAATTTTCCGAGATTTTTGATGGGTTTAGTATTGGTTCAAACGATCTTACTCAGCTTACTTTGGGAGTAGATAGAGATTCCGCGCTGGTAAGCCATGTCTATGATGAAAAAAACGAAGCTGTAAAAACTTTGATACGCCAAGTAATTCGCGTAGCTCATGAAAACAAACGCAAAGTAGGTATTTGCGGACAGGCGCCGAGTGACTATCCGGAATTTGCCGAATTTTTGGTGCAAGAGGGGATAGACAGTATTTCGCTTAACCCAGACACGGTGCTCAAAACTCGTGAGCGAATTGCAGCCATGGAGAAAAAAGTTGCCGCCAAGCCAACCGGTAGTTTCAAGATGGGGATGGCTTCAAAATTATTGCTTATTTTTGGAGTGTTGGGTCTTACTACGGTTTTAGGCGGATACACCTGTCAAAATGTAAATGCCAATAAAATGTCGCCTGAAGAAGTAAAAGTTGAGGTTGCAAATCAAGTGGCGGTAGCGCGACAAGAGATGAAAAAAGAGATGGAAGAAGCGTTTGAAAAAGAAAGAAAAGCTCAAAAATCCACATATGTTGAAAAGGGTGATGATTTGCCAGAATTTACAATCTCGTATCCTTCAGGCTGGGCTGTAATGCGTCTAAAAAATCTAGCTACTTTTACCAATAATACTTTGCCTGAAAGCGCCTTTAGTGTAAGGGTATATCCGTTTACGCAGGGCAAGACAGAAAATTTGATTGGTACATCCACTTGGAATAACCTGCCAGTAGAAATATTTGAATTTCCCGGTGTAGATAATGTTAAAATTGGACGCAGAGTTATTGCTATATATCCGGATGGTTATAAAAAATCAAAATATATTATCTCTTTTGAAGGTACGCCAGATTATTTTGATCAAATTTTCCAGAGTGTAAAAGATTTTAAAATTAATTAATAAAATTATTCATTAACGTACATATATGTGCAATAACGGACAATGCGGACAAAATCAGCAGGGTGGAGGATGTTGTGGCACTCATAAAATGGGTTGTGGCTGGGGGCATAAATCCGTTTGGTGCTGGCTTATCGGATTGGTAGTTTTAGTAATTGTATTTTGCACTGGTTACAAATTGGGTGTGTTGCGCGGATATTTTGGAGGGTATTATGGCATGTATAACGGCGGTATGTATTACCGGGGCGGGGTAGGTGGTAATTGGGGACCGGGTATGATGCGAAACTGGCAGTTTGATCAAACTGTTCAAGAACAGGGCAAGTCTGCCACCAATACTGAAAAATAAAATATCTAAAACAAAATATCCCGGTTATTCCGGGATATTTTTATTTTGTTTTCCGTATGCCATCTCAAGCAATAATTGCTTAGCTTTTCTTATGCGAGTGTTAATGGTGGCAATATTTATATTAAAATCTTTAGCAATATCTATAGGTCTTTTGCCTGTCATAAGCAGTTCCATGATAATTCGGTACCCCGATGGCAATTTTTCTATATCTGCTCTTAGAGCGCTGACTTCAAAATCTTGATTCTCCTTTTCTTCTTTTTCTATTACTATATCCTCAATTGTTTGGTCATCTCGGTTTGGTGTTGACGGAGAAAGTTTATCAATAATTTGGGTAAATCTTTTTCGTTTTCGTATTGCATCAATCGTAGTATTGTTTACAATTTGATGTAGCCAGGTGGTAAGAGACGCTTCGCCTCTATATTTTCCTTTTGATATCGCCTGAGCTGCTTTAGCTAACGTGGTTTGGATTATGTCTTCAATATCTGTTTCGGGAGGAAGATTGTTAAATTTTTTTCTGCATGCATTTATAAGAAAGTTTCTGGTTTCGGCGGATTGTAATTGTTTTAACAAATTTTCTGATTGTGGTTCTGTTGTCTCAGGCTGATGATGCGGCATTCGTTCCATAAAAATATATTATATATTTTGTAAATATATCTTAAAAAGAGGAGGTTGTAAACTGTAGTTTTATACAAAAACCTCGTTCGCATATTTCTCCTTGCCCAATATTCAATATGTTTGAAAACAGGGCAAGTAGAGCGAACGAGGGTTTTGATGTTTGCAGGAGGTTCGTCACATGTAGGAAGCCGAAAGGTCTTCACATAGGCGAACTTCCTTGGTAGTGAAGATGTGTTGACCACCCTCCATAGTGAAACCCAGCGTTTTCCCATCGCAACCGAGTATGCGAGTCGCATGGACTAGCTGCCCCAATAGTTCCGGGGCAGTTGCGGGAGCGGTGTGGATTCGGATGATTACCATTGGGATTTTTCCTGGTTGGGTTGCTGTTATTTATAGTAAACTAGATTGCCATTTTATTCAAATAGATTATAAACAGGGCGAGTTTGACAATTGGCTGAGTTTTTTGTATACTTTATAAAGTTAAATTAGTGTCAAAAAAGTACAATTTGGGTCGGTAGTTCAACTGGTTAGAGCACTGCCCTGTCACGGCAGAAGTTGCGGGTTCGAGTCCCGTCCGACCCGCCAGTTATTTCAACATAGAAACTCCACATAAGTGGTGTTTTTTTGTTTTAGTCTAGCGGAAATCGAGCTCACAACTTTTTTACTTTGAGATACCGAGAAGTTCCTCTCTTTGCTCCCTGTGTCCATTTTGTGTCCAAATCTTTGCCGAGCATGTCTGAAGGACATTAATAGCGTTTATTAATGTTTCGGAAGCAAGGTGCGCATCTAGACGAGAAGGGAGAATTATCTAAACAATCTGGCTTTACTATAATTTAATTAGTTTTTTAAAGTATCTAAAAAGAAATAAGTCTAATTGGACTTTAAATTTATTCCACCAGTTAAAATCGAGCCTTTTTATTTTTTGTTTGTCGACCATATTTTCTATAAATGGATAGATTATACTGATATGTTCAAATCCGCCATTTTTTAATGTTGCACCAGCGCCACCGTTCAAAGAAAAAGAAAGGGTTTCATCTTCTTTTTTATTACCTTTGGAGCTTATTCGTGTAAATATACCTATTATTCCTGGGCTTATAGAGGGGCAGGGAATGTACTTTAAGGGTATTATTCCATAGTTAGGATGGTTAAAGGGTATAGTTCCCGTGCTTAAATTCAGCATTCTAATACTTTCTTTTGGAAGATAAAAAAATTCAAGATTGTAGCTGTAATCATTGTTGTTTCTTGGTTTATTATAAAAATCTACAATCTGTTCAAAGTCATTTATGATAATACTGCTTTTAATTTTATTTAACGGTGATATTAAATTTTTAGTATGGAAGATAAAAATTGGACCACCGTCGTTATTTCTTTTTTTAAGATCCATACTCTGACTGAAAATTCCTTTATGACCTTTAAAATATTTATAAAAGCCTGACATTATATCTGTGCCAGAAATATTCACTATTCCGTCAACGTGATGAGTTACTTTAGGTGATTTTGAAACTAGCCAATATTTACAATCCTTCATTGGCACGGCGTAAAACCTAGACTTTCTTACATTTTCAGGCGGAATTATCATCTTGATGATAAGATATTCCTTTGCGTCATTTATTAAATCCTTTACAAAAAATCCACCTTCAGAAGTATAGCCGAGTTTAAAGATTTTATATATTTTTTCCTTACTTTTTATACAGATATCAAATTTCATATCCTATAAAGTATAACTTAGCATATTTAAAATCTATTTAAAACCCTCTCCACCACCTTTTCTATATCGCTGTTGGACATCTTAAAATTTGTGTCCACCCTGTGTCCAAAAAGTGATGAAATGAAGATTTTTTAACTGGATTTGATAGTGAACGAGAAGCGAATTATTTGCTAGAATTAGCAATAAAATAAGGATTATTGCTAAAAATCACAAAATACCGCCCAGCGTTTCGAGTCCCGTCCGACCCGCATAGCGGAAAAAATTCAAATTTCAGAATCCCTGCCACATGCTGGTAGGGTTCTTTTTTGTATTTGTATGGAGCGTACTTGACCATACGCAAACTTTTTGCTAACATCTTTTGTTGTTGGAACAAACCATGGAGGCAAGAGGGTATGCGCGCGCAAAAATCAAGATTCTCTAACCACCGCAACTGGCTTCAAGCCGTCGTTCACTGGAACGGCGGTCCGGTCGAGTGTGCCGACCACTTCAAGTTCGATGACGGTCGGCTCAGGGGGCGGGTCCAGGTCGCCATGACGGTGTACTTCCCGGGCCTCATCGAGCTCGGGGTGGGTGCAACCTTCGGCGAGTGTGTGGCAGAACTGGAGTCGCGATTTCCCGATCGCTTCAGCGCTTCAGCCTGATCGCACCCTGTCATCCATCCGAAACCAACAAGGAGGCAGCCTGGCCTCGTCGCATTCGTGCGGCGGGGCCTTTTCAATATGTATTCGCAACCTTGACCACAAGGTTCTTTTTTAGTATAAATTTCAGTTAGGTTAACCCAAGGAGAAGTGCCATGGCGATGATTGATAGTCTTCCGGATAGGATCAAGCCCTATTGTCAGAACCCCGAGCTTACGGAGGTTCTGATCTATAAGATGAGGCTGATGGCCGCAGGTGAGATGTGCAAGGGTGATGATGTCATTTTGGCGCTACTTGGTCTTGCTGGTTTGGAGATCAAGGATTATCAGGCGCGAGAGGTTGCTCGACATCTCATTAAGGTAGGATGGCTTGAGTTGGTTGGGGAAGATGATCGCTACGCTTTCACCGCTCGTGCAAGAAAGTGTAGCCAAGACCCTGCGGTCAAGCAGCGGTTTGATGAAATCAGCGCCGCACAGGATCGTTCTAGCTCTCGAAACAAGGTTCCTTCACCCAAGTCTGCCCGACTCGATCTCATTAGGAGGGTGGCAAGCAGAGACGGATCCGCCCCAAACTCCACTAGATCTGGCGGTGTTCCAGGCCTTTCACAGGACAGACTGGATATGTTGTTGCCGTTGTTTGTGGCGACGGAGGGTGGGAGCTTTTTCGTTGAAGCTGCTCGGAGAGCTAAAGAGCTTGGTTTCAGCACAACTCAAGCGTTCAACGGTACGCTTATGCTGCTCAAGCAAGCAGGGTGGCTGACGAAAGTTGCATATGGTGTAGTGCAGTGGGATCTGGAGAAGGTCCCGCCGAAGTGGCGTGAAGCGCTGCCAAAAAAGAGCGAGCTGTCTGCTTCTGAACAGGTTGAGGAAGCTTCTGAAACCAGCGAAGGTGCGGAAGATGGTGGTGGCGCTGTGACAGTTGAAGGCGAGTCTGCACCTGTCTCCGAAGTAGAGGGGGGCGAGAAACCTGATAGCGAATCGTCTGGTGACGAAGAAGTTGATGAAGATGTTCAGGTAGAAGTTGTGGTTGAGTCAGCGTTGCAGACTGATCAAATCGGCGAGTCGGAACCGCAGCGATTGTTTGGGTTGTTGTTGGCGGTCACTGTTGAAGGTCTCTACCGTCAGATTGAGTGCATGCCAAGAGAACTCCAGATCATGGTTCTCAATGCGCTCAATCAGCGGATTAATGAGTGAAGCAGATCCAGAAGGGGTAATTCACTCGTGTTAGGAATTAGGAGGGGTGTGCGGCGAGCCACATTAAAGCGCTTAATTGGCGTGCTCGCATATCTCAAAAACAACTTTCTGTTAGAAGGTTGTTTTTGTTTTTTTATTTTATCTAGATTTTATTTATTTCTTATCTGTATTTGTATCTCAAAATGTATAATTAATTTATAAGGTTTTAAATATGAATATATAAGTATATAAAGGTCGAGTTTTTATTTTTAACTATTTTTATATGAGTAAAATAAAATATATTTTCCTAGCGGCAGGTTTTTTTATTGGTACAGCAACTATTTTGCTGATTCCAAAAGTATTTGCCCATGAAGGCAATAGCGATCCAAATTTAATTCACGGATGTGTGAGTGATTTAACCGGCGCCTTAAGAGTTGTGTCCGCTACCACGACTAGTTGTGGTGCTTTGGAAACAGCTATTCATTTTCCGGCAACTTTGTCTAGTGTACCGCCGCTTACATGTCCTGGGTGCGATATGACCGAATCAACACATTTGAGATATAAGGATTTAACAGGTGCGTGGTTGAGAGGGGCAATTTTATCATACGGCGATTACACAGGAGCTATTTTTACAGATGCGGATATGAGGGATGTCATTGCCGATGGGGCAAACTTTAGAGATGCAGATATGAGAAATGTGTTCTTTGAGCGCACGGCATTTACAGGTGCGATTGGTATGACCACAACGCTGTTAACGGGTGCCACATGGAGTTCTGTAAATTGCCCTGATGGTTCAAATAGCAGTGATCATGATAATACTTGTATCGGTCATCTTAGTCCATAATTTAAAAATAGAAGCGCATATTTTTATAATATTATCAAACTACCCAAACCATTGGGTAGTTTTAATTTTGTATATTTTAGAATGAGTTTAATATTGACAAAACAATTTATTTTTGCTAGCTTTGGCGTTAAGGGGGTGCTATGAAAAAAAATCTTAGCGCAGGAGAGGTCCTTGATCTTCTGGTGCTTGACTTGCTGAAAAGATCCGGTGTAGAGCGCGTTGTGTTTCGGCAAGTGTACGGCAAGTACCAGTCGCTACTGCGCGAGCACATGCTCTATCCGCTCATTGATGCCATTCTGCTGAGGCTGGGAAAGCGATCTACCGGTCGGCGAACCGGCGCAACTAGGCGGTTTCTGGCATTTCTCATGAAAGTTCTGGTGAGCGAGCGGGTTGGGATTGCGATACCGGATTTCAAACCCAATGATTTTTCGCGTTGGGTTGTCTGGGGGAGTCAGATAAAGACCTGGTTGGAAGCAAGGCAAGCCAAAGACGAGAAGGTGCTGTAGTATGGTCGCGCAAAAGCCGCCACCATGCCAATTATGTTCTAAATATTTTGGAATATAATTGGCTGGCGGCTTTTTTGTTTTATTTATTAAACAGATTACTAGATTGACAAAATTGTATGTTTTATTTATATTCATCCTTATGAGCAATTCGTCATATTTTGAGCAGTTGGTGCAGAAGCTTATGGCAGGGATAACCAAGGAGACTGGCAGGAGGTTTTTCCCCAGCTACATCCTAGGTGGATGGTTTCTGAAAGAGCTCAACAAGCGCTTGGCAACGGAGTTGGGGGTTAACCCAGGTTTGTTGCCGTCGCAACTGCAGGCTCTTGAAACGTATTTGCCTTTGGCGGGTAACTGCCTGATGCTCGCAATGGTAGAGCGTCAGTATGGGGAGTTGTGATGCGGTTGTGTCCAGGTCGCTGTAATTGCAAAGATTAGATGTGTATATAATTTTTGCAATAGCGATCTGGGTAAATATAAACACCTTGGCTAAAATAGCCAAGGTGTTTTAGCGTGTGTTGAAAATGTGATATAATATATATGGAGGTAGCGGTATGCCCGAAGCAAACCAAGAGTATTTGCGGCAGTGCGCGCAAGCCATGTCCGGTGAAGATCTGCTTGCTGCATTTGAACGCGAGCTCACACAAGACATCTTCTACAGGGATGGTGGAGAAGATTCTTTGCAGTTGCAATGCTTGCGTGAGGAGTTGTTGAGGCGACTGAAACCTGAAGGAGAGAGAGGGCGAAGATAGTGCCGCTAAACATTTGCGCGCACAGAGACTCTTCGCCGTTGTTGTTTAATAGCAAAAATTATTATTAATCATAGAATAATTAAATACATTTAGTTATTCTAAATATCGTATTGTATATAATATGAAAAAAATAGCGTCTGGTTTATTAGTTGGAGCTGTGGTATTGTCTGCCGTTCCGTTTTTGGTAAAAACCGTATCTGCTAACGATGATGCCAGTTCGGTTTCTGCAAGTTCTTCCACTCAAGATGTGTTGGAGCAAAAAAAACAAGAAATGGAACAGTTGCGTGAAGCTCAGAAGCAAGAAATGGAACAGAAACGTGAAGAGATGAAACAAGCTCTTGAGCTTAAAAAACAAGAATTAGAAAAAGCGCGTGAAGCAAAGAAGCAGGAAATGGCACAGAAGCGCGAAGAGATAAAAAAGAAAGAAGAAGCACGCAAAGCTAGAAATGCCGCCTATCGTGCCGCAGTTAAAAAAGCTCAAGCAGACCACAGGGCTGCGATTGTCGCTGCTAACAAAGCATATCAAGAAGCGTTAAAAGAAGCTAAAAAGTTGCTCTCCGCACCGCTTGTAATAGAAGTGCCGACATCAACTATGCCAGCCACCAGCACAACTTCAGCATCTTCCACTGCTATCTAGTTTTTAAAAAAATATCAAAAAACACCCCGTCAATATGATTGGGTGTTTTTTTGTAATAAAAAAGATCCGGACAGTGCGTGGTAAGAGGAGAGGAAACGAAGGAGGGTACGTTTCCTCCTTATACCACACAATGTCCGGACCTAGTTGTTAATGAAGATATATTACCGATTTTTTTATTTTTGTCAAGATATTCTGTTGTGGATTATTTTTCTGATTTTACAGATTCAGCAATCTTAGCAAAAATAGTTTCGTGATGTTGAGCAAGCTGGGAAAGAATTTTTCTATCAAGCTCGATATTGCTCTTTTTGAGGGCGTCTATAAAGCGGCTGTAGCTCATGCCAAATTCTCTAACAGCAGCATTGATTTTTACGTTCCAAACGCCGCGGTTAAGGCGTTTTTTGATCTTGCGATCATTGAAAGCATATTGGCCAGCTTTCATTTTAGCAGGTTTTGCTAATTTGATTTTGGATTTTCTGCCCCAGCGGAAACCTTTTGTATGTTTGAGAATGCCGCGGCGGCGTTTTGCGTGGAGTAAACCACCTTTGATACGTGTCATAACGTTTTGGTGTTAGTAAGTATTATTAAGCATTTGGTAAGTTGGTTGCCATGACGCGGTTGAGGGTGGTGCTGGCAATAACATCTGATTTTTTGTTGCGGCCGGTGTTGCCGTTTTCTCGTGCGTTGAAATGGTTTTGGCCAGCAGTGCGTTTAACAATTTTTCCTTTGCTGGTTAATTTATATCTTTTAGCCGTTGCTTTGTGAGTTTTTAATTTAGGCATATTGTTATAAACAATTATTATATTTAAAATTATTTTTTGGCGATGATCGCGCTCACTTTATTCATTTGAAATTCAATATCTTGATCTTTGCGTACCGGTAGGGAAGCATTGACGTTAGATACAAATTTTTCAATAACAGAGGCGGCCATTGGTTTTTGTTGCATTTCTCGGCCTTTTAAAATGATTTCTGCTTTTACCTTATCGCCATCGTTTAAAAATTGAATTGTTTGATTTTGCCTGATTTCCATATCGTGCGGAGAAATTCGGAGGGAAAGACGAACGCATTTAACTTCTGTTACATGCGCATGAGCTTGTTTTAAACGCTCTTCTTTTTCTTGTTGGTATTTAAATTGTCCAAAGTCCATGATTTTTGCCACTGGAGGATTGGATTTTGGGTTGATAAGAACTAGGTCCAACTCCTGTTCTTTGGCCAATGTCATGCCTTTAGCCGGTGGCATAACACCCAAATTTGAACCATCGCTATCAAGAACCATAACTTCAGGAACTGTGATGCCGAGGTTAAAAAAATAAGTTCGTTTCGGTTCTGGTTTATGTTTTTTATGTGAAATACGCATAAATAATATTTGTGCCACATGATGCCGTACAAGGCATTTCTGTGGAGGTGGCGAGAGTTGAACTCGCGTGTAGATAACTATGACTAAACCGTCTACATACTTAGTGTCTCTTGGTGTGTCCTGGGCCAATAAAAGAGGACGAAAATTGGCTCAGCGAGCCGAGGAGACTTCACGATGCGATAATCGGCATTACCGCCTCGCTACACTCAATGAATAACACCGTGGTTCGGTTATTGAGCATTGCCGATACGATGTCTCAAATCACGAAGGATCTGAGATAACCAGCATGGTTCTTAGGCCATTACTGGAGCAAAGTTGGTGCTGAAAGCGTTAGCTACAGCAGACTTTACTTTTGATAACAAGTTTGCACTTATTATGTTGCTCCGTGTGATTTACGAGGAAAAGAGCTTCCTCGGTATGCAAGTGTAGCCAGAAGCTCCTATCGAAGCCCGGCACCCCCGTGACCATTAGTTTTTCATTGCTCTACCTAGCTCTCGTTTAAGCTCTCGTTTTTTGACAGACTCTCGTTTGTCGTAGAGCTTTTTTCCGCGAGCGATAGCCAGTTCAACTTTCACTAATCGTCCCTTAGTATACACATGCAAAGGCATAATTGTCAAGCCCTTTTCTTTGGATTTTTCCTGTAAATAAGCGATTTGTTTTTTATGGAGGAGAATTTCTCGTGATCTGGTGGGGTCGTAGTTTGGTAGGGGACCCGCCGCCTTATACTTGTTGATGTGCATGTTGAGTATATAAGCCCTGTTGTTATGAAAGGTAACATATGACCCTTTTAGGTTAATTTGGCCTGTTTTTGCCGACTTTACCTCTTGGCCAGTCAACACCAAACCAGCCTCCATTTTTTCAAGGATCTCAAATTCAAAAAATGCTTTTTTATTTTCCGCAAGGCTCATATTTATTTTTAATATTAGCAGAAAAATTGATTATTGACAAACAGGCAGGTGTTTTAAGGATAGTTTGCTTTTTCTTATTTTTTAGGATAAAATAAGAAAAATGTATTCAAAAATAGATATGTTAAAATCTATCTCATTTCATCCCAAGCTGGCGGCCGTAATTGATGTTTTGGTAAATGTGGCCATGCTGTTTGTGTTTGGCAAGTTAAGTTCCTGGTGGATGGTTTGGGTATGGCTTGGTATACGAGTAGCCATCTGGGCTTTGCTGCTCTGGTCTGTATATTATGCAAAAGAGATGAGTCGTGTTAAGCATCTTATTTCTTTAAGCGCTATGCTGGCTGGTATAACGCTTTTTCTATTATTTATAGAGTGGAGATTTGCCTGGTATGCCTCCGCAGCTCTTTTTTCCTTTTTTTCCTTTTTTAGTTTTTGGCTGCTGCCAGCCTCCGATCTTGGCTTGTCAGTATTTGTCAAACCGCATTTGCGCTGGCGTTTTGTAATGTCAATTATTGGTCTGGCTGGAATTTTTCAAGGCATTCAAGCTATCATTTTATTGCAAATTTTACCCAACATTCATCAGTTAGTATGGTTATCTGTGTCGTCGCTTTGCGCGGCGTTGTTTGCAGGATGGTGGTGGTGGGAGTATAATCCGATGGTTGGTAAAAAAATATGGCTTTCCGTAGCACTGTGGTTTGTGTTAATATCGGAGTTAGTATGGGTGATAAATTTATTGCCGCTTGGTTATCTGACTGGAAGTTTGGCGCTGGTATGGGTTTGGTATGTGCTCTGGCTTTTGTTTAGATTTAATCTTACTCCGGAAGGAGTTCATTGGAGAAAGCAAATTGTATTTTTAAGCAGTAACGCATTTTTATTTATATTATTTTTATTTTTTATTTCGTTGTGGAAATAAAATTTTAACACGCTATGAATCCTCCTCATCTTCCTCCTAAAAATAATCCAGCCGAATACAATCGTATGTGGTGGCGTCTTAAATTATTATTTAGCATTACCGCTATCAGTTTGGTGGTGGGTGCCAGCGGCGCTTCCATTATGATTGGCTGGATTTGGCCTCGGTTTGCCGAAGGTGATACCTGGATTGCGTCGTATACGCTTCAGGGAATTTCTCGTTCGCAGCTAGAGCTTCGGGTGCGAACGGAGGTTGGGGAGCGTATTTTTGCCCTATATAAAGGTTCTGCTTCAGTGGGCGGCACTAATTATTTAAATAAAAAAATAGGGGACGGCATTATGTTGAGTTCGGATGGCTGGCTTGCTGTGTATCAGCCCCATTATGATGGTGTTTATAAAAATATTTTTGTAACAGGGCAGAACGGTAATGTGTATCAGGTGGAAAATGCGCTATGGGACAAGTACACTGGCATATTGTATATAAAAATTCCTAATGAACAATTTAAGGTTTTTGGATTTGAGGAAGAAAATTATAATCCAGATGAAATTTTTGTGTGGCACAATGACAATTGGTATAGGACGCAGGCCTTATACCCGGTGCTTGGATATAAAATGCCTCACATAGATACGGCGCCCGTTGCGGCATATTCGCTTGATGGTAATTTTGTTGCTGGAAATGCTGCTATCAACAGCCAGGGCAGGTTTGCTGGGTTTGTTTCGGAAAATAATACGCTTGTGCCAAGTTATTACATCACCAGATTTTTATCAAAAATTTTAAGCGGCCAGCCGGTAGCGTACCCATCTTTAGGAGTTGAAGGCTGGTTTAGCGAAGAACAGAATATTTTTGTGCCAGTAGATGGTGAAAATAAAGTTGGTAAAAAGATACAAGGCTTTTTGGTAACCGGTTCAGTGGCGGCCAACAGTTTCCGCAAGGGCGATATTCTTATTGAGGTCAATGGAAAAATTGTTACCCATGATGATCTGTGGTATACTATTTCTGATAAAGAAAGCGTAAGCGTGAAAATTCTTCGTAACGGCAAAGAACAGATAGTAACTGCTAAAGTACAGCTTGTAAAATAATCTTTAGATTATTAAACTTTTGCGTATGTTACATGTGTTGCAAAAACATCTTGCATTGCTAATTGTGTGGGGTTTGGTTTTTAGTTTGCTATCAACTGTTACCTCTGTTTTTTTTCCAAAACAATATAGCGCCACCAGTCAAGTTTTAATTATTTCTCGCGATAAAGGCGGCGCAGATCCGTATACCCAGGCTCGTTCAGCAGAAAAAATAGGCGCCAATTTAGCGCAAATAATCAATACAACCGATTTTTACAACAAAGTAATCTCGGGAGCTTCGGAGCCGTTTGATAAAACACCGTGGACCAGTCTTACAGACCGCCAGCGCCGTAAAAAATGGGCGAAAGATGTCCAGGCAAGCATGCTCTATGGCGTTAGTATTATGAATGTAAAAATTTATAGTTATAGCCAAGCCGAGGCTGTTCGTTTGTCCAAAGCTGTGGCGCAGACTATGGTTTCGCAAGGATGGGAATATTTGGGTGGAGATGTTGCCATTAAACTTATTAGCGAACCTCTCGTTTCTCGTTGGCCGGTACGGCCTAACTTAGCAGTAAATGCCGGAATTGGTTTCGCGGCCGGGTTTTTACTGTCTGCATTATGGGTGTTGCGCTACAAAAAACATAGTTTATTTGGAAATTAATTATTTTAATTTTTACTGCATATGACACATCAATTTGATTTTTTAGAATCATTTATCCATAAAGTATTAGATGAGGCTGGTTTTGAAAATTTATCCGAAGAAACCAGGTCTCAGTTTGTGCCGATGTTTGTGGCTGAAGCTGAGCGTCGGCTGGGTATGACGCTTTTACCATTGCTTTCTGAAAATCAAGCTAAGCAGCTCGTGGAACTCGCTGATCAAAACGGTTCTGCAGAAGAATTGGCTGCTTTTTGGCAAACCAGTATTCCGGATTTTGAACAATTAGTCCAACAAACACTGTCTGCGTTCGCTCAAGAATTTAAAAAAACATTGGCCGGTATTGCCAAATAATTTTTTATGGGAGGACTGTTTCCACAATCAGAGTTAGAAGATAGGCAAAAAAAAGCGCAACAAAAATTGCTTCAGCTTAAAGAAGCTTATAATAATTTTATTTATTTTTGGAACCAGATGGAGCAAGAAGAGAAGGCGTTACTTAAAGATGTACACGAGCATATAGATGAGGAAAAATTGAAATCAGTCTTAAAAAATATTGAACAACATAACTAAATAATTGTATGCTTAGAGAGCGTGTTTCCAACTCTGACTTTAAAGGCGCAGAAATCGGTAAGTATAAAAAAGGCAAGCGAGTAGTCGTTAATATTGAAGGTGAGTGGCAAGTGCGAGAACTGTTTGCGCCTGCGGCTGTTGAAAAAGGCAAGCTAAAATTGACTCTTGATAAAGGTGATGAAATTTTTGTCGATTCTCCTCCGAGAATTGTAAAATTTTCCAAGTTAGACACTTTAACCGACGATCGAAAAGGCGGGGATTTTGTTGTTCATGGTGCATTCGCCACTCAGGATGGTCGTTTGGAATATAATCTTACAACACCTGACGGCAAGATGTATAAGGGTATACCGGAAGAATTTTTGGATGTCTGGTCAAAAACTGTGGCTATGGAAGCTGAGGTTGAAGATTTAGAAAATAATATACAAGCATTAGGGGTAAAAGCACAGAAAGATTTACATGAAAAAATAAGCAAATTAAAAACTGCCTTGATGGGTACTTTTGAAAATTTACCCAAAGATTTTAAGGCAATGACAAAATCAGGAAAAAAAGATGTTGCTAGTGCAGTCAAAAAAATTAAATCTTTGCATGCCGAGGCCGCTCGGCATATTGATGATTTGAGATTAAAAATAGACGAAGCTAAAGTTAATGGTGCCGGTAAAAAATCAAAAATCGAGCACACAGAGACTGATACAGACAAGCAAACTAGAAAAGCGCAGGAAGAAGGCTCTGCCGCGTTTAAAACAAAAAAAGCAAAATCAGTGAAAGAGTTCATGGGAAAACGGCTGGAACAGGACAAAGAAGAAGCGTTGGCAGATAAAAAAAGATCTGTTCGCAATGAATACGAGAGTAAATTAAAAGAATGGGAAGATCAAAAAAGAGCCATGGCTCGTCCGGAACCAAAACAGCCAAATTATAAGGCTATTCAGCTTGACGCTGTTGAAGAAAACACTATTAGGCAAGATTACGATAAGCAACTTGCACTAATGCCTCAAAAAATGGAATACGAAAATGCTATGGATATTAATCGCCACCTCGAGGATGGTTTTAACAGTCGGCGTACGCAGAAGCTTGATGAAGCCCTTGATGCAAAAAGAAAAAACACTAAAGATCCTAAGGCTGCTTTGAGCAAGCGCGAAGTAGCGATGGTTGAGAAAGAATTGCGCACCACATTGATTGGAGAGGCGGTAGAAGATTTTTCAGAATTGAGTGCTGCGTTAGAGCAAAAAAGAAAAGCAATGGCTGCAAAAGAAGCAGACCCGAAAGCTGCCGGGGTTGATCCAAATACAGGCGATTATCTATCTACTCGGCAAGAAGAAATCAACGCTCGTTTGTACGATGCTTTTATAAAAGAAAGAATTAAGCAGTACGATGTTGCTCGAAAAGATTTAGAAAGAGAAGAAAAAGATGAAATTTTTAAAGCATTAGAAAATAAAAAAGAAGAAGCGTATAAAAAGTTTTTAGCAGACAGCGCCGAGTGGGATATAGAAAAAAGCAAGCTTAAGAAGCGGCCTGATGAGCCTGTGGAAAGCAGTGTTGTATTAACAAAAGACGAAGAAAAACAGGTGGCTGCAAAATCAAAATTTGAAACTATTAAATATTTGGTTGATCAAAATACAGACCTTAAGTTTAGTTTGGTTAAAAAAAGAATGGAGAAAGCAAAAACAGATCCAGATAAAGAAAATATCATTACATTATCAAACGGTGAATCTGATTATAATGATGATAAAAAAGATGAAGTAAATGCCGAATTATTTGATGAGGTGTTGGCAGATTGGGAAAAAACCTATGAGTTTAAAGAGAAAGAACACGATGCCAATGCAGAAATTTTTGATTTTACAAATGAAATAAATAAAATAAATGCTGCTGCGCTGGACTGTGAACAGTCTATTCCGCAAACAAATGGAGTACCGGATAAGCCGTACCAGGGAGTGTATAAGGAGCTGTTAAAAAATAAAAAAGATTTTGCCAACACTCTGACAGCGTTAAGCGGTATAGATGCTGCTAAAAAAGCAGGTTTCATTGGAGCGGCCGATGGGCAAGAAGAGTTGTATAAGGCGCGCGAGCGAGAGGCCGAAAAAATTAATAAAATTATAGATGGGCTTACTCAACAAATAGAAAAAATAAAAACCATTGAAAGCTTTGGCGAGAAATTCGAACAAACAGAAAAAATGACGCCAATAGATTTGCGGTCTTCTTTGGTGGAAAGAATTTTGAGTTTAAATGTTGATCAAGCCAAAAAAGCTATGAAAGCGTTGTATCGCGGTGATGCAACGGAAGAATTTAAACAACTAATTGGCGATACGCCGCCGGCTGGAATTTCTGAAGTTGAGTTACGCAAGGCAGGCATCAAAGATTGGGCTGATTTTAAAGAATTGTGGGATGCAAGATTGGCCAAGGAGGTGGCGGTCAATATGGAAGAAATGGCTAAGCAAAGAATTTTACAAAAAGTGGCCGAAGCTATGGATAGCCTTAGTGGTGTTTGGGAAAAAATTAAAGCCATAAAAGGACAAATGACACTTCGGGCTGGCTTAAGTGCTCTGCTTGTGGGCGGATCGGCAATGACGGCTCGAACACTGCTGGGTAGTTTTTCTGAAGTGCTTCATAGTGCGGCGGTAATGGCAGGCGGCGCGGCAGGCGGCGCGGGAAAATGGTTGGTGGGCAGTAAGCTTTTTGGTAAAGACAGCGCCTGGGGAAAAGATGGCGCAAAAGCGATGCAAAAATTACAAGCCAAAACAGCAGATGATTTAGTTGATAGTATTGTGGACGAAGCTTTTGAATTTGCGTTTTCTCCGGTTCAGCCGCCAGTGCAAAAAGGATTTTTTAGAAAAATGTGGTCTTTTGTTTCTAAACCAAGCGAGCAGGAATTTACTAAAACGCAGCATAAAAAACACATGCTTGACGGCATGCCAATGATGAGTTCGGTAATTGCCGGTACGATTAGAGATATAACCGGAGGCAGTCTTGAAGTAGAAACTGCTGAAGGCAAAGTTACCTTAAGTGGCGCAAATAGAATTAAGTTTGAAAAAGCATTAGGTCGTCTAGAAACCCAAAATCCCGAAGAAGAGCAGGTTAAAAATCTAGCTTTGGTTTTTGCAAAAATGTCTCAAAAAGGCGATGAGCTGCAAGCTCAAATGAAACATTTGGGACCAGGCAAGGCATCGCTTGGCGATACATGGCTGCAAAATTATTCTGGTCGCGGCAGTTTGGGCAAATCGGTGGCGATAAATTCCGCTTTAGCAGGTGTATTTTTGGCATCGAGTACAGCCAGGGCTGCGTTTGGCGCGGTTGTTGGTGCGTATAGTGGCTATAAAACCGGCGAAAGAATGTTTGCCAAAAAAGAACAGCAAGTTGCTAAAGAAAAATTGTTGGAAAAAATTTCTCATTTTACTTACGGAGTCCAATCATTTGAGGCGCTTACTCCTCAAGCAAAAATTGCGTTTAAAGCTGATTTAATATACCTTAAGAAATTCTTACACGGAAATGCCGCTCAGGAAGATCTATTGGCCGCAGTGCAAATTACCGAAGCTGGGCCAGTCGTAGACCAAATGCTTCTTTCGCAGATAGAAAGCTTGATTCACGAGGCGGAAGATATGGGTGCGTTAATAGAAAATAAAGAAGATGGGATGAATTTAGAAAAAGTATTGGCAGCCATGCAAGAATATCAGGGCAAAATTTCTGAAAAAGATAAGAAAAAAGTTGGTGAGCGATTTGCAAGATGGCTGGCAAAAGGAGTGTACAAGTTTGGCGGTGCCGCAGTCGGTGGCGCGGCAAGTGCTGGAATATATCTTGTTGGCGGGCCATTAATTGGAAAGGCTGTTGGAGCATTGCGTTCAAAACTTGGTTTGGGTGCAACACATGATCTTGTATCAACTGAGTCTGCAAAGAACATTGCTGTAGAACATATCGACGGATTAGAATCATACCAAGACAACTCCAGTGCTTTAGAGCGTGCAGATGGTTTGGTTTCGTATCCAGACGGTTCCGGTTTTGCAGAAAATATAAATCCAGATGTAGCAAACTTTGCAGCCGAACATCATTTAAGCGAACATTCAGCCCAATATCTAAATCAATTTGGTTCGTTGCAAACACACCCAGAATCGCTTAATAGAATTTTGGAAGCAAGCCATATTGGAGGTGATGGCCGCTCGCATTTTACCGGCAGTAAATTAGATAATCTTATAGAAGTTGGCGGTGAGCGTCGCGCTGTGATTTTTGAAGAGTTGTTAAAACATGATAAGCAAGCAGCGATTAAATTTTTGGAAGATCAAGATTTTAGCAAACAGCACCTTACCCACCTGGCTGTTTTTGCAGACAAAAAAGGCCATGTTGACTTTGTTAAATTTGTAGAGAAATATAATCCAAATGATAAAAAAATGTCCTTGGCTTTGTTTAAAGCCATGCAAGGTAAAGAAAACACCGAGCTGGCCAATGCTGGGTTTGTCCGTGCAGCCACAGCTGATCATACAGGCCGAATAGTTCAAGTAAAAGGCGGGGTGGAATATTTCGGCTTGGATAAAAATGGTAAGCCAATTTTGAGCGGAGATGGCCAGGTGATGGTGAGAGAAACTATTTTGAGGACAGGTTCAGCAGCTGAACATAACGAAGGTTTAAGTACTGATGATAAATTATGGGCAAATGCCAATGTTATGCGCGGTATGCGGGCTGACGGCACCCCATTTGAAGGTGATACCAAAAATGTTTTGCCTGAATTTTCACCTAAAGGTATCGCTCAGTTTATGCAAGGCGAAGCAGATAAAGCTCAGTTTGCTAAAATGGGCGAAGAGCATATCAATGCGTTGGACAGACCGATTGGTAGAAATGATGTTACTCTTACCAAATTTAACGTAACCCATTTACTGGATAAAGAGGGTAATCCAATTGAGCGAAGGACTTTTGCAGAACAGCCTGCCGAATCTCCGGTACCAGATAATGCGTTCAAACCACTTAAGAATCCTCAAACAAGCAAAGAAATTGCTGGTAAAACAGCCGCTATCTATACTGCTGATAAACTAGTGGAAAGAGGGCAGGTTGTGGGAAATAGAGGGGTGAGAAGTAGTTCTCCTTCAGAAGAAATGGTTTCTCGAAGTGAATTTGCGCAAACTGAAGAAGTTAATTCTTCTCCTTTGGTTGAAGCTGGATCAGAAACAAAACCCGCAGCAAAAGTTGAAACTACACCCAATACTTTAGAGTTAACGGAAGCGCAGAGAGATTATGTAGATAAGCTAAATAATGTATTTAGATCTCTTACTGAAAATGAAATCGGTCAAAAAATGGACTCATACACGTTTAAAAATGATTCTGAAAATGTAATATATAATGCTATAACTAATGAGTCAGCTTTTAAAAACTTCAGAGACTATATTGAAAGCCTTTCAAATAATAAGCAACCAAGCTTAAGTCAGCAAGAAATAAGAGAGTTTGACAACCTGTTAAAAACTTACGATGCTGGTAACCAAAATTGGTACAAGATGATTAAAAATGACGAGCTTCGCTTGATGCTTGATCCTAGTGACGCATCTATGGTTGCAAATAATAGTCATGCAGTAAGAATTTGGGACCAGGAAAAACAGGAAGAGTTGTTTATTACCAACCCTCAGTATACTTTTGTAACAAAAGGTGATAGCCTCTTGAAAATGGATGGTGATAGAGTGGTGGATACATGGAAAAACTACAAAGAAGCGATTGCTACCGCTAGACAGTCTTCAAATATGAATAGATAATTGATAATAACTAAAAAGTTAGAAAAACCTTGGTGAAAACCTAAGGTTTTTCTTTTATTTTAGCCAAAAATACCCAAAAATACCTTCTAGCTATTGACAAAAATAACAATGTATGGTATAGTGCTCTATCGTTTGAAAGATGGCAGTATTGCGAGAGGTATTGCCAAACCTATTAAACGAATGAATAGTCATGTTAGTTTTTTACAACCTCTCTCGCAAAGTGAGGTTTTACTGTTTCTAATTAGCGCGTCAATGTAATAGTTGATGTGCGAACCGGTAACGGTAACACTCGTGCGCTTCGTGTGGTCGAGTGACCTTGCGAAGCAAACGGGAGTGAGGCGCCTTAGATGCGCCTTGGAGGTTCCATGCACACGCCTTCCTCGGGTACGCAGCAGATCACTGGCCAGCAGGCCGCCGTCAAGACCCAGGTCATCGATCGTGGCGGCTGGTCGAGCTGGGCCAGGCTCGCCTTCGTCGCGCTGGCTGTGATGCTCATCACCGGGCTCATCGCCTGGTCGGTGGTGGGTGGCGGCAAGAAGCCGTCCGCCGCGGGTGGCAGCGTCCACCACGCCGCCGACGGTGGTGTTGCCAGCGACGACAAGCCGGTCGTCGAGGCCACGAAGCCGCCCACGGTCGCGCTCGACCTGAGCCCGCTCAACACGAGCTTGAACGAGCTCAACACCACCTTGGGTGGCATGGGCGATAGCATCGCCAGCAAGGTCGGCGAGAAGATGGACGAGAGCAACGAGGTGATCGTCCAGAAGCTCGACCAGCTGCTCGCGCAGCAGGCCAAGCCGGATGATTCGTCCGGTGGCTCGGCAGGGGACAAGACCGACGACACCAAGGTCAACGGTGGCAGTGATGCCAAGCCACCGTGCGACGATCATCTCAAGGCGCTCACGATCGAAGATCGTGTTGGCGCGCTAGAGACGTGGCGTACCGGGGTCGACAAGACCCTCAAGCGCCACACCCGGCAGATTCGTCGGATCAACGACCGCCTCGGTCAGCTCAGTGGTGCGCAGGTCACCGACCTGCCCGGCTACAAGACCGCGGTGGCGACCCACAGCGCTGTCGTGCACCTGAAGTACGACAAGTAGATTCCTCCTCAACCAGGCTGTCGTCAGATCGAGAAATCGAACTGACAACGCCTCAAGAGGGGAAGACGGGATGTTCTTCGCAAGAAGAGCATCCCGGGAGAAAATCATCTTCTTAAAACATATCATGTATTAGGAATATGATAAGCTCTAACAAAGCGAAAAGAAAATATAGTTCTTTAAAATTAAAAAACAAACAAAAGTAACCGTTGTTCCGTATTTATTATATTTATTAATATATATAAATAAATATATATAGTAAGTACGGAGCGACGGTTAAAAACACCGTCACCAACAACTCCCAGGCCCAACGGCCTGAAACCGGCCGTTGTGGCCAACCTTTGCCGGCTCTAATGGAGCCAGAATTGCGAGTTCAGTCAATGAAGACGATCCTTTGCGTGATGATGCTTGCCATCGCAACCTTCGGCGGCAACGCCAAGGCACAGCCCCGGGTCACCGTGACGCAGGACGTGCCGCCCCCGGAGCCCTGTGCTCCGGGCCAGCCGCGTGACACGGTCTCGCACGACGCCTCGGGCGTCGACGAGACCATCAAGGTCAACGGCCTCGAGACCCCGTGTCTCGAGCTCACGGTCCACCTGCCCAAGGCGATGGATCCGGCGCTTGCGCCGATCATCCCCACGGCCCCCATCGACAACGATGGTGGCCTGGATCGCCACGGCACGAGCACCAACGATCTCATCGAGATCTCGCGCACGGCTGCCTCGGCGGCCAACGAGGTCGCAAAGGCTCAGGCGCGGTGGAACTTCGGGCTGGCGAGCCAGGTGCTCGCGGTCTCGCACAAGGGCACGACCGCCTCGTATGGCCTCCTCGGCCTGTACGGTGTACGTGCCACCCGGGCCACGCTCGTTCAGCTGCAGGGTGGTCTCGGCAAGGACAGCGAGGGGAATCTCGCTATCGGCGCCGCGCTCATGGCGGGATACAAGGTCGGTGAGCGTGCTGCTGTTGGCATCGCGCTCACCGGCACCGATTCCATCGATCAGAGGGGAGACAAGGATCGCGAGGTCCTCATGCTCCGTTCGGTCGGGGTCGGCCCCAGCGTCACGATGACGTTGGGCAGCACCGTCAACGTCACCATCGCTGGTGGCGTGGCATGGAGCGGTAAGCCCATTGATGGGCGTCGTGTGGACGGTGTCCTGGTCGAAGAGCCGGGGCGTTCTTACGCCTTCGGTGGCTACGGCACGGTCACGCTGAACCTCGGCCTCAAGGGCCTGTTCAGCAAGTAGATTCCTCCTCAACCAGGCTGTCGTCAGATCGAGAAATCGAACTGACAACGCCTCAAGAGGGGAAGACGGGATGTTCTTCGCAAGAAGAGCATCCCGGGAGAAAATCATCTTCTTAAAACATATCATGTATTAGGAATATGATAAGCTCTAACAAAGCGAAAAGAAAATATAGTTCTTTAAAATTAAAAAACAAACAAAAGTAACCGTTGTTCCGTATTTATTATATTTATTAATATATATAAATAAATATATATAGTAAGTACGGAGCGACGGTTAAAAACACCGTCACCAACAACTCCCAGGCCCAACGGCCTGAAACCGGCCGTTGTGGCCAACCTTTGCCGGCTCTTCGGAGCCATGGAGAAAGACGATGAAGAAGCTGATGATGTATCTGGTGTGCGTGGCGGCCCTCACGGGCTGCCTCCTCGAGAATGGCAAGGTCGTCGACGAGACGACCGACGCTGGTGTCGACGCCTCCGAGAGCAAGTGTACGGTCACCATCCGAGCGACCGACAGCATCGCCAACGAGAACGGCGACACCGCCATGGTGCAGTTCGAGCGGAGCAACTGCTCCCTCGACAAGCAGCTCGAGGTCAAGTTCGACCTCAGCGGTACGGCCAGCAGCTCCGACTACGTGGGGCTCGCGGAGTGGTACGCCCTCATCCCTGCCGGTCAGACCGAGGCCACCATCGTGGTGGTCCCGTTCAACGACACGATCGACGAGAGCGACGAGACCCTGATCTTCACCATCCGTCCGGAGCCCCACCTCATCGTGGGTGCGCCGGCCGCGGCGACGGTGACGATCACCGATGACGACAGCCCGCCGCCCACGCCGTTCCTGAACTTCAGCTGCAGCCCCAACGGCATCACTGCCGGCGGTAGCAGCACCTGCACGTGGACTTCGAACGCCACGGCGTGCACGCTCTCCGGTGGCCAGTTCGGCTCCGGGGTGGCTCAGGCGGGTAACGGTTCGGTCGTGGTGAGCAACATCACCACGACCACGACTTTCGGCATGACCTGTAACAACGGTCAGACCAAGTCGTCGACGGTGACGGTCAATACGCAGCAGCAGTGCACTGGCAACGGTACCCTGACGGCGAACACCCTGTTCATCGTCGTGGGGAGCCCCATCGACTTGGACGCGACGTTCAACTGTCCGTCCGGTACGATCGCCCGAGTCGAGTTCAAGGTGGGTAGCACCACCCTCTGCACCGACACGAGCGCGGCCTACCACTGCGACTGGGACAATGCCACTGTCGGCACGCACACCGTCATCGCGACGGCGTACTCGGCGAGTGGCACCCAGCTCCAGCAGACCAACCCCCTCCAGATCGAGGTGGCGCAGACGTCGCAGCAGGTGTCGTGTCACGGCCTCGGCCTCTACTTCTCCAACACCCAGGTGAACAACATCACCCGGTGCACGAAGTGGAGCGCTACGGGGTCGGGTACCGACATCGCCAAGTCGACGTTCGTGGATGGCGGTCTGGGCGCTTGCGCCCTGACCTGCTACGACCTCACGGGTAACACGGTCCTGCCGCTGGCGGTGACCGGTGTCTGGCTGCAGAACGGAACGAGCGACGTCACCCGGTGGTACACCAGTGGCTGCGCGCGGCTCCCGTGGCACCCCGCTGCCGAGCCCGACCAGGCTGGTGGCGCCTGGGACCGGCTTTGCGATCGTTCGGTCGCCAGCCTGAGTGGTCCGCCCAACACCAACCAGTAGTGGTGGACAAAGGTTCCCGAACCTAAAAAATCGGAAATGTCCGCGCCATTGATGTGAATCGAGGGTGTGGCAAGAGTCTTATCCGCGGGTTCTTCGGAACCCGCGCGATTGAATCAGTTTCTTACTTGTATAGAATAGGGAACTGATACTGATCGAAAACAATTAATACTAGTGTCAAAAAATAGAAAGTAGGTTACAATAGACCTACTTTAAAATTATCATTCGAGATTTGAAAATAGTTTATTTTTAAATCTCGGGCAATAATACCCGACAAGTTCGGCTCATTTCCCGCCTGATGCGGGTGAATCGGGGTTGCAATGAAGATTTTCTGCTGTCTGGTGCTAGTCATCACCGCTTGCTCCTTTAACCCGTCGGGTTCGCTCGACGGAGAGGTAGATGCAATGGGTGATGGAGTAGTCCTCACCCCCGACGCCCAGATCGATGCGCCCATCGATGCTCCGCCGCCCTTGGTGGCGAGCATTGTGGGAGACTGCTACGTCCGCCCGCAGGCTCCGCCTGCCGACGGGGTGACCGTGGGTCGTCCCAAGACCCTGGTCTGCCTCGCGGAAGCGAGGCAGTGTACGGCGACCAACAGCCGCGTTCCGAGCGCTCCGCTTCCCATGACCCCACCGGTCCAACCTGGTGTGGGCGAGTGGGAGGTTTCGTTCACCCCGGTGTTCACCGGTGTGAACGAGTTCACCTTCACCTGTGAAGGTGATGTGGGTAGTGTGGCGACTGCAGGACCGCTGGCACTTCATGCCATGTCCTTGCAGATCACCGAAGGAGTTTCGGTGATCGACCAGAGCCTCGGGCAGTACCAACTGCTCAATCGCAACGGTCGAATCCGGCTCGTCTGGGGTATCCCGGACGATCCAACGCCCCAAACGTGCGGCAACTCGGTTTCCGGGCTGCCAACGGTCAACATCGGAAGTGGAGGGCGTCCGTGCGTGGGCGAAATCTACGACCTGCTTGTTCCAACGAACGGACCAGCGGGGACAGTGGTTCTTCGCTTCTCGTCGGCGTTGTATGTGGGGTCTGTGTCTGTTGCAGTGCCGGCCTCGTAGGGTTGGAGGGTGTAGTAAGAGGAAGAAATTCGAGGTGTAGACAGTGTTGGCAGGGTATCTTCCTCACAGAAATTTTTCCATCATTATTTGGTGGTGGAAAATAAGCTGTGCAAATCAAGCAAGAGGCCAGGAGGCCACATGTCTCTCAGAACATTGTTTGCAGTGTTGTTGACGATAGTTTGTGGTGGCGGATGTAATCTGGTCTTCGGACTGGATGAGGTTCGCCTCACCCCCGACGCCCAGATCGATGCGCCCATCGATGCTCCGCCGCCCTTGGTGGCGAGCATTGTGGGAGACTGCTACGTCCGCCCGCAGGCTCCGCCTGCCGACGGGGTGACCGTGGGTCGTCCCAAGACCCTGGTCTGCCTCGCGGAAGCGAGGCAGTGTACGGCGACCAACAGCCGCGTTCCGAGCGCTCCGCTTCCCATGACCCCACCGGTCCAACCTGGTGTGGGCGAGTGGGAGGTTTCGTTCACCCCGGTGTTCACCGGTGTGAACGAGTTCACCTTCACCTGTGAAGGTGATGTGGGTAGTGTGGCGACTGCAGGACCGCTGGCACTTCATGCCATGTCCTTGCAGATCACCGAAGGAGTTTCGGTGATCGACCAGAGCCTCGGGCAGTACCAACTGCTCAATCGCAACGGTCGAATCCGGCTCGTCTGGGGTATCCCGGACGATCCAACGCCCCAAACGTGCGGCAACTCGGTTTCCGGGCTGCCAACGGTCAACATCGGAAGTGGAGGGCGTCCGTGCGTGGGCGAAATCTACGACCTGCTTGTTCCAACGAACGGACCAGCGGGGACAGTGGTTCTTCGCTTCTCGTCGGCGTTGTATGGCGGATCAATCAGTGTGGAGGTCCCGGCCTCGTGATTCGCACAAGGAGAAGCACCGAGGTTGAGGTTGTATATGGCAAGCGCTTCTCCTGTCTCGCAATATTATTATCAAAAATTGGTAATAATATCTGAGATAAAAAAACAGACAAACCAATCTATAATTGTTCATCAAACTTGGTGAATAACCATAGACAGATTTATCTGCCTAACAAAATTACCATCCGATTACCCGAATAAATAATTTATTACTTATTTAGGTGACTCTCCCGGATGGTTTTTTGTTGTGAAATCCAATATCCCCATATTGCCCATAACCACCAGATTACTGGTGTGTGGCGCAGCATGTTATCGGAAACGCTTAGGGTAAGATAGATAAAAATACTGGCAATAAAAATAATATTAAGCCAGTTATTTTTTAAACCAAATATAATTTGTTGATAGAGTAGAGTAATAAAAATAAAAACAAACAATACCAAACCAACAACCCCTGATTCAAAAGCAACTTTAATGTAGTCGTTGTGAGCTTCGGAAGTGTTATCCCATAGATTTTCAACATCTTTATTATCGTCCCAAACGCGAGAAAATGTTCCGTATCCATAACCAACTATCCAATGTTCTTTAAATAACGGTATGATTTTTGCCGCCAAATTGGTGCGCCAGCGAATGGAATCGGCATCTTGGTTGCGACTGGTAAGACGAGCAATGAGTGTATTTGCTTGCAAGTTTACATTAAAATTATTTATTAGATATCTATTTGCTGGATAAAACAGACCATAAAACAGCACAATTGCCGCGCACGTATAAAACAATAGTTTTCTGTAGTACATTGCACCAACAAAACAGCCAAGTATAACTGTTCCAATCCAAGCAATCCGTGTGTACGTAAGGGCAATTATGCAAATCAGGGTAAAAATAATGAGTTTTATTTCCGGTTCTTGTTTTAAATCAAAAAAGTCCATTTTTTTAAATCCATGTATGCTGATTCTTGAAATCAGTTCGGATACTGCCAGCAATAATAGCGTAAGCGCAAAAGTTGCTAAGACGTTGGGGTGGGCAAAGGTGCCGTAGATGCGGTTTGCCACATCGTCAATATCCACACCTGTTTTGGTTATAAATTGGTATGCGCCAACGGCAAAAGGAATAATGGCTGCGCCAATAGCGCTGGCAAGAAAATATTTTTTAAATGCCAGTGGGTTTTTTTGGGACATGACATATGTAATGGCAAGCAAACCGAATAAATTGCTTAGTTTAAGTGTTTCAATTATAGTTGCGGACATTGAATATGTATAGAATACCGAGATGCCGCACCAGAGAATAAATGCTGCCCAGATGCTGGCTAGCGGCAATTTTTTTGCATACTGGTAATTTTGCGCGATAAATAAAATTGTCCATACTAGTAGAAATACCGATAGCGCCGCGTTAATATTAAAATTAAAAAATCGGATAGAAAATAAGTTGTAATCTCGCCAATAATCCATGGCCGGACGCAGCGCTAACAGAATTAAAATAAAATATTCTCCTAGTATTTTTTGTAAAATAATAAAACCGGCCATCAAAAATGCCAGAGTATCAAGGTTGGTAAAAGGATTGATTAAAATAAACAACAATAAAAATATGACAAGTATCGCGCTGTAAGAAAAGTTTTTTATATGCATCATATATAGATAATCTTTTCTTGAGTATAGCATAATAATATGATAAACTAAAGATATTAAAGAGATATGCCTGTGCAGAGAAAAAAACATAAAAAAGCCGCACGACATACGCGGCGGTATATAGTTACCGCTGCTTTTATGTTAGTGCTGGGCGGGTACATAGCTCTGCTATTTCCACATTTTTCTTCAGCTATCCGAACTTCGCCGCGGCGCGCCAATTATTTTTTATGGTGGGATATTCCCAGCTCAAAAATTGCTGAGTTGGCGAGATACGATCTGCTAGTGCTTGATATGGAAACACAGGTTACCAGTCCTGCCGCCCTTAAAAAAATAAAAGAGCTTAACCCAGATATTATTCTGTTGGCATATATAACGCCGCAAGAAATCAAATCAGATGCAGCTTCAGGGTCAAGTGTTATGCGCCGTAAATTGGCCGCCGGCATTGATCAGCAATGGTATATAACAGACTTAGCTCAGCAAAAAAAATCTTTTTGGCCGGGCACCTGGATGCTAAATGTGGCGGACAATGCGCCGCAAATAAACGGAGTTAGATTTAACCAATATTTAGCTCAATTTGTAAGCAAAGAAATTTTAGCCACCGGTATGTGGAGCGGCGTATTTTACGATAATGCCTGGCGAGAAGTGCAGTGGGTTATTGGTCCTGATGCCGATCTTGATAAAGATGGACAAAAAGATAGTGATATTGATGCGCATTGGCAAGAGGGTATGCGCGCGCTGTTTCGCGAAACACGTCGTTTAGCAGGTAATCCGTACTATATTGTCGGAAATGCGCCAAATGACGCGTATAAAAATGACTTAAATGGTATTATGCTGGAAAGTTTTCCCGCTTCTGGCTGGAAAGAAACTATGCGTATTTATGCTTCCACAGCCCAGGGTGGTCCGTTGCCTCGATTTATGATTATAAATGCTAATAACGGCAACAAAGGAACTCAGGCTAGCAATTTAAAAAAATTTCGTTTTGGTTTGGCTAGCACGCTCATGGTGGATGGATATTACTCGTTTGATTATGGCGACCAAAATCATGGCCAGACTTGGTGGTATGATGAATACGATGTTGAGCTTGGTAAAGCTATTTCGCCACCGCTTTCTTTAAACAATAAAGCGCAGTTTGAAGAAGATGTCTGGAGAAGAGAGTATGAAAATGGTATCGCCATTGTTAATCCTACCGGACAAGCCCAGGATATTGATTTGGGCGGTGAGTATGAAAAATTAAGCGGCGTTCAAGATAAAACCGCTAATAATGGCGCTATAGTCAGCCAGGTAAACTTACCATCTAAAGACGGGCTTATCATGTTGCGCACATTTCAAACTTTAAAAAATTTAGTTTTTGGCAATGGTAATTTTGTACGATTTTTCAACGCAGCAGGAAATCGCGCCCGCAACGGTTTGTTTATTTACGAAGATGATATTGCCGGCGGCGCGAGCATTTATTATGGCGATTTGGATGCCGATGGTTTGGAAGAAAAAATTGTTGCTAACGGTCCAAAATTGCAGATATTTAATAATGTCGGACAGATTTGGTTTGAAGGATTTCCGTTTGGAAATTATAAAGGTGAACTACGAATTGCAATTGGAACACTGGCTGGATCAAAAACAAAATCTATTGTTGTAACGCAGGCCAGTGGTGGGCAGGCGGTGATTTATAATTATCACGGCGGTGTAATAAAAGAAAATATTTTTCCGTTGGGTAAAAATTACAAAGGCGGGTTATCTGTAGCGGTGTTGGAAGATAGAAATACAAACCCCGATAAAAATGGCCAGATTGTGGTAGGAAAAGCAGGTGGCAGTCGGCCGGAAGTTATTATATATAACAATACATTTTCAAAAATTAACAAACGGTTCTTTATTGATACAACAAAATTAAAAGGGGAGCTTAGCGTAACAGCAAGTGATCTAAACGGAGATAAGACGAAAGAAATAATTGTCGCCTATGACTACGGGCGATTCAAACAAGTTAAAATTTATCAGCCTTCAGGCAAGCTTATTTCTCAATTTAAAACTTCTATTAGTTTCGCCAATGGACATGTGTCGGTTGGAGCGGTAGATGTAGATTTTGACGGCAAAGATGAGATAGTACTGATGAATAAACAGTAGTTTACGGTCCGGTAATTAAGCACGCAACTGATCCGGCTGGCTTCCAATTATTTTTTAGCGCAACCATCAGTCCAGCTACGGACAGAGCGCTGTTAGGAGAAAGCGCGAGCGGTTTTTCTTGGTCTGTAATTTTTTCTTCCGTAATAATTTTTTGTATTTGTAAAATATCTTCGTCCGTTGCTATCCAGCCTGACCCGTGGCTGTCGTGTAAAGTTTGCATGATGTAATTTTTACGATTACCAACCATATCCACAATAGCATGCGCCATTGATTGGCCGGTTTGTTTGGAATCAATAAAAGGATGGCATGCTGGAGTTTGAACAATATGAATCTCCGGATTAATGCCTATTTTTTTAAACCCTTCAAATAATCCTTGAGCAGTTGTGCCGCTGGAAGTGGGAATAAAAACCGCGCTTAAATTTGGTATGGCAGAAAGCTCTTTAGCCAAAGTGTGATATCCGATTAAGGCCAGGTCATCGGTTGATTGGCGTAAGTTTTTTGAAAGGCCTTGTTTATCCAATAAAAACGCGCTTTGTTTTGGGTTATCTGTTTGCGCAATATGAATGTGAGAATTTTGTTGTGTTAAGGCAAATAGCGTTGTAAGTTTTTCTCGAGCAATATGCTTGCCAATAAAAATTTGCAGGCTAATAGGTTTAGCTGGGTTTTGCGTGTTATAATTTTTAATGTAAGTAGCGGCGGCAATAGCAGAGTTTCCAGAAGATGAAATACAAAAATCGCGTACCCCTTGTTCGTAGTATGCACCAATCATAAGCGGAATTGAACGGCCTTTGTGCGAATGGTAATCAGGCATCACATCCTCTCGTTTAAGATAAAGATCTTGTGATAAGCCCAAGGCGGCAGCTAATTTTGGTGAAGTAGATTGAGGGGTAAGCATATATAGTTTATGTAGCTTGTTTTTATAGTCGTTTTATACTATAATCTATCTATTCTTAAATTTATATTATTTCTATTATGAAACTTACATGCCCAGAATGTCAAAACGAGGTTGATCTTTCTTCGTATATAAATCTTGAGGTCGGTAATGTTATTGAATGTAATGTCTGTGGTATTACTCTGATGGTGCAATCTATAGAAAACGAAATTGTCAGTGCCGAGGTGGTGGACGAAGGCAAATAGCTATTGCTCCTGATAACGGCGAACCAATTCATCTATCATCCCTCTAAAACCATGTGAACCCAAGAAGACGATAACGTCTTCTTTTTTTGCATCTTGCATAATACGATTGATAAGATCTGTATCCTTTTCTATATACAGTACTTGCGAGTGGTCTTTAGATATAACCTGTGAAAGAGCGGTGCCGTCAAAGGGAGGGTTTTCGTTTTTTTCGTCTACCTTTAATTTTGTAAGAGTTGGAATTAAAACAGTGTCTGCATCCGTAAATGCCTGAGCGTATCCCGGAATTGATTGCTGGGTTCGGTTGCCTGTATTTGGTTCAAAGATAGCAAAAATATGCTGGTTTGGATAAATGGCGCGCAATGTTTTTAGGGTGGCGGCAGCTTTGGTGGGTGAGTGAGCCAGGTCGTCAAAGATAGTAACAAATCCTTCGTATCGTTTTTCCAAGCGTCGTTTAACTCCTGCAAATCGTGATATGGACGCAATAACTTGATCTGGATCAATGCCGATTTCTACAGCCAAGGCAAAAGCGCCGCAAATATTTTCCGCCATATGAGCGCCTAGTATTGGCGCTGATACCATATATGCTTTGCTGTCGTGAGAAATAGTAAACTGTAACCCGGCGCGTGTTTGGTTAACATTGTTATATATATAATCGGCCTTACTATTTTTTCCATAAGTAATAACGTGAGCTTGTGCTTGCGAAGCTGCCTGTGAAACGGCTTCAGAATCTGAGCAAGCCACAATTATTCCGGTTTGCGGTATGTTTTTAACAAGCTCATTAAAGACATTAATATATAAATCTTCGGTAGGGTATAAATCCGCATGATCCCAAGAGATTGAGGTTAGCAGCAAGTGAGTAGGGCGGTACAGAGCAAACTTTGGACGATTATCCCAGCGGGCAATTTTATACTCGTCGCCTTCAAGAACGCTCCAGGCGGTATCGGTTTCCTTCAAGCGAGCACTAGTTGAAATATTGGCGCTCAGGCCTCCAAACATATAACTTGGTGCCATCTGTGCCTCTTGTAAAATATGTGTAAGCAGTACCGATGAAGAAGTTTTACCATATGTGCCTGCGCACACAATAGAATTTTCTGCTACAATTTTTTCGGCTACTACTTCTGGATACGATGCGTACGTAATATTATTTTGTTGGACAAATACATATTCTGGATTGGTTGATCCGGCTACATTTCCCACTACAACCAAATCCGGTATGCCGCCCGCAATCATTTTGTCTACATGCCAGCCTGGATAGAAATCAACGTTATTTTTTTGTAAATATGTAGAAATTGGCGGAAAAAAACCCACATCACTGCCGGTAACATGCCAACCCGCATTTTTAAACGCCGCAGCCAAAGCGCTCATAGCCACGCCGCAAATGCCGATAAAGTGTATTCGTTTCGCTTCCATAAGATAATTTATTTTGATAAAAATCCTGATTTTTGCAACTGCTTATTATGTAATTTTGTAAGCAGAGCCAGCGCCAGAATTGCTCCAGTCAGACAAAGCGCCATATCGGATTGGGTGTCCCAGATATAACCCTGTGTTCCCAAAAAAGCATCTCCTGCCGAACCGACGGCTATTGCTACCAGCCATTCAATTATTTCGTATAAAGCGGTAATAAGTCCGGCAATAGATATTATAATGAAGTTAAGCCATTTTCCTGGCTTGAGCGGGGAAGTGCGCAATAAAATTTCACGAGCTACAATTGCAGGTATAAAACCTTGAGCCAGATGACCTATTTTATCGTAGTTGTTTCGTTCAAATATGCCGATGTCGCGCAACCAATTAAACAATGGCACTTCCGCATATGTGGAGTGGCCTCCGACCATTAAGATTGCCGCATGAATTGCAATAAGAGTATATGTTAAATTGGTGAAACGAAATTTTTTATTGGTGATCGCCAAGAAAATAAAACCCATTATGGCAGGCGCTACTTCTAAAAACCAGGTAAAATAATCATGGGGATTGATGGCTGACCATGTAAAAACTACAAGTACTAGCACAAGCAATATTTTTTGATATGTTGACATAAAAATTAAGAAAGGTTATTCAGAATTTGTTTTAATTTTTCCGTATCCTTAGTCCAGGTTGCGCCATCAAACCATTCTAGGCCGGAAAACTGCAGTTTGTATGTGTCGGTGGGGCGTTGAGCAGAGCCAAGATATACGTATTGTTTGCCTTGTTCTTGCGCCCAAACAATTGCCCGAAGCATCATGCCCATGCCAGTATTAGTTGGTGCAGTTTGCAAATTATAAAACGGATAGCAATAATGAAAAATATGTTGAGTTTCCAAAGCAATGCAATAGCCAAGCTGTTCGTTATTTTGTGTGTATATAAACAGGCGGTTAAAATTACTTTGGGTAGAATCGGTGATAAGCTCTTTTATTTTTTGGGCGCTAAAAGTTTTTTCACCAAATTTTTGTTCGTAAAAATCTTTTCCCAGTTTATGAATTTGCCAGCTGTAGTTTGCGTAGGGGATAGGCGAGACGGTTAATTGTAAATCTTCTGTTTTTTTTAAGATTCTTTTATTTTCGGAAGAGAGAGCGAAAGTTTTTAAATCCAAACGGAGGCTGCGTGTTTGGTTCAGGTCGCCATAGCCTGTACGCGTAAAAACATAACCTTCGTTATACAAGGTTTCGATATTTTTTTCAGAAAAATCCGTTATAGTTTGTTTATTCCAAGATAAATACATATTATTTATGCAAACTCATCCAAACCGCCGCGATGACAAAAAAACCATGAATAAGCCAGAAACGCATCACAATTTTTTCTTCGCCCCAGCCTTTAAATTCAAAATGATGATGCAGCGGTGCCATTTTGAAAAAACGCTTGCCGATTAGTCGGCGGAAAAATACTTGTATAATTACGGAAAATATTTCTATGTAGAAAATAAAGCCTAAGAAAGGTATAAGTAAAATACGGTTTATCGCAATGGCGTTTATGGCCAGAAGCGCTCCCAGCCCAAGCGAACCCACGTCGCCCATCTGAAAACGCGCCGGTTTAATATTAAAATATGTATAAGCGATTAAAGCGCCGACTGTAGTGGCATTTAAATATGTAAACGAAATGCGCCCTTCGGTCCAGCTTATAATAGTAAGCCCTAAAAAAGTGAGGATAAGCGATCCGCCCACTAAACCGTCAAGGCCGTCGGCAAAATTTACGGCATTAGCGGTAAACATTACAAAAAATATTACCAGAGGGATAATCCACCAGCCAATGTATGGCGTGCCATCAAAGGGAATCCAAACCGAATGCCAGGCAATGCCGAGTTTGTAATAGATCCACCAGGCGGTAACTGCTCCGGCGATAAATTGAAATAATAATTTTTCATGCACATGAATGCCGCGGCCCGGGTGCGAACCAAAAATTGAAACAGATCGATGAAATATTTCCCATGGCAAAATTAAGGCGTACCATAATTTCATGTGCCACTTTTTATGCACGCGAATTAAATGGACAATATGGCTAATTTTTCGATCGCGTCTTTTCTTGCCAAAAATATTAAGCAGGTCATCGGCTGCGCCAAGCAGTGCGGCAATACTCATTACGCCAATTGGAACATAGGTGTTTTCGCGGTTCCAGTTCCAAATCATGGTAACCACGGTGACGGTTATAATAACAAGTAATCCGCCCATGATAGGGGTGCCAACTTTTTGCTGGCGATCGCCGCGCAAGGTGAAATCAAATTCGTTGCGGCGGGTAATGTTGTATGAGTATAAAAATTTTGTCAGAAGCGGCGCCCAAATAAACGCGCCAATGGCTGCAAAAATAATATAGAATAAAGCGTTTTGAATGACTGTTATTTCCATATATGCAATCTTTTAATTTCTAAGGTGGCGGCGCCAGTTGCCTCCAGGAAAGTTTCGTTTTCTGTATTTATTTTACCGTTCTCAGTCCAAATTTGTTCGGTTAGAGGTTTGTTAATGTCGGCAATAGTGATAGTGCCGCGCGAAACACCGTGGCCATATCTGCCTTCGCTAGACCATGCTCGCGCATGCGCATACGAAATTGTGTTATTTTCAGTGGCAGTTATAAGAAGTATATGATCTCTTTTTTTCTGAGGTCCGGTTTGGAGCATGATAATTAAATCTCCGGCAGCAATATTTTGTAAATTTACTGTGTGGCTATTTTTTTCACTTGTATATACCTTAACACTGATTTGTTCGGTGGGACGGAGCCGGCTAATAAGCCAGCGCAGCAATCTTCGTTTTGGCGCGATAAAAATAGTATGTAAAAAATTAATTGACTGCGCAGCAAAGTGCGCCTGAAAAACATTGCTAATAAATCCGGAGCAATCAATGCCTAAATTATTATCAACGAGAAACGCCCGTATTTCATCTGAGGAAATGTCAGAATTACTGAAAATTGGCTGTTTGTATTGAATAGAAATAATTTTTGCTTCCTCAACTATTTCTTGCGGCGTGCCTTTGCCTGCCAACACTTTGAGCTGCCCGCGATGACCTGTTTTTGCGTTATTAAAATACGGACAGCGAATGCCGGCATGATTGGGAAAAGGCAGGTTAAAATAGGCATCAATTGCCTGTTGGGCGTTTTGTGAAATTTTAGTATGTTTTAACATAGAGCGGTGCGAATATTTTTTCCGAATGTATTTAATTTATTATGCTGTTGCATAATTGATTGAGAGCTTTGTATGCGAAGCAGGTCTGCTCCCGGTTTTGTGTTTTGATAGGAAATTGCCTTGATAAGAGCAGGGTTTTGCAATCGCAGGCGCGCGTCTGTAATTTTTTTTGTTACACGCTGCACAATTTGCGCGCCATCTGTAATCGTGATTATGCTGTTGTCTTTTGTTTTTATGTTAAGCAAGGCAGCCAGATGCGCTAAAAATACGGTATTGCCATTTGAGTTTGCGCGTGTTTGCAGCCAAGATTCAAACATGCTTGAAGCGGGTTGGCGCGCATTTATTTCCAGCAGATGCAGTTCGCCGGTCTTTTGGTTTAAAATAACATCTACGCCAAATAAACCTTTCCAGCCGCGAGCGTGTAATTTTACCCCAACCGCACGAACCAATTTTTTATACTGCGCAAATTGTTTTTTGGAAAGTAACATATGCGGTAATGCCCAATCATTGCCGATAGTGCTAAATTGATTATCGGTAAATGGTTTCAAGCCGGTAATTTGGTAGCTAATATTGCCTATAATTACACTCTTGTTCCAAATAATATTGTTATTGGTAAAAACCGGTCCGGAAATAAATTGCACAGCACGCACTGGACGCTTAGGGAATTGTTGTTGCAAACGCGATAAAGCGCGCGCGTTGTTAATAAAAAAAGTGCCGCTGCCAGTATGAGAATGATTAAATTGTAATATAAACGGTTTTTGTTTCCATTGTACTTTTTCACAGGCTGTAACTTGGTGCGCAGGCATGTATTTTTTTGCTGTCGCGCCAAGCCAGGTAATCTGTGATATTTTTCCTTCAATCATATCTGCAAGCTGGGCGGCAGGGTTGAGAAGGCGCCATTTTTGCTGTGCGCAAATTTTTTCAATAAGTGCGTTATTTTTAAATACCAATACAAAATGTTTTGATGGAATTGTGTTGGTTGCCGCTGCCCATTGCAACAGCTCGTCGGTATCCATCGGCTTGTTATTTTCAACTAGTATGATATTTGAAAATTTCCGTGCCAGATCTGCGGCATAGCTTGTTTTATTGGTAATGATGTAGTAGTTAGCCAGGTCTGTTTCAGGAATAAACGCGCGTTCAATATCCCGGCAAACATAAAATAAATGGTATTTTGTTAACCGTTTGGATATCATCTTGCCAAGGGTATTTGAGTTTACCATGGATTTGCTATATACTAAGGCGTAATAAGGCATAGTATAGCCTAAAAAGTACTATAAAGCAAGCATAATATATGGAAGATTTGCAGCCTAAACTTAAAGAATTTGGCGATGTAAAAATTAATGAAATAATGGCAAATCACCTCACTTTTAAGATTGGCGGCCCGGCCAGTCTGTTTGTGAATGTCAGTGAAACTGAAAAACTGGTAGATCTGTTGAATTTTCTTAAAAATCAGAGTCTGGCGTACTTTGTAATCGCTGGCGGCTCAAATTTGCTTATGAATGACGCTGGCTTTAATGGCTTGGTGATTAAGGTTGCAACCAATGAGCCTCCAAAAATATCGCAAGCAGGTTCTGGTTTTGAAATTGAAGTTGAGGCTGGGGTGACATTAAGCGCGGTTGTAAACACTGCTTTTAAAAATAGTTTGGCGGGAATGAGTTGGGCAGTGGGAATTCCTGGGACTTTTGGCGGCGCCATACGAGGTAATGCCGGTGCCATGGGTAAAGAGATCGTAAACGTGCTTCGCTGGGTGGATGTTTGGAGAAATGGAGAAGTGATGCGCTTAAAACCGGAGGATTGCGCATTTTCATATAGAGACAGTGTTTTTAAGCACAACCAAGATGTTATTTTGCGCGGTTGTATATATTTAGAGCCAGGCGACCAGAAAGAAATCATGGAAAATATGCAGGCAAACCTCAAACAGCGAAAGCATACACCATTTCCTTCAGCCGGCAGTTTTTTTAAGAATATTAAAATGCATAAATGGACAGGTGATAAAGCTGAATTACCAGAGCTTTTTGTGCAGCGAGGCACTGTGCCGGTTGGCTGGCTTACGGAATCGCTCGGGCTTCGAGGTTTTTCTGTAGGAGGCGCAAAAATTGCCGACGAGCACGGTAATTATATTGTAAATTTTAATCATGCCACTCAAGAGGATGTGCTTAAGTTGGTTGAAGAAATAAAAGCCAAGGTATATAATAGATTTAGTGTGATGCTGGAACCGGAAGTGCAGATTGTTCCGTAAATTATATTATTAATTCTTAACGCATGCGTATATGGATATTCAAATTACAGGCAGGGGAATAGAATTAACTGAGGCGATAAAAGAATATGCGGCAAAAAAAGCGAATGCCCTCAACAAATTCTACAACAATCGTATTACGCGCACAGAAGTTATTGTTGGCATTAACCATCGCCATAGCCGCAAAGGTGATATGTTTGTGGCAGAATTTAAGCTTGATGTGCCTGGCAATACAATTTTTGCTTCCAAGCAGGAAGAAAATTTATACAAAGCTATAGATGCGGTGCGAGATTATTTGGAATTAGAGCTAAAAAAATATAAATTGAAACAACGCGTCAATGAGAAAGATAAAAAAATTGCTCGTAAAAATAAAGAGTATAGAGTGGAGTTATAACGCTCTTACTGTTAGGCAAAAACTATACGTCGGTTCTGCGCTAGTTGGAATTATAATAATACTCATCATTTCCCGGATCAATCATTCTTTAGCTCAGACATGTGCCGAAGTTAATTCGTTTAGAGGCTGTGTGGCAAAGCCGGGTTTTTGTCGCACCAAAACTTTGCCTTGCCCACAAGGCAACTCTTGTCAGTCGGCTAACATACATAAATGTGTGCCAGTGTATTATTTTTAATATTTTTGTGTTTTGTGTGGCAGAAATTGCATAATAAATCATTGTGGGGGTGGGGGGAAGTTCAGGCAATTATAGCGTCTTTTATAATTTCTGCTGGGTGGAATTGGTATCATACGCCATATCGTCCGCATAGCCGTTTTGTGTTTATTTCCATAGCAACATGGTTAGCGGTGTTGGCCGGCTATTATATCAGCAAACATATATACGGTTTTTTGGTCCGCCGTTTCAATCGCCATGCATTCTGGCGCGAAAACTTCTTTCAGTCTCTTGATGGGCTTTTTTTTCATCTCTCGCTGTTCTTTTTGGTTTTTTTCTGTCGAAACCAAATTGCCGGGGTGGTATTATTTTTTTTAGCGCTGGCTTTGTTGTTTCGTAAAACTCAGCAGTATTTAAGCGGGCATCCGCACGCGGCTTGGTGGAAGCGGGTAAACATGTATATGTTTACCTTGGTAACTTTTTTATTTTCTTTTTTGATAATAGTGCAGTATATCGCATTTCGCACTGCCAATTTTGATGCGTATTTAAAATTTCATAACATTATATTATTTCGAGCTTGGGCAATGAGCATGTTTTTTATGCTCGGTTTTTCTATTTCAACATTGCTGTTTGCCCTCTGTAAAAAACCATGGCGGTATTTTGCGGTTGCAATATGGGTGCTGTTATTTTTTAGTCTAGTTCTATTATGGTGTGTCAATATCGCGATCATGTATTTTACCGGGTTATATTTCAACCCGCTCATGATAGAGGTGGCGCGAGGTTCAAGCAGTGTTATTTTTAACTGGCTAAGCCTTGTTTTAGGATGTGCGGCCTTGTTGGTGATTGTTGGTTTTGGAGTGCTGACAAGTCGCATCTTTTCTACTGTTCACACAGATTCGTTTAGGCAATGGGTATACTATTGTCTGCTTATAATTCCAATCGCGCTTGGGTCTTTATTTGGCCTCAGTTCTTTTAAAAATACTCCCGAGTATGTCATAGTTCGTAATTTTATTGCTTATGCCAGACATACTAACAAAACAGCAGAAATTGACCCGGTCATTTTGCAAAAATTGGAAAGATTCGGTTTGAGTTACAATACCAGTACTTTTGCGGTGGCGCGCAAAGACGTTATTTTTTCATCTGATCAGAATGCTAAAACCATAACTCCTAATATTATTATAGTTTTTTTTGAATCTTTCTCCTCAGATTTAACCAGTGTTTACAATAAAGTATTTCCAAACCTCACGCCATATTTGGAAGATATGGCTAATAATTCCACTACATTTGAATTCACAAATTTTTTTAACGCTTCCACTCCCACCATCAATGGCATAATTGCCCAGCTTTGCTCGTTTTTGCCTCCGACAGGATATTCAGAAATAGAGGAAAATAAAAACTTGCAGCGGCTGCGCTTACTGTGTTTGCCGGATATTTTAAAACAACACGGGTATGCTACCAGCTATATTACTGCTGTAAAAAAAGAATTTGAGAATAAAAATTCTATTTTTAAAAGCATGGATACTGATTATATATATGGACAAGATGAATTGGCAAGCGTAATTTCAGGCGAGCCGCTGTCATGGGGCTATTCGGATCACCAGCTTTTTCCTGCTATGTGGAAACTGGTGCAGCAGCAAAAAAAAGAGCCGTTTTTAATGATGCTTTCAACAGTTGACACGCACCCGCCGTTTGATTTGGCGCGCGATATGGTTAAATATGGCGATGGTAAAAACAACGTACTCAACTCCTACCATACTGCCGATGATGCTTTTGGTATTTGGTGGCAACAGTTTACACAAAGTCAATACGCTTCAAATACAATTGTAATAGCTGTGGCTGATCATGCTACATTTCCCGGTGCTGAAATTAAAAAATTATTACCAAACAGAGCCGGTGATTTAAGCTTTTATGATCGTAATTTGTTTTTAATGTATATACCGCCGGCATTTTTATCTCAGATTGCGCCTTTGCAAAGCATGGAGAATCGCAAAATTGATACATACGCATCTTCTATAGATGTGGCGCCAACCGTACTGCATTTACTTGGCGTAAACGCCACTACCAGTTTTGAAGGGCATTCTATTTTTGCTCAACGAAAGCAATTTCCTAACGTGCTCGGCATGCATGAATATGGGTTGTATATCAATCAAGAAACAAAATCTGGGCGAGCTGTGTCATACCAGATTCCAAGTGAATTGAGCTGCGACTCTAATCATGGTATACTTACTAGTAGTACGCCTCTTACTTTGTGTGAGTACATGCAATTTTATGCGTGGAAAAGAAAAATGTTTGAGGAAGGGCGGTTTTGGGAGAAATAATTTTTATAAAATATGACAAAAGAAGGAAATGGAAGAAGCGGGGAAGTAAGAAGAAAAAATTTTAGCAGGGTCGGCTTTACATTTACGAGAGATAGGTATGGCAACATTACTGAGTTTACAGATAACAATGGCGATGCTTTTCTTTTGGAGCCTGGTGAACAAGTGGTCTTCACACAAGCGTCAGATGGAAATAGCCGACAAGTTTCTATACGCCTAACATCAGGACAAGAAATACCATTTGAAGAATGGAAGGAAGATAAATTACCAAATTAATTTAATACTGTTTTTATGTCTTCGTCTGAGCGTGGAGGTGAAGGAGGAAAAGTAGTAGATTTTAAATTTGATGGAAAAAAAACCAAAAGTCCTTTAGTTGAAAAAAATCCAACTAGTGGAGCAATGGCCGATTTAGCCAGTTTTCGTTTAAAAAAAGAAATTGAAGAGGGTGGAATAGAAATCTTAGTAGAAAAAGCTCGAGCATTTTTGCGAGAACATCAAAAACCTGCGGATATTTCAGCTACTGCATCTATGATTGATGTCTATACAAAAAAACCATATGAAGCGCTCATTAAATCAGTACGTACTTTTTTGATGAATCCTAATGGAATAACAGCTGGTAATATTCTGCAAGTTAAAGCAGTAATGCATGCGTTTATCTTAGAATCAAATAATCAAAAAAATACTTAAAAATCCCATGTTGAAAAACATGTTACCAAAAAAAATTACAAACAAATTGGAGGTTAGGCAGCGTGTTGTAGAAGGGGAGTATATTCAGATAAAAGATCGGGGCGCAAAAATGCCCCCAGATATTGATGTTGATAAAATGGAAAAATTTGCTCGCGTTTTGCGAGGCCTTATTTTTGCGTCCGTTGAAGCAGGGCAATCTGGGCATCCCGGCAGCAGCAGCAAGACAGAGCAATTTTTGGCGCTTACTTTAAGTAATATTCTGGCTTTCAATCCGTTGCTTCCCAAAAATCCAGGCCGTGATCGGGTTGTTTGGAGTGCAGGACATTGCACACCGCTATTATTTGCCGGCCAAGCTCTCTACTATGAAGTGTTGCGCCGCACTGGTCGCCAATTTTCCGAAGCAGTTGTTAAACCTGTATTTCCGGAACATCTGATTCGTTTCCGCCATGCGGATGGTCCGCAAGGACACGCTGAATCAAGCTTTCCTTTCTCCGATGTGACCACCGGTCCCTCAGGGCATGGTTTTTCTGCGGCTGTAGGTTTGGCACTATCGCACCGTGGCGCAGGTTTGGATACAAAAATTTGGGTATTTATGGGTGATGCGGAAAGCGAAGAGGGTTTAACATATGAAGCACGAAATTTGGCAGCGGCCAATGGGTTAAAAAATTTGATAGTTAGTTTGGATTATAATCATTTTGGCATTGATGAAGAAATAGAACAGGTGATTGCTTCGCCATACGCAAATCATTGGCGCGGTTTGGGATGGAATGTTATTGAGGTGGATGGTCATAACTTGCCCCAACTTATCAACGCATATCACCTGGCCGCTCGTGGGTTTGAAAACAATTCGCCAACCATGGTTTTATGCCACACTCGCAAAGGCAAGGGTTATGGTTCTCTGGAAAATACGGCTGCTTCTCATGGCACACCGGTTGGACATGAAGAGTATGTGCAGATCATGAAAAAATTAGGTTTTGATATCGCCGGAAACAAAAATGACGTTATGTCCGACATAGAAGTTGTTTTACAAGAAATAACATCCGAAGATGAAATATATATTGCGCAACAGTTAGAAAAAGGGGCTCAGAAAATTTCTACGGAACATCAATTGGTTTCCAAAATAAAAACCAGCCTGGCTAAACGCCCAATTATTAATCCGCTACATATTAAGCGTCCGGAAATTTTACCACCGGAACTAGTTTTTAAACCAGGAGAAAAAGTAGCCACTCGCACCGCAGCCCAGGCGTGGATGAATTGGTTTATGAAACAGACTGCTTTTTTCTATGTTGGCGCAGGAGATTTGGCTCGATCTGTATATACCAATACTGCCGAAAATGTATATGGGCTCATTAACCGCCAAAATCCGTATGGCCGCGGCATACGATTTGGCATTGCCGAGCAGAATATGGCTATGGCCGGTGCGGGTATGACCCAGGATATTTTACCGGGCGGTTTTCAACCAGTTTGCATGTTTGGCACATTTGCCGTGTTTACCACCATGATGGGTAATGCCATAAGATTAGCCGCAATCGGCAACCAGCTTAACCCGGAACTTAAAGGTTTTTTTATCGCCCTAGCTTCGCACGATGGGCCTGAAACCGGAGAAGACGGTCCAACACACCAAGGAATGTATTGGATGTCTTTATATAATGCCTTACCAGGAGTAAAGGTATATAAGCCGCTTGATGCTAATGAAACAATTGAGATGCTTTTTGGCGCGTTAGAAAAAGGTGAGCCTATTATTTTATCCGTGTCTCGCCCAGCAGTACCAGTAATAGCACGAGGAGCAGCGGGTGTTCCTGAAGCCAAAGAAGCAAATAATGGCGCGTATGTTTATAGAAATTTTTCAGGCAAAGGACAGAAAGTTATCTTGGCAGTTTCAGGTTCCTATCTACTGCACAACACTATGGCAATTGTGCCTGAATTGGAAAAACAAAGGCTGGATATAAAAATTGTTGCCGTTACTTCTCCCGAATTATTTGCAGAACTTAGAAAAACAAACCCAGACAAAGCAGCTGCGATTTTTTCTGATGAAGATAGAAAGTCAGCAATCACGCTTCATAATGGCTGGCCCGGATTTTTGCACCCATTTTTACTTCCATCACAATACGAAAAAAGAGCCATTGGCATCACTTCATATTTAAAATCCGGCACCGTAGAAGAAGTATATGATCTGGCTCGATTATCTCCGCAAGATATTAAAGAGAAAATCCTGCGCGCAATTTAGTTTGTTTTTAACATGCTCGCAACTGCCATCACGGCTTTGTGAGCGCCCGGAAGCAGGCGAGAAGGAATTTGGCTCGGCAGAATTTCCGGACCCAAGATACCAACACCAATCGGTTTCATATATTCAAGCTCTAGATTTAAAATAGCTTGCATAACGGTAATTCCCATGACCATGCCGTGTTTTGTTTCACCTCGTTCAATGATTCCCAAAGTTACCACCGCGTCAATATTTTCTTTTTGCAAAAGCCGTTTCACTGCCAGCGGTGTTTCGTACGAACCATCCACCCAAACTTCTTCAACCACAGTCAAATCGTTTAAAGAAGCGGTTTTTTTTGCTTCTTCCAGCATGGCAGAAACTTCTTTTTTATGAAATGATCCGCAAACTATAGCGATGTTTTTTGACATAAAATGACAGGTTATATTGATATGTTCAATATTTCTTTCTTATGATATAGTATTTCCGTAAAATAGCAAGTAATCAGACTCTACACGTATGTCAAATGAAATTATATTTGATATCGAAACTATTGGCGATATCACGGATTTAAGCACAATGGAAATCACAGTGGTCTCTATATACGAATACGAACATGATAAATACAGTTCGTATGAAAAACACGAGCTGGGCAAATTGTGGCCTATTTTGGAAAAAAGCAGCCGTTTAATAGGGTACAACAGCGAACACTTTGATTTGCCGATTTTAAACAAATATTATCCGGGCGACTTAACGGTATTTCCGCATCTAGATTTATTAAAAGCCATAAAAGATTCTTTGGGGCGGCGCTTAAAACTTAATGATGTGGCCGAAGCTACACTTGATATTACCAAAAGCGCGGATGGTTTGCAGGCTATGAAATGGTGGAAAGAAGGCAAAGTTGATGAAATTAAAAAATATTGCGAACAAGATGTAAAAGTTACCAAAGAAGTGTACGAATTTGGCAGAAACAACAAACAATTATTTTACAAATCGCTGGTTGGTGAAGTGGTGCCATTTGCTGTTAATTTTGATTTGCCTGGCAGCAGCGCTCAAGCATCGCAAGCGAAAAAAAATATAAATTTAACCTTGCCATTTTAAACTATATGGCTGTTCGTGCTAAAAAAACAGTATATCTTGATCATGCGGCCGCTACCCCAATGGACTCCCGTGTTTTTTTGGCCATGAAACCGTTCTTGCAAAACACGTACGGTAATCCTTCTTCACTGCATTCTCAGGGCCAAAATGCTGCCAAAGCGCTTGCAAAACATCGCACGCAAATCGCTGGTATTCTAGGGGCTAATCCAGATAATATTATTTTTACCGCCAGCGGTACCGAGTCTGATAATTTGGCCATCACGGGCTCAGCATTGGCGCATGCAAAGCCCAGACATATTGTTTCGACGGCTATAGAGCATCATGCTGTGCTGCACCCTTTGCAACAACTGGAACAAAAAGGCTGGAAGGTAACATATCTTCGTCCACGCGCTGCCGATGGATTGTTTTCTGCCGAAGATATTATGCGCGCCGTTACACCGGATACAGTTTTAGTTTCTGTAATGTTTGCCAATAACGAAATCGGCAGTATAGCGCCTATAGCGGAACTCGGCCGAAAAATTTTGCAATACAGAAAAACACACAATACTATTTACCCGCTGTTTCACACCGATGCCTGCCAAGCGGCAAGTTTTTATGATCTCTCCGTAGATAAACTGCATGTTGATCTGCTCACTATCAATGGCAGTAAAATATATGGGCCAAAAGGCACTGGCTTGCTGTATGTACGTCATAAACACCTGCTTAAAGCTGTCATTTTGGGCGGCGGGCAAGAGTTTGATCTTCGTTCAGGCACAGAAAATAGCGCGGGGATCGCCGGTCTAGCGCAAGCATTGCAGATTTGCCAAAAACAGTCTGCCAAAGACAGCGCTCGTTTACGATCTCTTACCGAATACTTTTGGAAAAATATTCAAAAAAAGATTTCTGGCGTTTCTCTTACCGGGCCAGCCATAGGCGAACAGCGCTTGCCAAATAATTTACATGTTCATTTTGCGGGCATTGAAGCCGAGGCGCTTTTGTTATATCTCGACGCGCGCGGAATAATGGCTTCAATCGGCTCCGCATGCTCCAGCAAAACTATGCAAGCGTCGCATGTGCTGGCTGCGCTTGGAAAAAATTACGAAGAAGCAAAAGGCAGTATCAGATTTTCTTTAGGCCGAAACAATACAAAATCAAATATAGATTATGTTATGAAGTATTTGCCGGAGATTGTATCGCAGCTGCGCGCCTTAAACACATTGCAATAATTATGAAAAAAAGAACTGAAGTCCGCGTCTGCCAAAACTATTCATGCATAGAAAATGGCGCCGAAGCGGTGGTAAAAAAAATCAAACAAGAAACAGGCTTGGAGCCGGGCGAGCAAAACAAAGAAATTGATTTTGACTACGCCTGCTGTTTAGGTTGTTGTGATTTTGGGCCAAATATGCTGGTAAATGAAAACCTGGTTTTGGGCGTTACTCCCGAAAACGTAATGGGGGAGATAGAAAAAAATGCCCAGAAAAAAGCAAAAACTGCAGCTGAAAAAAGCAAAGATCTGGATAATGTCCTTGAAAACATGTTTTAATATGCGTTTTTCTTTTAAAGATCTCTTTCATATCTGCGTCCCGCCTTTTATGGTGTTTCTAGTCGCAGATTCTCTTAATAATTTTTACGAACCCTACAGCACAGTGTGGTGGTGGAATGTTTTGTTTCATTTTCTGGGCGGGTTTAGCATGGCAATCAGCGGTTTGTATATACTTAGTTTTTTTAAACGCATCGGCACCATGAGCACAACCAGCGCAGTAGTAGATGCTGTTCTGGTAATTTTGTTTACCATGTCCATGGCCGTATGCTGGGAATTTTATGAATTTTTATCGGATACTTTTTTATATACCCATGCTCAAGCCAGTAATTTTGACACTATGAAGGATCTGTTTATGGGCACTTTGGGCGCTACGGTTTTTTCTGTTTCAAATTTAGTCTGGACTCGCGCTGGGTTCAAAAAATAATAATCTTTGCTTTTTTGGCTAGTTTTTGCTAGTATTACCTGTATTATGACAGGTACGCTATACATAGTAGCCACGCCGATTGGTAATTTAGGCGATATAACTTTGCGCGCTTTAGAAACACTTAAAAGCGTAGATATTGTGTTATGCGAAGATACTCGTGTAACCAAAAATCTGCTAGAGCACTTTCAGATTAGCAAAACACTTTCTAGCTACCACCAGCACTCAGACATGAAAAAAATAAAAGAAATTGTGTCTATGTTGGAAGAGGGAAAAAATATGGCTCTGGTTACCGATGCTGGCACGCCTGGAATCAGCGACCCGGGCGGCGTGCTTATTGCCCAAATTGTAAAGTTTGCCCCACAAATCGCGGTTATATCAATTCCTGGACCATCGGCAATTGTAGCAGCTTTGTCTATCTCAGGTTTTCCTACGGACAAGTTTGTTTTTATGGGTTTTCCTCCGCACAAAAACAAGCGACAAAAATTTTTTAAAGAAGCTGCTGCTACTGAGCATACGGTGGTATTTTATGAATCCGGACATAGAATAAAAAAATGTTTGCAAGAATTAAAAGAAGTTCTTGATCCAAAAAGACAGCTTATGGTATGTAGAGAAATTACCAAAAAATTTGAAACGGTTTATAGAGGCACGATTGATCAGGTAGTAGAAAGCATGCAAGATGAGCGAGGGGAGTTTGTGGTTGTGATTAATTCTAAGTAAAAATACATGAATAAAGAACACGAAAAATTTACCGTCAGTCAGTGGGGTGCATTAATCCGTGATAAAAAATGCTTAATTATTCGTGCTCCTGGTAATGATTACTGGGAATTGCCTGGAGGTAGGATAGAGGTGGAAGAGTTAGACAGCTCAACCGCCGAAGAGGCGTTTCGCCGAGAAATCAAAGAAGAATTAGGCCTGGATGATTTTGAGATTATGCGCCCGCTTGGATCTATGATTGGCTATACGTTAAAAAACCATACTCCAACCTGCCGCATAATTTATGAAATTAAAAATAATACTGCGGACATTAAATTAAGTAGTGAACACGAAGAATCTTATTGGGTTAGTCTGGAAGAGCTGGAGAATTTTATATATAGTCCACTGAAAAATTCGGTTGAGTTAAAAGATATCATAAAAAACGCACTTGCTGAAAATTAAAATAAGTTTTATTTCACTCACTTTGTATGAAAAATAAATATTATCTCACCACTGCCATTCCATACGCCAATGCCAAGCCGCATATTGGCCATGCCTTAGAATTTTTGTATACCGATGTGATGGCCCGCTACCAGCGCCTGCTGGGCAAGGATGTGTATTTTCTTACTGGCACCGATGAGCATGGCCAGAAAATGCTTAAAACTGCCAAAGAAGACGGTAAAACCGTAGAAGAATTTGCCGCAGAAAAATCCGCGCAGTTTTTGCGCTTAGCCGATGAGTGGAATATTTCCAATAATGATTTTATTCGTACGACCGAAAATCGCCACATGCAATCTGCACAAGAGCTCTGGAAAAAATCTCTGGCCAATGGTGATATCTATAAAAAAACCTATACCGGCTTATACTGCGTTGGCTGTGAATCGTTTAAGGTAGAAAAAGATTTGGTAGATGGCAAATGCCCAGACCATAACCGCGTGCCGGAAACTTTGTCCGAAGAAAATTATTTTTTTAAACTTTCTAAGTACCAAAAACAAATAGAGGGTTTATTTGAACAAAATCCAAATTTTGTCTATCCGGAACATCGTTATAAAGAAATGAAAAATATTCTTAAAAATGGCTTGGAAGACGTGAGCATCTCAAGAGTAAAAGAAAAACTGCCATGGGGCGTGCCGGTGCCAGATGACGAAAATCAGGTGATGTATGTTTGGTTTGACGCGCTTACCAATTATATCTCCGCGCTGGGGTGGGGAAGGCAAGACAACGAGCTGCTTAACAAATTTTGGCCGGCCGATGCTCATGTAATTGGAAAAGAAATTAATCGGTTCCATTCGCTCTTATGGCCAGCGATGCTTTTGTCTGCAGGTGTGGAAGTGCCAAAACAAATTGCGGTGCATGGCTGGATAACCGTAGATGGTCAGAAAATGAGCAAAAGCGTAGGTAATGTAATTGACCCTCTGGAACTAGTGCAAAAATATCCTTTGGAAGCCGTGCGATATTTTTTGATGCGTGAAATATTGTTTGATAATGATGGTGATTTTTCGTATGCCAAATTTAATGAACGTTACCAGGCAGATTTAGCAAATGGTTTGGGCAACCTTACCAATCGCGTACTTGTTATGATTGAAAAATATTGCGACAGCACAATTCCGGAAACATCCAAAGTAGACAACGAAATTATTGAACAGGTATCTAAAATTTATGCGGAATACCAGCAGGGCATGGAAGCTTGGCGGTTTGACCGAGCCTTGGAATCAGTTTGGAAATTTATTACATATTGCGATCAAATGATTTCAGACAGGCAGCCATGGGCAATGATAAAAGCAGGCAAAGAAGACGAAGTAAAAGATTTGTTGCATCATTTGGCAGAAGGGCTTCGTCATATTGCTGTAATGATTTTGCCTATCATGCCTGAAACAGCCGAAAAAATCATGACACAGCTAGGTTTGGATTTTGCCGCTGAATGCGCTAAGCCTTTATCTGAATTGCAAAATTGGGTACAATTAGTGGTAGGAAATACTATTAAAAAACCCGAACAGCTCTTCCCGCGTTTGGGATAAAATATTTTTATGTCATTATTTGACATTATTCTGCTTCTTATCATTGCCGGATTTGCTTTGTTTGGTTTGTGGTTTGGCTTAGTGCGTACAGTTGGTTCGCTGATCGGCACTGCGGTTGGCGTATATGTAGCCAGTCGATACTACGAACAGCTGGCTAATTGGATTATCAATCTTACCGGTTGGAACCAAAATTATGTTAAAGTCATAATATTCATTGTTTCGTTTCTTCTCATTACTCGCATAGTTGGTTTAATTTTCTGGCTCATAGAAAAAGTATTATCAATTTTTACTCGATTGCCTTTTTTGCACAGCATAGATCGAATACTCGGCTTTGTTTTAGGGGCGCTTGAAGGCGCGCTCATGGTCGGTGTATCATTATTTTTCATCGCTCGTTTTCCTATTGGTTTGCCGTTTATGGAGGGTTTGGCACAGTCACAGGTGGCGCCGCCGCTCGTTCGTTTAGCCTCTATTCTTATTCCTTTGTTTCCCGAAGCGTTGCGCATACTGCGCAGCACCGTAGACAGTATTTTGTAATCTATGTTTGACACTCATTGCCACGTTCAATTTAACGGATTTAAAAACGATGCTTTGGAAGTTGTAAAAAAATGCGGAGAAAAAAAGATGGTTTTAAATTTAGTTGGTACGCAAAAAGATACCAGCCGCGCCGGAGTAGAGATGGCCGAAAAATTTCCATTTACATATGCTAGCATTGGTTTACATCCGGTCCATTTATTTTCTACCCATATAGACGAAGAAGAGAGCAGTTTTTTGTCGCGTGAAGAAGATTTTGATTACGATTATTATAAACAGCTAGGGCAGAGCAAAAAAGTTATTGCTGTAGGGGAGTGCGGTTTGGATTTGTACCGTATGCCCGAAGGCAGGACGCGTGAAGAAGTTTTGGAAAAACAAAAGAAAACATTTGCTTTGCAGTTTAAACTCGCTCAGGAGCTTGGAGTGGCGCTGGTAATTCATGTTCGGGAAGCGCATGCGGAAATGATAGAACTGCTTAAAAGTTTAATGCAAGAATATAACATGCTATCAGTGCGCGGAACGGTGCATTGCTATACCGGAGATTGGAAATTTGCTGAACAATACTTAAGCTTAGGGTTGCATATTGGTTTTACCGGTGTAATAACATTTCCTCCTAAAAAATCAGATCCTCAGACTCAGACTGATCTACTAGAAGCGGTAAAAAATATTCCGCTAGAAAAAATTGTGGTGGAAACCGACGCTCCGTATTTGGCGCCAATTCCTTTTAGAGGCAGGCGCTGCGAGCCGCTAATGGTAGAACATACCATCAGAAAAATTGCCGAATTAAAACACGTGTCTTTTGAAGATGCTGAGCGTGCAACTACGGACAATGCGCTTAAGCTGTTTAATATTACTCTATAAAAATGCGAATGCCCTGCCTCGAGAATCGAGAGCAGGGCGAGGGACGACAGGTGGGGCGGTAGGGCCTAGTCCAGGTAGGTGCGCGGAGTGTCACCTTTCTTGTTGCGGATTGCTCCGTAAAAGAATAGAACCCCCACTACCGCGCAGAACGTAGCTACCTGCGCACCGTCGAGCAGGAACTGCACTGCTCGGTGCCTCAAATTGTCTATGGTCGTCGCCATGGATCCTCCTTGTGTTTCTACCGTAGCACAACCAAGATAGAGAAGTAAATAGCCATAAAATCGCTTAAAAGCAAAAAACCCGCACCAATCTTTCTGGCTGTATGGTACAGCACTAGATTGATGCGGTCGGAGCAGCCTTGGAAAAGCTGGTCCACTTTGTCATGCCGGGTTCTTCTACCTTCCCTTGATGAGGCAGAGGAAGAAGAGCGCCCAGTCTTTCATGGTATTTGGCCACATGAGCATGTATCCCATATATCATATTTTACCAAAAAAGTCAATACCTAAACCAAACAAAAAACCACGCCTTTAAGCGTAGTTTTTTGTTATGTTTGTTCTTTAACGAAGTTCGCCGTCATCGCTTTGTAGACAATATAATTATCTATAAAGCGACTCGTGACGGCGAACATGTTAATTGGTCTGAAGCATTCAGCCGATGACTGGCTGATCGCCCGCAGGAACCCGCCGGCCATTGACCTCCCGGGCCACCACCACCGTTCCCACATCCACCACCGTTGTCTCCCCCCAGTCATCACCCCAGAGATCGTCGATCGGAGGCTCCTCCGCCTCCATTTCGATCACCACCATTGCCGGAGGCGAAGGGGGAGAGTGCAGAGGGGTAGGCTTCTTTTCCGCAGAGAAAGTGACAAAATCGCCACTTCTCGCACGCGGCATCTCATCGTCGAGAGCCGCATCAACAAACCAGTCCAGTTCTAGATCGATGTCTTCCATCTTTATCTTTTCTCCTCAAACTGAAGATGCGTGCATCCCCTTGGGTGCGCGCGGGATCGGGTTAAAGTAACCTAAGGGGAGAAAAAGCGTTAAATTACCGCTCTTTTTCCCCTTGACTACTCATTGTTAAAGAACAACTCAATATATAGCTATTTTGCTATTTTGTCAATAGATATATACCCATAATAGGTTTAAAAGTTACATTTTTGGCTAAAATAAGCAATTTTAGCTCTGTTTAAACAAAAAAAGCCTTGACTTTCAAAGCTTTTTTTGTCTTGTGGGTGCCCGTGAACCCTTGTTCACCGAAGCACCCAACCCTATTTGCCACCAAGCACCTGGCGCAAGCATGCAGTCCTGATCCGACTAGCATCAGGCAGACCTTCACCTCGCAAGATTTGCCAAATGCCCATTGAACCACCTTCCAAAAGCGTAGTCAGGCTAAAGATCTTGCCCTTTTTAGGGCCTTCCAAGATCTTACACCCGATCCTAGCCTCTCCAGGGGGTTGTGGAATGCCAGCAGATTCTGAGCTCAAGAACTCAATTTCAATCAGACAACTCCATTCGGGAGGGGTAATTTCCCCAATCAGGATTTGCGCTGCACCACCTTCTTGAGCGGAGCGAACACTGGCCTCCAAACCGTAACCACGAAAAGTCTTCAGAATTTTTTCCAGCATACTCCCTCGCATTGTTGCGGGTTTTTGGTAGGGTTTTACCATTCAAAGCCATCACTGGCCAGAACAGATTATCTTGAAACTAGCAAAAAAACTGCCTCTGGTCAATATATGGGGGTAGATTTTTCAAAATCCTTGACTTTGTCAAGAAATATATGTAAAATAATCGCGTCATTTGTTTCTTAGGTATGCAAGATTCACAATCACCCAAACCAACAAGTCGAGACTATCAAATTCTCGGCCTAAAGATAGTAGGGGATTTTGGCGCTTCTATTGCCATACCGGTAGTAGTATTTGTTCTCATCGGTCAATATTTTGATAAGAAATATAACACTGGGCCCTGGTTAACAATTTTGGCCTTCATTATCTCGGCTTGCATTTCAGCAAAAATAATACACCAAAAAGCCAAGAGATATGGAGCGGAATACAAAACACTCAATGACGCAAGCAGAATAAATAAAGATATTTCAGAAAAAAATAATTTTTAGCAGCATTGCCTTACTATGGAATCACATATCCCAACCCTTGCTCCGGAAACATTATTTCATATTGGAAAATTGCCTATTACTAACACCATAATCAATACATGGTTGGCGCTCTTGATTTTTTTACTCATCGGTTTATCTCTACGAAAAAAAATAAAATTAAAACCAGGAAAAACTCAAAACTTCATTGAGTTTTTTTTGGAAAAATTATTTGTTTATTTTGACCAAGTAACAGGGGATCGTAAAAAAACCATGCAGTTTTTGCCGATTGTCGGTTCTATCTTTTTCTTCATCCTATTATCCAACTGGCTTGGCCTGCTTCCCGGAACAGGCAGTATTATTGCCGGAGAAGCTCCTTTGCTTCGCCCAGCCAACACCGATCTGAATTTAACCGTCGCCATGGCCTTAGTATCAGTAATTTCTTCGCATATTTTTGGATTGTTTAGTGTTGGATTTTTTACTCATATAAATAAATTTATTCAGATCGGCACTTTTGTTAAAAGTTTAACAAAAGGACCTGTGGCTATTTTCACCGCAGTCATTGAACTGGCAGTCGGTCTTATTGAAATCGTCAGCGAAATGGCCAAGGTTCTTTCGTTATCACTCAGATTATTCGGAAATATTTTTGCCGGTGAAGTTCTAATCTCTGTTATTAGCAGTATCGCCGCAGCGTTTGTCCCTGCGCCATTTATGATGTTAGAAATTTTAGTTGGACTTATCCAGGCCAGCGTATTCACCATGCTTACGCTCGTATACTTAACAGTTATGACCACCAAACCGCATGGCTCTCACGAAGAAAAACATTAATTCCTTTTTTTAGCCTGTTATTTTATAACAAGCTGAAATATTAATTAATTTAAGATATTGCCCGCGAGGTAAAATTCCCAACCCCCTCGACCGGCGTCAATATCAGAAAGGCAAACATATGGATCATGAATCCATTGTAACATTGGCCAAAGGTTTAACTATGGCCATCGGCGGTTTGGCACCAGCATTGGCCATCGGCAGCTTGGTTTCAAAAGCTATGGAAGCTATTGGACGCAATCCAGAAGCTTCAGATAAATTATTCGTACCGATGCTTCTTGGCGCAGCTTTCGCTGAAGCTATCGCTATTTACGCCCTCGTGGTTGTATTTACTTTGAAGTAATTTGATCAATTTGATCTGTCATTTTGGCAGGTCAAATTGCATGGAGTTATTTAATACAAAATATTTATGTTTACAGAAATTGCATACGCATCCAAAACAGCCGTTCGCGCCACCGAAACAGCCGCCGCTGATGAAACAGTGTTAAGCTCGCTCGGAATCAACAGCACTTTGTTTATTTTTCAACTTATCAACTTTGCATTAGTAGCATCAATTGTTTGGTTTTTAATTTTAAAACCACTTACCAAGAAAATGGCTGAACGCCAAAAAATGATTGATGACAGTATTGATAATGCAAAAAAAATTGAAACCAATCTTGGTATGAGCGAGCGAAAATACCAGGAAAAAATTGACCAGGCAAAAGTTGATGCCAATAAAATTATTGAAAAGGCTCAGCAAGAATCTGTGCTGGTTGCCGAAGCGGCAAAAGAAAAAACACGCAAAGAAATTGAAGCATTAGTCGAAACTGCGCGCAAGAATATTAAAAGCGAACGCGACGAATCTATTCGTGAAATTAAAGAACAGGCAGCGGCTGTTATTGTTTCTGCTGCGGAAAAAATTATCGGCTCCAGCCTAAGCGTTGAAAAAGACAATAAGATAATCGAAGAAGCGATTAAAAAAATGAACTAATTTTATGGCAAAACAAAGCAATATACAATTTGCCAAAGCGTTATACGAGGTTACGGAACACGCCCCGCAATCTGCTTTACCTGAAATTGTAAAACAGTTTTTACTTGTACTGCAAAAAAATAACAGGCTAAAAAAAATAAATTATATCCTAGATGAATTTATTGCCTATTCAAAAAAACAATCGGGTATTACCACAGTAGAGTTGGAGACAGCGCAATCAATATCCGATCAGGTTATCCAGCAAATAAAGAAAAAATTTGGCAATAAAGTTGAAATAGAACATGCCATAAACCCAAAACTGCTCGGCGGAATAAAGATAAAGATAGAAGACAGCGTATACGACGCGAGCGTGCAAACTCAACTTAATAAATTAAAGAAAACCTTACAAGCATAATTAAAATCCGTATGTCCACAAATAATATCATTGAAGAGATAAAGAAAAATATTTCTCTGTTTCAAAAAGAAGCAGAAATGGAAGAAGTCGGAAAAGTAATAGAAGTAGGCGATGGTATCGCGCGCCTTTCTGGTTTGGGCAAATGCCAAGCGAGTGAAATGCTTGAGTTCGGCAGCGGTGAAAATATTACCTATGGTTTGGCATTAAACTTGGAAGAAGAAACTGTTGGCTGCGTATTGCTTGGTGAATATAAGCACATCAAGGAAGGGGATACCGTAAAACGAACGAACCGTATTTTGTCCGTACCAGTTGGCGAAGAGTTAGTAGGCCGTGTTGTTAATCCGCTTGGCCAGGCAATTGACGGAGGTAAGGATATTAAAACCAAAACATTTTATCCAATTGAAAAAATTGCTCCGGGTGTAATGACTCGCGAAAGAGTAAACCAACCTTTACAGACTGGTATTAAAGCTATTGATGCGCTTATTCCAGTTGGCCGCGGCCAGCGCGAGCTTATTATCGGCGACCGCCAAACTGGTAAAACTGCTGTAGCCATTGACACTATCATCAATCAAAAAGGCAAAGATGTCATTTGTGTATACGTAGCCATCGGTCAGAAAGAATCAAAAATTGCTCGTATTGTGGCCAAACTTAAAGAAACTGGCGCAATGGATTACACTATCGTAGTTGTCGCCGGCGCTTCACAGCCAGCTGCGCTTTCATATATCGCTCCATACGCTGGCGTATCTATGGCTGAATACTTCATGGACAAAGGCAAAGATGTGTTATGTGTCTATGACGATCTTTCCAAGCAAGCTTGGGCTTATCGTGAAATTTCTCTTTTGCTCCGCAGACCTCCAGGCCGTGAAGCCTATCCGGGTGATGTGTTCTACTTACATTCTCGCTTATTAGAACGCGCTTGCCGCCGCAACAAAGAATTCGGCGGAGGCTCAATTACCGCGCTTCCTATTATTGAAACTCAAGCCGGTGACGTTACCGCATATATTCCTACCAACGTAATTTCCATTACCGACGGTCAGATTTTCTTGGAAACAGATCTGTTCTATAAAGGTATTCGTCCTGCTTTAAACGTTGGTATCTCCGTGTCCCGCGTCGGTGGTGATGCTCAGATCAAACCAATGAAAAAAGTTGCTGGTAAATTAAAATTGGCTATGGCTCAATTCCGTGAAATGGAAGCATTTGCGCAATTTTCTTCTGATTTAGATGCGGAAACCAAGAATCAAATTGATTTGGGTCAGCGCTTGGTAGAAGTTCTCAAACAGCCTCAATACGAACCAATGTCGGTTGCCCACCAGGTAGCGGTTATTTACGCAGTCAGTAACGGATTTACAAACCATGTGGCTGTAAAAGATATAAGACAATGGGAAAATGATTTCCACGCGTTCCTTGACACTTCCAAAGCTCTGCTTTTAGAAAAAATTGAAGCAGGGGAATGGAATGAAGAAATTGAAAAAGAATTAAAAGAAGCATGCGGGCAGTTTAAAAAATAGTTTGAAAAGTTAACGTAATGTATTCTGCTTAGTCAAATTAAATATGGCAATTAACACAAAAGTAATCAAACGCCGCATAAAATCCATTAGCAGCACTAAAAAAATTACCAAAGCTATGGAAATGATTGCAGCCGCCAAAATGCGCAAAGCCGTAAACGCTGCTTTGGATACGCGCGCCTACGCCAGTGTAGCATGGGAACTTTTGGTGCAGCTTTCAAAGATGCAAAAAACTCAAGCCCCTCTTTTGGAAACTCGTCCGGTAGAAAAAATGTTGGTAATAATGATTACTTCAAACAGAGGTCTTTGCGGCAGTTTTAATGCCAACATAATCAAAAAAACCGCTGCTCAAATGAACAATCCAAAAAAGATTGCTGTTCAATTTGCAGACGGAAAAGAAATTAACCCGCATGATAATATCTCCATAGACGTGATAGGAATTGGCAAAAAAGGTGCTGATTTTGCCAAAAAAATGGGATACAACCTCATTGCCGCCTTTAGCGACATGAGCGACACACCGACTTTTGAAAATGCTTTACCAATTGCAAAAATGGTAATACGCGCGTACGAAGAAAAGAAATACGATAAAGTTGTAGTGGCCTATACGGATTTCAAGTCAGCTTTATCGCAAACTGCGCGCTTGCGCCAAGTATTACCGGTTTCAGAGCGAGATTTGGAAGCAACTATTTCCGAACTAAAAGATCTTTCCGGGCAAGGTAACACAAATTTACAAACAAAATTAAATGACTATCTTTTTGAGCCAAATAAAACCGAGGTCTTGCAAGTAATTTTGCCTCGCTTAGTTGAAACACAAGTATACCAAACACTGCTTGAGTCTTCGGCCAGCGAACACAGTAGCCGTATGGTAGCCATGAAAAATGCCAGTGAAGCCGCGAAAGATATGATAAATGAGCTTAATCTAACATTTAACAAGGCCAGACAAGCAGGTATTACCCAAGAAATTGCGGAGATTGCCGGCGGAGCGGCTGCGTTGGAATAATCTTACTAATAATACATTTAATTAACCGCTATGAATAAAGGAAAAATATCCCAAATTATCGGCGTGGTGGTGGATGTGCATTTTCCAGAACATCTACCTGCAATTTTTAACGCCTTGGAAACAAAAATGCCAGATGGCTCAATGTTGACTTTAGAAGTGCAGCAGCATCTTGGTTCAAACACCGTGCGCACCATTGCTATGAGTACTACCGATGGTTTGCAGAGAGATGAAGAGGTTTCTGATACCGGCAAACCAATCTCTGTACCAGTTGGACCAAGCACATTAGGCAGAATGTTTAGCGTAACCGGTACTGCTATAGATGGAAAAGGCGAAGTAAAAACAAACAAAGAGTACCCAATTCACCGCCCGGCTCCATCATTTAAACAGCAATCTACAAAATACGAAGTACTGGAAACCGGTATCAAAGTCATTGACTTGATCTGCCCCTTCCTTAAAGGCGGTAAAATCGGTTTGTTTGGCGGTGCGGGTGTAGGAAAAACCGTCGTTATCCAAGAACTTATTCGCAATATCGCGCAAGAACATAGCGGTTATTCAGTGTTTGCCGGCGTAGGTGAACGCAGCCGTGAAGGTAATGATTTATATCGAGAAATGAAAGAATCTGGCGTGTTGGAAAAAACAGCTTTGGTCTTTGGGCAGATGAACGAACCACCGGGTGCTCGCGCTCGCGTAGCCCTTACCGCGCTATCCATGGCTGAATACTTCCGCGACGAAGAAGGCAAAGATCTTCTCTTGTTCGTAGACAATATTTTCCGCTTCACACAGGCTGGCTCTGAAGTATCTGCATTGCTTGGCCGTATGCCATCCGCTGTAGGTTACCAACCAACTTTGGCAACCGAAATGGGCGCGCTTCAAGAACGTATTACCAGTACAGAAAAGGGCTCTATCACTTCTGTGCAAGCTGTATATGTGCCAGCTGACGACTTAACTGACCCAGCTCCAGCCACAACTTTCGCCCACTTGGATTCTACCGTTGTGCTTAACCGCTCTTTATCAGAATTAGGAATCTATCCGGCTGTTGACCCTCTAGACTCAAACTCAACAATTTTGGATCCATTAATCGTAGGTGAAGAACATTATCGCACTGCTCGTGAAGTCCAGCGTGTTTTACAGAAATATAAAGACTTGCAAGATACTATCGCGATCTTGGGCATGGAAGAATTATCAGATGAAGATAAGTTAACAGTTATGCGCGCTCGCAAACTGCAGAAATTCTTGTCTCAACCATTCTTCGTAGCTGAAACATTTACCGGTACTGAGGGTAAATATGTAAAATTAACAGACACTATTCGCGGCTTTAGAGAAATTTTGGATGGCAAGCATGACGAAAAATCAGAGCAGGCTTTCTATATGAAAGGTTCAATTGACGAAGTAAAATAATCGTTCTGCGCTTGAAATTACATCGACATTTGAGAAAGAAAATTTGTTTTTCTGCTCAGGTCTAGTAATTATAAACATATATGCTTAAATTAAAAATTGTCACACCGGAAAAGACAGTATATCAAAATGAAGTTTTTCAGATTTCTGTTCCAACTACAGAAGGCGAAGTAACTATTTTGCCTCACCACATACCTCTCATTTCGGTTCTAAAAGCAGGGGAAATGCGCTTCAAAGATGCTTCCGGAGACCAGAGTATGGCCGTATCTGGAGGGTTTTTAGAAGTCCGAGGTAAAGAGGAAATAGTGGTTTTAGCCGATCACGCTGAACGCTCAGCAGAAATTGATCTTGCTCAAACCGAAGCAGCTCATAAAAAAGCGCTGGAACAGATGGAAAAACTAAAAAATTCTGAGAATGCAGACTTTGCCAGGTTGCAAGCTGCCATAGATCGCGAAACAAATAAATTAAAAGTTGCAAAAAAATATCGTGCTATTTCTATAAACCAACAATAATATCTATATATTACTATGGAAAAATGCCAAAAATGCCGAACACACTTAGAAGATTCAGACATGGCCTGCCTATGCGATGAAAGCATCTGTGTATCTTGCTGCCAATGTGAAGAAACGTGTGGTTGCGAATGTGTAGACAAGCAAGGGTAAGCCGTTGCCAAACAAGATATCATCAATTATAATAAATACAGCCAAAAAGGCTGTTTTTATTATAATTGGCGCTATGACCCAACGCATCCTTAACCAGGCGCAACAACAAGCGGTGTCTTACTTTGACGGACCGCTCATTATTGTGGCTGGAGCGGGCACCGGAAAAACTACGGTTATTACAGAAAAAATTACCCATATTCTTAAGAGCAAGCGAGCGCGCACTTCAGAAGTTCTAGCTCTCACTTTTACCGAGAAAGCTGCAGCCGAAATGCAGGAACGAGTTGACGCCAATATTGATTCTGGCTATGTTGAGCTTCACATTTCAACTTTTCATTCTTTTTGTCAAAAAATTTTGGAGGAGTTTGCGCTGCATATTGGACTAGGCACCTCATTTACTCTGTTAACCGAAGCTGACGCATGGATGCTGGTTCGAAAAAACCTAGATCGATTTAACCTTGATTACTATCGGCCTTTGGGCAACCCAACCAGCCATATCCACGCGCTCATTTCTCATTTTCAAAAATGCAAAGATGAGCTTATTTCACCCGAAGATTACATGCGATATGCTGAAAAAAAACAAGCGGACACAGATTCCGTAGAACTGCCCGAATTCGCGCGTCTAACCGAAGTGGCCAACGCCTACCATGCCTACAATCAACTATTACTCGATCATAATAGCCTTGATTTTGCTGATCTTATTTTCTACACGATAAAATTATTAAAAGAACGCCCTACAGTACTGCAAGCATTGCAAAAACGATTTACACATATTCTCATAGATGAATTTCAAGATGTAAATTGGGCTCAATATCAGATGGTTAAAATGCTAGCCGGTAAACAAGCCCAGCTCACAGTGGTAGGGGATGACGATCAAAGTATTTACGCTTTTCGCGGCGCTTCCGTATCTAATATATTGCGTTTTAAAGATGATTTTCCTCAAGCAAAAGAAATCGTGCTCAACGAAAATTACCGTTCTAATCAAGAAATACTTGATTATGCGTATACTCTTATTCAGTATAACAACCCGGACAGATTGGAAATAAAACTTAATGTAAATAAACAGCTTAAAAGCGCCAAGCCTGCCGCCGGAGCATCTGGGCCAGCTGTTGTACATATTCACTGCCAAACTATTGACCAAGAAACACGAGCGGTCATTGAGGAGATTAAAAAAATAAAAGATAGCAACCCCAACGTACGCTGGAGTGATTTTGCTATTTTGGTGCGAGCTAACAGCCATAGCGAGCCGTTTATTAATGCGTTTGAAAAAACAAATATTCCATATGAATTTTTAGCCGCCTCCGGATTATATAAACAGCCACTGATTTTAGACTGTATAAATTTTTTCAAACTGCTGGATAATTACCGCGAATCCACTGCCATTTACCGGCTGCTTCTTATGCCGCTTTGGCAACTAGATGAACATGATGTTCAAAAAATAACATTTCACGCTAAGAAAAAAAGCATTTCATATTACGAAGCGCTTAAAAAATCAGCTGAGTTTGGCTTGTCAGAACACGGCCAGTCCGTCGCTTCAAAGCTGATTACTATTATCCACAGCGGCTTAGAACATGCCAAAAAAGAAAAACCCAGCACGGTTCTATTTCAATTCTTGCAAGAGTCCAGTTTGCTGGAATACCTAACTCAAGAAGAACTAAAACAAAATCGCGAAATTATCAACCAGATTTATCAGCTTAAGGAATTTTTTGAACAAGTGAGCGCGTATGAAAATTCTGTACCTGGAGCTCGGGTGGCAAACTTTTTAGAGCATATTCAGTTTATAATGGAATCAGGAGATTTGGGTGCCATGTACCAGCCAAGCGACCTTTCAGATTCAGTGCGAATCATAACCGTGCACAAGTCAAAAGGGTTGGAATTTAAATATGTATTTGTTGTAAACATGGTTGAAGAGCGTTTCCCCGCCAGACGGCGCGCCGAACCTATAGAGGTTCCTCCCGAACTTGTTAAAGAGCAAATTCCCGAAGGAGATAGCCACTACCAAGAAGAGAGACGCTTGTTTTATGTTGCCCTTACTCGCGCTCAGGAACGATTATTTTTGCTAAGCTCCGAAGATTATGGGGGAGCCAGAGCCAAAAAAATATCTCGTTTCTTAAGTGAAATACATTTTTCTGCTTCAACAAATCATAGCGCCGAAGAATCAATTCTGCAAATTTCCCAACCGGAAAAAACCAAAAATCAAGCGGATTTTATATATGAATTGCCAAAAGTATTTTCTTTTTCACAAATAAAAGCTTATCGCACCTGTCCGTACCAATATAAATTGGCGCATATTTTGAGGATTCCAACAAAAGGAAGCGCTAGTTTTAGTTTTGGCCAAAGCATGCACAGCACAATGCAAAAATTTTATGAACGAGTCCAAGAGCTGAACAGATCTACGCAAGCTTCGCTATTTGCGCCTACAGAACAAAAAGAAAAATCATCAAATGGCGTAGCAGTTCCGACTCTAGAGGAGCTCTTACAAATGTATGATCAATCATGGATAGAGGATTGGTATAAAACTAAAGCTCAGCGAGAAGAATATTATGCCTTAGGCAAAGAAATTTTACGGGCATTTTATAAATCCGAAGAGGATAACTGGACAATTCCTGTTGCTTTGGAGGGGTGGTTTAAAATTAAAGTTGGAGAATATCTGGTGCATGGCCGTATAGACAGAATTGATCAGCTGCCTGATGGCAGTCTAGAAATAATTGATTATAAAACAGGCACCGCCAAAGAAAAAGTAGAAGGCGAAGATAAAGATCAGCTGCTTATTTATCAGATCGCACTCAATGAACTTCCTGAATATAATACTATTGGCATGCCGCGCAAACTGACGTATTTTTATTTAAACGATAATGCTAAAATATCTTTTTTAGGCAATGAAAAAGAAATTGAAAAACTTAAAGAAAAAATTGTTGCCACTGTTTCAAATATTAACGCGCGCAATTTTAACGCTACGCCTAATCCACATGTTTGCAAAAACTGTGATTTTAGAGATATCTGTCAATTTAGGGCTTAACGCATAATACCGCAACTATGATGAAATCACTTGGAGAAATTTTAAAAAAACAGATGCCGGTTATGCCGGCTGGCAAGCAAATTACAGCGACCATGGTGGTAGCCAAAGCCAACGAGGCCATCATTGCCTTATGTGGCGCAGGCGCAGCCAAATTCGCTCAGGCAATCTACTATAAAGACAAAACTATTGCCATTACCTGCTTGAGCTCTGTAACCGCCCAAGAAATTAAGCTTAACGAACGACAAATTATAGCAGAAATCAACAAAAAACTAGAGGGTAAGGCGGTTGAAAAAATACGATATTTGATCTAATAAATTTAACCTTGCCAAAGCAGCTAATTACAGTTAAAATACCACACGTTAAGCTATATGATTAAGGAGGAACCAAAACCCTAGTATGAGTTTGCGCTACTATCTTATTTTAATGTCTCTAGGCGCTTTAGTGTGCTGGGCGGCGTGGATATTTGTCCTGGATAATATCGACCCTACTCAAGCCGGTTTTTTTGGTTTTCTGTTTTTTTATACCAGCCTATTTTTAGCCCTCACCGGCACATGTTCAGTAATCGGATTTTTAATTAAAAAAATGATTCTTAAAAAAGACGAAGTAGTATTTCATCATGTTAAATCAACATTTCGCCAAGGCACCCTAATCGCTCTGACAATCATTTCTGGATTAATCCTGTTGCAAACCAATTTGCTAAAATGGTGGAGCGCCATAATTCTAATAGTATTTTTCAGCCTCATAGAAGGCATTATCTTTACAAATAGAAAATATAATAATCGGGAAATTATTGGATAAATATATGTTTGAAAAAGTGCTTGAAAAATTCAGAAAAGATATTGGTATTGATTTGGGAACCGCAAATACACTTGTATATGTAAAGGGCAGGGGAATAGTAATTAACGAACCAAGTGTCGTAGCGGTAAATATAAAGACCGAACAGATTTTAGCCGTGGGAAACGAAGCCAAAGAAATGCTTGGCAAAACACCGCCTCACATCGTTACCACACGCCCGCTCATCAATGGCATTATTTCCGATTTTGAAGTTACCGAAAAAATGTTGAAATACTTTATTGATAAAGTATATGAAGATAACATGAATTTCATGACTCGTCCGCGCGTAGTAATCGGCGCGCCTCTTGAAATTACTGAAGTTGAGATGAAAGCTATTCACGATGCTGCCACAAATGCCGGCGCTCGCGAAGTAATCGTTATTCAAGAACCAATGGCTGCGGCGATCGGGGCGCGCATGCCTATCCGAGAACCAGTCGGTAATTTTATTGTTGAGATTGGAGGCGGGACAACTGAGATTGCAGTTATTTCTTTAAGCGGAATTGTGACATGGAGATCTATTCCGGTAGCTGGCGACGAGCTTAATCGCAACATCATGCAATACGCGCGCGAAAAATTTAATTTATTGCTTGGTGAAAAACAAGCTGAAGAAATCAAAATTAAAATCGGTTCAGCAATTGAACTAGCAGAACCCATGATTTTCCCAATGCGTGGACGCGACCTGGTAACCGGCCTGCCAAAAGAAGTCATGATTGATGATTCTCAAGTTCGAGAAGCAATCGCAAAATCATTGCGCACAATTATTGAAAACATTAAAGGCGTGCTAGAAATTACACCCCCGGAATTAGTGGCGGATATTCACGAGCGAGGCATCGTACTCTCTGGAGGAGGAGCGCTATTGCGCGGTTTTGACCAGCTTATCACCAGGGCCATAGAAATTCCAGTGCGAATCGCTGACGATCCGCTAACTTCTGTCGTGCGCGGTGCCGGAATTTTGCTTGACGAAAATGAACTTCTTGGTGAAATTTCCGTAAAAAATCAGAATAAAAAATAATTGGACGATATATGCTCCCGCTCAAGACAAAAAATTACTTTTTTTTATTTTTTCTTTTGATATTGATGGTTGCGCTTCATTTTCTTGGCTGGCTTCGTTTTATTGAATTTCCTGTTCAGTCAATTATAGTTCCTATCTCAACCACCATCACAAAATGGCGCATTTCAACGCAAGATTCATTATCGTTTCTCACGGATAAAGACCGTATTGTTGAAGGATATAACGCTTGTCGCGCTGAAAATCAAAATCTTGAAGCGGAGAATGGCCGTTTAAAAAATCTTGAAGCGGAGAATGAAGAACTTCGCTCTCAGCTTAATTTTTTTAATCAGCGTACTTTTTCAAAAATAACCGCGGAGGTGGTCGGAAGAAATACTGATAGTTTGGAAAAAATGATTATTATTAATATCGGAGAGCAATCCGATATAAAACCCGGCCAGCCGGTAATTGCAGGGTCAGGATTATTGGTTGGAGTAGTGGCAAAAGTGGAAAAAAACTTTTCCATGGTTCGTCTTATAAATGATAATCAGAGCAAAATTGCCGCCACCATTCTTAATAAAGATAAAAGCTTAGGCGTGGTTGAAGGCGGTTACGGGTTAAGTATAAAAATGAATTTTATACCCCGCAATGAAACCGTGCTTATTGGCGACAAGATAATCACTTCTGGATTAGAAAAGACGATTCCTCGAGGGTTATTAATAGGGGAAGTGGCCGTAGCCGAAAACGAAGCGTACCAGCCTTTCCAACAAGCAGTGCTTACCTCGGCTGCAGATCTATCAAAAATAACTGTTGTGAGCGTACTTACATCATTATAATGGTCATATGCGGTCACTTGCGTCCATCCTGCTATTTATTGTTTACATGATAAGCATACTTGTCGGACATATTTTTGTAATTAATTTTTTGCCATATCCGTATAACCACCTGCATGTCATTTTTAGTATCTTAGCGCTATCTTTAAGTATTAGCACTGACCGAAAAATAATTCTTCTCGCATTATGCACGTCATATATTGCAGAACTGTTTGGCAGCACTCCGTTTGGACTAAACACATTTTCTCTCCTATCAAGCTTGCTTATAATGCATTGGCTGCAATTCAATATTTTTTCCAACAGATCATTTTATATGATTTTTTTCTCAGTACTTATGGGCATGAGTTTGTACCGCGGCATCTTTCTAGCATGTCTCACTATAAATAATTATTTCTTAGGATTGGAAAATTTACCCTACAAAGAAATTATAGCGGATGCCGGCTGGGAAGTGTTGCTAACTTCTACTTTGACCTTCGTAGTTTATTTGTTGTATGTTAAGCTAGCTGGACGCTCTCGTTTTTCCTCCCGTAAAACATCAATCTATTATGGAAAAACTTTTTAACATTTCTGAAGAAAAACAAAAAAAAGGCGACCTGGAAGGCAAATATAGCCGCACTTGGATTGAGGATTCTTTTAATTTTGAACAAGCAGTTGGCAAACAGCCTGCAATCGCCCAAACCAGAAATTATCTCGGAACCAGTATTGCAAAAAAAAATATTTATATCATGGGAGTGGTAGTGCTTTTAGGCCTGTCAATTTTATTTGGCAAAACATTTTATTTGCAAATTTTAAAAGGCGGCAAATACCACGAACTTGCCGAAGGAAATCGTATACGCTTACGTCCGATTCTTTCTGAGCGCGGTATTATCTACGACCGTTTTCATAATGAATTGGTAGAAAATGTGCCTAATTTCTCTTTAACACTTATTCCTCAAGATTTGCCGCGCAATCTTGGCAAAAGAGAAGCTGTGATAGATAAGGCTGTGGCCTTAAGCGGTGTGTCAAAAGAGCAAATTACCACTCTGTTAGCGAAATACAGTTCATACAGTTATGCTTCGCTTGTTATAAAGGAAAATCTTGATTACGAAACTGCTTTGCAGTTATATATTCAAAGCGCACAGCTGCCCGGCATATCAATAGAGAAGGGCAGCAAAAGAAAGTATGTGTCTGGAAACGAAACCACGCATAACAATTTAAGCATTTCTCACTTATTAGGCTACTTGGGAAAACTGAACGATGTAGAAATAGAAGCTTTGGGTAAAAATAATGACTATCTTCCATTTGATAACATTGGTAAAACCGGTTTGGAAAAAACATACGAAAGTTATTTACGAGGTAAATACGGTTTAAAAAAAGTAGAAGTAAATGCCACCGGACAAGAACAGAGCGTATTAGCAGAAGATCCGCCTCAACCGGGAAAAAATGTTGTGCTAACTGTTGATTTAGAAGCGCAGGCTAAGCTTGAAGAATTGCTTAAGGCAATGCTTCTTAAAACAAATCGCACTAGAGGCGCAGCTATTGCTATGGATCCGCGCGATGGTTCAGTTTTGGCCATGGTAAGCTTGCCATCTTTTAATAATAATGATTTTTCTGGTGGTATTTCTCAAGAAAAGTACCAAACATACCGCGACAACCCGGATAACCCGCTTTTTAACAGAGCTGTGGGCGGCACCTATCCATCCGGGTCTATTATCAAACTTATTGTTGCCGCGGCAGCATTACAAGAAAAAGTTGTCAGTCAAAACACAACGTTTTTGAGTACAGGCGGACTGCAGTTAGGGGATAGAACTTTTAAAGACTGGAAGGCGGGAGGTCACGGCATTACCAATGTTACCAAAGCTATTGCTTGGTCAGTCAATACTTTTTTCTATTATGCAGGCGGCGGATATAAAAATTTTGTTGGTTTAGGCGTAGATCGCATTGTTAAATATATGCAATCGTTTGGCATTGCAAAAAAAACTAACATTGATTTGACAGGTGAGCGGCCTGGTTTTTTACCGAGCAAAGACTGGAAGCAAGAGACAAAAAAAGAAACTTGGTTTGTCGGCGATACTTATAACCTTTCTATCGGGCAAGGAGATTTGCTGGTAACTCCGATTCAAGCAGCAGTTTGGACTGCAGCTGTTGCCAACGGCCGAAATATTGTGCAACCCCACCTTGCAGGACAAATTGAAGAACCTGGCACGCACACTAAAACAGATTTGCAATTTACCACATACTCTGTGCCAATATCAGAAACAAACATGAATATTGTACGGCAGGGCATGAAAGAATGCGTTAGTTATGGCAGTTGCCAGTTATTAAAAACACTGCCTTTTTCAAGCGCTGGCAAGACGGGTACGGCTCAATGGAGCGCCAATAAGGACAACCATGCCTGGTTTACCTCTTTTGCGCCATTTGAAAACCCTAAAATAGTAGTAACTGTGCTAGTCGAAGAAGGAAAAGAGGGTACTAGCGCGGCTTTGCCTGTAGCCCGTGATTTCTTGCAGTGGTGGGGCAAGAAATACCTTTAAATAGGCAAAAATCCTTTACGAGCAAATAATTTTTGTGATATAATTTTTCAATAACATATTGATAAAAAACGCATATATGATAGAAGAAAAAAGCCAATATATCACTGCCCAGGGCTTGAAAGATTTGCAATCTGAATTAGAACACCTGAAAAATCAAAAAATACCTGACATAGCCAGTCGTATTGACGAAGCAAAACAACATGGCGATCTTTCAGAGAACGCCGAATATCAGCAGGCAAAAGAGGAGATGGCTTGGGCTCAGGGACGAAAACAAGAACTAGAATATCTTGTTCATCATTGTGAAGTAGTAACCGAGACGGACAAAACACAGGGATCTGTAGGCATGGGAAGCCGTATCATAGTAAAAACAGGAGACAAGACTAAAACTTTTACCATTGTCGGCGCGCAAGAAGCAGACCCGCTCGCAGGTAAAATTTCCAACGAATCTCCGCTTGGCATGTCATTTATCGGCCATAAGACAGGGGAGTCGGTAACAGTAACTACACCATCAGGGAAACAAATTTACGAAATATTAGAATTGAAATAAATATGACTAACGATATTAGGGAGGATAAAGTACGCTTAGATAGATTAGAATATTTGCATTCTGCCGGTATCAATCCGTTTCCAAGCACCACCGAACCCCACGATTCAATTACCGAGGTTTTACAAAAACCAGAGCAAACCACCGTGGCGATTGCTGGCCGTCTAGTTTCAAAGCGTGAAATGGGTAAAATTAGCTTTTCTCACATTAAAGACGCGAGCGGAAAAATTCAAGTTGCTTTTTCAGAAAAAGAACTGGGCAAAGAAAACTATAAATTATTTATCAAATATTTTGATTTGGGTGATTTTTTACATGTTACTGGTGATTTATTCATTACCCATAAAGGAGAATTGACGGTGCTGGTAAAAAAATACACTCTGCTAAGCAAATCGCTATTACCATTACCTGAAAAATTTCATGGCCTTACTGATATTGAAATTCGTTACCGACAACGATATCTTGATTTGATCGCCAACGAAGAATCCATGCGCATTGCAAAAATTAGAAGCGTTATCGTAAAAGAAATAAGAAATTATTTTGACGCAAAAGGTTTTTTTGAAGTTGAGACCCCAGTCTTACAAACGCTCTATGGCGGCGCGTTGGCCAAGCCTTTTACCACTCACCACAATGCCTTGGATATACCGCTATATTTGCGGGTTGCACCCGAATTATACCTTAAACGTTTAATCGTGGGAGGTTTTGAAAAAGTCTATGAAATCGCAAAATGTTTCCGCAACGAAGGCATAGATAACAATCATAATCCAGAATTTACCCAAATTGAGTTCTATTGGGCATACGCAAACTACCGGGATCTCATGAATCTAATAGAAGATCTATTGCCAAAAATAATTACCAGCGCAGGACTGCCTTTGCGTATGAACATCGGAGGTGCGGAAGTTGATTTCACACCCCCATACCCACGCCATACCATGCGTGAAATTATAAAACAATACGCAAAAATTGATATCGAAGAATTTCCTGATCAGTCATCTCTATATACAAAAATAAAAGATCAGCACATAGAAGGAGTTGACGCGCAAACCGGTTACGGCAAAATGGTAGATGAGATTTACAAAACCTATGCTCGTCCATATATTACCAATCCTATTTTCATGATTGACCATCCAGTGGAGCTTTCTCCTTTGGCTAAAAGAAAATCTGATAACCCTCGCTATGTTGAGCGCATGCAGCTTGTTTGTGTAGGCGGCAACGAACTTTGTAACGGTTTTTCAGAATTAAACGATCCGTTAGACCAAGAATCGCGCTTTAAAGAACAGGAGCGATTACAGATAGCCGGAGATGAGGAGAGTATGCCTTTTGATGAAGATTTCGTCACCGCCTTAAAGCACGGTATGCCGCCAACCGCCGGTCTTGGCATGGGTATAGATCGTTTGATTAAACTTCTTTTGGATACACAAAACCTAAAAGAAGTAATCCTGTTTCCAACCTTAAAACCAGAGAAGTCAGAAACAAAGGAATAAATTCATTATATGAAGAAAGTGCTTGTGTTCGGAACCTTTGATATTGTGCACGCCGGCCATATTCATATGCTGCGAGAAGCAAAATCGTATGGCGACCATCTTACAGTAGTAGTTTCTCGAAACGACACCACTACCCAAGTAAAAGGCGTTCCTCCGATTTTTAGCGAACAAACACGAGTACAGGATATACAAGCGCTCAATATTGCAGATAAGGTACGGCTTGGAAATTTAGGAGAAGATCGATATAAAGTTATTGCCGAAGAAAACCCCGATATTATCGCTCTTGGCTATGATCAAGAGGCATTTACAGATAAATTATCAGAACACATTAATCCGCAAAAAATAACAATTGTAAGATTGCACGCATATAAGCCAGAGATATTTAAGAGCTCTAAGATAAAAGAACAGTGGAAAAAAGAAGGGAGAATATAAATATATATGCAAAAACTTTTAATCGCCACCACTAACCAGGGAAAATACGCTGAAATAACAGCCGAACTTGCGGATCTTAATTTTTCTGCGGTAAGTTTGCGTGATTTAAAATTACACACCATAGAAGTTCCTGAACCACACGATACAACCTGGCAAAATGCACTTGAAAAAGCGCGATTTTTCGGCAAAAAAACAGGTTTGCTGACTGTTGCCGAAGATACCGGATTATTTATAGACGCTTTAGCTGGCGCACCCGGCGTTAAAGCAAAGCGTTTTGCTCCAACTGCTGCTGCCAGAATAGAAAAAGTGCTAAAAAAACTTAAGCAGGTTCCGGAAAAGAAAAGAACAGCATATTTTGAAACATCTGGCTGTTTGTATAATCCTGAAACAGATACGTTCCACATTTTTATCGGTAAAACAGAAGGCTTAATTTCCTCAAAACTTTCAAAACCAATTGATGAGCACTTGGCTTTTAGCGCTATCTTTTATTACCCGCCGCTCCAAAAAACTTTTGTAGAAATGACTACCTTGGAAAAAAACATGATTAGCCATCGAGGCAAGATGACACACCAGCTCAAATATTTTTTAATGAAACATTATCGCCCAGAGCAAATCATCTGCGCTGCTGGTATTATTGTAAAGAATAGAAAAATGCTCCTTACCAAACGCCGTGATCTGCGCCCTGAATTTAACGGGAAATGGGAGTTTCCGGGCGGGGGAGTAGAGAACGGAGAAACATTTGATGAAACTACTATACGCGAAGTGAGAGAAGAAACAGGTTTTACAGTCACAAAATTAGAACAACTTCCGGATATTTTAACTACAACCATACATAGTAAAAAAGAAAATTATCAGGTACACCTGTTTATGTCAGTATGTAAAATAAAATCAGGAAAAATGCAATTTGCTGAAGCGGAAAGCTCGGATTATGGCTGGTTTACCTATAAACAGGCTCTAAAAATGGACCTGCTTCCGTTGAACAAAAAAGTTATTCAAACAAAAAATAATAAGAAAATTATTCTAAAGTACATTGACTAACAACACATATATGTTAGATATAAAATTTATTCGCGAACATAAAGATTTGGTTGTAGAAAACTGCAAAAAGCGCAATACCGAATGTGATGTGGAGGGACTGTTAACAATAGACGAAGAACGCAGAGAGCTCCAAGGATCTATAGATAATTTGCGCGCCCAAAGAAAAAGCCAGTCAAAAGGAAAACCGAGCGAGGAAGACATTGCGCGATTGCGTAAAATGGGGGATGAGATAGCTGTTTTAGAGGCAAAGGCAGCTGAAATTGAGCAAAAATATAAAGACGCTTTAATGCGCATTCCCAATCTCACTCACCCAAGCACACCTATTGGGGGAGAGGAAGATTTTGTAACTGTGGCCACACATGGAAACCCGCCTCAGTTTTCTTTTTCTCCCAAAGATCACGAACAGATTCTTACTGAATTAAACATGGTTGATTTTGAACGAGGCGCTAAAGTTGCAACTTCTAAATTCTATTTTGCTAAAAATAATCTAGTACGCCTTAATTTAGCACTCTTAAACTATGGAATTGATATCCTAAGCGCCCATGGATTTGAACTTGTAGAAACCCCTGATGTGGCAAAAAATGAAATTTTATCAGGCATTGGTTTTAACCCACGAGGCACAGAAACCCAAGTCTATTCTATTGAAAACACAGATCTTAGCCTTATCGGCACAGCTGAAATTACTATGGGTGGTTATCATGCCAACGAAATACTGGATCTGCAATCCGGGCCTAAAAAATACGCAGCCATCTCACATTGTTTCCGCACTGAAGCAGGGGCATATGGTAAAACCAGCAAAGGCATGTACCGAGTACATCAATTTACCAAACTAGAAATGTTTATATTCTGTAAACCAGAAGATAGCGAAGCTATGCATCAAGAATTGCTTGCTATGGAACGAGAGATTGTTGACGGACTAGAAATACCATACCGTGTAATCGATGTTGCCAGCGGAGATCTGGGAGGTCCGGCATATCGAAAATTTGATATCGAAGCTTGGATGACAATGAAAAACGATTACGGAGAAATTACCAGCACCAGCAACTGCACCGACTATCAATCTCGCAGATTAAATATCAAATACAAAAAAGAAGATGGTGCTAATGAATTTGTGCATACTTTAAACGGTACGGCCGTGGTTTTGAGCCGTTTTCCAATTGCATTGATTGAAAACATGCAGCAAGAAGATGGAAGTGTGCGCATTCCAAAAGCGTTGCAAAAATACTTAAATATTTCTCATCTATAGCCATGCGCCAATAGCATGCCGATACATGGGCTTTTTTAATCCGCATAACAAATTTCCATCGCGGCTATGAAACACATGCATTCGGAAAGAGCATTTGAAAAATATAAACCTCATGTAAGCTGGAGAAAAAAACTCTCGTTGTTTTTTGCTAAAAAAAAGCAAAAAAATGTAACGCCCATTGAAACAGGACCGCATTATAAAGTTAACCCATTTAAACAGAGACATGATGAAAAAAAGAGAACAGGGCCTAATATAAAAGTACTGTCTTTTTTTATCGTAACCAGTTTCTGGTTAGCATGCTTGCTCTATATACCATATTTCCATATCCAGAAAATAGAATACAGTGGTCTAAAAAACAATACCAAACAAGAACTAGACTCCTTTATATATACCAACTATATAAACAAAAAAGGGATTTTACCATGGGGAAATTATTTCTTTATAACTGAATCAAAACTCACAAAAGATCTTTTGAAGACTTTTTCTTTTGAGACTGTTGTGGTCAAAAAAACTTTTCCGCATAAAATATCAGTGGATGTAGTAGAAAAGATTTCTTCAGTTGTCTATGATAATGGAAAAAAATATTTTTTACTTGACCAGCAGGGGACAGTTATAAAATTTCTCACCGATGTTGAGCCTTCTGAAATAGTCAAAAAGCAAAATGTTATTCTTAACACCTCTACACCAGACTCTGCTTCAAGTACGTTTTTTTCAACTACCAGCATTACGCACATGCCTAACATCGGAAAAATAACCAAACAATTTGGAGATTATCCTATTATATATGACAGCCGTAATATTGAAGTTGAAAAAAATTCTACCAATTTACTTCCTTCTCAATATATAGCCGCCACAATTGATTGGTATAACGAATTAAGCCAGCGGGGGAGTATTACCCCAGAATTTTTTGTTATAGACAATCTTAATGCCGGAGTAACCATTAACACAGACCAAAATTGGGATATATTTATACAGCCGCGCAACAACACAGCCAATCAAATAGATGCCTTTAAAAAAATATTGCCATCCATTAAACCAACTAGTTATATAGATTTACGTTTTGGTGAAAAAGTATATTGGAAATAGAGAATTGAAACAACATCTTAAGCATTCTTATCAGGCGCACCCTCTCTCGGGGATAGTATTATATAACGTCGTATAACATAGATTAAGCGACGTACTATAGTAGTGTGGCGCTAACAAATCGGACTCCTAGCAAACAAAAAACCGCTCGCAAATTTATCCTCCTACCTCAAATCCCTTTTAAGGAGTTAAGGCAGGGGTGCGAACGGCTTTTGTCGTGCCCATGCCATTTAATTGGCGGCCCACGAACAAATTTCATGCGGATTCTTCCTTGATGAATTTTTTGGCCTTGCCAAGGACGAACTAGACGGACGACACCTCCTTGGCGCAGGCGCAAGCAGAGTCCACCCACACGACCTCCAGCGTCTCGCCACCGACGAGCGGCGGGACGAAGAGGATAAGCGACGACGCGGGCTTCTCACCCTCAGCAGGCTTCTTCTGGAAGCCATAGAAAGGGCCATCAGCTCCATCCTCGACGAAGACGAGTCGGGCGATCATGGGCTGATCACCCTTTCGCCTCGGGTCGAAGTTCTTGGCCCGATGGTAGTTGCACCGCTTGGTGAAGCCACTAGGTACCTGGATCCGAGCACCGACGATGAGTGCAAAAGTTTTCTTCAACACGAAACCTCCTGAACCGTTATAGCTTTTCCGTAATGGTTTAGCCAACGGTGCAAAAATTTTATAGAATAATTACTCTGTTGTCAATGTCAATATAAATAAAAAACCATTGAAGTTTTGTTTTCAATGTTTTTTAACATTAGATACTTATCCTTTTATATATAGATAAAAAATTCAACGCCACTTCCCCACCCTCATAAAATGGCTAATCTTAGCCAAATCTATATATTTTGGCTTAAATTAGCCAAAATATTACTATCTGCTTTTAATGCTTTAATATAAAAAACACCATCTTCATAATGGTATTTTTTTTATACTAAGCATCTATAGTTAACACTGCTTTACAAAATCAATCATCTATTTTAATGCTTCTTTATATTTTCCCGATTTTTCTAATTTGATATTGATTTTCCGAAACACCTTTTAGAGAGAGATGCCAAAAACGAGTTATGCCTCCCCTAGGATTCACCCCTTCTATTATAGTCATAAAATACTCTGTTTCTTTATTTGGACTTTTAGGCAAAGACGTATATATATCTGTAACTGTTCCGGTTATTTCTTCTTCACCGTACTTAAAAAGTACGATATCTTTTTTTTCAAATCCATATTTTTTAAATAATATTTCGGCACCCTTACCTAAAGCTTTTTGTAAATCTTCAGATACTGCATTAATAACTTCTCCAGAAAAATTATCCTCCTCATCAGGCCTAACTTCTTGCGGCACAGCTGGTTTGGCAATTTCTCCTCTTATTCCAAATAATTTTCTAAGCATAATAAACTATATTTTATATTCTTAACGTCGCATAATATTATATGGTATAATGGCTATGCTCAGGTAAATTATACCAATATATGCATAAATCTGACAACCCTATTACATTTCATATCCCTCATTTTTTGGAATACTGTGAAATTGAAAAAGGTCTTTCCCCTACCACTACTCGCAACTACGATAACTTTTTAAAGATGTTTAAGCGTTGGTTGGAAGAAAAAAATATCGCCGGCCTTAAGCCGCACGAGCTTACCCCCGAACATATTTGGGATTATCGAGTGCACTTATCGCGCAAACAAGACACAAAAGGCCGCTATACCAAAAAAACCACTCAGAACTACTACCTAATTGCCTTACGCAACCTGCTCACCTATTTTGCCGAAAAAGATATTGTCTCGCTACCGGCAGATAAAATTAAGCTGCCAAAACTTACCGATAAAGACAAGGCTATTAAGTTTTTAAACTTTGATCAGGTGGAGAAACTAATGAAAATGCCGGACTTATCCAAACCCGAAGGCTTGCGGGACAGAGCTATTTTGGAAACATTATTTTCTACCGGTATGCGCGTTTCCGAACTCACAGCTCTTAACCTGCGCAGTTTTGATGTACAAAATATTATTAAAGGAAAAATCACTGAACAAGAGCTGACCATTTCCGGTAAAGGCGGTTCCACTCGCACTATATATTTTTCCAGCCGATCGCTTGAATGGCTGGCACAGTATTTAAAAACCAGAAAAGATATGATGCTGCCTTTGTTTATCAATTACAAAAAGGACGATGATGACAACGATCATCGCCTTACTCCGCGTTCAGTAGAGCGGCTCATGCGCAAATATGCAACCATGGCCGGCTTACCGGTTGAAGCAACACCGCACACATTACGCCACAGTTTTGCCACAGATCTTCTTAAACAGGGCGCCGATATGCGCTCAGTACAAGAATTGCTTGGACATAAAAATATCGTTACCACGCAAATTTATACGCACGTAACCAACCCGCACCTGCGAGATATCCATAAAAAATTCCACAGCGGAAAAAAATAAATATTATTTTTTCAGAACTTCCAGAAGTTTTTGCGCCCATTTTTTTGTTTGCGCTACAGCATTATCAAGCTCAAACCAAAAACTGTTAACACGCAACGAATCTGTAATAGTTTTTGCGCCTGCCTCATGAATAAAATTTTCTAAATAGTCTACCGCTCCGCAAAAATGCGCAAACTCCGCATCACCACAGCCATATATGGCAAACGGCACCTTAGAAATATTTTTAGTCTTCCAAATATCCAAAAAATTAAGCATGGCATCAGTTGGCATGCCTTCTTCTCCCCTACTCTTCCAGCTTGGCGAGCCAAGAATTACCAAATCATAACCAATATAGTCATCTGGCTTTGATTCATTTACATTTTGAAACGTAACCGAATGTTGTTTTGACAGCACATCAGTAATAATTTCACCTGCCGCAAATGTACTGCCGGAATTGGTTGTGTATATAATAAGAATTTTTTTCATATATTATTGGTACTTTGCTAACAGGTCTGTAATACTTCTTTTTTTAAGTGGAGCTTGCACCAAAGCTTCTTTTTTAATTTGAGGAACCTGATCTTCGTACGAAGGACGCCCCTCTACATAAAGCACTCCTAAAGGAATATGTTTTTCGCCCCATTCATTGATTTTTGCAAAAGCAGCTTGCTTGTTGGTTGGATCGTACGCTGAATCAACTTGATATGTATTTTCTTGAAAGAATGCATGGGTGTACACACGGTTAAAAGTAGCGCATGGCTGCAATACCTGCAAAACAGAAAAACCCGTATGCGCAGCTGCTTTTCTCATAAGCGCCGTCAGACGAGGGATATCACCGGAATATCCGCGCGCAATAAATGTAGCTCCTGCCGATAAAGCGACACTAAGCGGATTAACAGGTTCATCCAAATTTCCGGCTGGGGTGGATTTAGATTTATATCCATGCGGAGAGCGTGGTGAAGTTTGCCCGGTAGTCAAACCATAAATGGCATTATCATGGAGAATAACTGTAAGATCATGATTACGGCGAGCAGCGTGCATGAAATGATTACCGCCTTCCGCCATACAGTCACCATCTCCGGTAAACACAATCACATTAAGCTTATGATTAACAAGCTTAATGCCTGTAGCCACAGGAATTGCTCGCCCATGCAACCCTTCAAAACTGCTTATTTCCACAAAATTATTGATATGTCCATGACATCCAATACCTGCCACAATGGCGGTGTTGGCGTTACTCCATTTTTCTCGCGCGGCTGCTTCTTTAAAAGCTGTCCAAATACCAAAATTCCCGCACCCTGGACACCAATTGCACATGTTAGGAGTTTTAAGGTTTTGTATACTGGTAGTCATAATAGCACTATATCATTTTTTTAATTTTTGCAATTATTTCTTCCGGGAAAAATGGACGACCGTCATATTTAAGCAAATTATGCTTGATACCAATGCCGGTTTGTTCTTTTATAAGCCCGGCCATTTGACCGTTCGCGTTACACTCAACATTCAAAATCTGGCGTGCGTTTTCCAACACATTTTTTACGGCACGCGCCGGAAACGGGCTAACCCAAGTCAGATGTAAGAAATTTACCCGGTCAAAATATTTCATCGCTTCTAGAATTACGCCTTTATTGCTGCCCCACGAAACAATCGTTAAATCAGCATTGCGAGGACCGTATAAAACTGGTTGCGGCATATCTGTTTGAGCGCACATTTCAAGTTTTTTCATACGTTTGTCCATTTGCGCAATTCTGTTTTCCGCAGATTCATTTGAATAACCATGTTCATTGTGCTCATCCGAATTTGCTACCACATGATTTCCTACTCCAGGCACCGAACGCACAGAAATTCCGTCTTTTACAAGCGCGTAGCGTTTATATCCGGCCTGTTTTTTTAATAATAATTTACCGCGCTTAATTTGATATTTACGAATATCAAATTCAGGAGTTGTAAAACCGCTTTCACAAACTTGCTTGTCTACCATAACAACCACTGGAGTCTGGTATGCATCTGCCAAATTGAATGCCTGCATGGTAAGGTGAAACGCTTCTTCCGCATCTCCGGCAGCCAAAACTATGCGAGGAAACTCACCCTGGTGCGCATGAAGCACAAATCGCAAGTCACCCTGCTCTGTCCAAGTAGGCAAACCAGTAGCAGGGCCGCCGCGCATACCTTCTATAATAACCAACGGAGTTTCAGTCATAGCTGCCAAACCATACCCCTCACTCATTAAACAAAAACCGCCCCCGGCTGTAGCTGTCATGGCTCGTGCCCCCGCAAACGAAGCCCCAATCGCCATATTTACAGCTGCAATTTCATCTTCTGGTTGCTTATAAATAAAATTATATTTTTCTTGTAAAGGCGCTAGCACGTGTAAAATATTACTAATAGGGGTCATGGGATAAATTGAAGCAAACTGCACCCCCGCAGCAACCGCTCCCAAAGCAATTGCTTCGTTACCGTTTATAACTGTGCGCGCGCTGCGAATGCGCAAAGGACGCAACGTATCTTTGATATATTCCGCATAATGCTCTTTTACAAATTTATATCCTGCACGCGCTACAGCCTGATTGCTTTTTGCAACTTCTGGCGGCTTAGCAGCAAATTCTTCACCGATCAATTTTTCTAACATTTTAATATCTATACCCCAAAAAGCTGCCATCGCTCCAAGTGCTGCCGTGTTGCGTAAAAAAAATGAATTAGCAACTTCTTTGCTGATTTTTTTAAATGGAACTTGCAACAAACGCACACCTTTGGCCATAACCGGTAACTTGGGATGCTCTTCATCATAAATTACCAAAGAACCTGAGACTAATTCGTGCGCATGCAAATCAATTGTCTCTTTATTAAACGCCACTAAAAAATCGGTATGAGTATAAGAAGCGTCCACAGGCTGGTCTGAAATAGTCAGCTGCACCATGTTGTGTCCGCCGCGAATAATGGATGGATATTCCGCATAATTAAAAATATAGTATCCGGATCGTACCACCAATTTGGAAAAAGTTAGGCCAGAAAGCATAATACCAAAACCTGCTTCACCCCCTATTTTAAATGTCAACGGCTTCATACTAACGATTAATGATAATGCGCGGATCAACTGCCCACGCTTCTTTCTCGGTAATAATCACTGGATTGATGGTAATTTCCGAAAAATCAGAAACAGATTCCACCAGCCAGTGTAATTGTACCATAAGATCAATTAATTTTTGCAGAGCATACGGCGAGCGCCCTCTAAACCCGGTCAATAATTGATATAGTTTTGTTTTTTTAACAACTTCCAGCGCACGATTCTGATCAATCGGCCCAATTGTCATCTGTATATCTTTAAACAACTCTGCTGTAACACCGCCCGATCCAACCAAAAATACATTGCCGAAATTTTTATCATATTTTACTCCCACAATTGCCTCCAAACCGGATTGAATTTGTTTTTGCACATGTATAAGAAATGGTGTGCCTTCAGGAATTTGTTTGGCGCTTGACTGTATCTGTTTCCAGCTCACAGCTAAATCTTTCTCTGTGCGGATATGAGCAATCACCGCTTTGGTTTCAGTTTTATGAATCAGGGCTGGAGAAGAAATTTTTAAAACTACCGGCCATCCGCACGCACGCGCCGCTCGCAGCGCTTCGGCATACGTATCAACAATATGCGATTGCGGCACTTTAATTCCAGCGGTTTTTAAAACAAAATCAGATTCTGAAAGAGAAAGAATTGTGTTATCGGTTGAAGCAGTGATTAAATTTTTTATCTTTTGTGTTTTCGGATGAGCAAAAATTGGAGCTATTGTTTTGATACGGCCCGCTTGCAGTTGCCGCTCGGCAAACTGGCGCCAACGCCACATTGCAGCCAGGGCTTTAACAGCTCGTTCCGGAAATCGAAATGATGGTATTTTATATGCGTTAAGCACTCGCTCTCCCGCAACAATAGACGATCCCCCCATAAAAGAACAGACAATAGGTTTGTTGTATTTTGCGGAAAGATCACCGATTAATTTGGCTGTAGCTTCTATCTCAGTCATAATTTGCGGGGTTACAATTACCACAACCGCGTTCACTTGCTTCTCTGCCAAAACGTCATTAACAGCTTCGCGAAACCTATCAGAAAGAGCATCGCCCAGCACATCAACCGGATTTAAAATATTTGCCGCTCGAGGCAATGTTTTTTCTAATTTTTGGTGTGTGGCTGCGCTTAATCGAGCCAAGGTCATCCCCTCTTTTTCAACCATATCAGTGCTGATTACAGCCGGACCGCCTGCATTTGAAACAATGGCAACAGCCGAACCTTCGGGCGCATTTTCCCAAGAAAATACTTTTGCTAAATCAAACATATCCTCAACTCCGTCACAACGAATAATACCAGCTTCAATACACGCAACATCTACCACAGCATCATCTCCAGCCAATGATCCAGTATGAGAACGAATTGCCTGCTGTGCATGTTGAGAACGGCCTGGTTTTAGCAAAAATACCGGATTTTGCCGAGAAATCTGCCTGGCAATACGAATAAACTCGGAACCGTTATTAATAGATTCCAAGTACATGCCGATGGGTTGATATCTTGACAAGCCTACTTCATTTTGAGTGACTGTTTTTTGTTCAAGCCAGTATTGCAATATGTCATTTTCCCCAATAACCGACTTGTTGCCAAGAGTTATAAACTCACTAAAGCCCATACTATTTTCTTGCGCCCAGTCAAAAATACCGGATGCCAAAGCGCCAGACTGAGACATAAAACGCAAATTTCCAACCCTATTCTCTACCCGACTAAACGTCGCGTTAATGTTTTTGTTAGTATTAGCAAAACCAAGACAGTTTGGACCAAGGATGCGCAGATCATATTTTTTTGCCGCAGCCTGCAATTCACGCTCCAACTCCTCGCCAGCCGCACCAACTTCTTTGAAACCAGCGCTAAACAATACAATATTTTTTGTGCCTTTATTCCCAATTTCTTCCAAAAGCATGACTGCGGTTTGCGCTGGCACGGAAATAATTGCCAAATCAGGCACTATTGGCAAACTGGAAAAATCAGAAAAACACGTAACTCCCAAAATTTCCGTGGCGTTTGGATTAATCGCAAACAAAGAACCCAAAAAACCGGATTCAATAATATTTTTAAGTACAATATGTCCAATTTTTTGCTCATCGCGAGACGCACCCAACACCGCAATAGACTGCGGGTTGAACAATGCGGTCAAAGCTTTTTTCTGTTGCATATTTATCGCATGCGCGCTTGAATAATATGGTCAAGCATCTCTGAAAATGAAATGCCTGCTTTAGATGCTGCTTCCGGCAGAAGACTGGTAGGGGTCATGCCGGGAATGGTGTTTGTTTCCAAAATATATAAATTTTTTTCATTAGTAACAAAAATATCTGTGCGCGACATACCGGAGCACCCCAAGCTTTTGTGCGCCATGATAGCTAATTTTTGTATACGCAAATTAAGCTCCTCATCAAAATCAGCCGGACAAACGTGAGTGGAGCCGCCAGCTTTATATTTTGATTTATAATCATAAAATTCTCCCAAATTCGGCACAATGCGCGTTGGCGGCAGCGCCATGATCTCGCCGCGCTTTTCCAGTACGCCACACGTAGATTCTTTTCCAGAAATAAATTTTTGCACCATGAGCCACGAGAATGATTTAATTTCTTTTTTTACTGCCATCACAAATTCCTCCATAGTTTTTACAATATGCACTCCCACCGCCGACCCTTGGTCTACTGGCTTTACTACTGCCGGAAAACCTATATCTTTCATTACAGTTTGAGTTATTTGCTCAGCCTCCCTCTTCCAGCCGTCTTTTTTAAAATGAATAAACTCTGGGTACGGCAATTTATTGGCAAAAAATATTTGCGCGGAAAAAACTTTATTCATGGCCAGCGCGCTCGCAAGCACACCGGAGCCAGTATATGGAATGCCAAGCGTCTCAAGCATGCCCTGCACTCCCCCGTCCTCACCAGGCGACCCATGCAAAGCGATAAAAATAATTTCAAATAACCTTCTATCTTTGTGCTGCAAGTCCAATTTTCTTTTCCGCTTTTTTTGCGTATCAAGCAACCAAAAAACACGGTCTTTTGACATCTCCACTAAAAATGGCAAGTATTTTTTTCTATCCAGATTTTCAAATACAGCCGCGCCCGTGATTAGAGAAATATCCCTTTCCGATGAAGGCCCTCCCATCAACACTCCCACTTTCATTTTTTTCATAAAAATTATTCTAAATATCCTAATGGATCAACGGGTATGCCGTTTAAACGAACTTCAAAATGAAGATGCGGCCCGGTTACAAACGGACCAGCGCCAACTGTACCGGGCTTACCGCCCGACAATCCAATTACATCACCTTTATTTACAAACTGATCGGCGGCCACATCAATACGGCTTAAGTGGCCATACAACGTGGAAAGATTTCCTGTATGAACAATAAGCACATACGCATAACAGGTGGACACGGTACAAGTCTTAGCTCTGGCTACATACCCCGAGGCTGCCGCTCGCACAGGAGTGCCTTGAGAAGCCCGCAAATCTATCGCGCTATGTTCAAACACATTTCTAAACGGATAATCTGGATCATGAAAGCGTGCTGTAATAGTTCGGCTTGAAACCGGCCAAGAAAACGGACCGACACTATCGCCTAACTTATTTTCTTGCGCCAACTTTTTGCGTACCTGATCTTCGTAAGCGCGCTGCTCATTGATCACTGCCTGATATTGTTGTTTTAAGCTTGATAATAATGTTTTGTATTTTTGCTCGGAAGATTTGGTGGCAACCAGTAAATTTTCTTTGGCTGTTGACTGCTCTCTGAATTTTGTCTTTTTTTCTTCCAGGCTTATTTTAAGATCTTCATATGTTTTTTTAGTCGCAGCAATCTGGTCGCGCCTAGCTTGTAAATCTTCTTTTATTACACGCAGAACTTTTGCAGATTGCCCCACATCTTTATAGACTTTAAGCGTATACTGCAGCTGATCGTAAAAAGAAGCAAAACTGCTATTGGTAAGCAATACTTCAAGATATGATTTTTGTTTATCGGCATTAATACTCTGCACCATCTTAGTGATGATTTTTTTTTGCTTCTCCAAAGTCGCTTCTTTAGCGGCAATGCTTAATTCCAATTCTTCTATCTGCAGCTGCGCTTGATCAATTTTTTGCTCAGTAAGCTCAATATCGGTTTCCGCTTTAGCAATATGATTATCAAGTATGCTTAATTGATTTTTTAACGACTGCGCCTCAGTCTGTTTTTGCGCAATATTTTTATTATATTTGTTAATTGTTTCTTCAAGCTGTTTAATAACTTCTTTTTTAGCGGCAATTTGCCTGTTGAGTTCATTTATTTCCGCGGATACGGCTGTTTGAGCATGCACAAACAAAGGCGGATATACTATCGCCGATACTAGGAATAAAAAAAATAGAGCAAATTTTTTCATAGCTCTATTATACCATAATTATGCCATTTATACGCTATGGCCGCAGTTTACTATGTTTCATCATGTAAGCCCAAAGACATTTCAAGAATTTTAAAAAGATAGTATGATTTTTCTCGATCTATAGGCTTATTACCAAAAAAACCATCATCTGCAGATGATATGGTAAAAGGCTTGTCAGCAAGCACGCCTCGAATGACAGCCTCTCCATTTTCACGAGGGATTAATTCGGCAGAGGTAGGCACATTGCCTGTTTGTAATAATTGTATAATTTCTTCATCTTTAACATATTTTACCCATGCAGCTATCTGTTTATTATCGTTATCTATAACCGCTTGTTCATGCAAAACATTTAGAGAAGTTTCTGGGTTTCGTATCCTGTCTACTATGTTCTTTTTTGCATTCTTTTTTGCCGCAATTTCTTTGGCTGCAGCAAAAAAATCAGCCGCTGATTTACGCACGAACACCCCTGTGTCAGCAGGATCGGCATTACCTTCATCATCTACATGCACATGACGCGAGGGATCAAACACCTCGCCGGATTTTCTATATGGCGACATATGTTTTTATTTTATTTTTTGCACAGCAATACCAAGACGATGCAAAACCTCTTTTGTACCCAACACCTCGGCAATCTCAAACGGCCCTGGTGAATTTTCTTGGCCAGACAACGCTACGCGCATCGGCCACAATACCGAACCTGCTGAAAAACCTTGCTCCGCAATCCATGCTTTAGTTTTTTCTTCAAGCAATTGTTTATTCCACTGTGTTTCATCTAAATCTTCCACAAACGAAATTAAAGCAGGAAGAGTGCGAACCAGCTCTTCTTGAGTGCTTTTTTTCCAAATTAACAAATCGGCGCTATATTCTGGCAAAGTAAATACAAATTTAACGGCCTCTGGCAGTTCCGCCAGGGTAACAATTCGCTCCCGCTCTAAACCAACAACCTTTTCTAAAAGCTCATCATGCTTTATCCCAGCTTCTTCCAGCCAAGGTTTAGCCTGTTCAGCCAATTCAGTATTAGACAAATTTTTAATATATTGTTTATTGAACCAATTCAATTTTTCAATATTAAATACCGCGCCGGTATTGCCGACTTTCGCCAAATCAAAATCTTGCACCAGTTCTTCCATAGCATACATTTCTTTTTCCGTACCCGGATTCCAACCCAAAAACGCCACGAAATTTATGAGCGCTTCAGGCAGATAACCTTTTTTTCTATAATCTTCTACTGCCACATCTCCTTGGCGCTTGCTTAATTTTGATTTATCCGGATTAAGCAACAACGGCAAATGCGCCATAGCCGGTACTTCCCAGCCAAAATATTTATACAACTGAACATGTTTTGGCACGCTGCTTATCCATTCTTCACCGCGAATAATATGGGTAATACCCATCAAATGATCATCTACTACTACCGCAAAATGGTAGGTTGGGAAACCATCGGATTTTATAAGCACCTGATCATCTACCAGTTCATTTTTAAATCGCACCTCTCCGCGAATCAGGTCGGTAAACATAGTTTCACCATGCTTATCCATTTTTAAACGAACTACATGCTTTTCTCCGCTTTCGGCTCGTTGTTTAGCTTCGGTCGGATCAAGTTTGGCGCATAAACCATCATAGCCGGTAGGCATTTTTCGAGCCTGTTGGTCGGCGCGCAGTTTTTCCAGTCTTTCTGAAGTGCAAAAACAATAATACGCATACCCGGCATCCAGTAATTTCTGCGCGTGTTCGGCATAAATAGCAAGACGTTCCGATTGCGTATATGGACCATTTTCACCCTTATCGCTTATAGCACCATTTGCATCTTGCACAACACCCTCTTCAGGTGTAACTCCAGCCCAAAATAATGATTTTAAAATATTTGAAACACCATCGGCCACATAACGCTCTCGATCGGTATCTTCTATGCGCAACAAAAATGTTCCACCATGTTTTTTGGCAAACAAATATGAATACAGAGCGGTGCGCAGACCACCAACATGCAAATATCCAGTAGGGCTGGGAGCAAAACGGGTTTTAATCATAAAAAACTGCTTATTCTTTAACTAAAGTTATAAGAAAATTATTACCAAACATTTCAATCTCACTTGTATATTTGTCATACTGCCCAACATCTTTTTGAGCAAAACTAACTGATTTTACTACTAATCCAATTCTTTTAAAGAACAACTCATCAACTGAAGGCAAGCCATCTTGATTTTTTGAAACTTTCATAAACTCCGGCACGAAACCAGGAGTATATGTTTCAGTTATATAAATTTTACCATTTTTTTTCAATACCCGAACTATTTCTTGAAGTATTTCACCATAATATTCAGGATGGCTAAGACCCCGATCCCCAAACACATTGGTAAGCACAAACTCATCCACTGCTTCATCTGCGAACGGCAGATTGCGCGCGTCAGCCTGCACCGGCATAGATTGCTTTTCCACATCCAATCTATCAAGCATTGTGGAGGCTCTTTTTGTACCGTCCTTGTCAATATCTATCGCAAAGTAACGTTCATCACTTTGTAATTTTCTATTACCAAGCAAAAAAAATGGCTTTCCATCGGTACCAATCTCTACCACAATTTTATTTTTTTTCTCTTCACCTCTTTCAGGCGACCCTACCATTCGCTCATTCATAATATTTATAATAAAATTTTTAATACAGCTATAACAGCCACCAAAGTCCAGATTGCATTGAGCGCCACTGGTTGATAGTTCTTTTTAACAAACGAGCTATACATAATACCAAAACCGCCAACAATGTTTAAAGCCTGAAATATTAAATCAGAGGCAACAAAAACTTCAAAACTAAGCAAAATATATGCGCACAGCACACACAGCACCCCTGCCCACCCAATAATTTCAGCTATTTTTTGCATAGATTTTATGTAAAACCACCTTCAAAACAAACACCGCAGTCGCGTTAAAAATCCTACCTATTCGCCGTGGCTGCTGAGCCAAACGATAGACCCATTCTAGCCCAAGTGAGCGCAAAAATAAAGGGGCGCGCTTGATATGCCCTGAAATAAAATCAAACGAGCCACCTACCCCCATAGCGATTTTAACATCTGGCATTTTAGCAAGGTTTTCATAAATCCATTTTTCTTGTTTACCCATACCAAAAGCCACAAACAAAATCTGCGCGCCGGTTCTGTTAATTTCATCGGTTATTATACTATCATCGCTGGCAGAAACTTCAGATAAAACCGGGCCTTTGTTGTAACCCGAGATAGGCAAATCTGGAAATTGCGCATGTAAATTTTCACAAGCATTTCGCACCACGTCTTCGTTTCCCGAACCAAGCAGATACACGCCTTTCCCCTGTTCGGCAGCCAATTTGCAAACTTCCAACATAAAATCAACTCCGGGAATTCGTTTTATTCCGGTAAATAGCTGCACACCCATGCCATCGCACAAATTTAAATCTCCGCTATTTAAAACTGTTTTAAAATACTCGTCTTTTTGAGCTTTTACCAACATTTCTGGATTGGGAGTAAAAACCGTGCGCTGTTTTGGCGAATTTAAAAATTCAGTAATTTTTGACAAGGCTTGAATTTTATTTATTTCGTCAATTCTTATATCCAATAAATTCATATGTATTATTTATTTTCCAAATCGTCGCTGCCGTTTATTAAACTCAGCAATAGCTTTATCAAATTGATCCGTATCAAAATCAGGCCATTCTACTTTTGGAAAATACAATTCACTATACGCGCCCTGCCATAATAAAAAACCTGAGGTACGCTGCTCTCCCGAAGTGCGAATAACCAAATCGGGGTCAGGCAATCCGGCCGTATCCAAATTACAGCTTATAGTTTCAAAATCAATTTCAGAAGCTTTGACGCCGGATTTTATAATTTTTTGTATAGCGCGTTTTATCTCATCCCGCCCGCCATAATTAAGCGCCATGTTGGCGATAATACCGGTACAATCTTTGGTAAGCTCAATTGCGTGTTTGATTTTTTCTTGCAGAGATGCCGGTAATTCTTTGAGCGAGCCGATATGCCGAAAACGTATGCCTCTTTTTTTATAATCCGCAATATTTTTATCTATATATTTTTCAAATAATTTCATCAGGTAGCCAACTTCTTTTTCTGAACGCGACCAGTTTTCCGTAGAAAAGCCATACATAGTAATGACTTTTACTCCCCTATTTTGAGCATGCAAAACAATTTTTTTGGCATTTTCCATGCCTTTTTTGTGTCCAAAAAAAGTGGGCAGGCCTTTGGCTTTTGCCCAGCGCCGGTTGCCGTCTAAAATAATGGCTATATGATCGGGAATTTTGTTCATATTTATACAGTTAGTGTATTTACCAGCTACCCCCACCACCTCCGCCGCGCCCACCGCCAGCACCGCCCCCGCCGCCAACACCAGAAGATTCAAAGCTGCTATTAAATCCGCCTAACGAAGCTGCAAAAGCCGTTGCTGAAAAATTACTGGAATAATGACCGCTATACCAGTTTGGATAAGCGGTATAAATATGCTCAAACTGTTGCGCCCATTTTTTTTCCACACCTAAAGCCATAGCAAACGGCAGTAACTTTTCAAACTGTTCTGGATTTTTTTCAGGCGCATTATGAAATGCTAACCTATCTTTTTCAGCCACTTCTAAATATTTTTTTAGACCCAAGATATAATCTCTAGTCAAAGCACCCTTCTTTGTTAGAGCGGGCATTATAAAAGCAAAAGTAATAATAATACCGCCAGAAATAACAAGCGGCCCCAACAATTCCAAGTTAAACGCAAACTTTATTGCCAAATAGATAATAATAACTCCAGTGGTTATATAGCCTTGTCGCAATATGTCGGGGTTAAATCTAAAATAACCCTTATCAGCAAGGTCTTTATATAATATCTTCTTACTTTTTTTAATATATGCATAAACTAATCTGTTCTTTTTTAAACTGGATAACAAAACTGTTTTTCCAGGTATTTTATTAAACAGGGCCGATAAAATCACGGCATCATGCTGATTCTCTGCTGGGTATACTGATTTTAATAATACAAGCTCGTAATCATCCTTAGGATATAGCAAACCCTTTTTCTCCACTTGATTAATTTTTATATACCCTCGGATCGCCAAACTAATAATTTCCGCTGAAATATCCCTATTGCTTACTTTTTGATCAAAAATGGCACCAACTTCGGCTGGCGTTAAATTATCAGGCACATCAAACTGGGTTATAATCGTGCGAGCACTCTTAAAATCCTTGCCAAAAATTCTCCATACAATCAATAGAAATAAAAAAAGTATGACTGGTAATAAAAATGACGGATTGGCATAAACAAGATTCAGTATCACATGAAACAAGCTCGGTTGCTTTATAACTCCTTTAGGCATATCAAGCCGCAAAGTTATTCCGCTCTCAGAAGGAATCTTAAACTGTCGGATGTATACCGGATTTGCCAAACGAGCTTCCTGACAAAGCTCAAGAGAGCCGAGGCTCCCCTCATAACAAAATAGGCTTGTTTTTTCTATATCCATGCGCCCCGGCAACCAAACAGAGACAGTTGCTGCGCCAATAGGCACTTGCCATTCGTTACCGGTCGCATTCCAATAAAACTGATCTTTTGTTTCAAGAAAATTCACCGCGTTTTGCACGGTATAATTTATCGTATAAGTGTGCCGGCCTGTGATAAGTTTTTTGGAATCTCCAATTTTGATTACAATATCTTTGTCTGTTTTTGAAGTATGAAAAATAAGAGGTTCATTATTTTCATCCGTAACGCGTATATCGCTAATATACAACGGCAAATTCTTAAAAACAGATCCTTGTTGGTACGGAATATTTCTAAAAATTCCGTGTTTTTGCAAAGATCCAAAATCATACTCAATCGTTTCGGAAACTTGCACAGAAGAATCCTCTTGAATGCTAATTACTACATCAAAAAATTTTATTTCTTCAGCTTTAACAAAGTTTGGCAAAAAAATTGCCACGGCCATTAGAGCTAAAACAGTTATTTTTTTTAACATAGATACAGATAGCAATTTATGTATGTTATAATAAAAACTAACCTCAATATTATCAAACTTGACACTTTTTCACAAGATGTTATACTATTATCACTCTATAGTTTAGAGTGATAATTACATGCCTAATTTACTATATGATTCCTCAAAATTTTACTAATAAATCTCAGGAAATAATTCAAAATGCCGCCCGTATCGCCTACGAAAACGGCCAAAGCCAGATAGAACCCCCTCACCTCTTTTTTGCCTTGCTTGAGGATACTGAAGGCGTGGTGGTATCGATACTCCACAAATTTAACGCACCTATTATAAACTTCAAAGCCGGAGCGCAGTCCCTTATAGACAAATTACAAAAACAACCCGGCGCTATGCCTGCCGGCGGCACCGGACAAATTCTACTCAGCCAAGCTATGGTTTATATTTTTCAAACCGCCGTGGCTGAAGCCAAAAAAATGGGAGATGAATATATCAGCGTAGAGCATCTGTTCTTATCTTTTTTGGTTGGCGCAAATCCGGTCAGCGACATGCTGCGCGTTCACGGTATTACCTACGATGAAACATTAAAGGTTTTAGCCAGTATTCGCGGCACGCAAAAAGTAGACAGCCCCGAACCTGAAAGCAAATATAACGCGCTGGAAAAATACGGAAAAAATTTAACAGATCTGGCGTCTAAAGAAAAACTTGATCCCGTCATTGGCCGCGATGATGAAATTCGCCGCGTCATGCAAATTTTAAGCCGCCGCACCAAAAATAACCCAGTGCTTATCGGCGAACCAGGCACAGGTAAAACCGCTATCGCCGAAGGATTGGCGCAACGCATTGTAAACGGCGATGTGCCAGAGTCTTTAAAAAACAAAGAAGTTATCGCCCTTGATGTCGGATCGCTTTTGGCTGGCACAAAATTTCGCGGTGAATTTGAAGACCGTTTAAAAGCCGTGCTCAAAGATATAGACCAGTCAGCCGGAAAAATTATTTTATTCATAGACGAACTGCATACAATCGTGGGAGCCGGATCCTCTGAAGGATCTATGGATGCTTCCAACATGCTTAAACCGGCTCTAGCTCGCGGCACGTTGCATACCATTGGCGCCACCACGCTTAAAGAATACCAAAAATACATAGAAAAAGACGCTGCCCTGGAACGCAGATTCCAACCAGTAATGGTCAACGAGCCGTCACGCGAAGATGCCATTGCCATTTTGCGCGGTATTAAAGAAAAATACGAAGTACATCATGGCGTGCGTATTACCGATGGCGCAATTTTATCTGCGGTTGATTTATCACAAAGATATATTACCGACCGCTTTTTGCCGGATAAAGCCATAGACCTTATTGACGAAGCAACCTCCGCATTGCGGCTGCAAATAGATTCTATGCCCGATGAGTTGGATAAAATGAAACGGGCCATGATGAAAATGGAAATAGAAAAACGCGCGCTTAAAAAAGAAAAAGAGCCCGAAGCTCAAGAACGATTAGAAAAAATAGAAAAAGAACTGGCCGACCTCAAAGATAAAAGCACCGAACTTGAAGCTCGCTGGAAAAATGAAAAAGAGATTATCAGCAGCATTCATGCTCATAAAAAAGAAATTGAAGAGATTCGCCAAAAAGCGGAAATCGAAGAACGCCGCGGCGACTTGCAAAAAGTTGCGGAAATTCGATATGGAAAAATTCCAACTCTGGAAACTGAAATCCGACAAGCTGAACAAAAACTTTCAGCGATTCAAAAAGCCAACGGCATTTTAAAAGAAGAAGTTACCGAACAAGATATTGCTCGCGTGGTAGCTCGCTGGACAGGCATTCCGGTGCACAAAATGCTGATGAGCGAAGCGGAAAAACTTGTTCATATGGAAGAAGAGCTGGCTAAACGAGTGGTAGGCCAAGAAGAGGCCGTAACCGCAGTTTCCAATGCCATTCGCCGATCGCGCGCCGGCATTGCCGAACCAAACCGCCCTATCGGCTCATTTATTTTCCTCGGCCCAACCGGAGTTGGCAAAACCGAACTTGCCAAAGCTCTGGCTGAATTTTTGTTTGATACCGAAAACGCGATGATTCGCGTAGATATGAGCGAATATATGGAAAAGCACGCTGTTTCAAAAATCATCGGCTCCCCTCCCGGCTATGTTGGCTACGAAGAGGGCGGCCAAATCACCGAAATCGTGCGCCGCAAGCCATACTCTGTTATTTTGTTTGACGAAATAGAAAAAGCGCATCCTGATGTATTTAATATTTTGCTGCAAATTTTAGATGATGGACATGTAACCGACGCCAAAGGCCGAAAAGTAAACTTTAAGAATACAGTTGTTATTATGACCAGCAACATCGGCAGCAGCGTCATATTGGATTGGAATAAAAAAGGCGAATTTGGCTTTAACGGAGACAAAGCCGCGCGCAATGAAAAAACCATGCGAGAAAAAATCATGGAAGGGTTAAAAGACCACTTTAAACCGGAATTTTTAAACCGCATTGACGATGCGATTATTTTCCACGCTTTGAAAGAAAAAGATATTTCCGAAATCGTAACCTTGCAGCTGGAAAAAGTAGTCAAACGCTTAGTGGAACAAAAAATTATTCTTGATATAGATGCGAGTTTGGGCGCGTATCTGGCAAAAAAAGGATATGACGAAAATTATGGCGCTCGCCCGCTCAAACGAGTCATTCAAACCGACTTGCTCGACCCGCTGGCTATGAGTTTGATTGAAAAGAAATTCAAAGCAGGAGACACTATACATATCGGCGTTAGTAAAAACAAAGTTATCATGGAAAAATAACACATAATACCACCTGGACAAGGTGGTATTATTTTTGGTTGAGAAAAGAGGCGTCTCATGGTATAATTTATCTTTAAGATATCTGCCCTATTATATATGCAAAAAATTCTTATTTTACTTATTTTAACGTCTTTTTTGTTATCAACCTCCCCTGCTGCAGCCGCAGTTGATTTTAACCCTGAATTCATTATTTCCGACGAAGAAATGCAAAGCACCGCCAACTGGACTACCGCCGATATACAAAAATTTTTAGAAAATCGGGGCAGCTATCTGGCAACTTTGCGGGCTGAAGATTTAAATGGCCAGATTAAACCGGCATCAGAGATCATTTTCCAGGCTGCGCAACAATATCAGATCAACCCAAAATATTTACTTGTTACCTTACAAAAAGAACAAAGCTTAATTACCGATGACACCCCAACCCAAAAACAGCTTGATTGGGCGACCGGATATGGTGTATGCGACAGCTGCAGCCTCAACGATCCAAACGTTATCAAATTTAAAGGGTTTGGCAAACAAGTAGATAACGCAGCCGGCATTATCCGCTGGTATTACAGCAACAGCGATCGATCATTTGTAAAGAAAAAAGACCAAACTACAGTCATTGATAATCAGCCAATCGTGCCTCAGAGCTGGGCCACAGCTTTTTTATATACATATACCCCGCACTTTCATGGGAATAAAAACTTTTGGCGCATTTGGAATACATGGTTTAGCCAAATTTATCCCAACGGCAGCTTGCTCAAATCCGAAGAAACTGGCGACATTTGGTTAATTCAAGAAAAAATAAAAAAGAAATTTAAAAACCAGGCCACGTTGCTGAGCCGCGCCGATCCAAAAATGATCATTCAAGTGCCTGAGTCAGAGCTTAGCAATTATCAAACCGGGCCAGAAATTTCTTTTCCTAATTACTCTATCTTAAAAACCCCGAGCCAAATTTATTTGCTTGATTACGATTCTTTGCGTCCTTTCGCCTCTCTTGAGGTAGTGCAAAAATTAGGCTATAACCCTGAAGAATTTATTGATATAACTGAAGCGGATATTGCCGGATACACTCTGGGCAGCACTATTACCGATTCCACCACAGCGCCTCGCGGCATCATTTACCAGATCACAGATCTTAATAACAGCTATTATTTATTTAAAGACGGCGCCTTAACGCCAATTACGGATAAAAATATCATCGCCATCAATTATAAAGATCTTCCTGTAGAAAAACACACTCTGAAAGAAATTAAAAATTTAGATGTCGCAAATGTTCCTGCTGGTTTCAAAGATGGCACGCTCATGCGCCTGGCCGACAGCAATAATGTCTACGTAATAGAACATAATAAGAAACGACTAATTGCGGATACTGAAACATTTGCAACATTAGGGTATAAACGAGAAAACGTGATTACCGTAAACCAAATTACTTTAAACAATATTTTGACTGGCGAACCGCTGTTTATCAACGGCAGCCTTATTTCTTCTCGCAATAAATATCTTGGTGACAGCGAAATACAAGTTGACGATCTATTTGGCAGCGCTTTGCCCGCATATTTGGTGGCAGAGTACCCAACTGGCCGCATTATCTCCGGTAAAAACATAGACAAATCCCGACCTTCAGCCACACTTACCAAATTACTGGTTGCGTTTGAGGCGCTAAACCAAGATTTTAATCTCACCAAATCTTCTGCCTACAATAATACTAAACAAAAATCTACTGGCAGAACTCTAACGCTCAAAAATGGCGCGGTTATCAAAAATACCGATCTATTATCTGCCATGCTTGTCGGCTCAACCAACAACACAGCGCGCATGATCGCGCAAAATAGCGGCGGGTCAGAAACCGAATTTGTAGAAAAAATAAAAAATAGACTGGAAAACTGGGGAGCTGATGACACGTCGGTAGTTGACGTAACCGGTTTAAACGCAAAAAATAAATCGACACCTCGAAACATGTTAAAAATTGCCACGAAAATTCTTGAAAATAAAACTATCAGAGATGCTTTGGCAAAAAACTCCTTTACTTTTAAAGAATTGTCCAGTACAGTGGGAGCGCGCAAACATACAGTTACGGCTTTTAACGTGCCGTCAGCTATCAGCAAAAATTATAAAATTTTGGCTAGTAAAACAGGTTCAACTGAAGAAGCCGGAGTGGTTACTTTCCTGCTCATTGAAGCGACTAAAACCAAAAAACAATATATTGTTATCTCTATGGGCGGAACGGATCTAAAAAATAAGGAGGTAAATAAAATTGCTAAATGGATTGCTGAAGGAAACGTAAAAATTGCCAATACCACTAAATAATATATATGTCACTCGTCTTTGCAGCCATTACCCCTCACCCGCCAATCATTATTCCGACCATTGGACAGGCAGCCATTAAAAAAATGGAAAAAACAAAGCTGGCAATGGAACAGCTGGAAAAAGATCTGTATATCACCCATCCAGATATTATAATCGTAATTTCTGCTCACGGAGGTTTTTTTAAAGACGCTTTTACCATCCATTCTCACACGGAATATCAAACCGACCTGAAAATGTTTGGCGATCTTGCCACTAAAACAAAATTTAACGGAGAAAACTTTTTGAGCGCGCGCATACGGGAAACGCTCAAACAAGAACATATCCCCGCGGCTATGGTAAGCGAACCAAACCTGGATCATGGCTCTTCTATCCCCCTTATCTATCTAACGCCTCACTTAAAAAAAATATCAGTATTACCAATAGGTTTTTGCGATCTTGATTGGAAAACACATGTGCATTTTGGATCCATATTAAAAGAAAAAATTCTTGAAACAAACAAACGAGTAGCAGTTATCGCTTCCGGCGATCTGTCCCACGCCTTGGTTACAGACGCGCCTGCCGGCTACCACCCTGCCGGAGCGGAGTTTGATAAAAAAATACAAGAACTTCTTTCAACCAATAATTTATCCGGCATGCTGCAGCTTGACGCTGAAATGGTAGCCAATGCGGCGGAATGTGGTTTTAAAACATTTTTAATTCTCATGAGCATTTTACAGGGATTTCACAACACCTACCGATCCTACGCATACGAGGCCCCATTTGGCGTGGGGCATCTCACCGCCAACTTCCTTCTTTAATTCAGCCATGATCGTGGGTATATGATTGCCAAAGTTATTCCCGCCAAACGAATTCCAATCTCATTGCCGGTACTTGACTATACCGTGCCGGACCATCTTAAAGACACAATCGCCGCAGGACAATTAGTGCGCGTACCATTTAGGCAGAGCGAAGAATTTGGCGTTGTGCAGGCGGTGCTTGAGCAAAATAACGAGATTGATCAAAAAAAATTAAAGCCTGTTTCAGAGATAGTTTTTAACCAGCCTGTCTTAACCAAAGCCCAGCTTGATTTTATATTTGAAATTTCTGAATTCTATCATGTTTCAGCTGGTTTTCTTTTAAAAACAAATTTACCGCCGTTGCAAAAAAGAAAGCTTAAAAATACTTCTCCCACAACTTTGTCTTCCAAACAATTATCCCCGACTCCGCATAAGCCTATCCTGTCTCTGTATCGCACCGCTGAAGAAAAACAGCGCATCTTGCAACCTCTGATACAAACCGCACCTGCTCAAACGCTTATTTTAATTCCAGAAATTACTGACGCACAAAAAATAACAGGCTTGCTGGCCCCCGAAATGAGCCAGCGCAGCATTGTGGTAAACAGCGAACTAACGCCAAAAGAATTATTTGCGGCCTGGATGCAAATTTGGCACGGTGAAAAAAATATTATTATCGGCACACGAGCTGCGCTGTTTTTGCCATGGCATAATTTGCAGCAGATTATACTCGATGATGAAGGAAATCCGAATTATAAAAGCTGGGATATGGCTCCGCGGTTTCACACCAGAGATGCGGCGGTGTTTTTATCAAAACACCACGGCGCGCCAATACATTTGCTTGCGCATACTCCATCCGTTGAAACCATGTTTTTCTCGGAGAAAAATGTATATGCAAATACCGGCGTATCCATAGAGCCAATTCGCAAACCAACTCAAATTGTAGACATGCGCGCCCAGCGCCGTTTAAAAAATTTCAGCCTGTTAAGCCATGACGCATTGGAAGAATTTAACTCTCACCCAACCGGCGATATATTTTTCTTTATCAATCGACGCGGCACCGTAGGCTATGTAGGCTGCCAAGATTGCGGCACAGTACTGCAATGCCCGCACTGCAACATCTCTCTCACCTATCACCAAAAAAACAACACGCTCAATTGCCATTATTGCGGATGGAGCGAGCCGATGCTTTCGCAATGCAAAAAATGCGCCGGCACTAACGTCAACATGTATGGCGCGGGCACTCAATTGGCGGAAGATCTGGTGAAAAAAATCGTAAGCGCCACAGACACACGCGCCATTGTACGCATTGACAGCGACCAAGACGCGCGAGATAAACTAAACGCACCTGGAGAAAAAATTATTATCGGCACTCAAATGGCCTGGCCTCATCTGGCCTGGGAACGCATTTCGCTTTGTATATTTTTAGACGCGGATTCATCTTTATTTATTCCCGAATATAAAATTGCCGAACAAGTCTGGCAGCAATTACGCGACGCTCAATTTAACCTATCTTCAAACTCCAGCCTTGTTATCCAAACCGATCATCCGGAACATACCCTGTTTGCCCATTTATTTGACCCGCAAACTTTTTACGCGCAACAAATCGCTGAACGAAGAGCTTTAGGATACCCGCCTTTTAAATTTCTTCTAAAATTATACTATGGCTCCCCTGATCGCAACACTGTTACTGCCGAAACAGAGCGGGTTAAACAGCATCTTGACGATTTGACCAAAACCTACCCTGATATTACAATACGAGGGCCTTGGGAGGCGCTTCCTGCCTATCAGAATGGACAATATTGGAACATTCTCTTGGTAAAAATGAACTACGAAAACTACAAAAAAACTACCAAAGCTATCACGGCACAACTGCCCGATGCGTGGAAAATAGACCCAAACCCAAATTCAATTTTATCTTTTTCTTAATCACCAACGTATGATCTTACCAGTCCCTCCCGAATCCGAAAACCCATTGCTTCACAAAGTTTCTCGCGATTTAACTTTGGAAGAAATAAAATCTCCCGAAATCAAAACATTTACAAAGGATTTGATTGAAACCATGTATTACAAAAATGGCGTTGGAATCGCGTCTGTACAGGTAGCAAACCCGATTGCGCTCTGCATTATTGCTAAAGATTTTACACCGGATAAAAAGAAAGATCTGGTGCTTATCAATCCAAAATTTGAAAAAATTGGACTATTGCGCGAATGGGACGAGGAAGGCTGTTTGTCTGTGCCGCTCATTTATGGAAAAGTTCGCCGCTATAAAAAAATAAAAGTTACCGCGCTTAGCAGCACTGGTGAAAACTTAGAATTTATCGCTACCAATTTTTTTGCTCGTATTTGCCAGCATGAAATAGACCATCTCAACGGCGTACTCTTTATTGATAAAGCAAAAAATCTCAGAACTTTGGAAAAAGAAAGCCTCTAACATTTGTATGAAAACAAACATTGCTTTTTTTGGCACGCACGAATTTGCGGCCACTATTTTAGAAGGCCTATTTTCTGACCCTTCAATTTCAGTTACAACTGTCTTCACTCAGCCCGACAGAAAAGTCGGACGCAAACAAATCGTTGAGGAATCACCGGTGAAAAAATTGGCTTTGCGGCATGGCGCTCATATCGAGCAACCTGAATCGCTCAAACAGTACAACATCAAACCTGGCGAATACACTATGGCTGTGGTAGCTCAATACGGACTTATTATTCCACAGCATATTCTTGATGCGTTTCCAAAAGGAATGATAAACGTGCACGGCTCTCTCTTGCCGGCATATCGCGGCGCTTCCCCTATTCAGGCTGCGCTTATGGCAGGTAAAAAAACAACCGGTGTTACCATCATGATTATGGACGCGCAAGTAGATCACGGCCCTATTTTGGCGCAAACAAGCGTGGAAGTTGATCCAAATGACACATTTACCACCTTGGCTCAAACCATGGCTGCGGCTGGGTCAAAAACACTGTTAGACACTTTGCAAAAATATTTAGCTGGCGAGATAACCCCTCAAGAACAAGATCACGCCAAAGCAACCTTTACCAAATTATTCAGCAAAGATGATGGTAACATAGATTTCACAAAATCCGCTGAAACGATTTACGACTTGTACCGCGGCCTCACGCCATGGCCAGGCATTTGGTGTACATGGAACGAAAAACGATTAAAACTTTTACAAATCCGTCCATCCGAAAAAAACTTGCCAGCCGGCGAAGCGTGCATAGAAAATAAGCGCATATATATCGGTTGCGGACAAAACTCTATTGAGGTCTTAGAGCTGCAGTTGGAAGGAAAAAATGCCATGACTGCGGAAGTGTTTGCTAATGGCTATAAACATTTTAACGGGGCAACGCTATAAAACTTTTGCATCTTATATCAGGTGTATGTTTCTCAAAAAACAAATTATTGGCGGACTAATGATATATACAGTCATTCGGGTTTTTTCATATTTTTTTAGCCCCTCCACCCCGCTTTACGCCGCCAACCCCATAAACTGGATTATTTCGGCCGGCATTCTGGCAACAGCAGTATATTTTCTGCTTAAAAAAGATATTCGCGGCTGGTATATTATTGCTGCTGAAATGATCTTGGGAGGCGCGGGGAATTTTTTAGAAATAAAAAATATTTCTTTGCGAACATTGTTGATGTTTTTTTCTCTTGGTATTTTCTTGTATCACGCTATAAAACAAAAACAATACAAACAATTATTTGCCGCGCATAAAAAAAATATTTATATACTGTTTTTCTTGCTGCTTACTGTGAGCGTTTCGGCGGTTCGCGGTTTTTATACTCATCATGCTCCTTCTCTTATTTTTGCCGACACTATCCCTTATCTTTTCTTTTTTTACTACTTCCCTCTCTCTCAACTTTTACAATCCGAAGCATTTAAACGTACCACGCTATACATGATTTTTTCCGCTATTATTGGCAATGCATTATTTATCTACACAACGCTTATCGGCTTTTCTGCCAAGCTGTTTGTGCTGCAAGATAATTACTATCATTGGTTTCGCGATGTAGCCAGCGGCAAAATTACTGAATATGGTTTTAATTTTTATCGCATTGTTTTAAACGAACACCTGTTGCTTATCCCGCTGCTTGTTTTTCTAATCAGTAAAATTATTGTTAACAAAAAAAATAACGAACAAATAATTGCTTTAGCCGCCACAGGTTCGTTGCTTGCAACTTTAGCAGTCAACCTGACACGCATTTATATTCTTGCTTTTGGCGTTGGATTATTGTTTTTATTTTCCAAAACAAATTGGAAACGCTGGCTCGCCATTTCCACAGCATCTGTGTTTACGTTTATACTCATTTTTACAGCCACACATTTGGCAGCCAGCCGAGGCAAAAATCTGGGCTGGGAATTTTTTGGCCTGCGCCTGCAAAGCATTGCCGCTCCGCAAACCGAAGAAAGCTCTTTAAGCCGCATGCTGCTGCTGCCAAAAATTGTTGATAAAATAAAAAATCACCCTGTGCTGGGTAATGGTTTGGGAGATACAGTTACTGTGTATAGCCCTGTATTTAAGCAGAATATTATCACTCCCCATTTTGACTGGGGATACCTGGAAATTTGGGCAGAAATGGGGTTGTTTGGCCTGCTTGCGTGGTTTATCTTAACTGGGCTTATCATGCGTCAAATATGGCCAAATTTAGCCTTTGGCGCACCTTTGGCAACCTTACTGGTTATCAACCTCACCTCTCCAGCCTTGTTCCATGTTATGGGCGTTTTACTCATTGCTATTTTACTTGCCAACAAACCTAGTTCAGATCACCCATTAAACCCAGTTTATTAAGCCGCATAATGACTGCTCCGGATTTACGCCCCAGTGTTTGCGCGATTTCTTCCACCGGTACGCCGTTAGCAAAAAATTCTTTGAGCTCATTGTCTTGTTCTGCGCTCCACGACTTATACGCGTTTGGATGTTTCTCGCGGATTTTTTGATAGGGCTTGCGATGTAAAGCGGCGCTGCGGTTTTTTTTCTTTCCCGGTGTATTATCTGCACCAGAAACCGGAGCATAATAAACCTCTTCAGCATCTTGTCCATTTGATTCTTGCGGTAAATTATCTCCGCCGCAGGCAGTCACAAAATTTGTATGCATCTTTTGCAACTCCTCAGCCGAAAGCCGGGCAAATGCTTGCGCGGAAATATCTGAGCTTTCTTTAAACTCTCTGTCTTTTACAAACACATCTGGATGAACTTGAAACGTCTGTTGATTCCAACCCAATAAGTACAGTCCGTCCAAATTGCGCACCCGAGAAAGCGCCACATACCCTTGGCCATACTCAAACACCGAACTTAGATCCATAACCGCTTCATCCAAACTCATGCCTTGGCTTTTATGCACCGTAATAGCCCAAGCCAAACGCAAAGGCACTTGCGCAATTGTGGCGCGTGTCTTTCCATTTTCAATAATACTCCATTCCATCGGCTCGGCCACAATCCGCCTGCCGTCGTGCGTGCGAATCACCGGGAAACTAACCAGTTTATCAAACTCTTCCACCACCCCAAGCGTACCATTTACAAAACCAGCACCCGGATTATTTTTGGTAAACATTACTTTAGCGCCAATTTTTAATTCCAGTTTTTCGGGAGACAAACAGCCTTTTTGCAAAGCCGCAACTAGCGCCGTCGGACCATGGCTCACCATATCAAACACTGTGGATTTTCCGGGAATGGTTGCAAGCATGGCATGATTGGTTTTATCAACATCAATATTGTGCGTATATAATTTTACGGCTTTTTCCGGAATAGCTGAGGCGCTGATTTTTCGTTTTTGAATAACAGACACATGATCTCCGCTTATCGCATTGCCTCGAATGGCGGAAAGTATTCCCAAAAATACCGAATCGTTTTGGCGGTGCTGTTCGCGAAGATAACATACAACCGGTTGAGCGCGCTGCCATGAAGAAGCTTGGTATGAAAACTGGGCTTTGACGGTTTCAAGCAACTCCGCTTGTCCTTGTTCAAAGTTTTCGTTTTTTACTACTGGCGGCAATTGAAAAAAATCACCAACAAAAATAACTTGCAAACCGCCAAACGCATCATTGTTTTGGCGTATATTTCGGCACACCGCATCAACCATATCCAGCGTTTCCGGAGGTAGCATGGACACTTCTTCTATAATCAAAACTTTGGCGCGGCGCACTCGCTTGACCACATATTCGGTAGAAGAAATTTTATCAAGCTCATACGCATCCAAATATTTTTTAATGCCGATACCACTCCATGAATGAATGGTTACACCGCCAATATGCGTGGCTGCAATACCGGTGGAAGCAGTGATGGACGGTTCAATATTTCGCGTACGCAAATACGACACATACTGATTGATGGTATATGTTTTTCCTGCTCCCGGTTCTCCGGTTAAAAATACATTAGCGCCGGTTTTTAAAATTGCCAGCGCTTGTTCTTGGGTCATAGAGATGATATTAACCGCAACTTTTCTTCTCTGCTTAATTTTTTTATTTTACTTTCGGCTTTTGACGCGGTTGAACGATTACGAAATTTTTTACTATACACCAATCGCACCGGTCGGCGGGCGCGCGTATATTTCGCGCCCAGATCCGATTCGTTATGCTCCTGTAATCGGCGTTCAAGATTTACCGTGATACCAGTATACAATGTTTTGTCCGCGCATTCCAGAATATATACATAATACATATTATTCTATGATTCGCCTGTTGGTTTTAATCTGCGAACGCTTACGTTTTGATTCCATACGTTTTACTTTAGAGCTCCAGGTGGGCTTGGTGGCGCGGCGAATTTTAGGCACATGCATCGCTTCGTCTACCAACGCTTGCAACCTGGCTATAGCCAATTCCTTGTTTTGAGCTTGCGACCGTTCTTCTTCGGAAAAAACCACCAATTCATCTTGGTTATTTATTCGGTTTGCCAGCTTGGCTCTAATGCGATTTTTTTCATCATCGGTAAGCACAGTTGAGTTTTCTATAAACCAATGCACAAAAACTTTCGTGGATGTTTTATTCACGTTCTGACCTCCTTTACCCGATGACCGGGCAAAAGTAATAACAAGTTCGTCTTCAGGAATTATCATACTATTATGTTCGCGGATCATTTTTTTTCCATTCTATAAGTTTGCCGGCGCGGCGTTCCATAGCATCGGCCAAACGAATATACCTGGCATTTTGTTTTGGAAACATGCGGCTATGCGGCGCTATATCAACTGCTTCAGCCAACTGATCCAAATCGGTTTCGGCGGTTATCCAGTCTGTTCCCCAAGTTCGCAAATTAAACGGTTTGGTGGAATGGCTTACCAGCGTTTTCTTGCCATCGCTCACTCGCCAATACTCATGAAAATATGACATAGCCAGTTCGCGCAGAGTTTTGTATACCGGATCGCGATAACGCAGTGTGGCATGGTTGGTTTTACTTATCGCTCCCCAACAGCCATTGCGCTTATACAAGGCCACCACATGATCATCGTCTCCTTTATTTTTAAAATCCATTAAAAGCGGCAATTCGCCGTTTAGCCACAAAGCCGTAGCCGCGAACAAAGCACCTTCAAAACAATGCATTTTTTTGGCGCGCAACACTCGGCGCGGAGACATGTACGTCTCCCCTTTCTTCTCCCAATTTACCGGCATCGTATCCAAAAAATCCTGGATTTTTATAGGGGTGTTGAGTTTTTTAAATATTTTTAGTTCTTGTTTGGTGAGGCCGAACATGGTTTATATTATTTTCTTAATTTCTTTTCCCAATATCGTTCAATATATATTTTTTGCCACCAAAACTTACCTTGCCAAAAACCAAATAAAACGCCGGCCATAAATAACCCTACTCGTAAAACAGGATGCAAAGCACAACCACCATACCAAGCAATCACTCTATTATTTTCGCCTGCCCAACTTAGATATTTAAACTCTATAAACGCATGGACCAAAAAACTTAAGAGGGTACCTAACACTACCCAAGAAATAATATAAACTATTTTTTTGGTTTTGGTTGGTGTGAGAGAGGCGGATAAAAACACAGATAAAATTTAGAGGCCTTTGGGTACTGGCAATCCTAATTTTTGAAGCGGCAGGTATTTAAAGTAATATTGGCAACCCACAGAAATTATATAATCCAGCACATCTTTATACTCTGGTTTTTTAAACCAGTCACTTAATATATAAATATATTCAACTTCTATATTAAGCGGCGCCATTAGCTTGGCATATTGTTTCCGCTTAAAATCGCATGTTTGCAATTTTTCATCAACAGAACCTGCTACTTTTTGAAACTTCATCTCAATAATAAAAAGAGTATTATTCACTATTACATAAAGCGCTTCGTCAGGTAGCAATTTTTTTGATAAATGTTTCCGGTAGTCAACACCTTTTGATTCTAAAAATTTATAAAGAGAATTTTTTCTATAACTTTGCGCAACTTCTTTCTTTTCGTAAAAAATAACACTGCCTTTGACCGTATATCCTTTTTGTTTTTTAAGTAATTCTAAAATATCTCCTTCTCGTTCAAAATTTAAACCTGTTATAGTATTTCCGCCGCCAAAACCTTTTTCTTTCATATTATTTTTTATTATTAATTTTATTTTTTAAATTTTTATCTAACTCCTCAAATCTCTTAATCGAGAGGTCTAGATATTTTTTTTCCAGATCAATACCAATAAAATTACGTCCAAATAAATGAGACGCAATACCTGTTGTGGAACTACCTGCAAACGGATCTAGCACTGTATCGCCTTTATTTGTACTAGCAAGAATAATTCTCTTAAGTAAATCTTCTGGTTTTTGGGTTGGATGCTTGCCGAATTTCTTTTCAACTGGTTTTGGAGTACCCATAGACCAAACCGAACGCATCTGCAAACCAGGTTTTTTTAAGGCATCCTCTGGCCAAACACCATTTTTCATCAAATCATAATTAAAGATATGCTTGGCTTTCTTATCTTTTCTCGCCCAAATAATTGTTTCATGGCTCGCAGTAAAGAAACGACAACTTAAATTTGGCGAAGCGTTTGGCTTGAACCAAGCAATGTCATTGAGCACATGAAACCCAGCAACCTGCAATGCAAATCCACATTGATAGATGGAATGATAAGTTCCGCTAATCCAAATCGTACCGCTTGGTTTTAACACTCTTCTAACCGCCTCTATCCATTTAACATGAAAATCAAAATCTTCTTTTACACCCTTGCTTTTATCCCAATCACCCTTATTTACACTGACCATTTTACCAGCATGAACAGTAAAACCACCGTTAGAGAGCATGTAAGGAGGATCGGCAAATACCATATCTATAGAATTTTCAGGAATTTGCTGTAAAATATTTAAACAATTCTCTTTATAGAGAACAAAATTATCCTTTAAAAAATATGGCTTATCTTTTATTTTAGCTAAAATTTTTGACATATCTATGTAATTTATGAGCCAGAATCAACTTTACCTTTTTCTAGAATATTTTACAATAACCCAGATAAAATTTCTATAAATTCGTATACTTAACATTCTTCCCTTTAGATTTTTCTACTGGATACTTTAATTCTGTTTTATCAATTTTTTTGTTTGCAGCTTCAAGCAAATTTATATCAAAATCATTTGCTATAAGAAGCAAAAAATACAGGACATCGCCTAGCTCATCCCCAATTTCTTCTTTATGAGTCTGTATATATTCTTTTAACTGCTCATCGGTTTTCCATAAAAAATGCTCAGCGACCTCTCCGGCTTCTAAAGTAAGGCCAATAGCCAAATCTTTTGGCGTATGAAACTGCTTCCAATCTCGCGCATCACGAAAGGCAATTATTTTCTTCTGTAATTCTTCTAAACTTATCATACGATTATTTAACTTTAACTAAACTGTTATTTACAACCTGAAAATAACTGGACATGCCTACTGACGGCTTGTTTGTCATAGGTTCGCCTGGTCTACGATCTGCATAATTTACAATGATCATACCATCTTTAAATTCTGTTGTTTGCGGGGCAATTCTGTCGCCCAACAATATAGCATCCAGCTCTTTAAACCCTTTTCCATCTGCCAATTTGGCAGTTACATAATAAAAAGTTCCACTACCGCCACCATCTTCGGTAAATAGATATGCCACATCTTCTTTATCATCTCCATTAAAATCTCCTTTTACTTCATTGCCAAAATAACGAGCTCCAGATTTAACACTTGTACTATCGCTGGCGAAGTTAAACTTAAACATTACCGCTACAGCCACCAAAGAAACAAGCGGCAAAACGATAACACCAATTATAATTAATATTTTTTTCATAAAATTATAAATTATGTTTTTTTACAATGATTTCTTTCGCATTTTTGTATTTTTCTACACTCTTGGTTTTCCACGGCAATTTATAAACAAAACTTGGTAGCCAATTGCTTATACCTACCCTACCACCCACTATCTTTTTATACAAAATTTCGGGAACAAACACACCTGTCTTCCCCTGCTCCAGCATAGACAACCACAAATCCCAATCTTGAAAACGTTTTATCTTTTCATCAAACCCAACAAAATCTTTGCGGCGAATAAGCGAAGTGGTATCTATAAAATTTACCTGTTTTAAAGCATCGGCATCAAAGGCGCGGCTTTGCATGGTTTTCCAACCAAACTTAAATTTGCTATACGCATACGACGCTTGGCTGTTGTTTTGCAGCGCGCTATACATTTTTTGCAGCATGTCCGGTTCGGCCAATGTGTCGGCATCCCAAAATATGACATACTCTCCTTTGGCAGCCGCAAACCCTTTATTTCTGGCTGCCGGCGCGCCGCTATTTTCTTGAGAAAGAATAGACAGCAAACTACCTGCGCCAATACAATTTTTTTCTGTAAGCTGCAAGCACTCGTTAACCACTTCATTAAAATTATCAGTACTACCGTCGTTAACCACAATTATTTCCAGTGGACGGTATGTCTGGCGAAAAATAGCTTCAATTGAACTCTTGAGTGTATGCGCATGGTTGTATACGGGAATAATAACGCTAATGAGCGGCTGCATATATTACATTAATTTTTCTAATTGTTGCTCCCAAGTGAATTCTTTTGACACTCGTTCTTTTCCGGCTGCACCCATCTTTTTGGCATATTCTGTTTCTTTCAGCAGATTGGCAACAGCCGAAACAATACTTTGATCTTGATACAAATCCACCACCAAACCGGTAACCATATTTTCTACAGCCTCCTCTACACCACCGGAACGCCCAGCCACAGACGGAATGCCCGACGCGGCTGCTTCCACAAATGATGTACCCCACGCTTCCTGCATAGTTTCATCCGGATGCGTCAGCAACACAAACAAATCCGCAATTTGATAAAACTTTGGCAGCTGCGCGTATGGAACCTGGCCGATAAACCGAGTAACATTTTGCAGATAATTTTTTTGGATAGAGGTAATGATTTCGTTTTTCTTTGGACCATCGCCAATAATGAGCCAAACCAAATTTGGCACTTTTTCCAAAATCTTCGGCAACAGCCGAATAAGGTGCGGAAAACCCTTGCCGTCGCTCATGCGCGCTACCGTAATAATTACTTTCTTTCCTTCCAACGCAAGCTGTGATTTTAATTTTTTTAACTCTGCGGCCGGCGCCGGTTCCAAAAATATTGCGTCGGGACATGGATATATCACGGTTGTTTTGTGAGCCAAATCTTCAAAATTAATTTCAAATTGATGCTGCAAAAACTTGCTGTTTACCACTATTTTTTCAGCTTCGGCGCAGACTTTTCTTATTTTATTTTTTTTATGCTTTACTCCCGCCAGCAAATCGGTGCCATGAAAAAATACCGTATACGGAATATGTTTTAATTTTTTTATAATATACGCCACATACCCGCACGGCAGCGCGTGGTGAATATAGATGCGTTCAATGCGTTCTTTTTTTACAATATCAAGCACCTGCCACATCAAACGAATCCAGCGGGGCCAAATAAATGAAAAATATGGAAGAGCGCGAATGGTTTTCCATGGCTTTTTTTTATCAAACTCTTCTCCCCCAGGCATTTTGGGAGCATAGACAATAACTTCATCGGCAGGCATGTGCTTGGCCAGATTATATGTATACGAAGCCACGCCGCCAATCTGCGGAGGATATTCAAGAGTAATAATAAGCGTCTTCATAGGATATTATTTTAACAGCCGCACTTTGCGTAAAACAAGTTTCACGACTTCCACACTCAATACACGTGTTGCAAACAGCAAAGCCACATACAACGCGCCTGAAATGGCAATAACCAATATGTAGTGTAATTTAAATGACAGTCCGTACGCAACCAGCGCCATGCCTACAGCCGGCCAAAGAGTTTGGTTCAAATACAACCCAATGCGAGACATGTCTATAGACACAGATCGAACGGAAAAATATAGCCCCGCGAAACATAACAGCGTATTGCTGCACAATGCCGCAATCGCTGCCCCCACAATGCCAAACCGAGGCAAAAGCAATAAGTTTAAGATAATATTAAACACTAGAACAACTGTAATTAAACTGGTTTGAGTTTTTTGATTATTGGTAGCGTTTAACAGCGCGCCTGTAATAAGCGCCAAAAATCCAAAGATAAGGCTGCCGAGCAACAGACGCAACGGCACAATCGATGGCGCATACTGAGAGCCAAACACATGAATAATTACCGGCTGTGCAACTGCCATCAAGCCAAGCGCCAATGGAAATACAATGGCAAACAAATATCGCCACGATTTTTCAAATAACGGACCAATGCTGGCCTTGTCTTTTAAAAATAACGAACTAAATACCGGATACACACTGGCAGACAGCGCTACGGGAATAAACTGAAATGCAAACGTAATTTTATATGGCACACTCCACCACCCCAACTCTTTGGCAGTGAGCATTTTAGACATAAGCAGCGAATCACTATATGCGTACAATCGCCCAATAATACCGGCCATAGCAAACGGCACAGCTGTGGCTAGAAAAATTTTAAATACTTCTTTGTTCCAAATAAACTGAATGGTAATTCCGTATACTCGTTTAAGAAACCTGCTCATGTATACCGTAGTAAGAAAGCTCGGTATGGTGTAGGCAATAATAAGCCAAACAAGCGGCCAATGATTGAGCAGCGCCAGCGTACCAATAATTAACGTGGTAAACTGCGAAATGATAACTGTTGCGGATTCGTATATTAAATTTTTTCGCGCGCGAAAGATACTGTTAAAAGCAGTGGTTAAGTTGTCAAAAAACATGGTTAAGCCAGAAATATAGATAAGCAGTTTTGTTTCCTGCGGATATCGCAATATATATGAAAAAAACACAACGAGCGCATACGCCCCCACCCCAAACAAAACTTTGGTCCAAAATACGGTATTAAAATAACTTTGCGCTCTATCGGGAAAACGGGCTGTTTCTCGGGTAAGCACCGGCCCCATGCCAAAATCGGCCACCACCGTAAATATGGTAGTAAATGTAATGGCAAAAAAATACACGCCCGTATGCTCCACCTGAATCATGCGAGCCACGAAAATAAAATAAAAGAAAGAAATCACCTTCTGGAGCACAGAGGCGATCGTAAGAAACGAGGTGTTTTGAGCGACAGTGTAGGACATAGATACAGTCTGTATTTTACCTTATAAAAGAAAACAAAAAAAGACCCTGCTATCACGAGGTCTTTTTAAGCTTAATCGACTGGAAACTTTGTTAAAATTTCGGCGTTAAGAGCTGTAAACTCATCCGGCACTTTCTGCTCAAATTGGCTAAGTAGAAATATTCCTTCATCAATAAAACCGCGTGCGCCATGAATTTTTCCAAACCCAAGCGCCTTCTGAGCTGCGTTAAAATAGTCCTGTGCCAATTCTTCAATTTTTTCAAAGATTTTACTATATTTTTCATCTACACCCGTGCGAATTTTAAGCGGTGATTTTTTGTTTTTCTTTGCATCAAAACTAAATAGACCACACGGCGCGCGAGGTTTTGGAGCAATATCAAAAGAATCGATTGGCAAAACGGAAGAATTGGCAATTTCTTCCATAAGTTGATTATGTTTTTTATCCAAATATTCTCTTAGGCCAACAAGCTCTATTTCTGGTTGATTATTTAACATTTCACTCATAGTAACAACTATGGTAACAAGCTGTGAAAGCAAAGTCAAATACAAAAAACAAAAAGACCCTTGCAACAAGGGTCTTTTTTGAAGAAATACGATTAACGTTTTGACCACTGTGGAGCGCGACGAGCAGATTTCAAACCTGGCTTCTTTCTTTCTTTTACTCTGGCGTCTCTGGTCAAATAACCTTGAGTTTTAAGAGTTTTCTTGAAGTCTTCATTCCAAAGCACCAAAGCTCTGGCAATTCCGTGGCGTACGGCAACGGCTTGGCCTTTCTTGCCACCACCGCTGATTTTTGCGGAAATATCAAAAGTTTTTTCCTTGCCCAACGCTTTAAGAGGGGCAGTTACCAAGTGCTGCCATTCAAAATATGGGAAATACTCTTCGTATTTTTTACCGTTAACGGTAATAACACCTGTTCCTGGTTTAACCTGCACTCTGGCAGAAGCGGTTTTGCGTCTTCCGACAGAACGAGACATCTCGCCCTTATCTTGGACTTTTTCTTTTTTATGAGTAATCTTTGTCATAAATAATTAAATTAACATCTACAGCTTATTTGAAAGAAACTCGCTTCAACCGAGCGTCTCTGGTTTTATTTTTTGGCAACATTTTTGCAACCGCGTGCAAAATAAGCTCTTTTGGATCTGTCTTTAAAACATCCTTGGCAAGCTTGATTTTCAAACCACCTGGGTGCATGCTGTGGTGTTTGTATTCTTTCACAGCTAATTTTTTACCGGTAAAACGAACTTCGCTCACATTAAGAATCTGAACTTTATCGCCAGAGTCAATATGCGGTTCGTAGTCCGGTTTGTGTTTCCCCATTAAAATAGTAGCTATTTTGGTAGCTAAACGGCCAACTATTTGACCAGAGGCATCAATTGTAATTTTTGATCTTTTCATACACGGATTAAAACAAATTAATTTTATTGATTAGTCGTTTTTATACCAATTCTACTATAACTTCTTCAGCGCCATCGCCTTTTCTGTTTTTGAACAGCACGATTCTGGTATAGCCGCCTTTTCTATCTTTATATCGTGGAGCAAGATCTTCCATGATCTTTTTGATTGCGTTTTCGGTATACAAAACTTTCATCAATTCGCGGCGCGCAGTCAAATTTTGACTTTTGCCTTTGGTGATGAGTCGTTCCACATACGAACGAACTGCCTTAGCTTTGGCTTTGGTAGTTTTAATCTTTTCGTATAACACCAAACTTTCAGCCAAGTTTGCCAACAAAGATCGGCGAGCGGCTGTTTTTCTGTCTAGTGTAATTTTATTTTTTTGATGCCTCATAGTGGGGGTGGTGAATTAAAAAGAAATTTATTTAACCTTCTTGGCCTTTTTAGCCTTTTTTGTTTTACCTTCTTCTTCCTCTTCGCCTTCTACAGACTCTTCAGCTGCAGCAACCGGTTCAGGCATAGCAACAAATGCTTCACTGGTTGAGCTGGCGATGATAGAAAAGTGATCCATAACAATTTGAGTGGCTTGTCTGATAGCGTCTTCTGGAGAAATAGTGCCGTTGGTCTGGATATTTAAAGTCAATTTTTCGTAGTTAGTAATATCACCAACACGAGTATATTCAACGTTATATCCAACATCTTTAATTGGAGTGTAGATAGAATCAATTACGATTGTACCTAAATCATAATGTTTTTTATCTTTTTCTTCTACCGGTCTAAAACCGCGGCCACGACCTACAACCAAATCCATTTCAAATGGTTTGTTTGAGGTAAGAGTTGCCAAAACAAGTTCCGGATTCATAATTTCCGCGTTTGAATTTTTTTCAATATCGGCTCCGGTTACAGTGCCTGGACCTTTTTTACTAATGTGAAGCGTTACCGGTTCATCGGTAAATACACGCACTGCCAACTGTTTCAAATTCAAGATAATATCAACCACGTCTTCTTTCAAACCATCGGCTGAAGAAAATTCATGCTGCACACCTTTGATTTTCAAAGCTTCCACAGCTGCACCTGGTAAAGAAGATAACAAGACGCGGCGCAATGTGTTGCCCAAAGTTGTGCCATATCCATAGAAACAAGGAGTCACAACCAAAGAACCTTTGTTTGGACTGTCGCCAGGGATAAACTCTACTTTTGATGGTAATAATAAATTTTCCATATTGAATATATATTAAACACCGGGGAAAATCCCCTCCTCTTAATTTTAACGTGAATAAAATTCGATGATTGATTTTGCGTCGTATCCTGGATCATCGGCAGTAGGAGCATTTAATACTTTTGCAGATACTTTTTTAGGATCTAATCCCAGCCATCCTGGAGCCTCCACTTTGCTTAATTTTTCGGTAATTTTTGCAAACAGCGGGCTGTTCTTACTTTTTTCTGATAAAGAAATTTCTTCTCCTACGCGCACGCGGTATGAAGGAATATTCACTTTCTTGCCATTGATCAAAACATGGCCGTGGCTAACAAGCTGTCTGCCGGCGCGGCGGGAAGAAGCCAAACCAGTTCGGTAAATAACGTTATCTAAACGAGATTCAAGGTAATTAACCAAGAATTTTGAAGTGTTACCGGTCTTTTTAGAAGCTTCAGCAACATAATTTGCAAATTGTTTTTCAAGCAAACCATATAATTGTTTTGCTTTTTGTTTTTCAAACAACTGTTTACCGTAAACAGATTGCTTATTATGTTTTTTGCTTGGACCATGAACACCAGCCGGATAACTTCTTTTAGCTACCGGGCATTTTGGTGAATCGCATAATTTTTGTCCGTATTTTCTGCAGAATTTGTGTTTTGGTTTTAAATCTCTAGCCATACATTTTGTAGTTCTAACTTATAAGTTATGTTAATTAGACTCGTCTTCTTCCTGGAGCGCGGCAACCGTTGTGAGGAATTGGAGTCACATCGCTAATAGAAAGAACATTAAGACCGTTTAAATGTAATGCTCTGATAGCACCTTCGCGTCCACCGCCGATGCCTTTGACAAACACGTGAATATCTTTTAAGCCAAAAGCTGCAATTTTATCTATCGCATCTTTTACCACCACGCCAGCAGCGTACGGAGTTGCTTTTTTAGGTCCTTTAAAACCAACCTTACCGGAAGAAGACCAGCTTAAAACATCGCCATTTGGATCTGCGATACTGACGATAGTATTGTTGTAAGAAGCCTGAATAAACGCATTACCGTGAGGAACTTGTTTAACAACTTTCTTTTTCTTTCCTTTAACCACTTTAGCGGCAGCTGGTTTTTTTGCAACAGCTTCGGAAGCGGCGGATGGATTTGCTTGTGTGTGAGCGTCTGTCATAAATGTTGAAAAATTTTAATTCTTGTAACTTATTATGTTAATAAAGCGCTTTAGGTCTTGGTTTCAACTCTGCGACCACTGCCCATAGTCTTGCGAACATTACCGCGCACAGTGCGTGAGTTGGTTTTAGTGCGCTGACCGCGAACCGGCAAGTGCTTCATGTGGCGGATGCCGCGGTGCGCTTTAATATCTTTAAGACGTTTAATGTTAGCCATAACCTCACGGCGCAAATCACCTTCGGTTCTGTATTCTTTTTCAATAATTAAGCGGAGCTTATCTTCTTGTTCTGGAGTTAAATTTTTTGTACGAATACTTTCGTCAATTTTTGCTTTAGCTAAAATCTTTTTAGATAAGGTAGGACCGATGCCGTAAATATAATTTAAAGCAACAACGATTCTTTTTTCTTTAGGAATATTGATACCGGCTACACGCATACGTTATGAATTATTATTTTAGAAATTATAAAGTTTAAATTAACCTTGTCTTTGTTTGTGTTTTGCATTGCTGCAGATAACACATACACGCCCTTTTCTGCGGACGGTTTTGCAATTTTTGCACATTTTTTTCACTGATACTCTAACTTTCATACATTATAATCTTTAAATAATGATTATCTTAAATTTAAGTTTCAAAAAATACCAACCACTGCCGCGATATCGACGCCCAATGGTTTGTTATACGGACACATGGCTATTTGTATAACAACGATCAGGCTACACCGCAATGGTTGATATTTTTAATTGATTGAATTGTAACTCGTACTGATACCCTAGAATCTATACGTAATTCTTCCTTTTGTCAAGTCGTACGGGGTCATTTCGACACGAACACTATCTCCCAAACTCAACCGAATCTTGTTCATGCGTAATTTTCCTGACAAATGAGCGATTACTGTCTGCCCGCTTTCGAGTTTTACTCGAAACATAGTGGCTGGCAGCAATTCCTCGATGGTACCTTTTAATTCTATAAGGTCTTTATTAGCCATTTTTTTAAGGTTAATAACACGGCTATAATAACTGAAGTTAGCTTAAAAGTCAACACCTGTAATACTTTTTTGAACCGAAACCTCTGTGGATAAGTATCCTTAGATAGACATTTGCTCAGTTGCCTGTGTTGCAATCGGTGTTTTGTACACCCAATATTTATACAAAAAGAAATTCCAAGCCACGGCCAAAGCAATATTGGCTACTCGCGCCACCAGATGATTGACGCCTATTTTTTCATTAAAAACAAACATCCAGCCTACGGAAAAAACATAGTTACACCCTGCCAAAATCAGAAATTTAACAATCTGTTTATGGGTAACTCCTTGCGATTTAAATGTCCAGTGCTTATTGAGAAAAAACACGTAATTAAGCATAAAAATACCGTTAATACCAACGGCAAACACAGGTTTTATGTGCCACAGATCGGACAACAGGTATAATGAACCAACATCCAAAAAAACCCCGCTAAAACCAACAATAAAATAACGCGCAAACTGGTGGCGGGCTGCCCAAAGACGCAAGAAGAGCGTTTTTAACATATTTTATTCTAGAATCGCCTTAATTCTTCGCACTCCGGCACTCACTGCTTCCTCTTTAACAATTTTAAAATGACCGAGCGTACCGGTGTGTTCTACATGAGGACCGCCACAGACTTCACGGCTGTAGGTTGGCGCGGACGGATCGGCAACCGCTTTTTCGTTAACATCCCCTACGGTATACACTTTAACAACAGGCTGATATTTATCCTCAAATAAACCAATCGCACCTTTGGCTTTTGCTTCTTCAAACGGCATTTCTTGCCAAGAAACCGGATAATCGCGAGCAATGGCTGCATTTACCATATCTTCGGCAAGCTTAATTTCTTCTGGAGTCATTTTTTGAGGATGTGGAAAATCAAACCGCATGCGTTCTTGGGTAATATTACTACCGCGCTGTGTGGCGTGAGGGCCTAGTATTTTTAATAAGGTAGCGTGCAAAAGATGAGTAGCAGTATGATATTTTGTTGACTGCTCGCTATGATCTGCCAAACCACCATGGAATTTCTGCTCACCGCCAGCGCGAGAAAGTTCTTGATGTTCTTTTTTTAATGTATCAAATAGAGGGCGGTCAACCTTAAGCGAACGCTCCCCTGCCAATTCTTCGGTTAATTCAATTGGAAAGCCGTATGATTGATATAAATCAAAAGCAATTTCTCCAGACACTTCTGCTCCGCTTTGCAAGCCGGCAGTTTTTTCTTCAAATACTTTCAAGCCGTTTGCCAAAGTTTTTCTGAATTTTTCTTCTTCTTTATGAATAATATCCCCGATCTCTGTTTGTTTTTGAGACAGATTTGGATAGGCATCGCCATATTCTTGCGCAAACGCGGAAACAACTTCTTTACAAAAATTATTGGAAATACCAAGGCGATGAGCAAAACGAACCGAACGACGAATTAAACGGCGAACATAATAGCCTTGATCTTTGTTGGAAGGAAATATACCGTCGCCAACCAAAAATGTGGCTGCGCGCAAATGATCCAAACAGACGCGGAACGCATACGTGTCTTCACTTTGTCCATCGTATGTTTTGCCTGACAACTCTTCTAATTTTTGGCGCGCGGTTGTAAATAGGTCAATGTTAAAAATGTCACTATCATCACGCAATGCGGCTGCCATTCGCTCTAAACCACCGCCAAAATCTACATTTTGCTGAGGCAACAGCTCAAAACCGGCAGCAGTTTTTTTATACTGCATGAATACATTGTTGCCAATTTCCATAAACCTTCCGCAATCGCAATTGACATGGCAATGCTGATTTTTATAGGCAAATTTTTCATGAAGCCCAAGCTCTACACCAAAGTCCCAAAACATTTCGGTGTCTGGACCGCCGGGTTCTCCTTCAGGCATATTGGCTGGCACACCGCTGCGGCTCCACCAATTTTTCTTTTCGTCATAATAGAAAACATGCTCGCTATCTTTGATACCGTCTACTTCCGGTTGTTCGCCTACAGCTACATCCATACCGACTTTCTTGAACTGCTCCTGCCATAAACCTGCCGACTCTTCGTCTTTGGGAATGCCAAGCGCTTCATTGCCCCTAAAACAAGTAATGTACAACCGTTTTGGATCAAGCCCGATTTCTTTGGTTAAAAATTCCCACATCCATGGGATTTGTTCGTTTTTAAAATAATCTCCGAGCGACCAATTGCCAAGCATTTCAAAAAATACCGTATGACGATTATCGCCTACTTCATCTATATCCTGGCTGCGAAAACATTTTTGGGAATCTGCCAAACGAGTACCCAGCGGATGTTTTTGCCCCAACAGGTATGGCACCATCGGCTGCATGCCAGAACCGGTAAAAAGGGTGGTTGGGTCATTATCGGGAATAAGCGAAGCTGAAGGCACCACCACATGGCCCTTTGATTTAAAAAAGTCTAAATATTTTTGACGGAGTTGATGAGAAGTAAGCATAAAAGTTTTTGTGTATAAATAATACCAAACCTCTTGACAAAACTCAAGGGAAGCACAGATAGTTTTTTTACTTTAGGCGATAACTCCCCCGCCCAGGCATTGGCCATTTTTATAGATAACAGCAAACTGACCCGGAGTAACTGCGCGTTGCAGTTTAGAAAACTGCGCAATTATTTTTCCATCTTTTTTATTTACTGTCGCGTTTTGCAGTGGCTGGCGATGACGCAACCTGATCTTGCAGGATAGCGGCAGTTTTGGCTCAGCACCACAAACCCAATGCATGCCGGAAATCTCAGATTCTTTTTTATACAATAACGGATCGTCTTCATAACCAACAACCAGTTCATTTGCATCAACTCGCTTATCAACCACAAACAACGGCTTGTTAGCATTGGTTTTTACTGCTAAACTTCGCTGCCCAATCGTATAAAACGGAAGCCCGTCATGCTGCCCCAGCACTTCACCGCTACTCAATATAATATTGCCTTTTTTTGATTTTATTTCTTTTGCCAAAAATTCTTTCATCGGCACTTCGCCCACAAAACAGATGCCCATGCTTTCTTCTTTTTCCGCGGTTGGCAACCCAAATTTTTTAGCCAATTTTCTTACCTGCGGTTTAGTGTAATTTCCTAACGGAAACAATGTGCGGGCAAGCTGATCTTGATTTAATTGGTGCAGAAAATAGGTTTGGTCTTTATTATCGTCTTTCGCTTGCAACAAAGTATACTGGTCTGCTTTCGCACCCACGCGAGCATAATGACCTGTGGCCAGCTTATCAAAACCAAACTGGCGCGCTTTATCAAGCCAGGCGCCAAATTTTACAAATTTATTACATAAGACATCAGGATTTGGAGTCCTGCCGGCTCGATACTGGTCATACATATAATCCAGCACAGCTGCTTTGTATTCTTTTTTAAAATCCCAACGAACGAGCGGTATGCCAAGATGCGCGGCCACCCGCAACGCGTCTTGATAGTCTGATGTCCAGCATTTTACCATTTCTTCGTTTTCTTCTTCGTAATTTACAACAAACACGCCTGTTACATTATAGCCTTGGGACACAAGCAACGCTGCCGCCACGGAAGAATCGACTCCCCCGCTCATGGCGACCAAAACTTTAATTTTTGCATTATTTTTATTTTTCATACCGGAAACATATCAGAATTAACCAAAAAATTCAACTTTTATTTTAAAAACAAAATACCATCGGTTTCCCGACGGTATTTTGTTTAAATTCTTAATTAGGAATTTCTGCGAGCCATCATGCAGTTTTTGCAGTATACTGGCTTGTCTCCAGATGGTTGGAATGGTAATTCCGTGATCTGAGTGCCACATTCTGCACAAGCTACGTTGACGCTGTACATTTGTCTTGGAGCGCGAGGTCCTCTACCGCGATCGTCACCTCTAGTTTGACGAAACGCTTTATTGCAGTCAAAGCAATAAACTGGGCGATCTCCTTTTGGTTCGAAAGGCAACTGTGAGATGTGGTTACCGCATTTTGCGCAAGTAAGATCCACATTGTACATTTGTCTTGTTCCGTCGAATGCCATAGTTTTGTACTTGTTTGTTCCCAAAATGGTTTTTGAGATTGATTTATGTCGACCTATTTTGGGAACTGTTGTTGCCCAATTTTTATGAACATATGATACCACAAAATGAGATATTTGTCAAACGGTCAGACTACAGCTAAATTCTGGGTGTTTAAAATAGCAAAACCCTAGTCTAGCTTCACAATAGTGTGAGGTGGAATTTTGCCTGAAATAACGCCTGTTTGAGGCGAAGATACAGCTTTATTATCTGGTCTTATCGGATCATAACCTTTTAAATCAGGCACCTGATACGCAGCAGGCTCGTTAACCAAATTGGAACGCTCATACTCAGATGCTGTAGGTTCTTCTAGCTTCATTGGTGTAATTTGCGGTTCAGCAACAACCACGGCATTTTGAACCTCCTCTTCCCGCATATCAGGCACGTCTTTTTTTACCGCTTGTTTGTTTGTCTGCATTGCTTGTGACAGGCTAATGCCTTTTTGACCGGCATCTACCAATAAAATCGGACTGCCTTGTCCAAGATCAGGTTTCTTTTTTTGATTTTGATTATTATGATGTTGATTTGATTTATTTTTATCTCCGGATGGTTTTGGCGCGGATGGCTGGCTCTTTCTTTCTTCCGGCTTCTTTTGAGCAGATTGCGGTTGCTGGCCTGGTGTTTTCTCAGCAGGCTTTTTATTTTTATCTCCGGATGGTTTTGAATTGTTTTGATTTTGCTTATCTTGAGCCGGTTTTTTTTCTGGTGTAAAAATTTTTACCGGCATACCTTCTTCATCTTCGGCATACTCTTCATCATCATCTTTTTTTACTTTTTTCTCTGGCATAACATCAATATCTTCGGCACCTCCGTCGCCCTCTTCGTCATCATCAGGTCCACCTGATCCGCCAGCATCCATACCTGTCCAACGAATAATTTTATCTTCAATGTTGGCACGGCTGGTTGCATATCGTTCACGAGATACGCGCACCACTTTATCAAAACTGCCTGTAGATAAATTGATTGGCGACAAAGTATTAGCAGAAAATGGCTGCGAAGCCACGCCATCAATCATGAGTTTGAGATAAATTTGAAATTTTGTAAGATTCACCAAGTCGGTTTCCACAAAAGTTGGAGCAAATTCTTTTGCCAAAATTTCAGCATCGGTAGAACCTACTCTAAATGTTACCAGCGTACCAACGTTACCGATTACCGCTGCCAACACATTCTCATCAAGCTGTTCCATATATTGATGCGCCATAATGAGATCCAGGCGATATTTGCGGGCTTCAGACAAAATGTTTGAAAAACTTTCCGTGGCAAAGTTTTGAAATTCGTCTACATACAAAAAGAAGTCTTTACGATCTTTTTCAGCGGTATCAACGCGTTCCATGGCTGCTAGCTGAATTTTGGTAATTAACATACCGCCCAGCAAACGAGAGTTGTCTTCACCAATTCTACCTTTGGAAAGATTCATGATAAAAATCTTTCGGCTATCCATAATCTCGCGAATGTTGATGCGCGAGCGAACCTGCGCCACAATATTGCGAATAACTGACGCAGACAAAAATTGACCGATCTTATTTTGCAGCGGCGCAACGGCTTCCTGTTTATAGCGGTCGTTATATCCGGCAAATTCTGTTTCCCAGAACGCGCGAATTACCGGATCTTTTAAATTGCGCACCACTCGCTTACGGTATGTTTCATCCGCTAACAACCGATTAATGCCGAGCAGTGTGGTGTTTGGATATTCTATAAGCGCCAGCAATGTATTGTTTAAGATGTATTCCATGCGCGAACTCCATACATCCGGCCATATTTTTTTAAATACACCCATCAAACCCGCGGCAACCAAATGGCGATAGCGCGGATCAATTGTTTCTAAAATATTAAAACCAATCGGAAATTCCATGTCCGCCGGATTAAAATACACAACATCATTTATACGGTGCGGTGGAATATAATCTATAATTTTTTCCGCAAAGTCGCCATGCGGATCTACCACGCCCACTCCATGGCCGGCATAAATATCGTTAAGCACCATGTTTTCCAGCAACGTTGTCTTGCCCATGCCGGTCTTACCTACTACATACATGTGGCGGCGGCGATCATCCAGTTTTATGCCAAATTTACGGTTGCTATTGCGAAAATTAGTAGACGCAAAAAAATTAATATCGGAATTACCGGCTATGTTTTCATTTTTGGCTTTATTTTCATCATGATGGTCGCTGCTGCCATGACCAGCATCATGTGAATCATGATTGCTCATACAAAAAATATCTTACTGCTACAGTATAACATACCCACAGCATACAGTACAACGAACTGAAATGGTTACGCGTGATTTCGCACCATATCACGCACCAATGTCCACGCTGCCAAAACTTGACCGTCCCAAATGTCGCCGCGTTTTATCATTTCCTCAAACTCATCAACACGGCGCACTAACACTTCGGTTTGCTCGTACGCATTTACAACCGGCTGTGCCACCAACGAGAGATCATGGGCAATAAATACATGAGATTCATCTTTAACTACACCGATGTCTGGTTCGAAACAACCAACTTTAATAAGATTGTCTGCGGTATACCCCGTTTCTTCACACAACTCGCGCAACGCACCTTCTGCCGGTGTTTCTCCAGCACCAATGCCGCCACCAGGAAATTCTACACTATATCGATCCGATAAATATCGATATTGGCGCACCAACACCAGCCGACCATCATCTAAAATCGGCACCACTAGCGCATTACCGCTAGTTTCAATATAACAATACTCGCCTGGTGAACCATCTGATCTAGTTATCTGATCTTTTTTATATTCCCACCATGGATTTTTGTGAATAGTTTCCGAAGAAATTTTGCGCATATATTATGATTATGAAAATAATTGCGCTACCTGCTTCGGATCTGCATCTGCGCCATGACTGCGCACAATTGAGTGCATGCTGCCTCCTCCGTCTTTTTCCCAGCGCGGAATGATATGCCAGTGCATATGCGCCACTGCTTGACCCGCCGCCGATCCATTATTGATACCAATATTCATAGCGTCCGGATTGATAACTGAACGGACTTTGCCAGCAGCGCTTTGCACGCCCGCCGCCACGCGCATAAAATCTTCGGTGGAAATATCCCACAAAGACGCACAGTGTTTTTTTGGCACTACCACCGTATGCCCTTTAGCGCACGGAAAAATATCTAAAAACGCCAGTACATGCTCATCTTCATATACGGTGTAATTTGGAATTTCTCCAGCAACGATTTTACAAAATAGGCAGTCTTGCATATTAAATTATTGTTGTTTTAAAATTTTATCTACTAAGAAAAATAATGCTTGCGATGTAGGAACAACCAAATCAGGGCCGGGTAATCCATGTTTTTTTTGACCACCAAAAACCTGATCAATCTTTAAAAGTGCAGGCAATACATACGTTGCGTTATTTTGAGAATCAAAAATTCTTCTTGGACGAATATCACCTTCAATATCTTTTGGCTGCAACAGCAGTCGCTGTTTTGTATTCTCAGCGTGGCGATCAACAATATCAGTGCTTTTTAGGCGGGTTGAGCCAAAAAACAAAACATTAACCGTCGCAACATCTGGATTTTTCGCCACACCCAGTGAAATCATATTTGTGATATCATCTTCTTTAACACCTATTTCTTCTTGAATTTCTCTGCGCATCGCCTGAAATGGATTTATTTTACCATTTACATCGCAATCGGTGTCATCAACATAGCCAGAAGGCACATGCCAAGCCTCCCCATACGTACCCACTTTATCAGGATGTCGTTTTGCAATAAGTATCCGATTATCTGCGGTAAGAATCAGGCCGTCAACAGAAAGCGGGGCTGGTTGAAAAAGTTTTTTAAATTTTTCAAATGGAATTGCTTCTTCTGAAAAATTTTGGCAATAAGCTGCATACGCACTCCGCAAACCCTCTTCTCGACCAAGTGCCATAATTTTACCATAGCTTGCAATACCATTTTCAATAAAAATCTCGCAATTTTCACCTGATAACTCAACGCGAGAAACATGTAATTTAGGATTATCAACAATAGGACGTTTTTGCTGAGCAGCAAGTATTTTATTTTTTTCTTCAATAAAATTATTTACATATTGATCAATAAACAATTTTGCATCTAATTCTTGGGGCAAGAGTTTGGTTTCTACAGATTCAATAACATTCATCTGCGATTCAGAAAAATTTCCAGCTACCAACAGACCAAATCTTTTACGCTCCTCTTCAGTTATTTTAGCAAAATTTTTTTCTGAAATAGTAAACGGGTTTTCTTTTCTTAAAAAATGTTGGCGTTCCATATGTATAAAATATCACTTAGTTAGAGGAAGTTTAGCTACAGATATAGTATTAAAATTTTTTGAATTACCTAGCCTTTGGTTCTGCATAACCGCCTTTGGAGCCACCAACCAGCAATGATCAGAGTTAATTAACGCGCCAATATCGCTCGACAGCTTAATATCAAAATCGCTGCTAAGCCGACTTAAAAATCGCACACGTTCCAACTGTCCAAAATTTGCATCAATAGGAAAACCGCCGCCAATAATATTTTTTGATGATATTGCCTCTAACGCGAGCAGAGGATACACATCAGCTAAAACGCAAGGAGTTGATTGGTTTTTTTCTTGGCTCCAAATGTATTGCATAGCTTGGTACTGATCATCACTTAGTGTGTTCGAATCAGGTCCGAGCGAATACGATCCTGTTATAGCAAATGAAAACAAGCAAACTGCTACGACAAAAATTACAGACCGATGTTTCAGATGTTTCAATAATGAATTTAGACCATAAAAACAAAGCAGCACCAACACTAAAGCAGCTAAACTATCTAAGCGCCGTGATAAAACATGATTACCTATCAAAAAATAGTTAGAAATTTCATAGCCCCCCAATACAACCGATGCCGCCAACAAAAACCACACACCTAATTTATTTTTATGCCACAATATTTGCCTTGTACCATAGACAGCGGAAAGAAAAACAGCAAGCATAGCTACTACAACCCACCAGCGCCATGCAATAAAAATATTTGAAATAAAGGCGTTAGACGGCACTTGATTAAAAATAATATTTCCGAACGAAATATCATGCAATCTTGGACCAGAGGCTAAATATATACCTAAAAAATTTCCCGCACTCTGCTTAACCTGGTCTAACCAGTTAAGATTAAGATCAACATAACTATACCCCACAATCACTTCTATTACAGGAATTACCAATATCGCTAAAGCTATCGCGCCTAAAACCAAAAACCAACTAAACGCATGTCGTGCTGAGATATAAGCAATTAATTCCGCCGCTAGCCAAAGTATCCAAAATAATAAAGCATACAAACTATATCCGCACAGCATGCCAAGACCATAAAAAGCCAACAATAATATCTGACCCGAAACAGATTGTTTAAACATTCTTTGTACAATTAATACAAATCCAAATAAAAATATCAAAAAACCAAAATTAACCGGCAGCGAAAACGAACCGGCGGCATGCCATGCAAATGGAAGCAAGCCGAGCCAAGAAAAAAACAACGACTTTTTTTCATTCCACCCGAACAGCAAGCCGATTTCAAACAGCAGCAGCGGAAATACCAGCGACCAGAGAACCGGCAAAAACCATTTGGTTATTGCAATCAAGTCAGTATTAAAAATTTGCGCCAACATAATACTGGCTGCCCAAAAATTTCCATAGGACAGCTGTCCGATTTTTGATTGAAAATTTTCCATTACCGATGAGCTGCGTTCGCCTACACCGGCAAGCTGCGGCTGCAGAAATTTTTTGCCTTCTAAAAATCTTTGCTCGTTAGCGATATGCCGCCAGCCATCCGCACCGTAGATAAACTTATGCGACATCGGCAGATAGCTGTGCAGTAAAAATGTTTGCAGGATTAAAAAAAATAGAAGTATTTTTGTTTTTAGCGAGGAAAAGATAAGCAGGCCAAGAGTAAAGGTGGCAATAAAAAAAACATATATATAAAACGGAGATATGGTCTGCCATGGAGCCAGAATCGCATCGCCGGAACGAGATTGAGAAAGCAGAATAAATCCATAGATTAGGCATGCAAAAAACACAACAATGCCAAACACGGTCCACGCACCCACCTTCATAGCATTATCAGATTTCGCAATACCTGCATCCTGGCTATGACTATTTTTTTTATAACGCAAAGCCGGAACATACAGCAGTCCATTAAGCGCAAGCACGCTGGCAAATGTAACCGGCTGCCAGGTGAAAAAAATCAGCGCCAAACCGCCAAGCCAGCTGGCTGTTATGCCTACCAAGAACATGCCTAGTATAAAAGTAGAAAAATTTTTTGCAAAGTTAAAAAAATGCCTAAGCAATAAAGCGGCGAGCTGGCCGAATATAAAGAAATAAATTAACAAAATAACTATCAGCATAGAATAAGACAATTACCTTAAGTATATAGAAGAAACTAAAAACAAACAACTCACATCTTATCCCCTACCCACCCACAGAAAAAGGCATATTTTTCTTGCCAAAAAAAACGCCTTAGATTAAGATATACAAACTATCGTTATAGATACTTCTATGAGCCAAGACATAAACCAGATTGAAAAAATACCACCGCAAAGTTTGGAGGCGGAAATGTCGCTGCTCGGCTCTATTTTGCTTGACAAAGACGCAATGTTAAAAATAGCTGACATTGTGCAGTCAGAAGATTTTTACAAAAACGCCCACGCGCGCATTTTTGAAGCCATTATTGATCTATATCAAAAAAACGAACCCATTGACCTGCTTACACTAAGTAACAGACTAACTGAAAAAAACCAATTGGAACAAGTGGGCGGACATAGCTACTTGGTATCTCTCACCAACATCGTGCCAACTGCGGCACATGTGGTCAACTACGCAAACATTGTTCATAAAAAAGCGACTCGCCGCCGTCTTTTGGGAGCTGCGTACGAAATTTCCAAATTAGGCTATGAGGAAAACGAGGAACTAGACACCCTCTTAGATCAGGCACAGCGAGAATTGTTTGGTGTTTCTCAAAATTACATGAAACAGACATTCAGTCCGATTCGGGGCATCTTAAACGATGCTTTTGATCGCATTGATGAACTGCACAAAAATAAAGGACAGATGCGTGGTGTGCCTACTGGCTATCCTGATTTGGATAACATGCTTGCCGGTCTGCAAAAATCAGATTTGGTAATCTTGGCAGCGCGTCCTAGTGTGGGTAAAACCTCATTCGCGCTAGACATTGTGCGCCATATTGGCGCAAAAAGAAAAATACCGGTGGGAGTTTTTTCATTGGAAATGAGTAAAGAGCAGCTAGTAGATCGCTTACTGTGCTCGGAAGCAAATGTTGATCTGTGGAAAATGAGAACCGGCCGCTTGAGCGATCGGCCCGAAGATGATGACTTTCCCCGTATCGGTCATGCTATGGGTGTGTTATCCGAATCACCAATCTTTATTGATGATGCGCCAAACAATAACATCATGCAGATTCGCACCAAATCCAGGCGTTTGCAGATGGAACACGGGTTGGGGCTTATAGTAATTGACTACTTGCAGCTGATGGAATCCCGCGGCAACAGCGAAAGCCGTGTGCAGGAAATTTCTGAAATTACTCGCGGCTTAAAAGGAATCGCGCGCGAACTTAACGTGCCGGTGCTTGCTTTATCACAGCTATCTCGTACCGTAGAATTAAGCAAGCCGGCAATTCCAAAACTATCGCATTTGCGCGAATCTGGTTCTATTGAACAAGATGCGGATGTGGTATTATTTATCTACCGCAAATCCGCAGACAGAAACTATCGCCCAGAAGATATACCGCCGGATGAAAAAAATAGCGCCGAAATTCATATTGCTAAACACCGTAACGGTCCAACCGGCGTAGCCAAAATGATCTTTGATGAACAGCGCGCCTCGTTCCGCAGCATTACCACTCGCTATGCAGTTGAGAATACAGCCCCCGCACCGCAAGCGCTCAAGCCAAAATCGGCATTTAGCGGTGGAGCAGGCCTAGCAAACCCGCCAATGTAAAAAAATAATAATATAATTAATTATTAAAATAATCTTATGTCGGTATTTTCAAAACTCAAGCAATTTAAAGATTTACGCGAACAAGGAAAAAAACTCCAAGAAACTCTCTCAACCGAATCCGCTTCTGTTTCTAGCGGCGGCGTTACCCTTACCATGGATGGAAACTTCCAACTTACCGGCGTAGCGATTGAAGACAGCCTGCTTACAGTTGATAAAAAAGAAAAATTACAAAATGCCATTAAGGATGCGCACAGCGATGCAATTAAAAAAATGCAGCGCATCATGGCAACTAAAATGCAGGAAATGGGCGGATTGGAAGGATTGTTTCCAAAACAATAATAAAATCCACTAATTTTCATGTACTCAAAGTCAATCCAACATCTAATTAGCGCATTCCGCAAACTGCCAAGCGTCGGGCAGCGAACCGCCGAACGCTTTGCTTTTTATCTGCTCAAATCCGGCAAAAAAGAAGTTGCGGAAATTACTCTGGCGCTAAAAGAGCTAATAGACAACGTAAAAAGCTGTGAACAGTGCTGGGACTTTGGCGACACCAATCCGTGCGCTATCTGCGCAAATAAAAATAGAGATCAATCAGTAATTTGTATCGTCTGCGAACCGCAAGATATGCACGTTATTGAACGCACCGGGATTTTTGGCGGCCTCTATCATGTGCTGCGCGGAGTGATTGAACCGGGCAGCGACGATATGGATAAATTAAAAATTAAAGAACTATTCGCGCGCCTTGAAAAAAATACCGGGCTTAAGGAAATAATTTTAGCTTTTAACCCTGATTTGCCTGGAGAGACGACCATGTTATTTCTTGAGAAAAAAATTAAAGAAAAAAACCCGGCTATTTCTGTAACACGGTTGGCGCGAGGCTTGCCTATGGGCAGCGATTTGCAATACGCAGATGAAATCACCCTTGGCAGCGCCATCAAAAACAGAACTGGAAAATAAAACTCAATACACCAAAACTAAAAAATCGCCATTACGGCGATTTTTTGATATATGTATTAAGCGATTTTTACCAAGCTGTATCTCTGTCTTTGTCCGTGTACTTTGTGATAGCGAACTTTGCGTTTAAACTTCTCTACGCGCAAGGTGCGTTCTTTGCCTTGTTTTTCTAGCGTAGCAGTAACAGTTACACCATCCAAATACGGCTGTCCGATCTTAACATTTTTTCCATCTTCATCAGCGGTTAGCAATACTTTATCAAACACAACAGTTGAACCTTCTTCAGCTTTAAGCTTTTCAACTTTCAACACATCGCCATTTTTTACCAAATATTGTTTACCACCAGTAGCAATAACTGCGTACATAAAATAAGTCAGAATAATTGAGTTAGAATAATAACGCTATTAGTATACGATAAAAACTAAATTTTGTCAACAATTTCAACCGTATCCCCTATTTTTAAACCCGCCCGCTCCGCAAAACCAGCCGGAACCTCCAAAACCATATCAGCAACACTGCGGGGACGATATACAGTCAACTGGTCTTCCGCCATACCCGCCTGCGAAACAAGCGATGGCGCAATATCTATTATTTTGCCTTGATTTAGCCAAATTATATCAAGTGAAAAACGCATATCTCGCATCACCATAGCATGCCGATCGGACTGCGGAAAGATAAAAAGCATCCCACCATACTTCCCCATATCGGCACGGCCACTCCAACCCTTAAACCTGTGCGCAGGCGTATCTGCTACCAAAACGCGTATTTTTTCCTGATTAATATAAATATTGGTTTTAGGCCATACATACCCATATATTTTATTTCCCAATGCCAAAACTATAATAATCGCAAAAGCAACCAAGTGCCATTTTTTAAATGTTTTTGTCTGATTAGACATATGTTTTTTTGTTCTTACCAACAATATGACTTAATACAACCATAATAACAATAAGCGCTGCCAGCGCATATACTTTTTGCAAACTCTGCAAAAACAGCGTGGCTATGCCAAAGAAAAAAGAAATTGCGTATAAAAATAATACGGATTGTTTTTGGGTAAACCCCGCATCTACCATTCTAAAATGCAAATGCTCTCTATCTCCAGAAAAAATACTTTGTTTTTTCCGTATTCTAATATACATAACTCGCAAAACATCCAGAACTGGAATAGCCATAACCAGCAACGCGGTAGCAAGCTTACCTCCGCCAATTACCGCCAAAACCGCTAGCATAAACCCGATAAACATACTACCGCTTTCTCCTAAAAATATTTGAGCGGGATGAAAATTGAACAGCAAAAAACCAAGGCAGGACCCAAGAAATATAAGAGCGACCAAGCTCACATTGGGCTGATAAAACTTTGTAACGGCGGTTAGCAAAACAATAATAAACGCGCCTATGGAAACAACCCCCGCTGCCAAACCATCTAAACCATCTAAAATTTTTGTGGTATATGTCATGCCCAAAAACCAGCAAAACACCAGTACACTGCCAACAGCGTTCGCTAAAAAAAGATATCCGCCCAACGGGTTAGTAATCTTTGTCAGCCAAGGAAAGAATAGTGTGACAATAAGTATTGCCACCGCCACTAAAGGCAAGCGTATTGCCGCTGAAAATGGACGCAAATCATCCGCAATGCCTACAAGCATAATAATCAGTGATCCGACCAAAGCAACCATAAGAGGATCGATGATTTTCTCTATACCGTATACTGGAAAATATACCATTACGGTGCAAACTGTAACCCAAAAAGACAAAAAAATTGCCAACCCACCCAGCAGCGGAGTTGGCTTGGCATGCAAATGACGGCTAGTGTCCGGCGTATCCACCACTCCCGCGCCATACGCAAACTTTTTTATTAAAAAAGTCAAAAAAACCGAAATAATAAAAGATATAAAAAAATATAACATCATACTACTAATCAATAAACAAAGCTCCTTGCGCGCCAATTGTAACATTACTGCCGCGTTTTAACTTGCCTTGCAAAAATAGTTCTGCCATTTTATTTTCAACTTTTTCCTGCAAAGCGCGGCGCATCGGACGAGCGCCAAACTCAGGATCAAATCCGGCATCAGCCAAAAAATCAAGCGCTTCCTCTGTAGCCGAAATATGAACCCCTTTATTTTCCATATCTTTGGCAATACTGTCAAACATAAGCCGCGCCACCTGTTTAATAGCATCTCGTTCAAGAGAGTTAAACAGCACAATACCATCAAACCGATTTAAAAACTCTGGACGGAAGTAGTGGTGTAATTCTTCGTGCAATAATTGGCTTAACAGCTCATCGTGCGACACGCCAATTCTCGCCTGCTCGCGAACAAACAATGTACCTGCGTTTGAGGTGGCAATAATAATAACATTGGTAAAATCAAATACACGGCCGGCGCTATCCGTGAGCCTACCATCATCCATTACCTGCAAAAATAAATTTAAAATATCCGGATCCGCCTTCTCAATTTCATCAAGCAATACCAAAGAAAACGGCGCTTTATGCACTGCTTCGGTTAAAATACCCGTGCCTTGAGAACCTGGCATGCCAATAAGGCGGTACAGACTGGTTTTATCCTGATATTCACTCATATCCAGCCGAATCATGCGATTTTCTCCGCCAAAATAAATATCAGCAATAGTTTTGGCAAGCTCGGTTTTACCAACACCTGTCGGACCTAAAAATAAAAAACTTGCCATCGGCCGCTTACGCGCATGCAAATCGGCGCGCGCTCGACGCAATGCTCCGGCTACCGCCTGCACTGCTTCTTCTTGGCCCACCACTCGCTTGTGCATTTCTTCTTCCAAACGCATTAACTTTTCAGATTCATTGCCGGAAATTGCCGCCACCGGAATTTTAGTTTTTGCAGTAACTACCAGAGCAACTTCTTCCTTAGTAATAATTGCATGAGAGCCTTTTTTATTTTTAGTGTAGCTGGCTGATTCTGTCAAAAGCTCAAGGGCACTAACCGGCAACGGAGTATCATGGAAAAATTTTTTGGCAAACTCCACGCATTTCTCTATAGCCGCATATGAAAAAAACACCGAGTGCTTATACTCCAAAAATCCGGCCCGAGATTCTAAAACCTGTATTGCTTGATCTTCATTCATCTCGCCTATTTCAACCATGGTGAACATGCTTTTCAACGAAGACCCTAATACATGCTGCGCATATCGCTCCGGGGTTGTAGTGGCAAACACGATTATATTTTTATCACTTAAAAATTCACGTAATGTATCTGCCATATCCAATCCGCCTTCTTGGCCTATCGTTATACCAATAAGCTCATCAATACCGCTAATATACAACACAACATTTCGCGCTCGCGCGGTTTCTTGCATAATACGCTGCACTCGCTCGGCCACCCCCTCAGGACTTGCGCCTGCCAGAAGCGACGAAATACCTAAACGCACTAAACGCTTATCTTTAAGCAAATCGGGCACCTCGCCCGCAACCATACGCTGAGCCACATCTTCAATGATGGAATTTTTTCCAACACCAGTTTCTCCAACCAATAATATGCCTTTTTCTCCAGCTTCAACCATTTGAAACACTTCATCTAACTCATTACCGCGCGCCACGCACGGCTCTAATTGACCGTAGTGCGCCAGCACAGTTACATCGGTGCTAAAACTATTCAAATACGGTGTAGCCAAAGCAGTCATAGCCCTGTCCATACCATACTTTGAATGGTGTTTTACAGCTTTTTTAAAAACAAGATAATCCCGATGCATTTTTTCTTTCATGCGCGCCCACGCAACAACATTGGCTAGCTGTCTTTCAGAAATATCATAATTAAATAGAATATTTTGAATCGCAGAATTGGCTGAAATGGCAAACATTAGCAATTCGGTTACGCTAACATAGGGCTGCTTGGCTGCAAACGCATTTTCATATGACTGAAAAATAATTTGCAAAACATCATTGGAAAGACGCGGTGACACCCCGGCATGAATTGGCGCGCTATTTACACACAACGCTTCGGCTTCTTTTAAGAGGACGCTTGACGGTATGCCAAGCCTGATAAAAATATTGCTAATACGATTGCAAGAAAGCAAAGCGTAAAATATATGCGCAGACTCCATTGCTGGCGAACGCACTTTGTTAGCGTACAAATAAGCCTTACCAAGCGCGGCCAGAGCCTCGGGAGTAAACCCAATTGCAATATTTTTTTTGTTTTTTCTTGAAACGCGCACAGCTTCAGGCCATGAATCAATCGTAAGATCGTGTTCTTTTGATGAATTATTATAAAAATTAAATAATCCAACCGTTTTATCAAAAGGTTCTTTCTGCCGCAACACGCGATACCACAGATATAATAGGGCTACTACTCCAAACCAAAATAGGAAAACAGACCATTTATCCAATGAAGCAACAAAGGCTGCCCATTGTTTTGGGTTCTTTAACACTGTAAACACACCTTGTTTATACACAAACAAGGCTGCCCATATCCAAGCATTGAGCCACAGAACGAGCACGGTAATAAATCTAATTATATTGAGCATTCGCCTTCCTGCCTGCAATCTAAGATTATATGTATCCAGCGGAAAACCCCAATACAGCCAACTGCCGCGCAAACTTAACCCTGCGGCCATGCCACGGCATTGCGCGCATTTTTTAAAACCGCGCCTGCCCACGCCATTGCAAACGTCGCAAACAAGAAGCGGCAAAGGTTGATTTTTTTTAAACTCCATATAAGATTCCGTAAAATACTAACAAAGGCAGCGCCAGCCATAACAGAAAAAATAAAAAACAGCAGGCCAGCCAAACCGCTAAAGCAGCAGTGCGAAAAATAATCTGAACCAAACGCATAAAAAAACTGACAACCCTGCCCTGCCAATCATATTGCCCAAACATCGGTACAAAAATATGCGTCAACCATATGCCGGGAGCCAGAGTTTCATTGCCGCGCGCCAGCCATAACAAACATCGCTTGCCGGCGCGAACTGCGCCAGCGGTATACCACCAAATCGGAAAATAAAAAATATCAAGTATGGCTTCCAAAAATAATTTTTCTAAAATAAGAATCATCATATGACAACATATATAGTATACCATATAAGCCCGCAACAAAAAATCCTCAATATGAGGATTTTTTAAGTGAGATAATATGAAAAATTATTTTTTTGCCATCGCGCTGTTTGCGCTTGCCAAGAACTTAACATCAGTAACTTCGGTCATTTGAGTTTTTTGCACGCGTGAAGCAATACTGGCCATTGAAGTATTATCTGCAATTTCAACTTCCAGCCTGCGCACATCCAACTCCAAAGCGCTAGCTTGTTTTTCCAATAAACGCATTTGATAACCGCTGGTAGCTGAAGCGGTAATATTTACCACATAGGCAGCGCCGAAAGATACTATAATGGCGCACAAACCAAGCCGTACCACTGGTGAAAATACCCAGGCTGGCAGCAAATCGGATTGGAAAGCTGCAGCAACGGTTCGTAATTTGTATGAAATCTGGCGTTTAATGGACATATGTATAAATTTATATTTTTTCTATAACTCGTAATTTTGCACTGCGCGCGCGAGGGTTATTTTTTAACTCCTCTTCGCCGGCTACAATCGGTTTTTTATTTACCAGTCGTATTTTTTTATTTTCTTGTGATTTAAAATATTGTTTTACAATCCTATCCTCCAAAGAATGAAACGTGATAACTGCCAATCTTCCATGCGGCGCCAAGAGCTCCAGCGCTTCGGGCAAAACTTTTTTAATACTTTCCAGCTCTTGATTGACCTCTATGCGCAGCGCTTGGAATACTTTTGTGGCCGGATGAATACCGCCCACCCACGGCACTTCTTTATCTGTTTTTAATTTCTTTCTATATTGGGACAAAATTATTTCAGTTAATTCACCGGTTGTTTCGATCTGTTTATTTTTTCTATAAAACACTATGGCGGCGGCAATTTCCGCGCTTAACTGTTCTTCTCCCAACATTTTAAAAATCAAATGCAAATCATGTTCCGAGTAAGTATTAACTATTTCCGCAGCGGTTTGGCCTTCACCGGCGCTATAACGCATATCCAGAGGCTCATTGTTTAAAAAACTAAACCCTCTCCCCCGCTCTTCAAACTGCGGTGTGGACCAGCCAAAATCCATGAGCATGCCTTGCACTTCTGTAAAATTGTGCGCAGCGGCAACCGAAGCAATATGCGCAAAGTTTTCTCGAACCAGCACAGCCCGATCTTCAAAGCGATATAAAAATCGTTTGGCGCGCAAAACCGCTTCGGGGTCTGCATCAACACCAAGCAGCATGCCGTTTGGAGAAATTTTTTCCAGCATAGCCTCACTATGCCCCGCATCTCCGAGGGTGCAATCAATAACTCGCATTCCTGGCGCTAGTTGTAAAGAACTGATCGTTTCATCTAATAAAACCGGTACGTGTTTCATAATGCGAATCTATAATTAAACTCCCAATTCCCCCATTTTTTCAGCTATCGTTCCGCTTTCAGCTTCAGTTTGTTTTTTATAGGCGTTCCACAATTCCTGATCCCAAATTTCCAAACGATTATACAAACCTGCAATTACTAAATTTTTCTTGATACCCGCAAAACTGCGCAGATATTCAGGCAAAATTACTCTGCCCTGTTTATCCATTTCCACATCCATAGCTCCGGCCAACATTAAACGTGAAAACGCTCTGGTGTTGGATTGGCTAATGGGCAAGTTTGCCAATTTCTCAGCAAGTTTTTCCCACTCGGTTTTGGTGTACAAAAACAAACAATTATCCAAACCTCGGGTAACAACCGCCCCTTTGCTTAAATCACGGCGAAATTTTGCCGGCACAGCCATGCGGCCCTTATCGTCTAAATTGTGGCTATATTCGCCAATGAACATAGATAGAAAGTAGTTTTGTGAATTAGAGATACAAGCATTTTCCCCACTTCACTCCACTACAATCCATTTTATACCACTTTAAAACACATGTCAACATTTTTATCCATTTTCTAACCCTATTTTTTTGGCTAACATATAACAAAAAATCCCGCTTGCGCGGGACTTGTGGACAACTTTATTTAAAAGCAACTACACTTCAACTTGCACGCCTGGTTCGGCGGGTTCTGCCAGCACATGTTCTTTTTTAGATAATTTTTCAGCTAAATCTTCCGAGACATTTTCTTCACCGTGATTTAAAATAACTCTTTTCGGCTTGCCTGCACCAATCCATGCCAGCAACTTTTCCTGATCCGCATGAGCCGACAACGCGCCAATCGCTTTTACATGGCAGCGCACCGGAATTCTTTCTCCCATAATTTCCACCGGCGAATGTCCTTCTAAAATTTTTCTACCCAACGTTCCTTCGGATTGATACCCAACAATTAAAAGCGTATTTCTTTCATCGGATAAATATCTCATGGCGTGATGTAAAATTCTTCCTCCAGTCATCATGCCCGCGCCGGCGATAATAATTTTTGGCCCAGGCGTACTATTTATTTTTTTAGACTCTTCTTTTGTTTCAGTCATAACGAGTCCCGGAAAATCAAACAGGTCGTCGCCATTTTTTACAAAACCGGCAGCTTCAGCATCATAATATTTTGTATATTTAAGATAAATACGGGTTGCTTTGATGGCCAGCGGACTATCTACAAAAATCGGTATGCGCGGCAGCAAATGTTTGCGGTCAACGATTGTATTTAATTCGTAAATAAGTTCTTGGGTTCTTTCCAAAGAAAAAGACGGGATCATGAGTACGCCTCCGGTAGAAATGGCCGTGGAAATTAAAGCTGTCAGTGTTTCTTCGCGGTTCTTCATTTCTTCATGCATGCGATTGCCATATGTTGATTCACATACCAACACATCGATATCCGAAGGCAGTGCTTCCGTGTCTCGCAAAATTGGCACGCGCACATTTCCCACATCTCCGGAAAACACAACTTTTTTTCCTTCGGCGCGAATTTCTATAAACGCTGAACCAAAAATATGGCCGGCATCGTGAAAAGTCGCAGATACATCCGGAGCTATTTCTACAGAGCTGTTATATTCAACCGCCACACATCGCTCCATGACCGCCGCAATGTCGGCTGAATCATACAAAATCTCGGCGCCCTCATATCGATGATTGTGAACCATGATTTGCGCCGCGTCTTCTAAAATAAGTTCTAACAGTTCAATGGTTGGGGCTGTAGCAAAAAATTTGCCCTGATAGCCTTGTTTTACCAAAATTGGCAGCCTGCCTACATGGTCTAAGTGAGCGTGCGTAACAAGCACCGCCTGTAATTGCGCCGGATCAAACTTCAATGGTTCTTTATTTTTTTCTTCTTTCATATAACCGCCTTGATACATGCCGCAATCAACCAAAAAATACCGCCCGGCTGCTGTAAACATGGTGCATGACCCGGTTACTTCTCCTGCTCCTCCATAAAAAGAGATGTTCATACTATATATTGCAGTTAGAAAACATAAAAACAGTATATCAAAAACAAATAAAGCAAACAAATAAAGCCCTACCCAAAAAAATATTTTTCTGATACAATACATCTACTAAAAATGTATGCGACGCGATTTAGAAAATGTAGAAATAGTAGAGCCGCCAATTGGCGAATTAACCAGAAAATATTCGGCATTTTCCGCCATTAAACGCGCCTGTCTCACCGGGTGCGGCTGTTTGTTTTTGCTTATTATCGGTATTATTATTTTTATTCGTATAGCTATGGGCAGCGGCCCTTCCACCCTCTCCCACGTACCAGATAATTTTCCTGCCGATATTCCCGTTTACGATCCCGACAGTATTGAAAAAATTACTTTTATTTCCGGAAAATATAAAAACAGAGGCATAGAAATTGCGGCTATCTTTCCAAAAATAATCCTATCGCCACTGCTTCTGAACATGAACAAAGATACAACTGCTGAAAATTCCACAGATAAAATAACTTCGGTTACCAGCTTATGGAAAATGATAAGCGCGCCTGTCAGCGACCATCGCGACACTGTGCAAATTGAATGGAGCAAACTTGATGCTGAACCGTATTTTATTATTGGCTACTATAAAACGGAGCTGAAGAAAAAAGCATACACGATAGAAGTAGAAAGTGAAGGAGAAAATGTAATGCAATTTTCTTTCCGAAAAAATGACGCCAGCGGTTCCGTATACGTACAAGGAAAACCAGGGCAAGGAGCCGAATACGCAGTCCTCACCCTCAACTTGCCAGCTTCAACAACCTCCACACCGGCAACAGACAAAACACCATAAGCAACTATGATAAAATTTTTTAACAGCCGTTCAAAATCTGTAACCGGTGCCGCGCTCATTATCTCTGTCGCCACTCTTATAAGCCGCATTACCGGCTTGGCTCGGGACAGAATTTTTGCACACTATTTTAGCGCCGGCCCAACCATGGACGCCTACTACGCGGCTTTTAAAATTCCCGACCTAATTTATAACCTGCTTATTATCGGTGCTTTAAGCGCCGGTTTTATTCCTACCTTTACCAAACTATTTAATCAGGGCGAAGATAAAACCGAAGCCTGGAAACTTGCCAATAACGTTCTTAATATAACTGCTGCCTCGCTTATAATTTTAAGCATTATCTGCATTGCTTTTGCCGGTTTTTTTGCCCCTATAATCGCCCCTGGTTTTAGCGCCGACTCACAGAATCTGGTAGCGCAGATGACTAGAATTATGTTTGGCTCAACCGTATTACTTGGTATTTCAATGGTAATCGGAGGTATCTTACAATCACTGCGCGCTTTTTTCTTATACTCGCTAGCGCCTATTTTTTATAACTTGGGCATTATTACCGGGGCTGTTGTATTTGCGCCGCTTTTTGGCACTACCGGACTAGCTTGGGGTGTGGTACTAGGCGCTTTCTTGCATGTTTCTTTACAAACATACAGCGCATACAAAAATGGATTTAGATGGCACTGGTATATCAATATACAAGACAAATATACCCGCACAGTTGGCAGATTAATGATTCCTCGCACACTGGGTTTGGCTATCAGCCAGCTCAACCTGGTAATTATCACCATACTCGCATCACTTTTACCTGTGGGCAGCGTGACTGTTTTTAACTTTGCCAACAATCTTCAAGCTGTGCCAATCGGAATTATCGGTATCCCATTTGCTCTAGCGGTATTTCCCCTCCTTTCGGCTGCGGCTGCCAACAATAACGAAGAAGAATTTATCAAACATCTTTCTTCTACTATCCGTCAAACATTATTTTTAATCATTCCATCATCCATAATTATTTTATTGCTACGCGCACAAACTGTGCGTATTATTTACGGCACAGGAAAATTTGATTGGAACGCAACCGTCACCACCGCCGACACTCTGGCATTTTTTGCCCTAAGCTTATGCGCTCAGGCCCTCATACCAATTCTGGCGCGCGCCTTTTACGCTCTGGCCGACACTAAAACACCATTTGTAATTGGCATCATTTCCGAACTCACCACCATTATTGCAGCGCTCTTGCTTATGAAACCGTTCGGTGTTGCCGGTCTAGCCCTGGCTTTTTCCGTAGGTTCGTTTTTAAACATGGTTTTATTGTTTATTTCTCTAAAACACATAACTAAAACCATAGATGGCGAGCGAATTTTCTCTTCTTTGTACCGCATGACCATTGCGGCGCTTTTTATGGGCGTAACTGTACAACTTGTCAAAGAGCCTTTAGCTACAATTTTTAACCAAGATTATTTTTTGGGTATTTTAGGCCAAGGAACAACCGCCGCAATCGCAGGTCTGGCAATTTATTTGGTAATATGTTACCTTTTGAAAGTCCCTGAACTTATTCAGATTAAACAAACTGTTGGCAACCGCCTCTTTAAACAGAAGGTATTACCGACCGAAGAGTCTATAGAAGCTAGCGCGTAAAATATGACCAGTAACATTCGTAATTTTTGCATCATTGCCCACATTGATCATGGCAAAAGCACGCTCGCCGATCGTCTTTTAGAATTTACCGGCACAGTTTCTCGGCGCGATATGAAGGAGCAGCTGCTTGACTCAATGGAATTGGAGCGCGAACGGGGCATCACTATCAAATTGACACCTGTGCGCATGACTTATACTCGCCCTGACCAGACATACACCATCAACCTTATAGACACTCCCGGGCATGTGGATTTTAACTACGAAGTATCCCGATCGCTAGCCGCTGTTGAAGGCGCGTTACTTTTGGTTGATGCCAGCCAAGGTGTGCAAGCGCAAACTATCGGTAATTTATATTTAGCGATTGAACAAAATTTAACTATCATACCGGTTATCAATAAAATTGACATGCCTAATGCCAATATAGAAAAAACCAAAGCCGAACTGATACATCTTCTCGGCTGCAAACCGGAAGAAATAATTTTAGCATCAGGCAAAACAGGGCAAGGCGTTGAAGAGATACTTCAAGCCATTATTGACCGCGTGCCGCCACCTACCGACAACACCGTCCAACCTCCGCGCGCTCTTATTTTTGATTCTGTCTATAATGATTATAAAGGCGTAATAGCTTCCATTAGAGTTGTGGATGGCAAGCTAAAAAAAGGCGATAAAATTTTCTTACTTGGCACCAGCACCCCAGCTGAAGTGTTAGAAGTTGGATATTATAAACCAAAATTTCAGCCAGCAGAACAAATTCAAAACGGAGAAATCGGCTATTGCATCACCGGCCTAAAAGATCTTAAAGACTGCCGCGTCGGTGACACTATTACCACTTATCGCGACGAAGACGAATCTGACATGTACCCACAACCTTTGCCAGGATATAAAGAAGTAAAGCCAATGGTGTACGCCGGCATCTTTCCAAAAGAAGGAGATGATTATCAAGAGTTGCGCGATGCAATTGATAAATTAAAGCTTAACGACGCTTCCCTGTTTTATGAGCCGGAACATTCTCTGGCGCTTGGCTTTGGTTTTCGCTGCGGATTCTTAGGGCTGCTTCACTTGGACATCTTCCAAGAGCGCTTAAGCCGCGAACACAATTTGGAAATTATTATTACCGTTCCTAGTGTTGCATACCGCATCATGAACAAAACCGGACAAGAAAAAATCATACATAGCCCCCAAGAAATGCCAGACCCAACTCATATTGAACATATTCTTGAACCGTGGATGAAACTGGATATTATCACGCCTAAAGATTTTGTCGGTAATATTATGGGACTAGTTTCCGAACGAAAAGGAAAATATATTAACACCGAATATTTAAGCACTGGCACAGATCAGCGCGCGATGCTTCATTATGATATTCCCTTGGCATCGCTCATTACCGATTTTTATGATAAACTAAAGACCGTTACTTCCGGTTACGCGTCTATGAACTACGAATTTAAAAATTACGAGGAAACAGACGTGGTACGGCTAGATATTATGGTAGCCGAGGAACAAGTAGAAGCTTTGGCTACGCTCGTTTGGCGCGACCAAGCATACAAAATTGGCAAAAAAATTGTAGAGTCCCTTAAAGAATCTCTACCGAAACAGCAGTTTGTATTAAAAATACAAGCATCTGTGGGCGGTAAAGTTATCGCTGCCGATCGCCTATCCGCTTTACGCAAAGATGTGTTGGCAAAAATGAGCGGTGGCGACTACACTCGTAAAATGAAATTATTACAGAAGCAAAAGAAAGGCAAACAACGCTTGCTCGCCCATGGCAAAATAGACATTCCGTCAGAAACATATTTATCCGTTCTCAAACGATAATCACAGCATCTTTGCTAACATATTATATGAAACACAAAATGGTACGAAAAATCTGGATCGCTATTTCCCTGGTTGCTATTCTGGCAATGATTGTATTTAGTTTTTTGCCAGCGCTCCAATAATATTTTCTATGAAGATTTTGCGCGCATATCAGCTTGATATCATTTTTCTGTATTTTGCGCTGCTGATTTTTTTGGGAATTGCGTTATTTATTTTAGAAGAAATAAGGGTTGATGCGCATGCGTTTGAATGGTATATAGCCGGGCCAATATTTGCTTTTTATATCTGGCATATCTGGAATAGGCGCGCAAACATACAGTTATCTCAACGCCGCACCCTCACAAGCAAAACACTTTGTTACTGGCTAAGTCTTGGCGCAACCTTATTCCTCGGCTCTACATATTCAATCCCGGTTACTGAATATGCCAGCATATATCTTTTCTTTATTATTTTTTCGGTACTTCTAGCAGACTCATATTGGGATTTTAAAAAAATCAGTCTGAAACGCTTATTCGCTAAACAAGTTTAATATGCAAAAAAAATGGATTACCCTTCCCCCGCCTCCTGAAGAGTTTATAAATTCCCACCCTGAATTACCGACTATTATTTCTCGCCTATTATGGAACAGAAATTTACGCACCCAAAAACAGATTGATGAATTTCTAAATCCAGACTATTCACAAGATGTGCTTGATCCATTTTTGTTTCAAAATATGGAGACAGCCACTGACATTATCTTGGAAGCCATCAAAAACCAGGAGCGCATTGTAGTGCATGGCGATTATGACGCAGATGGCGTATGCGCCGCCGCAATCATAATCACCTGTTTAAGGAAACTTGGATCAGCCAATACTCATGTTTTTATTCCCCATCGCGAAACCGACGGCTATGGCTTAAACACCAGAACTATAGAACTGCTCGCAGAACAAAAAACAGATCTCATCATTACCTGTGATTGCGGAATAAGTAATTATGCCGAGGTTGAATTGGCAAAAGAAAAAGGCATAAAAGTTATTATTACCGACCACCACACAGTGCCAAACAAAATTCCGCGCGCAGATGCTATCGTGCATCCGCTAGTTCCACAAGAACCATACCCTGATAAAGGGTTGTGTGGTGCGGGTGTGGCTTTCAAACTCATCCAAGCCTTGTTAAAAAAATATGCTCATCACAACACCGCCCTACCTGACGGACAAACTTTTGAAAGTTTTGAAAAATGGATGTTGGATTTAGTTGCCATTGCCTCTATCGGCGATATGGTGCCGCTACTGGGCGAGTCAAGAACTCTAACTCGCTACGGACTTACCGTAATAAATAAAACAAAAAATATCGGCCTCAAAAAACTTCTAATCGCATCTGGCTTATCTGACGAAAATGGCAACCCGAAACGAGGCGCGTACACTGCTTACAGCCTCAGCTTCCAAGTAATCCCTCGCATTAACGCAGCTGGGCGCATGGACCACGCAAACACAGCTTTTGCTTTACTTATGGCTACCGACGAAACTGAAGCAGCGAACCTAGCAGCTCAACTTAACAAAAATAATGTTGATCGACAAAAAATAACCGAACAATACGTAGCCGAAGCCAGACGGCAAATAAAAGAAGGCGACCAACAGCACAGCCCTGTTTTATTTGTGCTAGGCAAAGGCTGGCCAACCGGCATTCTAGGCCTTATTTCTGGAAAAATAAAAGACGAGTATCACAAACCGTCAATCGTTATGTCTGAAACCGAAAAAGAAATTACCGGATCCGGACGAAGCATTAAAGAATTCAATTTGATTAAAACCTTACAAGAAATGCCGGAAGTATTTGCTAAATTTGGCGGACACCCCCAAGCCTGCGGCTTTACTCTGCGCGACAAAACAGCTGTAGATGAATTTAAATCTAAAATTACCGAAAAGGCAAAACATGCCACCACCGAAGTTGATCTGACCCCGCAAATTATTATTGACGCGGAAATAGATATGGATGAAGTGAATTGGAAATTATATGATCTGCTTGAAAAATTTGAACCGTTTGGACAAGCCAACGAAGAACCGACATACGTAGCCAGAGGCGCAACCATCGTCGGCATTGAACCGGTTGGGCAAGATGGCAAGCATTTGCGAATGACCGTCAAACATAATTCGCATATTGTAAAAAAGACTATCGGCTTTGGACTAGGCGATGTAAAAAAATATGAAGAAAACTGGAAAGAGAATCTAAAACCCGGAGATAAGGTTGATATGGTATTTTCCATCAGCGTTAACGAATGGAACGGCAACCGTGAATTGCAAATGACTGTAGAAGACTTGAAAAAAAATATCCAATAGCGCATGTCTATTGGATATTTTTAAACTATTTTGTTTTTATTTCTTTTTCCAGATCTGACCATCTTTTTTTCAGCTCACGGATCAATTGATTTTTCATTTCTACGGCCATTTCTTTTTTAAGCGCATATTCTTCTACAGCACGCTCTACCAACGCATCGTACATTTCTTTGGTTGGTCCTTCCAGCTGCATAAGACTCTCCTTCAACTGACCAAATAGATCATTTGCCTGCACCATAATTTTTTCTCGCATCTCTTTTCCTTTAGGAGTCGCATTGAGCCACATGAGCGCCGCCCCAAGCAAGCTACCTAAAAAAAGTCCTTTTTTAAATCTGCCCATAGTAGATATACATTATGATTAAGCGATAAAATTATTATACACCATCGCCATTTTAACGGCAAGCTGCATTTGCTCTGGCTGCGCCTTTAATTTTTTATCAACTGATATCTGATCTAAAAAAAATACTTTTTTACCTTCCGGCATAGAACGTACACCAGAAAAAGCACCCATAATTTCTCGATTTTGATATATAACCGAACTGGCAGCTCTAAATATTTTAGGCATATAGACACGATTATACAACCATATATAGCCAGCAAAAACATCGGACACAACCACATCACGATAATAACTCACTAAAAACGGCACCTGCGGATTATGCTGTTGCCACTGTAGAATTAAACGAGCCGCACCCAAAAACGGGCAGTGGATATGAACCAAATCAGAACTATTCAAATCTGTTATAAGATCGCGGCCATTCATACTCCCTATATATGCATGCGTATTTTTTGACGCTTCTTGTGCCTCTGTTTTCATTCTTTTATTTACACTCTCATACTGCAATGTAAACAAATCAGTCTCAATACCGATATTTTGGAGCCCTCCAGCCAACTGAAATGCTGCAGATCGAATATCTTCAAAGTAATTAAATGCTGCTGGCACAATATGAGTAACACGCATAAATTATTTTTTAACAGCCGTCACATGAACATTAGGAGAGGGCAATCGTGAGAAGATAACAGACTCTATAAACACAATCGCATTTACTAAACTTTTAATCACACGCAATACTCCTCCGCCCCGCGCATGCAAATTTTCAAAATACTGTTCATTGTTGACCTGCGAAAGCTTATGTTTTTTAGCAAAACGATCCATGGAAAAAAAAGCGGCAATACCAAGCAGCTGGCCAATAATTTGTTCGCTGTATACTTTGACTCGCACTGCTAAACCATGTGATTCAACCATGCTAAATAACTGAGCCCGAGAAAATCGATTTATATGACCTGCATACATCCGAGTAAGCTCCGCGCCTATACCAACACGGCGCAATGCGTTCCAAATAGAAAATACATCGCCTTCACACGGCACAAATGCATAAAACACACCGCCCTTTTTTAAAGTTCTGGCTACTTCAGACAAAATCGCATCCGGATCGGGCACATGTTCTAGCACATCATACAAAACAATCGCATCAAAAAAATTATCTTCATAGGGCAGCCTTTTTTCTTCGCTCAGATCATACACAACCCCATCATGAGCCTGTCTAGCAATTGCTAAAGCGCTATCGCTGATATCGGACCCATAACATTTAAGATCAGGGCGAATAGCTGCAATAGCGCGGATAAATTGACCTGCGCCACAACCAAGCTCCATCACTCGCGCTCCAGGCGCAAGGCCCCGCAAAGCATGAACACTTTGCCTCAAACGAAAACTGGTTGGCGATGTAATAGCGCGGCTTGCCACTCCATTTCCCCACACTGATTGCTCGTAGTCAAATTGAGTTTCTGTCATATAAAAAATTATTTTACAAACACGCTTGCATATATTTTTTCCAGCGCATCAAGATGGCGCGCTAAGCTGTATTTTTGATTAACCTCGTCTATTTGTCGATTGGCAATATCTTTTTTTTCTTGATCTGATAGAGAGAGCGCTTTATCAATCGCTTGAGCCAAGCTTGCAGCAGAGCCTTTTTCAAAAAAAATTGCCTGAGCGTTTCTGCGCGATAGCCCAGAAGCATTACTGAGCACCATCGGCACACCACAGGCCATCGCTTCTATGGCCACCAAAGAAAAAGATTCATAATCTGAAGGCACAACCACACAAGACGCACTGGTATAATATTCAGCCATATCCTCTTTTTTGGCTTGCAAACCCACAAACACCACCCGCGAATCCAGACGCAACTGTTGCACTAAACCGCGACAATGAAGCATTTCCGGCCCTTCACCAACCACCACCAGTTTTGCACCTGAACTTTTCAACATAGGCATAGCCTGAATAAGCAAATCAAGCCGTTTCACAGGCAATATATTTCCAACAAATAAAATATTTTTTTCATCTTTTTTTGCGCTATCTGACCTTGGAGTAAATACGCGCATATCAACACCGTTGCTCAATTCAATCAGCTTATTTTTTGCAATAATCCGCGACCATTTTGTATTTGAAAAATCAACCTGGTCAACTGTAATATTTTTTTTTGCTTTGAAAGATAACAAGCGAGGCCAAATTGCATTATATACGCCTCCAATGATTTTTTTTAACCCGGACAACTGCGCTTCCATATGCCAAGTAATCACAATTGGCATTTTTAAAAACAATACCCATTCCGCTCCCCCAAAAAAAGGATAATGCAGATGAAGAATGTCAAAATTTCTGATATGCCAGATAACCTGCGGCACAAAACCTGCGTCACCATAACGCAACCAGGGCTTTAACCGAACAATCTTAAAAGAAAATTGTTTGTCATGCTCTGTATAATCGCGTTTATCGTACTGCATGGTAAATACCGTAACATCATGCCCGCGCGCTGCCATACCGCTTGCTTCTTGAGCGCACACACTACCCATGCCGCCCAGCTGTGGTGAAAAAGTTGAAACAAGATGAGCAATACGCATACAAATATTTAAATCTGATCATCCGTTTTTTTAACTGCATCCTGCAAAGAAATTTTGCGCGTTAAGACTGTAATTTGTTTATTTAACCGTTCAATAGAAACCATAAGCCTAAAAATCACAAAGAATATTCCTGCCAAAGCCACATACACAACCAAGTCAGCGCCCCGGCCGATACCAAACAACTTAGCCGCCAAAGCGGTTGAATTTGGCGCGAGCGCCACCGCACTGGCCAGCAGCCAAAAACAGACCCAGATTACAGCATCTTTTTTTCTGAGCTCTCCGGCGCGATATCGCCCCACCACTTTTATCAAAGCAAAGCCAAAGAAAAAAACCAAGATAATTTGAATCGCAAACAACATATGCTATTTTAATAATTTAGCTTTAATAATATCACCCACAATGCGCATACCGCCATCTATCCCCTGCCCGTATTCATAATACGAAACTTCAACCGGATGTTCTGCAATAATATATTTTCCTTTACGCAACTGCTGAACAATCTCTGAATTATGGGCCATGCCATCTTGTGATATGTGAATATTCTCCGCAACCTGTTTAGACAAAATCCTAAAACCGTTATGCGCATCAGTTAAATGCATGCCAGTCATTATACGGTTTATGAAACGACTAATCGGCAATACAATATATTTTTTAGTCCACGGCATGCGAGAGCGATTATCTAAAAAACGCGACCCAAGCATAGCATCCGCTTTTTTTTCTTCCATAGCACGAATAGCCGGCATAATATCAGCCGGATTAAACTGGCCATCTCCATCAAAATGCACTAAAAACTTTGCGCCATTTTTAAGGGCAAATTCATTCCCTGTTTGGAGCGCCGCCCCTTGGCCGCGATTTAAAACATGGCGAATTACGTTTGCGCCAAATCGCGATGCTTCACTGGCGGTATTGTCGGAAGACCCATCATCTACAACTACCACATCTTTAAATCCATGTTCAAAAAGGCCACGAACAACGCGGCCAATTCTTTCTTCTTCGTTATAAGCAGGAACTATAACAAAAACCATAGGTTACTTTTCATAGCCATGATTAAACAGCAACGCTTCTTTATTGGCAATAGTATAATCAATTGTTTTTTCCAGACCATCTTGCAACCGCACTAGCGGCATCCACCCTAAGACATCTTTAGCATAAGCCAAATCAGGCGCGCCTTTTCTAGTAAGAAACAACAATGGATTTTCAAAAGATATTTCTGACGATGAATTAGTGGCAGCAATTACAGTCTTAGCCACATCTGCCACTTTAACAATCGCATCATCACCTAAATTAACAATCTGCACCTCCGGCGAGCTTGCCATTAATCGCACCAGTCCATCTACCATATCGGTAACATAGCACAGCGACGTAGAAAAATTCTCATCACCATTAATAATCAGATTTTTACCATTTAAAGCACTGATAATAAAATCTGGGATCATCTGTCCTTCAAAGATTTTCATATGAGGACCATATGTGGTGAAAACTCGGGCAATTTTTGCATCTATGCCGTATACCTGACGATATGTTGCTACGCAAGTTTCAGCAAAACGTTTTCCTTCATCATAACAGGCGCGCGGAGACAGATGATCAACAACTCCTTGGTCTGTTTCTTTAAAAGAATATTTTTGATCGGTGGCATTACCATACACAACAGAACTGGAAGTAAATACATATTTAGCTTTGTATTTTACCGCTAGATCCAAAGTGCTGATCATAGACGAAGAATTTGCCCATAATGATTTCATTTTCAACTTTTCAAAATCATTCGGACTGGTTGGGCACGCTAAATGATAAATTTCTTGAATACCTTGAAATTTAATTTTAAACTTATCCAGCTCTTCAAAACTATTAAGATCTATTGGCTGGTTAACATCATATTTAATAAACTCAAAATCAGGGTACTGTAATAAATGGTTGATATTAGCAGGCGAAGAATTGGAAAAGTCATCTAGGCAGATAACTTTCGCCTCTTTAAGGAGTCGTTCACATAGATGCGAGCCAATAAACCCGGCACCACCCGTTACCAAAACATTTTTTTTCTCAAAAATAGGAGTATCCATATTTTACCAGTTAAGCACAGCACTAAACATGCGTCATATTTATATCAAAATTATAGCATTGGGGGCTGATATTTACAATATCAGCGAAAACATGTACCGTTATGGCGGGGAGGCTAGAGATCCGATGGTAAATCGGAATATGTTCCTTGCCTAAAGCATTGGGAATAAGAGCTGCGCAAAACTGCATAGAACGGTTCGCTAACCACGAACCACAGGGAGCCTGCTCTCTCTAGCCATCCCACCATTTTACGGCTTATAGCCGTTTGCTATTCGGTTTTCCAACTCTGCGATGATACATCAATAATGATCTTTTTTAGATTATTATTTTTTTTGGCTGTAATGATAATATTTTCATCCTCGCCCCATATATACCCTTTATCTAATTGAGCAACCGAAACAAAGCCCGGCAACGTTAAACTTGTTATAATTTTTTTACCGGCAAAATCCCAAGCTTGTACCACCAAACTTCCGTTACGCTGGCGTACATACACAAACATACTGTCTGCAATCATCCAGCGAGATGACTTTTCTGAAAAATTTTCTAGCGCAAAACGATGTACTTTTTTTGCCCCTTCAAACACATCTACATAATACTGTTTTTTTACCTTAACCAAGACGCCGCGATATACGCTTGTGGCGGGTTTAGATTTTGACTCTATCGCCAAACGCACCGCCTTGCCGGTATTGAGACGACCATAACCCAACTGACCGGCAAACCCCGGGTTGAGATGATCTATATCATCAGCGCTTTTAAGCAGCGTTTCTGTAATTTCTTTAGCTGTCCATTCTGGACGAACAGACTTCACCAGCGCAGCCGTACCCGCTACCAATGGGGCGGAAAAAGATGTGCCGTACCAGCCGCCGTCAAAATCTTTTTCAAAACCAGGCTGTGCGCTAACTTTTTGTGTGCTGTAAATTTTTTCTCCAGGCGCAGAAATATCAATACAACTTCCGTAATCGCCAAAATAACTAAGCGTATCGGATGCGCTAACGGACGCAACTCCCAAAACCCAATTTTGCATATAGTCATAATCAAGGCAAATTGGATACTGCTTAACCTTGGTTAAATTTTCATTACCACTGCTATCATTGCGGCTATTTCCGGCTGCAGCTACCACTAATACTCCTTTCTGGTAAGCGCGATACAAAGCGGCGGTAAGCGCCGGTTCGGTAGTAAAACCAACAAAGCTTAAATTGATAATACTGGCGCCATTATCAACTGCATAATTTACGGCACGCGCAATATCAACCAAATCACCGCCCCCGCTATTGTTTACAGCTCGTAACGGCATAATTGACACATGCCAGCTTAACCCCGCCCCCAACACCCCATTATCTCCCGAGGCACCAATTAAACCGGCTAACAAAGTGCCGTGATTAACTGCCCCAGTATCGTCTGCTTCTGTAACACTCGCAATACTTACATCGTTATTATTTTCCACAATATTCCATCCATGGACATCATCAACATACCCATTATTATCATCATCTATACCGTTATTCGGCACTTCGTCGGCATTAACCCAAATATTATCAGCCAGATCTGGATTTAAAATATCTACCCCCGTATCTATAACTGCCACCACCACTGTACTGCTGCCAACCGTATAATCCCAGGCTTCCGGCGCATGAATTTGATTGTACACGTCTTTCTGCCAGCTATAATACGGATCAGAGGGAGTATAGGCAAAAACTGGCCCGCACACGCACAGCGCAGCGCCAATCGCCAACAGACTGCCAACTATTGATTTTTTGCTTAAAATAAGGTAAAATTCAAACATATATATCAAGTATATATTATATCACACTATATGTATCGCTTAAAACAATTCACGCTTTTTACCGGCGATCTTATCTGTCTCTATACCGGCTTATATGCCGGCACCTTCCTCAGGTATCTACACCCCGCAGACAACCAATTTTTTGAGCTACTTACCCCAATGACTGCCCTATTTTTGCTGGCAGCTACAATTATGTTTATTTCCGGCTTATACGACGTAAACAAAACCAAAAATACTTGGCTTTTTTTTCAAAAAATACCGCTGAGTGCTATAGTCTGGATGCTAATGGGCGTAACCTATTTCTATATTAATCCAGAACAAAATATCGCGCCAAAAACCATCCTTCTCTTAACAACAGTAACAGGCTTTGGTTTAATCTCGATATGGAGATTTATTTATAACAAATTTATTACAATCAAGCTTACATATCGCATTCTTTTTGCAGGCCTAACTGACGAAGTGCAGGAATTGATTGAGCAAATTAAAAAAGAACCTCAACTGGGCTATCAAATTGCCGGCATCTTATTAAACGAAGCAGACCCATCCTATGCTCAAGCTGCAACATACGCGCAAAACCATACTATTTCTGTGTACACCGCCACAAATCTGCGCAACAATTTAAGCCAAATAAACATTGTTGTATTATCCCCGATGATGGCAGCTAACAAATCATTGCTGCAAACCTTGTACCAAAGCTTATTTCAAGGCATAAGCATTGTTGAGCTTTCTGATTTTTATGAATCTGTTATGCATCGCATTCCACCATTTACTTTTTCTGAAGGATGGTTTATAGCCCATTTGCAAGAACAGCAGAAAAAAATATATGATCGGGTCCGTATTTTAAGCGATTATTTTTTAGGCGCCTGCCTTGGCATGTTATGCATCGCGACCATGCCTTTTATTGCGGCGGCCATAAAACTAAACTCAAAAGGCAAGGTGTTTTTTACGCAAAATAGAGTTGGCCGAGGGGGTGCGATTTTTAAAGTATACAAATTCCGCACCATGAAAAGTTTGTCTACTGACGGCAGTGCCGAAACTAACGGACCCCAATATGCTGCAACTGCCGATATGCGAATCACATCTGTGGGAAAATTTTTGCGCTTAACTCGCCTGGATGAAATACCTCAATTTATCAATATCTTAAAAGGAGAAATGTCTTTTATCGGTCCTCGCCCTGAACGACCAGAATTTGTTGCGCAGCTAACAGAAAAAATGCCGTTTTATTCACTACGGCATTTAATCAAACCGGGTTTAACCGGCTGGGCTCAAGTACAAAAATCGTACTATGGCACCATTGAAGAAAACCTGCAAAAACTTGAGTACGATCTGTTTTATATCAAAAACAGAAACTTTACTTTGGATATTTCAATCTTACTTCGCACTATCAGCACCATCCTTCGCATGGCCGGACGATAATTATTTCTTTAACGCTGCTTTTACTAAACCGACAAACAATGGATGCGGCTGTAAAAACCTTGATTTAAATTCTGGATGAAATTGCACCCCGACAAAATATGGGTGCTTTTTTAATTCTACAATTTCCACCAAATCGGACTGCGGATTAACGCCAGTTACTATCATCCCCTGCTTTTCCATTGCTTCACGGTATTTGTTATCAAACTCATATCGATGACGATGGCGTTCACTAATTTTTTCCGATCCATATGCATTTCGCGCAATACTGCCTGGCTTTAAAACACAGTCATACGCACCCAAACGCATCGTGCCGCCATAACGCTGTTTTTTAACATTTTCCGCTTGGGTTAAATTGATATTAATAATTAAATTTTTACTTTTTGGATTACATTCTAGGGTATGGGCGTCTTTATATCCCATCACATTTCTAGCAAACTCTATCGTAGCCAGCTGCATGCCATAACACAAACCCAAATATGGCAAACCGTGTTCTCTGGCATATTTAATAGAAGCAATAATGCCTTCTATGCCGCGCGTACCAAATCCGCCCGGCACGATTAACGCATTATAACCGCTTAGTTCTTTTACTTTTTCAGGGTGTTTTTCGTATTCTTCTGCATCCAGCCAAGTGAGTTCGGCATGCGCACCGCTGTGCCAAGCAGCATGCTTAATAGCGTTAATTACGGAGATGTAGGAATCGGACAAGGTGTAATCACCGGTAGCAAAATATTTGCCTACCACGGCAATTTTAACTGATTTTTTAATACGTCCAATGGCTGAAACAAATTCATCCCATTCTTTTTTTATCGGCTTGCGATTTTTCATGTGCAAGCGCTTCATCAGCAATTCGGCAAATTTTTGCCTTTCCAAAACTAACGGAATCTCATAGATACTTTGAACATCCGGCGCTGCAATCACATCATCTTCACTGCGCAAACCGCACAGCAGCGCTAATTTTTCACGGCGAGGCTTATCAAGCTCATCTGGACCGCGCGCAATAATAAAATCAGCCTGAATACCGCTGGCATTTAACGTACGAGAAGCATACTGCGTTGGCTTGGTTTTCATTTCACCCAAATGGCCGGGCACCGGCAAATAACTCACCAAAACAAACGCCACATGTTCCGGATTTTCAAGCTTCATCATGCGGGCTGCTTCTAAAAACAAAATATTTTGATATTCTCCGGCTGTACCTCCGATTTCAATCACCATAACATCGGCTTTGGTTTTGGCAGCGGCGTTTTTAATGCGGCCAATGACTTCCATAGGAATATGCGGCACAACTTCAACGCATTTACCTTTATAGTACATGCTGCGCTCTTTTTCTATCACGCTTAAATATACACGGCCGGTAGTCATGTAGTTATATGAAAATATATCGGTTTCCAAGAACCGTTCATAATTTCCCAGATCTTGATCGGTTTCGTCGCCATCCTCGGTTACAAACACCTCTCCATGCTCCACAGGGTTCATTGTACCGGCATCAACATTGATATATGGATCTATTTTAATAGCAGAGACGGCAAACCCGCGATTTTTAAAAATACGGCCAATCGAAGCCGTGGTTACACCTTTACCTACCCCACTCAACACTCCGCCAATAACAAAAATATATTTTGTTTGCATACGGTTTCAAATTATATAGACCATTTTATTTTTATAAAGTAGATACAATAACATGCACCCGCGCCTCCAAACCATGCCGCAACGCAACTGTAACCGTATATTCCCCCGCTTCTTTTATCGGCTTCATGATAATCTGATTTTTATCAAGCTTAAAACCAGATTTTGCCAATGCTTCAACTATTTTTTGCGGACCGATAGCCGCATATAGAGCGCCGGCCGTCCCGGCTTTTTCTCGCAACGAAATTTCCCAACTATCCAATCTGTCCGCCAATTCTTGCTGATGCTTTAACTCTTCCTCTTTATGATGCGCTATTTTATTGCGGCGAGATTGGATTTCTTTAATAGATTTCTCTGTTGCCGGTACTGCCAAATTTTTTGCAAATAAAAAATTACGGCCGTATCCTTCGGACACCTCTTTCACATCATCTATTTGGCCAAGACCGGGCACAGATTGTATTAAAATCACTTTCATACTAGAACACTTGATTTTTCATGCATTTTCCGCTATACTGCAGCAATACAGATTTGTTACTTAATACTTTAGTTATGTTTAAATCCGGCTTTATTACTCTTGTAGGCCGTTCAAATGTGGGTAAATCAGCCCTGCTTAACACCCTCGTTGGAACGAAGCTGGCCGCAGTTACCGATAAGCCACAAACTACCAGAGACATTATACACGGAGTTCTAAATACCGCGCAAGGGCAGGCTGTTTTTGTGGATACGCCCGGTATATTTAAAGACAAAGGAAACCCCCTTTCCGGCAAGCTTACCCAGCGAGCTCACGAAGCGATCCAGGGCATAGACATCATCATCTATGTTGTAGACCCAACCAAATCACTTGGTGCAGAAGAGCGAGCAACATTGGCCATGGTAAGAAATATAGATATTCCTAAATTACTCGTAATCAATAAATCCGACCTGCCTAAACATGAAAAAACATATTTAGAAGATTATTTAGCGCTCAGCGACCAGTTTACCGCCGTATTTGAACTATCAGCTCAAGAAAATAGACACATCCAGCCGCTCAAAGATAAGGTGTTTGAACTGCTTCCAGAAGGTGAACCAGTGTACCCTGATGATCAGATAACCAATATTGATAGAAAATTCTGGACTGCCGAACTAATTCGCGAAAAAATATTTAAAGCTTTGCGCCAAGAAGTGCCCTACACCACACACGTGGAAGTGGAAGATATTGAAGAAAAACCTGAAATGTTTGTCATCAAAGCAATTGTATACACATATGACAGCCGCTACAAAAAAATGATTATCGGCGCTGGCGGACGATCTATTAAAGAAATTGGCATTGCGGCTCGCAAAGAACTGGAAGCAGCCTTAAATAAAAAAGTATTTCTTGAACTGGAAGTAGAGACAGATAGGCGTTGGGAAGAAAAAATTTAAATAAAATAGCCCTACAATAAGCAGGGCTATTTTTTTATTTAAAATAATATACGGTTTACCACTTAAATGTGGTAGAGGCAAACAGCTTTAGAGCAGCATCTAACACTGAATCTTCTCCGATTTTTTCATTTTCCCAATCTTCTTTTACTTCAATGTCTGGTTTCACACCCTCTTTGTTTATATTTTTACCATTTGGCGTAAACCATTCAGCAATCGTAAGCTTCAAAGCCGAACCGTCAGGAAACATTTGAAAATCTTGCACCGACCCTTTGCCAAAAGTTTGCTCGCCAATAAGCACGGCTTTTTTTGTATCCTGCAGCGCACCAGCTACAATTTCCGAAGCAGAAGCAGAACCCTTATTCACCAATACTACCGTTTTTATTCCTGAAAGCGGATGTGACCCAAATGTCTCGTGCTCTTTATTAAGACCATCTCGCCCTTTTTCACTCACCACCACGCCCTTGGTTATCCATTGACTGCCCATTTCGATAGCCGCGTCCAGATAACCCCCTGGATTATTGCGTAAATCCAAAATAATGGCGCTGGCCGACATTGATTTAATTTGTTTAATATACTTATTAAGTTTAGGTATGGTATCTTCGTTAAACTGCATCACGCGCAAATACGCGATATTATTTTCTTTTACCGAAAACAATATAGACGGAACACTAATCTTTGAACGAGTAATGGAAACATCTTCAGATTTTGTGTTATTATCACGCACAATGGTAAGCACTACTTGCGTGTTGGCTTTCCCGCGAATTTTACCTACAGCCGTACCAACATCCATTCCAGCAGTACTCTCTTTATCAATCGCAATAATTTTATCTCCTGGGCGCAAACCTGCTTTTTCTGCCGGAGAATCTGGCAACGGTGAAATCACCATTAGCTGATCATTTTTAATACCAATTTCCGTGCCAATACCTTCCAATTCTCCCGACAAATCTTTAGCGAATTCTTCTGCTTGTTGCGGCGGGAAATATAACGAATACGGGTCGCCCAACGAACCAACCAAGCCTCCGATAGCGCCATAGAGCATATCGGTTTCTTTAATCGGCTGCTTTACATATGACGAGCGCACTTTATCCCACACTTGCCAAAACTGATTGAAATCTACCGAACTTTTATTAACAGAACGATTTAAATTTAAAACTTTTTCTATTTCTACCGCGCCATTGGCACTGGTAATACTCTGGCGCACATACCAAGTTTTTCCTACCAGCACGCCCATGCCAAAAGAAATAATAAAAAATATTAAAGATAAATACACGCTCGCATATTTTGAAGCGCGCATTTTAACAGGAGAAATATCAGACATAAAAAATAAATAGTTATTCTTTTACCAAAGTAATGCTGGCACCCACCTTATTGAAAACTTCGTATATATGCTCATATCCCCTATCTATCACATACATATTACGGAGCACCGACCGTCCTTTTGCCGCCATCATACAAATAAGAATATTAACTGCGGGACGCAGCGCCGGAGGACAGACAACTTCGTTTGCTTTAAAAGTAGTTGGCCCTTCTATCCAGGCGCGATGCAGATCAAGCAAACTTACTTTAGCGCCCAATTTTTGCATTTCTAAATAATATACAGATCGATTTTCGTATGCCCAATCATGCACGAGCGTGCGCCCTTTGGCCACAGCTAAAATAGGCGCAAACAGCGGCAGGTTATCTATATTTAACCCGGGAAATGGCCGGCCATAGATTTTATCTGGCAACGCTTTTAATTTTGATGGAAACACCTCAATACTTGCCATCCGATATCGCTCATGCGATTGCGAAGTAACTGTAAATTTAAGACCCATTTTTTCCAATTTACATAACTCTAGATCTAGAAAATCCATCGGACAGTTTTTGACCGTAAGATGCGATCCGGTCACGATAGCTGCGGATAAAAATGTCATAGCCGCAATCGGATCCGGCATTACAGAATAACGCACGCTTTTTTTCAATTCTTTTACACCCTCTATAACAAGTGTTGTTGTGCCGACACCCTCAATGCGCGCACCGGCTTCTTGTAAGAAATAGCACAGGTCTTGCACCATATAATTTGCCGAAGCCATGCGAATCGTGGTTTTACCAGGTGCCAACACCGCCGCCATAATAGCGTTTTCTGTTGGCGTATCGCCAGATTCATACATTACTAATTCGGCAGAACGCAAGCTGCTATTTTTCACTTCATAAAAGGACTGCTTTGAAATAACGCTCACTCCAAATTTTTCTAACGCATACAGATGAGGACGCACGGTGCGCTCACCCAAACGACATCCACCAGATTTATATAATTTATAACTGGTGCGAAAAGAAGCTAGTGCGCCCAATAACAACAGAGAAGATCTGGTTACTTCAGAAGCATGCTTATCAATTGACTTTAAAGATACGCCTGCAGAAGTGTTAATAATTAACGTGCCAGGAACTGGTTTTTCTACAACAACCCCCATGCTGGCAAGTAATTCTAGAATACGATTTACCTCTTCAATATCAGGCACTTCTGTTAAAGTGGTTTTACCGCGAATCATAAGAGACGCGCATAAAAGTGCCACAGCCGAATTTTTTGAAGACTGATTAACAATCTCTCCCTTTAATTTTTTACCACCATTGATAATAAGATATGACATGCAAAATGGCTTAAATTAGAATAAAAACTGCCCGGGTATTGGCTAAACCTTATTTTTACGTTAGTATTAAGTATATTATAAAAACAAGTTAGCGTCAAAAACATGGAATACCCAGGAACAAAATTCACCAGGCCGATCAGACAGTTCATGCTTATTTTTTTTATCAGCGCTTTTTTTATTATATCCCCTCTTTTAATCATGTATACTGCCGGCTATCGGTATGACTGGCACAACGGCTTACTAAAAGAAACCGGATCCATCAGTATTGATATAGAACCGCAAGAATCGGTTGCCTATCTCAATAATATTAGACTGCAAAAAACATTACCGATTCGCCTTAACAACATTACACCCGCAACTTACAACACCCGCCTAAGTGCTGAAGGTTATATTGATTGGTCCAAAGAAATAGAAGTAAAAAATAAACAAACAAACTATATCAAAGAAATACGCTTAATAAAAAAACCAAAGCTGGAGCTGGCGGTAAGCGGTGTGATAAGCGATTTTTCTATATCAGCCGATGGCGCATACATATTATTTACAACTCAAACTGATAAAAAATTTTTTACTTGGCTATGGAATGTACGCACTCAAGAAAAAACCCAGATTACTGGATTAGACAGCAGCGCACATCTTCAATATGCATGGGATGAAAAAAATAATCTTGCTGTCATCGCCCCTACAGAACAGCCGTTTGCGCAGATATATATATTAAACGCGGAATCTAAAAAATTATTTACCATAGACCCCGGTGTGCCAATTACAAAATTTATCTGGAATCAAACCAGTGAGCCTCAAGTGTATTACAGCACAAAAAATCAGATTTTTTTATACACCCCGACCACCAATAAATCACAGCTGGTTACCGCAAATACATATTTAGACTGGTCTATGGAAGCAAACGAATTGTGGACTTTGCAATTTGCAACCAATACCGATACATATATAATCACCAAAGATATTTTGGGTTTTCCTACCACCATTCAAACTGTCAACAAAACTTATTTTACTACCAACGACCAGCCAAACAGCAATAAGCCGGCTCTTTTAAAAGTCAAAGGAAATACAGCGCTCATTGGCAATCTATATGGAAAAAAAGCCATACTCGCCAACCAAAATGGCCTGCATCCAATTGATACGACAAATTTCTTTGTTTCACCATATAATAACTGGTGGTTACTATGGTCGCAATGGGAATTATGGACATATAGTGATGGAGAAGAACCTCAGCTACTAAGCAGATCGGGCGAACAGCTACGCAGTGTTTTGCCACTAGATCAGTATAACACGCTCGCTCTTATATGGAACCAGCGAAGCACGATTTTATTTCCATACTATCTGGTAAGCCATGAACTTATTGCCGAACAAATACATACGGTACACGCAGATACAAAAAATAAAACATTATATTTTACAAGCAAAACCAAAGATGGAATTTGGAAAACCAGTTACTAACGAATTGCATTATGAAACTTATCACCTATACTGACGGTGGCGCGCGCGGCAATCCAGGACCCGCAGCGCTAGGCGTAGTCATCAAAAATGAAACTGGCGCTACGGTTGCCGGATACGGCATATACCTGGGCGAACAGACAAATAACTTTGCTGAATATTCGGCTTTAATTTCCGCTCTGGAAAAAGCCAAAGAACTTGGCGCTACAGAGGTACACTGTATTTTGGACAGCGAATTAGTAACCAAACAAATGAACAGGCAATACAAAGTCAGGGATCCCGGTTTACAAAAACTATTCATTAAAGCATACAACGCGGCTCAGCAATTTAAAAAAGTAACATTTACACACACGTTGCGAGCTAACAACAAAGAAGCTGATGCGTGGGTAAATGATGCGCTGGATAAACGACTTTAATTATAAAACCGCCCTTACGATAAAAGGCGGTTTTATATTTAGGATAAAGATTTTTACTGCGCTTCTGCAACTGCTCTTTTAGCAATTACCACCGCGCGAGCATCAACAGTTTTAGAGTTTAAGTTTACAATACCTTCCACGCGAACTGCATCACCTACCACAAGGCTTGAAAATACCACGTCGCCTGCACCTTTTAAGGTAAGCTTTGTATTACTGTTTGTTTTAACAGTTAAAGTTCTCTTCTCCTGTTTCAAAACAAATGTTCCATTGGCAGCGTCAATACTTTCAACAGTACCCTTCCTGTTTAAAATAACATACAGCGAATTATCTTTTACAACTTTTGCTTCAATTACGCCTTCTTTTGTATATTTAGCTACAACACGAACTTCATCACCAACAGCCATTTCGGAAGCTTTCATTTTACCGCCATAAGCTCGCAACAAAGTTGTTTTTACCGTAAGCGTAACCACTAAGTCTTTTTCTTTTTCTGGATATGCAGCGGTGGAGGTTGGCCAGTGTTTTGGAGTTCCTGGCAACACCTTAGTTACGTGTATAGTTAATTTTCCAGTTGAAGATGTGGTGGTGGTTAAATCTACCGCAGTCACCGTACCAGCAACGGTAAAGGCGCGAGGCGCTATTTTTAAAGCCTTCTCTAACTTTTCTTTAGCTTCATCACGACGCTCTTCACGCATCTCTTTTTTAACTTCAAATTTTTCCTTGCCTCTATTTTCTTCTTCTCTGGCAAATGCCGGAGCAAAAGAACCAAACGCCATAACGGCTACCAGTGTTAAGATTATGTATTTTTTCATATTTTATATTTAACTTTAATGAATAAATTAATTATTAATAACACTGTTATCGACCCTCTTAGCTCGAACAAATATTCGAGATAAACAGCAATTTGTTTAATTATTCTTCAAATACGTGCTCGGATTTTTTTCTTGCAGTTCTTCCAAGCGTTTTTTTCTTTCTTCAAGCCGCTTTTCAATTTTTGCTCTAATTTCTTTTTGGCGTTCAGTATTTTTTTCAGCAAGCTCTTCCATCAATTCTCTCGCTTTTTCTAATTTTTTTTCGGTATTATCAATACTGCGATTGATTTTTCTTACTTGCTCGCCTTCGTCGTTATTATCAATGTCGCGCGCCTGTTTGCGAGCTGTTTCCAGCTTCCGCTTTAGCACATCGCCTGTTTTCTCGTCCATATCTGTGGTAGTAGCCACCTGAATAGCTTCGTCTTTTTCTTCCAGCGCCACAGGCTTCTTTTTCTTTAAGACTAATCGTTCTTTTTCTCGGCGTTCAATTTGCTTCAGGTAAAACGCCGCTTTAGATTCCGGGGTAAATTTAGTGGCTTCTTCTACGCGCTCCATAGCTTCTTTAACCGGAAATAATACGCTCCCTTCGGTTACCTCTGGACTGGCATACGCATATGCACCGCTACTGGTAGCCAGAATAACCACCAAAAGAGCACTGGCCGCTATACGATGTACGAGTACAGCTTGGTACCATGGTGTTTTGCCAAAAGAACCATCCCAAGCAGACATTAAATCTGCACGTAGCTGTTTTTTAAATACAGAATCGGGCTTAACAGATCTTTTTAGTTTAAATAAGTTGTATTTTATTTTAAAACTCATATACGTGATGACATTTTTTTGACAGCTCGATGCGCCGCCACTTTTACTGCCGATTCAGTCATCTGCTTCATTTCGGCAATCTCTGCATAACTATACCCATAAATATAGTGAAAGGTTACAATCTCTCGACTAGACTCGTCCAGCTCATCCAAAAACTCCTGCACAAAACGGGCGTTTTCATTCTTTTTAAATACATTTTTAGCAGAAATTAGCCAAAAAGAGTCGAGCACCTCACCGTCCTCATCCTGGGGTAAATCCGCAACAGGTTTAGTATCGCGGTAATAGTTAATAACATGATTTTTAGCAATTGTCATCAGCCATGCGGATTTACTAACCGTCTCATCATAATCCGCAAAGTTTTTAAGCGCTTTCATAAATATCTCCGAAACTAAATCTTGCGCCAATTCTTTATCGCAATTAACGCGAAAAAAAACAAAGCGATACACTTTGTCTATATGATCGAGATAAAACCGCTCAAAAGCTTGTTTTGTATGTTTGTTAGACATGAATACGGGCTAAAGCTCCGTTCGCAATTCTTCTAGGCGTTTTCTAGTGTCTTTATGTATCTTTTTAGGAACTCTGATTTTTATTTTAACATAATGATCTCCACGATTACCACCTCCTAGTTTATTCATGCCTTTATGCTTAATACGAATCAACTGCCCCGATTCAACACCTTCTGGCACAACCAATGTCACTAACTCATCAAGAGTTTGCACTTGAATTTTATCTCCCAATACTGCCTGTACAAAACTAATTTCCTGTTCTGTGTACACATCTGAACCGTCTCGCGAAAAACCGGATAACGGTTTTACACGCACGCGCACATACAGACTACCGGGTACACCGCCAAACGGAGCTGCCTCACCATAGCCATCTAAACGAATAGACTGACCACTTTCTATTCCGCCTGGTATTTTAATTTTAATATTTGAATTGCTTTGTATTACTCCAGAACCATGGCAATGCTTGCATTTTTTTGCAGGTTTTTCTCCTCTACCCTGGCACGCATCACAAGGAGCCGCGGCTTGCATCGCGCCCAAAAAAGTGTGCTGTATTTTAGTTACCTGTCCGCGACCGTTACATGTAGAGCATTTTTCCATTTTTGAACCTGGTTCTGCTCCAGATCCATGACAAATATCACATGCGTTCTGCTTGCGCAGTGTAATTTCTTTTTCCGCGCCAAATGCAGCTTCTTTAAAATCTATTTCTACATCTACCTGAATGTCTTGTCCGCGATTTTGGCGATGCCCCCCTCGACCGCCGCCAAATAAATCACCGAAAATATCACCAAAATCTCCTCCGGCAAAACCACCGCCCCTGAACGCACTCATAACATCTTCCCAACCAGCCCCATTGCTAAAACCGCCCTGCTGTTCAAAATCAGAGCCAAACTGGTCATAACGCTGTCGTTTTTCCGCATCACTTAGGACTTGATATGCTTCATTTATCTCTTTAAACTTCGCCTCATCTCCGCCTGGTCGGTCTGGATGGTGCTGCATGGCTGCTTTTTTAAAGGCTTTTTTTATTTCATCGGCAGAAGCATTTTTTTCTACACCGAGAATTTTGTAATAATCTTTGTTGGCCATAATTCTAAATTTAAGCTCCTCCCAAAACAAGTTTCGAAATTTCTTTTATTCTGTCTTGCAAATTTTGTACTGCAATTTTTTTACCTTTTTCATCAAATTTAACATGTGCATTATACACTTTTTGTGCTGGATTTTTATTATTCAACCAAGCTCCAAAATAAATCTTTGATTCTTTGCCTGTTGCTTTGGCATGCGCAATAGATAGCTGGACTTTTTGATCAAGCTCCTTACAACACTGAAATAATACATCCAACTCAGCCTTAACAGCACCACTGTCTAATTCTTTGCTACGTATTTGCTGAATTTCACGAAAAATACTTTTAAACTGCCCCCAAATCAGCAGGTCTTCCTCATCTAATTGAGCAGTATCGCGCACGCTTGCAGCCGTTGCATCTGTTTCTCTAATTTTTTCAATAATACTTTTAATTTCCATCCGAAAAGACTCTAGCCTAGCAGTTTCTGATTCATAATGCTCTGACATAATAAAAACTAATTATAACACGCCAAATGTTTCTAACTGCTGCGCTAAATCTTGTTTAGTTTCAGCAAAATTACTGCGATCATCAATACTCTCTAAACTATAAGCAAGCGTACTTAAGACATTGACTATCCAATTTGAAAAAATATGCCTGCTGTTTAATACATCACCCGGATCATTTGAAAAAATATCTTCTAGATCGCGCTTAACCTTTAAGTGATATTCCTCGCTATTTTTAATATCAGAAAAATTATCTGCATCTTTTACGGTATTATAAAAATTTTTAATAATCTCCTTACTTCTTTCCCACATCTGCATTTCTTTTAACCCTAATTCATTTACATCTACTTGAGCAATTGTTCCATCTTTACCATGTAATTTATCTTTTAAAGCTTGTATTTCCGCCCTAAACGGGCGCAGCACAGCCTCTTTACCAACCTCAATCGCTGATTCTTTCATAGAATAAAGACAGGATAACCCGCCCCTATTACGGGGCGGGTTGCTAAATTATAATTATTTTACCACTTCGCCTTCAATCGGGCCTTGTTCATCTTTTTTTTCTTCTCCACCCGAAGCCGCAGCGTCAGCGCCTGGCTGGCCAGCCTGTCCGGCTTGGTACATTTTAGCGCCAACTGCCTGAGCAACTTTGGATAGCTCTTCTGATGTTTTTTTAATCGCCTCTACGTCATCTTTATCTTTAACTTCTTTTACCGCTTTTAAGGCGTCATTAATTTTATTTTTTTCATCGTCAGTAACTGCCACTTTTTTCTCTTCTACTTCTTTCATCATTTTTTCAGTGGTATATACCATGGTATCGGCAATATTACGTGCCTCAATAAGCTCCTGTTTCTTTTTGTCTTCAGTCGCATGCACCTCTGCGTCTTGTTTCATTTTTTCCACTTCTTCTTTAGATAAACCAGTAGACGCTTCAATACGAATTGACTGTTCCTTATTGGTTGCCTTATCTTTAGCCTTCACATTTAAAATACCGTTAGCGTCAATATCAAAAGTTACTTCTACCTGTGGCACGCCGCGCGGAGCCGGTGGAATACCATCCAAAATAAATCGGCCGAGTGTTTTGTTGTCAGCGGCCATAGGGCGCTCGCCTTGCAACACATTAATTTCTACCGCTGGCTGATTGTCCGCTGCTGTAGAAAATACTTGGCTCTTAGAAGTTGGAATAGTGGTATTGCGTTCAATAAGCTTGGTCATTACCCCACCCATAGTTTCAAGACCAAATGATAGCGGAATAACATCAAGCAACAACACATCATGCACCTCACCTTTGAGCACACCCGCTTGCACAGCCGCACCAATAGCCACCACCTCATCCGGATTCACACTAATATTTGGTTTTTTGTTGAAAAACTTTTCTACAATTTGCAACACAAGCGGCATGCGAGTCATACCACCAACCATTACAACTTCATGCAAATCATTAGCTGATAATTTTGCATCTTCCAACGCCTTGCGAACTGGCACCAGTGTTTTCTCCACCAAATCACCAACCAACTCTTCCAATTTAGCGCGTGTTAATTTCATTACCAAGTGTTTTGGTCCGGAAGAATCAGAGGTAATAAACGGCTGATTAACTTCGGTTTCTTGAGCGGTAGAAAGCTCAATTTTGGCTTTTTCCGCGGCCTCTTTAATGCGCTGCAATGCCAACGGATCTTTGCTCAAATCAATACCCTGGTCTTTTTTAAATTCTTCCAAAATCCATGAGATTATTTTTTGGTCAAAATCATCGCCGCCCAAATGAGTGTCGCCATTAGTGGATAATACCTGAACTGTATCGGCGCTAACTTCCAAAATAGAAATATCAAAGGTACCACCGCCCAAATCGTAGACTGCAATCTTTTGATCTTTTTTCTTATCAAAACCATATGCCAATGCGGCTGCGGTTGGTTCGTTAATAATACGCAATACATTTAAGCCTGCGATAGTGCCTGCGTCTTTAGTAGCCTGTCTTTGCGAATCATCAAAATATGCCGGCACAGTAATAACGGCTTCAGTGATTTTTTCTCCTAATTTTTCTTCTGCATCGCTTTTTAACTTTTGCAATACCATGGCAGAAATTTCTTGAGGGGTATATTCTTTGCCCTGCATTTCAATTTTTACCTTGTCATCACTTTTGATAATTTTAAACGGCAATAACGACAAATCGCGCTGCACTTCAGCATCTTCAAAACGGCGGCCAATAAGGCGCTTCACTGAATACAAAGTATTTTGCGGGTTAGTTACGGCTTGGCGCTTAGCCAATTGACCTACTAATCGCTCACCTGCTTTAGACATTGCAACAATGGAAGGAGTGGTGCGATTACCTTCTTTATTTTCTAACACTTTTGGCTGCCCACCTTCGATGACTGCGACACAGCTGTTGGTGGTACCAAGATCAATTCCGAGAACTTTAGACATATGAATGAATTTAAATTAAACTTATTTAAAACAAATAGGATTATTTATGAGTAATTAAATACCCTCTAACAGACTAATTGAATTAGGATCTCTTAACAGAGTTTCTAAAGCTTTTTTGTAATCATGCATTTTACGCTCTTTTCTTCTAGCTCCGGAATTATAATCTTCTAGCAAGCCGCGGACCGTGTCTAAACTTACATGTTTTTCCTGTAATAACGAAAGCAGGGCTTTTTGATCTTCCAGACTTTCGTCTATCATATCTTCCACATCATAGAATGGCTCATAAACGCTCTGCTCATCAATAACAGCCTGTACTTTATTTTTCAAATCTTGAGATGCAGATTTGCTTGTCTGATACCGCTTACCAACTTCCGCAATTAAATACGGATTTATTCCGCCGCTTCTAACCATTTTCAAAATTTCTTTTGGTGATTTTGAATTTAAAATATACGCAATCTTCCTCAGTACATAGTATGAACGGGGCGAATCATTATTAAGAGAAACATGTTCGCTTAAATTATAATCTAACTTATCTATCGCCCTAAGGACTTCAACTATTTTGAAAAAATTAGAATTATTCTTATACGCTTTATTCTGCGCATATCTTTCCAGCAAACGGAGTAAAACCGTATAATTAATAACACCTTGAGTATCAGCAGAGCGAGTTTTATCTATCCTACCACCAACTAACGCAACCAAATCTTTTGCGCTCGTATCTTTCACGATAGCCTCGACATCATTTAAAACTTTATCAAATGTTGGGTGTAAATCATCTACAGATGAAGCAAAGTCACTGGCTGTCAAACCAGCACCCTCCCCACCCAAAGTACGCTGCACACTTGGAAAACCAAAACTTAGTTCTACAGCTCCAGCACTTTCGCTAGACGACTGATCAGCAACTTGATTTTCATCAATCACTACAGTGGTGCGCCCATCTTCGGAATCAAAGGCAATATCCCTACTAACTTGCTCTGGACTTTCAGGAGACTGTAAGCGATCAAATGCTTCTTCAATATCATGCTCATCAGGCAATTCACCTGATAACGGTCTGCGCTCACTCATATAATTATTTATTAATAATAACTCGTGCCGGTTTAATGATTTTATCTCCTCGCTTGTATCCGCCTTCTACTTCTTTGAGCACTGCTCCGGATTCGGTGTTGCCAGATTCTTCTTCGCCAATAGCTTCGTGCAGGCGCGGATCAAATTTTTCACCAACTGTTTTTATTTCTTCAACCTGATAACTTTTTAAAATATCTCCAAACTGTTTTTTGATATACCCTATGCCATCCGCCCATTGCTGCCAGCCATTTTCCGAGGACATGCTGTCTTTATGGGCAAAGGCTTTTTTAAAATTTTCATACACTGGAATAAATTCTTCTAAAATATATTCCTCGCTGGCTTTGGCCCAAATACCGCGCATGTCGGCTGTTTCTTTTTGCAGATTTTTATAATCTGCCAAGGCGCGCTGCCAACCAGATTTGTATTCTTCCATTTCAGTTTTACATTTTTCACAATTTTCACAAGCTGGCTTATCTGGATTTTCTGGTACAATTTGTTCGTCGGGCAATATTTGTTCATCAGTCATACGAGTAAAAGCTATTTAAATAATCTCCAATAATTTTTTAATTAGACTAAAATTATATTTATAATCCATGCGCTTTGGCCCAAGCAGCGCCACCATGCCTTCTTTACCAAATCGCGCCGACACCACACTCAGTGTTTCATCAAACGGATTCTCGCTGCCAATAAAGTAACGCGGCGAATCTTCTACCTTATCAAAAAAATCTTCTAGATAATCTTCAAAATGATCAAATACCTGAGAAACATTAGCCACCCTATTTACATCCGCAAATTCTGATTTATTAAACAAATTAGACAAACCTGTATAATATATTTTTTCTGGTGAAAAAGCGATTATAACTGTTTCGTTAGAAAGGTCTTTGGCAGCTTTGGCCAATCTTTTTCTAGCCAGCTCGTAATCTTCAATCGCCGCCACCGCATTAACCAAGGACTGAAAATCATTTTTAGGAATATTGCTATTTTCTAAATTTAGCTGATCTACATAATATCTATATCCTTTTTCGGTTGGGATTCTGCCAGCCGATGTGTGCGGATGAGTTAAGAAACCCTCTTCTTCAAGTTCGCGCAATTCATTTCGGACTGTCGCTTCACCAAAGTCAAGCTCGCCAATGGAAACCAAAAATTTAGAACCGATTGGCTCTGCATTTTTGATATAATGTTCTATTACCATGGTAAGCAACTGATGTTTGCGGCTATCCATATAAACAGAGATAAAAAATTTTACTTGGGTAAATCGGTTCTGAACATATTATCACTCAACTCTCATGAGTGATAATATATCATACCAAAAAACCCTCGTCAAGAGGGTTTTTTTGCCTTATTTTAGAGTTTATATCTTGCCAATTTCGCTTAGTAGCACGTTTTCCACATATATGCCTCTGGCATAAAAAATACGCTCCAATTCATTCTTTAGCTCCATTTCTACCGCGTCGCGCTTACTGCCTACAATTTCTTGGTAATCAAACTTGCTAAACACCATACGGACACGACTGCGAATAGTTGGGCGGACAATCTTTGCCACAAAATCCTCGCCGATTGTTTGCCAAATTGATGGTACCTGGTGCACATCCAAACGCAACAAGATGGTTCCTTCCACTCCCAAGCGCTGACCGTCTTTACTACCCGCAGCAATCGGAATATCGCCCATGGCTCGCTCGTTCTCCGGATTAAACTGTCGAGAAATGCTGTATTCTAATGTTTGCGTATTAAATAATTTTGCTTTTTGCCAAAATGGAATTTTGAGATGCAGGCCTGGAGTTAAAACTTTTTTTAATACACCTCTCCCTAAATCATATACACAGGCCACATACCCTGGAGGGACATTGATAAACAGCCCTTTCAGAACATCATCCATTACAAACGAATACATTAATTTATCCAGAGAATCTCCTGACATATTGATATAAAAATATTAATGATGACCGGCGGCTTTCGGTTTTGATTTTTTTTCTGAAAACAGCGTTTTTCTAATAAACGTAATGGTATCAGAAAAAATCATGGTTGTCAAAATAAATAACGATTTAACCATTGGCAAGTACCATAAAATAGTGAAGGTAAATAGCGGAAATAGAAACAAAAATGTCATTTTAGCGCTATCTTTTTTGCTTTGCGAAAACTCATTAAGATAAATTGAAAAAAATAAATAGATCGCTACAACACCTGACCAAAATACATTATGGTGCACGCCAATATTCGTGCCATAAAAATCCGTGTTAATCTTGCCTGGAAAATCTATCCAGTAATACAACAATTTAATAATACGATCTCCGGTAATACCGCGAATAAACACTTGATACAAGAGCACAAACACCAATATTTGAAAACCGAGCAATACTACTTTAGCCCATGGTGATACGTGGTTTTTTTTCATTACGCGCCTGATTTCCTCTTTTTGCGCTATAACATCATTTTTAAATGCCCGGGCAGCTTGTTTTGCCTGCTCCTGAACTTCTTTTTCACGAATCGCGTCTCGTTCGGAAATAAATGTAAGTGGCAACAAAATAACACGCAAAAAAATAGTGAGCCAAACAACAGCCCACCCCATATTTCTTTCCGCGATATTTAAATAGATCCAAATAAGCGCGTTAAATAACGGCTGATAGAGATATGTTGCCCAAAAATAACTTAGCATACGGCTATTATTATACCATGTCTTCCTGCATACAACAAACTATGCCCACCCCCTATCTTTCATCGCCTGCGCAATGCGCTCTACAGCCAAAATATAAGCACCGGCTCGCATATCTGTCGCGTATTTTTCTTTTCTAGCCCAAACTTCTTCAAATGAAGAATTCATTATCTTTTCTAATTTCTCTAGCACATCTTTTTCTTCCCAGTAGTAATTATACGCATTTTGCACTTGTTCAAAATAACTTACCGCCACACCACCGGCATTTGCCAGAATATCTGGCACAATAACAATATTTTTCTCAGCAAGCATTTCGGTTGCTTCTTTTGTTACCGGGCCATTAGCCAATTCAATAACTATTTTAGCATTTATACTTCCTGCTTTCTCGATTGTCACACTATTTTCTAAGGCTGCCAAAACTAAAATATCCACCTTGTGAGAAACAATACTTTCCTTTAGATTGCCTCCTCCTGAAAAATTGGCTACCGAACCTGTTTTTTCCTTATGCGCTGCCAAGGCTGTAATATCAAGACCGGCTTCATTTGCCACACCGCCCTTAGAATCGCTGGCTGCCACAACTTTAAAACCATGATCAAACAATATCTTTGCCATCGTAGCGCCGGCATTGCCAAAACCCTCAATTGCGACTGTTGGATTATTTATATTTAATTTTTCAATTGCTTTTTGCAAAACATAAAAACCGCCCTGAGCTGTAGAGTAGCTCCGCGCCGCTGAACCGCCAATACTTAATGGTTTACCGGTAATTACTCCTGGCGCACCACAACCGACTAATTTTTCATATTCATCTAACATCCAACCCATAATTCTTGGATCGGTATACACATCTGGAGCTGGCACATCAACTTCGGGACCAAGTAATTTATAGATACCGTCAATATATCCGCGAGATAATCTTTCTAGCTCTCCGACTGACAATTCTTTTGGATTAACAATTACCCCACCCTTACCACCACCCAAAGGGATACCCACCACTGCAGTTTTAAGAGCCATCCACATACTAAGCGCTTTTACTTCAGCTTCATTTACTTGCGGATGAAACCGTATACCGCCTTTATATGGGCCACGGGCATTGCTATATTGAGATCTGTATCCTTTAAATACTTTGACACTGCCATTATCCATCTTTACCGGGATGGAGATCTCCAAAAACTTCTGCGGGGCTTGCATCTGAGCGTAAATATTTTCATCTAATTTAACCAGGTTTTTTACTTTTTCCAACTGTTTAAGAGCTCCAAGAAACGGGTCATTTATAGACATAAAAAAGAATAAATAGATAATATTGTATGCTATCACGTAGCCGCCAGCTTTGTCTATAATCTTTATTTTTTAGCTAAATATTTCCTGCCTTTCAGCTCTGATGGCAAATATTCTTGATTTTCCTTATAGTCAAAGTCTGGTGAGTATTTATAGTCTTTACCATAACCTATATCTTTCATAAACTTGGTTGGTGCATTACGCAAATGAATTGGCACACCCAAATGCGAAGTTTCTCGTGCGTCGCGCGCCGCCTCACTATAAGCGCAATATAATACATTTGATTTGGTTGATTTAGCGCAATATACCACAGCCTGAGCTAAATGCACACTGCACTCTGGCATTCCCAGCCTATGACATGCCTCAAAAGCCGCATTTGCCTGTATAAGCGCCTCACTATTTGCCATACCAATATCCTCACTAGCAAACCGCACTATCCGGCGAGCAATGTATAAAGGGTCTGCCCCGCCTTCAAGCATGCGGGCTAACCAATACAGCGCCGCATTGGCATCTGAACCGCGCATGGATTTGTGCAGGGCGGAAATAAGATTGTAAAATTCTTCACCGTTTTTATCAAATATTAGATGTGTGCGCTGCAGCGCTTCTTTAATATCAGCATCTGTAAGTTTTATTTCCTTACCGTACCGCGCCTGAGCTTTAACTGCCATATCCAACCCATTAAGAGCCGCGCGCGCATCTCCGCCCGACAACTGCGCCAACAGCGCGATTGTTTTTTTATCAATTTTAATTTCCAAATCTCCTAATCCTTTTTTTGCATCACGCAAAGCGCGCTGGATAATTGACGCCACATCCGCATCACTCAGATGTTTTAAAATAAATACTCGCGACCGAGACAACAGCGCACCAATAACTTCAAAAGAAGGATTTTCCGTAGTAGCACCAATTACAATAATAGTTCCTGCCTCCACTACCGGGAGCAGTGCATCTTGCTGAGCCTTATTCCAGCGATGAATTTCATCTATAAATAAAATTGTTTTCTGATTATTTTCAGCCAAAGTTTTTGTTGCTTCTTTAATAATTGTAACTAATGCTTCTTTGCCGCTTGACACAGCAGATAACGAAACAAATCGCGACTTTGTATGCGCGGCGATAATATGCGCTAAAGTTGTTTTACCAACTCCAGGGGGACCCCAAAAAATTATCGAGGATAACTGATCGCTCTCTATCAGCCGACGCAATAATTTTCCCTGCCCCACAATATCAACTTGGCCAAGAAATTCATCAAACTCCATCGGACGCATTCGCTCTGCCAGAGGAATATTTGAAGCCGCATCACGATTAGACATAGTCTTTAATCTTGTTCATCCACCAATCTTTGAACTTCTTTGACCAACTTTTTTTATTATGCAAACCAAGCTCAGACAAAGGCACGGCTTCGGATTTCCACTCGTCAAGAATAGTATTAAGATCATCCACCATCTGCTGCTCGGAAAATACAATCCCCGCTTCATGATTGATATAAAAACTGCGCGGTGTTAAATTGGCGCTGCCAATCATGCCAAGCTTATCGTCAACACTCACCGCCTTACCATGATTCATTTTTTTTAAAAAATAAAATACCGCGCCTGCTTTGGCTGAAATACCATAAAACATGGACGCAAAATACCGCATAATTTTTTCATCCGTCCGCCACGGCATAATAATATTAATGTTGACTCCCCGGCTTTTTGCTTTTGCCACCAAATGTAAGAAGTTCTTATCCGGCACATAGTAAGGTGTCAGCAAATTGAATTTTTCTTTTGCGTTGTTTAAGGCTTGTTTATAAAAATCCTTAAACGGAGACCTGAGCGTATACTGAATTGGCGAATGCAGAATGAACTGTATTTTTTCCCGAACCAAGTGAAGAGGTGGCAGAACTTGGGGACGGAGCATATCAGACACATCCTTTTTCGCCCCACCAGCGCGTATATACGCACGAGCAAACCCCGCTAAAATTGGCAAAACTATTCTACCGGTAATGCGGACATGCAAATCGTGCCATGAAGCTGAAAACTGCGCAACATTAACCCCGCCAATAAACACGACCTCCCTATCAACAATGAGCACCTTTCGATGAGTGCGATGCCATATACGGCGCATCCAATGCCGTATTGAAAATTCAGGCGCAAAATTATTAAACAGCAAAAAATTCACACCCGAGGCTCTCAGTCGGAAAATTGATTCTTTAGACAAAGCAAAGCTGCCAAAAGCGTCCGCGATTATTTTTACATCCAAGCCCGCCTGCGCTTTCGCGCAAAGCAAATCCACAAAAGGCTGTCCTGCCAAATCATCAATAAACGTAAAAATCTCCCAGTAAATTGATTTCTGAGCGGAAACTATAGCCTCTTTCATACCATCCCATGCCGAGGCGGTAGTAGTATAAAACTTATAACTGAAATCCATATTCAATAATGCGGTAAAAAAAATTACCTACTTCTATAGTAGGCGTACTAGAGAAAAAAATCAACTATTTCCCCAGATGTTCCATAACAATCCGTTCCACATCGGCAGCGGTCTTGGCGCCTTCCATAAGCTTTATTCTCAACTCTTTAGCGCCATCAAAGCCATTAACATAGGCTTTATAATGTTTTTTCATAATATCAAAATTCTTCTCTGCGCCAAGCAACTGTTCAAACAGGTAGGTATGCTCAATCATAACTCGGAGTCTTTCCTCAAGCGACACCGAAGACTGGTCAATATTTTTATTAAACAACCAAGGATTGCCAAAAATTCCTCGCCCAATCATTACCCCATCCGCGCCCGTCTGCCGCACACGCTCATGCGCTTCGGCCAAACTTTTCACATCGCCATTTCCTAAAACTAACGTCTTATTCTCTGAACTATCATGCTTATCTCGTATAGCTACTGCCTCTGCCAGCACTTCCCAATGCGCCGGCACTAAAGACATTTCTTTTCGCGTTCGAGCGTGCACCGTAATTGCCGCTGGTTCTGTTTCCAATAAATACGGCAACCATTCGGATAACGTATTTTTATTATATCCGATACGGGTTTTTACCGACACAGGCAACGCGCCAGCGCCACGTTTGGTTTCTTTAATAATCTCTTGTGCCAATAGTGGATTTTTAATAAGACATGCGCCAGCGCCTTGTTTTTCTACATTTTTATCTGGACACCCCATATTTATATCAATCCCATCAAAACCAAGCTCTTGTATAAGCTGAGCAGTTTTATAAAAATTCTCTGGTTTAGATCCAAAAATTTGCGCCACGATAGGCCGTTCAGATTCACTGTACTTAAAATCTATAAGTAATTTTTCTCGTCCTGGCGACATTAAGCCATCGCACGAAACAAACTCGGTCCAAGTCACATCAGGCTTTCCGTATTTGGCGATAACACGCCGAAAAGCCGCATCCGTAACATTGGCCATGGGCGCTAGAACAAAAATTGGTTTTTTAAGTTGTTTCCAAAAACCAGCTTGCATATATGATAAAATCCGCTGATTGCGGATTTTGTAGCCCCAACGGGGATCGAACCCGTGTTACATGATTGAGAATCATGTGTCCTAGCCACTAGACGATGAGGCCGTTACCTGCCACGACAATAATATCAAAAACAAACCATACAGGCAATATTTTGTCTGACGCTCAACTGGCTACATGCCACGCGCCTTCTTTCTTGCTTCCGCTTCATCCAAAATTACTTTTCTGATACGAATATTTTTTGGGGTAATTTCCACCAACTCATCATCTCCGATATATTCCAAGGCATCTTCCAAATCCATAACTTTTGGCGCATTAAAATGCTCGCTTACACCATCGCCTTTGGAACGCATATTGGACAATTGTTTTTCTTTACAAACATTAACCCGTATATCTTCACTGCGAGAATTCTGACCAACAACCTGACCCTTATACACATCCACACCGGGACCAATAAACAGAACACCTCTATCTTGCACATTAAGCAAACCGTACAAATTACTGGTACCGGTTTCATGCGCAACCAAAGAGCCTTGATCACGTTCGCGCCAGTTTGCAGGATCTGGCAAATATTGATGAAAAATTGTATTGATAATACCCAGGCCTTTTGTGTCTGTTAAAAATTCTGTACGATATCCAAATAAACCACGGGTTGGAATAATAAATTCCAAAAATACAATGCCATTTTCGGTTCGCATTTCTCGCAACTCGCCATGACGACTGCCTAATTTTTGAATAATCGCGCCTGAATATGCTTCTGGAGACTCAATAAACACCTGTTCGTATGGAGTCATCTTTTGACCATCAATTTCTTTGATAATTACCTGAGGACGAGATACCTGAAATTCATAGCCTTCTCGGCGTAAACGTTCAATTAAAATTGCCAAATGCAATTCACCACGCCCGGATACCACCCAATTACCATCTTGCGTATCCGAAACCTTAAGAGCCATATCTGTTTCTAGTTCTTTGTATAAACGCTCGCGAATTTGTCTAGAAGTAGTGAACTCCCCTTCTTTACCGGCAAACGGAGAATTATTGACAGTAAATGTCATCTTTACAGTTGGCTCTTCAATTGTTAAAAGGGGTAAAGCAACCGGATTATTTACATCGGCAATAGTTTCACCAATATTAATATCAGTAATACCGGCTATCGCCACTATATCTCCGGCAACAGCTTCTTTTACTTCTATTCTTTCTAAACCTGCAAATGTCATAAGTGCCATCACGCGGCATTTTTTCATTTGCCCATCTCTGTTTATATGCATTATATCTTGGCCAGATTTAATAATGCCATTATAAATTCTACCTGTAGCAATTCTGCCTTTAAAGTTATCACCGCCAATTGTGGTTACCAAAATCTGGAGCGGCGCTTCCACGTCGGCTTTTGGTTCAGAGATAAATTTCAATACTGTTTCAAAAATCGGATTAATGTCAGTCATTTTTTCCAAATCTGGCTCTAATCCAGCTTTACCTTGTTTTGCCGAGGCATAAATAACTGGAAAATCTGCAGCTTCGTCGCTAGCGCCCAATTCTACAAACAAATCAAAGGTTTTGTCTAACACCCAAGCTGGTCTGGCGCCCGGTTTGTCAATCTTGTTTATAACCACAATTACTTTATGCCCCATCTGCAAAGCTTTTTTAAGCACAAATCGGGTTTGTGGCATCGGGCCTTCTTTAGCATCAACCAACAACAAACACCCATCGGCAAGCTTTAGCACACGCTCAACTTCACCGCCAAAATCCGCATGGCCTGGAGTATCAATAATGTTTATCTTGGTATCCCCCCATTGTACTGAGGCATTTTTTGAAAAAATGGTAATACCACGTTCTCGTTCCAAATCATTACTATCCATGATCGCTTCTTGGTTGACCATTTCTTTAGATAATTTTGTTTGAGACTGGCGCAGCAAAGCATCAACCAGCGTAGTTTTACCATGGTCAACGTGAGCGATAATAGCAATATTTCGGATATGAGACATAAATATAATAATTTCTAATAGATACCAATCATACCTAAAAATACCCTCTTTGTCAATCTCCAAAACAACAAAACCCGCCCTTGCGGGCGGGTTTTGCGTTTCTGTTCAACAAAGATAAATCTTTGTCTACTAAGAATGCTTTAACTCATTATAAAGTATAGGTCAATGAAGAACCTGAAACTTCGTAAGAGTTTGAAGCGGAGAATGCACCTTGTTCACTGCCGTTAGCTGGTGTGTAGTAGTACAACAAGTTACCAGTGTTCCAAGCAGTTCCACTCCATCCGGTTGAACCAGCAATCTTGGAAGAAACCGTAACACTACCAGTTGACTTTTGTGCCAACATGTTGGTTGTATCAGCGGTAACGATAAAGGTTCTGGTTGTTCCAGGAGCAATGATAAAGTTATCAAGCAAGCTATTCTGGTCATTAGCAATACCAAAGCCAACAGAAATTGGATTTGAAGTACTACTGTTTACAGTAATAGTTGAAGTGTTTGCAAGGTAAGTTCCTAACGCACCTGCGTTATCTTCATACAATCTGAAGTCACTGATTGTGCCTCCAGTTGAACCAGCATTTCCTACTAAACCAGAAACGGTCAAGTTAACAGTAGTAGAAGCCAATCTCAAATCACGAGTACCAGAGTTGGTAACAGAGAATTTGAAGATTTTAGCCTGACTGTCCAAAGGCAATGATGTGCCCAATGAAACAGCAGCTGCTGTTGGGTAAGCGTCGTGGAATAAGTAAGAAGTAGATGTAGCAAGTCTGTATTCAGCACCACCTGCGTTGGATGCTGAGTTGTAGTTGATGTCAGCGGTACTAAGTAACGCTCCTGAAGCAGATCTAGCTTCTAAATCGGTATTACTATCACTCTTTACCACAAAAGCGGTAGAGGTGTTGTTGGTAATAACGCCAGAAGCATTAGTTGTGCCTTTCAAAACGTATACTTTATAACTGTTCATTGGGATGAGAGAAGCAACACTTGTAAATACCACATCGCCATTTACATAGCTAGCGGTAGCTACAGGAGCAATGCCGTTTTCTTCATACAATGACAATGAGCCAAATGTACCCAAGGTTGTGGCAGCGCCAGCACCGTTTGAGTATACAGACTGCAATGTCAATTTTTCCAATGTTACATCATCGTTTGCAGCCGCAAATTTCCATTTACCGAGCTGTACGCCTGTTTGACCAGGTCCGTATACTTTAGAAATGGTGGTTGCGTCAGACACAGCAGTAATGTTCAAGTTACCAGCACCAACAGTTACCTGTTGACCAGCAACTAAGTCACCACTACCACTTGTGTTACTTGATTTACCTGTATAGCTGTAACTTCTCAAAGAGGTTGTTACAACACCGGAAGCTGCAGAAACAACGTAAGCTTTCAATTGCAAGGTTACGGTTTGGCTCTTAGCAACAGTCAAATCAAAGGTATAGTTGTTAGAGGTACTAGCAACTGTACTGAGAGTTGTGCCTAATTGAGTTGAACCATTCCATAATGACATGTTCTGGAACATAGCGGAAGCCATACCAGAAGCAAGACCGAAGTTGAAACCAACGTTTGTCAAGCGTACATCTTCAGATGTACCAGCAGTACAAATGTACTGACCGATAACAGATGTAGAACCTGGAGCGCGAGTTACACTTCCCATTGCTGTATCCTTGTAACAAGTCAATGAAGTTGCACTAACTGTTAATTGGTTAGCAGCAGTACTGGTGTTAACAGATGTAGGTAAGTTATCAGCAAAATCTAAGGTAGAAAGTCTCTTGCCATAGAAATTACCAATTTCAACTTTATAACTTACACCTGAAGTTGCGGTTGAATCAACATTACCAACTACTTCTAAAACTTTAGTTTGGTTGGCAGTTAAATTGAGATAGCTTGATAGTGTGTTTTGAGCTCCACCTGCATACAAAGAAGCAGTAGAAGCAGCAACAGTCAAGTATACGGTTCCGTCTGTAGCATCACGAACAATTACATTGCCAGTAAGCTTAGTCTTTGAACCGCTGCCCTGGTTAATACCAAGACCCATCTTGCGCAATTCCATGTTTTCACCAACAGCTTTTACATCAAATTTAGCTAACACAATTCCTTGTGAGCCAGAAGAGATGTTACCAGCTGGGGAGTTTGCAGATTTATTGAGTGTCAAAGTTCCAGAACCCATGTTAAACCAACCGTTTGTACTGTTTGTATCAGAGAAACTTGAAGGCAAAACATAGAAACCGGTTGTTACACCCTTCATCATTACATCGTAATCGCTTTGAATGTGTACGTTGAAGTTGCGGGTTGAACCGTTTACAACGTCTACTTTTACAGTAAGATCACGACTTGTACTCTTAGGTACAACGTAAGGAGAAGTGAAGTTAACAGTTACATAACGGTTACTCATTACAGCTGTTGTGCCAAGTTTTTCTCCACTTGGAGCGTAAACACTCCAGTTGGCGAGGTCATTATCTTGGATAGTACCAGCTACGTAGAAAGTCAATTTTGAAACTGCAACATCTTCATTACCACTTTGTTCGGTAAATCTGAATTTAGCAACTTCTTTTTGAACATCACCGATTTGTAAGTTACCAGATGCGGTACTTGCAGGTTGAGAGGAAGAACCACCAACTGAAAGACCGGAAATTGTGGTAGAAGCAAGAGAAGCATTACCATCAATGATAGCCATTTGGTTACCAACGATTGGGAATGAACCACCTACTGTACCATTGCTTGCAACATCAGTTGCAGCAGCAACACTAAATCCTACCAAGCCGGAATTTGCAGCAGGTGCAATGTTTACGGCTACGGTTAAAGATTCAGAAGCGCCAGCGCCAACGAGTACTGGGTAAGATCCAAAACTTACAGTAATTTTGTTGTCTGAAGTCAAGGAAGTCATTACATCACCGTGGCGGTTGCCAGCAGCGTCCCAAACACTAACGCCAGTAATATTGCTGTTAGCAATCAAACCAGTTTTAGTAAGGGTAACACCAGTAACTTGAGTAGCTGCAGAAGCACTTAAGTTAAGTTTTAATACTTTGTTGTAAGCGGAACCGTCTGCAATGTTGCCAGCAGCTGGATTATCAGCAGCTAAAGTAACAGTGAGATTGCCTCCGGTTACAGGAGTTGAAGCAATAGCTCCGTCTTGAGTTCTGTTAGTTAAAACAGTCTCCAAAGCGGTAAGTTGAGTACCAACTGTAGTACCAGTTAAGTAAGCAGCAGGAACAGAGTGAACGAAAGCAGATTTAAATCTGTTAGCGGTCATGCCTGTAGCTGTTACTTCTCTAAGTACGTTACCAGCGGCAACATACCAAGTCTTACCATCTTTACTGACGAGCATACCTTCATGAACGGTACCAGCAACATCGGCTCCTCTATTTACATAGTGAGGCCAGAATGCATCGGCAACAGTCATTACTTTGTAGCTAGCGCCATATAAAGCGGCAGCATCGGTAGTACTAATTTTTGCTAAGGAATTTCCTGGCAAAACAACATACAATTGATCTGAAGAAGGTCTCTTCACAACGTATGAACCTGGGCGGTAGTTAACAGCGCCTGGGTATGCACTAGGAACAGGTAAAGAATCAAAACATTCCTGAGTTACTGTTACGTAACCACCGTAGGAATTGTTTTCATTCCAACTCTTGAACTCATCTCCTGAAGGGAAATAGAGAACTTTTAAGTCTTTGTTGACAGAATAGATAGCTGCTTTACCAGATACCTTGATCATGTCACCAGCGGCAAGTGTTGGGCAAACTGCAGCGTTAGCAGCAGATGGCAACAAAGCCGATACGCCGACGGACCACAACATGGTGGCGCCGACAACGGAAACCGTAAAGATTTTTTTTACGGATTTTAATACATCGGTCATAATTTTATAAAATAATTATCCTCTGACCCTTCATCGCTTCGTAAAACGAATCGCCGTTGGGTCAAAGCTTTCCCCGTGTGGGGATACAAAAGCTTTGCGAGCTGATACCAGCCCTCGACCTGTTGCAATAGCCACTATTTAAACTCTTTTATTTCAACGTTCTTTCAGCCAAAGGCCTGCTAAACATTGAAACTCTCTCTCCTTTCTGGGATAAAACATTTTATCACAGAAAGGAAATTCTCAAAAATTTTTGAGAAGTCCTTTTTATATTTATGGTTTTATTGCCGGGGTAGTAGTCGTTTTTATAGGCACTGTTGACGTGGTGGTTGTTACAAACTTAATAGTACTAGACTGACTAAGCACTATGCCAAACACACTTGAACTTGGCGTAGTTGTAACTGTTGCATTAGTACTACTTGGAACATTCACCACATCGGCAACCGCGGTTACAACCGGCAAGATTTGTTGCACTGCTTTTAAAGTGGCATCGGTAATTTTTTCCACTTCTGCTGTTGCTGCATTAACTTCTTTAATCTTATCAATTGCGGAAGAAAGATTGTCTTGAGACAACAACTCTTTCCCTTCACTTACTGTTTTATCAGTTTCGGTACTTACTTTTTGAAAATTGGTTACAGCTTCTTGTGTTTGTTTTGAGGTTGCTTCAATTTTTTCTGATAACTGTGCGTTTTCAGCCGTAGTTGTCAGCGAAGTGCTTTTAGTTTCTTTGGCAATAGCGTTTGTCACTTCAGTTTTAACTACATTTATAGCTTTATTTACTTCAGTGATACTATCTTTTGACTCAACCACATCTTTAGCTGCGCTTTGAAGTTGGGTGGTAATAGCTTCTTTTACATCGTCTTTAGAAACGGATTCGTCTCCCTGTAAATGCTTAACAACCATAACTTCCACAGCTTTGACAGCTGTATCTTTAACAATACTTTTTACTTCTGATACTTGAGTAGCAAGATCGGCAGAATTTTCTTTATCAGTACTGACCAATAAATTTACTTTTACTTCTTTTAACACGCCGTTAATTTCTTGAGTATTTTTACTAATATTCTTTACCAAATCCCCCGCCGAATCATCTGAAGTTTTAATTTCTTCTAGTTTAGAGTTAATATTTTGAATTTCATTTTTGAGATCATCGACTGTTTGAGCCGCAATCTTTATTTTTTCAGGATTATTTTGAGAAACAATTGTTTTAGTTTCAACCGCTCGGCGCTTTGCAAATTCAAGATGTAATTTTGCTGCACTGTTAGTATCTCCAACCACCTCAGCTCCTTTAACTTGAATGGTTTCAGTAGCCCGTTTAGTGGAATAGAGAAAATCTCCAGGTAAAGCTTGGTATGAAGCGCTCACTGTAGCAACCCAGCTACCCACACCCATTGCAAGCACCAGAACAAAAGCAATCACCGGTCGCACTACGCGATGCACAAATGATTGAGGCAGGAATATTGCAAAAAATTCTACAAAGTTATCAAAAGTCATTTTGCGAGCAGGTTGCGCTGGAACAGTATTTCTAATCTGAGACAACAAAAGCTCGCGGTTATTTTTTAACCACGCTTCATTCGGCTTAACCTCTTTATGCCGTAAAGTTTTTAATTGTCTGATTAGAATTTTCGACATACTTTGACCTTTATTTTTTATCCAATAAATTTTTTAATTTTTTTAAACCTCTGTGCAGTGTCACCCTTACCGCAATAGCTCCCTTGCCCGTAATTTCGGCAATTTCACCCACATCCATCTCATCAACATATCTAAGGGTAATAACTTCTCTATATTCTTGTTTTAATTTTTTTAGGGCTTTAATAATTTTTTCTATTTCTATCTTCTCCCCAACCTTCTCTTCAATATTCACACTCCAAGCTTCTTTTGTTTCTAGCTCATCTTCCAAATCGTCTTCTTCATTCTTTTTTACCAAAGAGATTTCTTTGTGATGTGATTTTTTTCGGTACAGATCTACAATCGCGTTACGCGCCAGCTTGTATAACAGGCCGCTAAAACTTTCAATTGCCTTTTTTTCACTCACATATCTCCAGGCTTTAAGGAACACCTCTGAAGTAATATCTTCAGCCTCTTCTCTATTTGATACTTTAAAAAAAACAAAGCTGTAGATTTGCCCAGCATACATATCATATAGCTTCGCGAACTCTTCAGGATCTTGGTTTACGCGAAGTTTAAACAGAATGATTTTTTCTGATATTTTGTTACTAGGCATTAAAGAAGACGTACAAGTAGTAAAAATGTTACACTTCTATTTGTTTGCCTAAACATACAATAAAAGTGCTCCATATAATAGCAAAAAACCATTGTTTCGTCAAATTGGATAGGTTATTATTTTAAAGAAAAAAACATTATAAAAATTTATTGGTTATAACATGCTTTGATAATATAAAATTTGTATACACAAGCGTATACAACTAAAATACTCTCCTGTCCAGTCTGTTCTATAGGTAAAATATATCAATTTGTATACACAAGTGTATACAAATTGATATATTTTATACTTAGGTTGCTGCCATAAATGCTTGACAAAAAACTAAAATTATGCTATATTTGTATAGATTAATCTATACAAATTCTATGGATAAACCAATACAGGCCTCTGACACGGAAAAGCCTAAAGAAGTTATTAGAGTCTCAATCTCTGAGGCAGCCAAGCTTTTTGGTGTAAATTCACAGACAATTAGACGAGCTATTGCCGCAAAAGAAATTGTATACATAGTCGTTGCAGGACGATACAAGCTTAACTTTGAAAGCTTAGTAAAGTGGTCTCAACGGCATACTACCATTAAAAATAAATTGGAAAATAAAGGTATTGGACAATTTGTAGGAAATTGGAAAATTAAAAACCCCCTATACTCGCCGGCTTATCGCAAACCTTTACCCGCTCAACCGACACCAGAAGCAGCGAAACTTTCTGAAAACCCCGAAATTTCCAACCAATAATAATTTACAACCTTCAAAAACTCCTTATTTCTTAAGGAGTTTTTTGTTATACCCTATTTGTATAAAGGTTATAAAAAGGATATAATAAATTATACAATTTTTTATATGATACGCTTTCTTAAACACCATTATCACACGCATTATCACGGCATCTACCAACATGCAAAAAAATTATTCGCTTTCGATCTTGCGCTTCTGGCCACAGCGACTATTATGATGGCAGGTAGTATTTTTCTTTTCTTCTGGAAACCAAGCATAGCGGGACTTATCGACCTAACTTTATCTTTGGGCGAAACACGAGTTAAAAGCGGCGATTATGTGCGTCTTACTTTGGAATATACAAACCATAGTAAATACACTTTATCTGAGGTTTCTTTGGGCGTTAAACTTCCAGAAGGTTTTATCATTGATCGCAGCAAAACATCGAAAGAAATATTTTCAGATCAGCATACTTTTCCTACAGTCACTGAAATTAAACCGGGCGCTTCCAAACAACTTGAAATTAACGGTCGGTTTTGGTCCGACCCTTCTCAAGAGTCAAAGTTTATCGCAAACTTATCATACCGACCTGATGCAAAAAAAACGCGCGACCAAAAACTTGCTTCGATTATTTCACAACTATCCGAAAGTGTTCTCTGGGGCGAGCTTTCCTCCCCCACCACCACGTTTGCGAACAGCCCCGTTAAGTTTACGTATACCCTCCATAACACCAGCGATCAAACGCTAGAAAACATTTCATTGCTACATAATTTTGAACAAGCAATATCGGAGAAAGATTCCCAAAAAATTACTTTGCCTGCACAAAGCACTAAAAGCTTTACCGGCACCTTTATCAGCATGTCTGCGCCAGGTAATTACAAAAAAACGATCACGCCGATAATAACTATAAACAATCACCCTGTTGCCCAAACACCTTTCACGCAAAACATAAACAACATCGTGCCTCAAATTGAAACTCGAGCAGATCTTGTTAACAATATTGTTTTTGCCGAACCGGGGCAAACTATCCCTGTGCGCATTTCCTGGGAAAATAAAGGGTCTATGACTATTACAGATGCAACCCTGCACATACGCTCAAATTTTCCAAACTCAATTGACTGGAAAAAAACCGCAACTGAAGCTCGCGCACAAATAGAAGATAGCGGTATTTACTTTAATAAAACAAACAGAACCAGCCTGGCTGACGGCAAACCAAATAGTAACGATTCGTTTGTTATAAATATATATCTTAAACCGACACTTAATATTTCCAATACTGAAAATGCTCGTTTGGAAATTTTTCCAACTATTGAAGCAAGGATCGCAGGAATCTCTGACCAAACAATAAATCAACGCGGCACAGGAATCTCTACAGCACTGGCTACTGAAGTTTCTTTCGTCGGGACTGAGGCTCGCTACTACACAGCCGAAGGTGACCAGCTCGGCCGCGGCCCACTTCCTCCGCAGGTAGGAAAAACAACCAAATACTGGATCTTTATCACCATTGCTAACACCACAAATGCTATAGAAGATGTAAGTCTGAGCACATCCTTGCCAGAAGGAGTCGAGTTTACCGGAAAACAAAGCACCACCATTGGCCCTGCTCTAGTATTTAACTCAACCAACCGATCAGTGTCATGGAACTACTACACACTACCTGCCAACAGCCAAACAGGTTTGTATTTTGAAGTTGCGGTAACTCCATCTAACAGCCAGGCTGGTAAAAATCTACGTCTTACCAACACTATTTCCCTATCTGCCACCGACAGTACGATAAAAAAGAATTTAAATATCTCCCACTTGCCCATTTCAAACAATCTCAACATAAACGATGCCGGAGCACGATCCGGTTCCATCGTTAAATACTAAAACTAAATTAGACAATTGCTAAAATAGTTTTAAGAGTAAACAAAGTAAAAATCAAAAAAATTGGCACTGCCAATAACCAAAAATGATGCAATGAGTATCCTTCTATTTTTATTACGCTTTTTTTTCTTGCCTGCCAGCATACCAAAACCAACAGCAATGCCTCCGTACCAATCACTAGACCGCCTGCCACGCTTAGGATAGAAATAAATTGACGCAACCCTAATATAAACAGTAAAAGCGGAATTGAAACAACGGCAAGCTCTGCCAAAAACGGGTTCATTTTATTGTCCCAGACAAAGTTTTGTCTTAAAGCTGTACCTGAACCTATAAACCCAGCACTCATAGCTAAAATCGCAAAAATATTGCCAAATATCAACACTCCCGTACCGAACTTCTGTCCCAGACCAATAGTTGCCACCTCAGTTGTACCAAGACCGGTTGCACCAACCACAGCTATAGCAAACAACACATAAATAACAATTGGAATAACAGACCCTATAATAAGAGCTTTTTTAAAACTGCGATTATCTTTTGGCAACAATGCATGCGCCTCAATGATTGCCGGGGTACCATTTAAAGCAAACAAAATTACACCGTATGGCACAAAAAACTTACTCACATTTGTATACGCCCAATGTGTAGTATCAAAATCTTTTAAAATATAAAAAGAAATACAGACAATAATAGACATAACCATAATACTGAGCAATTTCTCTACTGTTTTTACCGCCTGCAACCCTTTCCAAACTACCGCACTGGCAATACCCCAAAAAATAACACTCCAAACCACCGGGTCCCCTCCAAACAACGCAGACAACGACTGACCTTCACCAATTATATACGCCAACAATGCTCCAAACGAACCGAAAACTATCATGACATTGATTAAAATTTTTGGCCATTTGCCCAAATATTTTCCCACTAATCCAGGAATCTGCAATGATTCATTAGTACGCACAGCAATTTCTCCTAACAACAGATTTAAACTAAGCATTACTAAACCCAATACTAAAATATAGGATAAGCCGATAATTAACCCTGTCTGCGCCACCACATATGGGATTCCCAAAATTCCCGCACCAATAGTCATACCTGTGATCATAAACACAGCATCCCCTATTGAAACAGGCCGCTTATAAATACCTTGATGTAAAATAATTTTTTGCTCGCTAGATTGTTCAATCATAGTATACGTAATTATACCATATAATTTCTGCATATCATTAACTTGTTAATATAATAAAAAATTATTATGCTCCATATATAGCAAATTGAGTGCGCACACTTGACAAAATGGAAAAAATATGGCTAAGATACATATAAATAAATTATAAAGTAAAAATAAAAAATAACTAAAAAGCTCTTTAAAATCACTAACTGCTGAGCATTTTGGGTATATTCGTACCTAGAATGCTCAGCAGTTTCTGCTTAGCTCCTCGCACCCAGGATCCCGGGTGTAAGAAGTGCCTCCAGGGGGGACCTGTCATGCGCGCAACCGTCATGCTCTTGCTGCTCTTGATCATCACCGGCACCGTCGCTTGCGGCGGTGCCAACCACAACCGCCACTACACCGCCGTGGCATTCACGTCTGCAGCGCCACCGCAGACTGACGCGAGCGGCGATACCGCACCACCAGCAACGGTGGTTTTCACCACGAAGTCGGACTACGTGGTCACGATCGATGCGAAATACCACCGCCCAGAGGTCATTCAAATCTTGCGCAGACTGGATGGTCGTTCATCCGAGGGTCCGGTGTTCGAACGCATCAAGTCTTCGGAGTCCTCCTCGACCTTTCGGCTTTCACTCTCGCCAGGCATGCCCTGGATCGCCTTCCAGGTGACAGTGGACGATGGCGCAGGTGGTCGACGGTATCTCAACAGCCAGCACGAGTGGGAGAGCATCCGAGTTTTCGATGATGACACCATGCGAGAGATCGGGGTAACGCGAAGCGGTTCGTTCCGCGGCGAAGACCGCGGCCTCTTCAAGATCGTGGAAACCACGCTCAAGTGACACTCTTTCTCAAGAGGAGTCTCGTCCCGTGTCGTAGCTATAGCTTGTATATCAATACAAATTATAGCTACCGGGATGAGAGAAAAAATATTAAAAAACCACATTGTATTTCAATGTGGTTTTTTAATTTAATTTGTAGGCGCTTAGGGATTCGAACCCTAGACCTCCTCGGTGTAAACGAGGCGCTCTAACCAACTGAGCTAAACGCCCAACATACTTATAATTACTCTTGGTGGGTCGGCTGGGGATCGAACCCAGGACCACTGCCTTAAAAGGGCATTGCTCTACCAGCTGAGCTACCGACCCAAGTGTGAACTATACGGACTTAATTCTATACTAATTCTAAAAAATAATCAACCCCATTGTCTTGTGTATTATTTTTTTCTGTGGGTAATTATCAAAATATATGTAATTTTATCTAATATTAGCCAACTTGTCAATAATACCCATAATCTGTTTTGGTTCTGCAGGAGGCAAAACAGTGCGCAACCGATCACCCAAATAACTTCTGGTTTCAGGCAAATCAATTAAATCTGCTGCTAAACGAGCTAATTTTAATCCGCTATCCATGCGTTCATCCATAACAATCACTGCTTTTTGTTGAGCAAGCAAGCGCGCATTTACTTCCTGATGCGTTCCTGCCATAGGCAAAACAATAGATGCTTTACCAAGTGAGGCCAACTCCGTTAAACTTCCAAATCCAGCTCGAGTTATAACCACATCCGCGATAGCGTAGGCATCTTTCATTTCGGATTTTAAAAATGGATACACATGATAATTAGGAAAAACCTTAGTTGCGTTTTCCTGCAAATCTTTTGGACGTTCTCTGCCAACCAAGTGTATAACATGCCAATTACGAGGCCACGCTGGCAACGCCTCAACCACCAGTTTATTGACTGTAGCAGAACCTGTACCACCGCCCATAGCCAAAATTACAGGCGCTTGTTCGGGTATGTTAAATATGTGACGCGACTGTAAAAAATCATCAGGATGTAAATCGCGCACCGGATTCCCCATCCAAATAGTTTTATTTTCCGAAAAATATTTTTGCGTATCTCGCAAGGCCGTAGTTACGACCTGCGCCACATAAGACATCAGCTTATTTGCCAAACCAACCTGTGCATCCTGCTGATGCACCCAAGTCGGAATACCTAGCGCAAAAGCAGCATAGTGCAGCGGCACACTCACAAATCCACCGGCGGTAATAAGCATATCCGGTTTTTGCTGCCACAAAACAAATAGCGACTGCAAAAAACCAAAGATAATTTTAAATATATCAAAAATATTCCACAACGATATGTAGCGACGCAGCTTGCCAGACATGATAGAGATAAACGGAATATCGTATTCGGCAACCAAATCTTTTTCCGGTCCATGTTGAGTGCCTACCCACACAAACTCTGTTTGCGCATTATAACGCTTGCATGTTTCGGCAATTGCCAAAAGCGGCACCACTGGCCCTAATGTTCCACCGCCAGAAAACATTATTTTCATATACAAATGAAGCGCGGGCTTAGTAATCTTTAAGCTTGTTAATAATGCCCATATGCTGAATTTTTTCCAGAGCCTTTGCCTCAATTTGGCGAATACGCTCACGAGTAACATCAAACTCTTTACCGACTTCTTCAAGTGTATGTGTAACACCATCGCTTAAACCAAAACGCATTTCAAGAATTTTTTGCTCGCGCGGAGACAAGTCTTTAATGGCGTCTTTCACATAATCTTTAAGAATCTGCAGACCAGCAACTCTATCTGGCGACATATTTTTGACATCTTCCACAAAATCCTGCAACGAAGAATCATCGTCATCATCATCATCGCCAACCGACATTTCCAAAGACACAGTGTCCTGAGAAATTTTGATAATATGATTAATCTTTTCAACCTCTTCGCCCATTTCTGCTGCCAACTCTTCTGGAGTTGGGTCACGCCCTAAATCTTGCAAAAGCCGGCGCTGCACCTGCTGGAAACGATTGATTGTTTCTACCATATGCACCGGGATGCGAATTGTGCGCGACTGGTCAGCCAAAGCACGGGTAATTGCCTGGCGAATCCACCAGGTGGCGTAGGTTGAAAATTTAAAGCCTTTGCGATAATCAAACTTTTTTACCGCTCTAAACAAGCCGATATTTCCTTCTTGGATTAAATCGAGCAATGAAAGTGATTTGCCGACAAATTTTTTGGCAATAGACACCACCAAGCGCAAATTTGCTTCAATAAGTTTTCGATCCGCCTCTTTATCACCACGTTCTTTGCGTTTTGCCAAAGCCATTTCCTCAGCTGGTTTTAACAATGGAATCTTGCCAATTTCACGCAAATACATCTGGATGGAATCGGAAGAAATCTGACCCAAATCAAATGGGGTATCCATATCCGGCTGTTCACCCTGAAATTGTTTTAACAAACTAGTGCTTTCTGTTTTTCTGCCCAATAAATTACCTGTGGTTTCAACCACCGATACACCATTTTTATCCAACAGGTCCATGAAGCCTTCATAGAGATCCAAGTACTGTTCTGGTCTTGAAAATACATTTTCTGCTTCAATTTGAGTAATAAAACCACGAGTCCTGCCTTTAGCAACCAACGCCCAAATATCCTTTAAAGTCGGCTCGGCAACTTCTTCTAGATCTATATTTTGTTTATGCTGATTATGCTTTCCACGATGTTTTTTTTGCAATTCCTTGCGGGAAATATTTTTTTTCTTAAATATAGCGCCGCCGGTTTTTTTACGCACTATCTTCTCCCTTTTATGCTTACGCGTATGGTTAACGCGCAATGGCTTGGAAGCTTTTTTGATTGTCCCCTTTTTTTTCACCATAAGGGATTATCTTAAATAAAAATATATTATTTTATCCCAGAGCAATAATGTCTTTTAAAATATTCTGAACTTGCTCTCGATCATTATTTTTCTCCGCTTCTTTCAACTTGATAGCCAGCTTGCTCCTCTTATTTTTTTGCCAATCTTCTTTCACAGCGCTAAACAGCACAGCTAATTCTTTTTGGGCTTCTTCACGCGTAAAATTAGCATAGTCTTTATCTGATTTTAAAACTAAAATATCAACAAAAAACCGCTCTTCCGTGGTTAAGCTGTTTTTTAACGCCTGCACATCCAATATATTAGTATTCTCATTATAGTATTTTTTTAAAGAGTCGTAAAGACCTGCCAAATGAACCTCTTCTAGAAAATCTTTTTTTAATTCTGGAGCATATACCGATAACAACGAAGGAAATTTAAACAAAAGCGCAAAAAAGTTTTCCAGTAAAATGTGAGCTTTAGTCTTCTCTTCTTTGGCTGGGACTGGCGTATTTTCTGTCGATGCTGGGGTATGCGTATATGCCGCGTTTTTTGCCGCTAAGCCATATATTCGCTTTGCCTCAGCTGCCAGAATTGACCTATCCACCCCCAGCTCATCAGCCAACCGGTTCAACCAATGATCACGTTCAATGGCGTGCGGCAAACGAATAATCTCTTGCAGAAGAAGATCTGAAATTTTTTGCTTCTGTTTTGGGTCGTTTTTATCAAAACCGGTAAATGCGCTGGCAAAATACCATTCCATTACGTCTTGCGCTTGCGCAACCGATTCAAACCAAACATCTTTATTTTTCTTTATACATTCATCCGCGTCTTTGCCTGCGCCTGCGGGAATTTTAATTATTTTAATACTCATCCCCTGTTCCATAGCAATATCAATACCTCTCTTCGCGGCATTCTGACCGGCAGCATCGGCGTCAAACGCGATAGCAATATTATTGGAGTATCGTTTTAAAAGCTTAACCTGTTCTAATGTAAGAGCTGTACCGGAAGATGCCACAACATTTTTCATACCCGCCTGATGGCAAGAAATCACATCCATCTGCCCCTCAACCAACACAGCCAAATCTTTGGATTTAATCTCTGTTTTAGCCTTGTTTAAACCGTATAAAATACGTGATTTATCAAACACCAATGTCTGCGGAGTATTTACATATTTACCGCCTGATTTTTCGGTTTCTACTAAAATACGGCCGGTAAAACCAACTGTATTGCCGTGCGCGTCCCAAATCGGAAACATAACCCGACCTCGAAAACGATCATAGAAGCCGCCGCCATCTTTTTTAATAACTAACCCTGAAAGAAGCAGATCATCAATGCTATTTCCTTTTTTTAATAAATATTTAACCAGTAAATCCCACTGATCGGGAATAAAACCAACATTCCAATCGGTAATGGTTTCAGCCGATAAACCGCGCCGCCCTAAATATTCACGGGCAGGAGCCGCAGCCGGCACTTCTAATAAAAAATGATGGAAAAAATATGCAGCTTTATTATTGATTTCCAAAATTCTATTTTTCTGACTGGTATTTACTTCGCTGGCAAATCGATCTAATTTTACCCCTGCTCTATCTGCCAATATTTTAAGCGCTTCGGCAAATTCTAATCCTTCCATTTCCTGAATAAAAGTAAACACATCACCGCCTTTACCACAACCAAAACAATGCCAAAATTGCTTTTCTGGCTGTACCATAAACGAAGGCGATTTTTCGTTATGGAATGGACAATTGGCTTTCCAGTTTATACCTGCTTTTTTCAGGCTTACATATTCGCTAATAATCTGCACAATGTCCAATCTGTCTTTTATAGATTGGGTGTCGGTCATACCAAAATACTACCCTAAAACCCCAATAAAGGAAAGACCGGCAAGCACCGCCTTATATGCGGCAAAAAACGCGTAAAAGCTCGCTTGTTTCCGGACTCTCTGTAATATGCGATTGTATATACTGATCAACCAAAGCTGTTTCCGCCTGTATGTACTCTGGAAACATAGACAAGCGCTCTTTAGCGGTTTGCGCCGTTAATTCTGGATGAAATAAAACACCCCAAGCAGATTTTCCGGTCACTTTAAAACCGCTGCACCGAACTCTGTCAGAATACAACAAACACTCAATTGAATCTGGCACTGCTTCAACAACATCTTTATGGAGAAGCTGAGCAAAAAATTGCTGTGGCAGTACAGAAAATAATTTATCGTTTACGGCTGCAGGATAAGAATACGTAAGAAATGTTCCAACTTCTTCCGCGCCTGCATCATGCACAACTCGCGATCCTTGATGCAATGCTAAAATCTGAAAACCGAAACAAATACCTAAAATTGGGATATTTTTCTTAAAAGCGTTATCCAGAAGAGAAAAAATTGATGGAAGCCATGTGGTTGCACCGTCTCCCTGCGAAAGATAAAATGCGCCACTGCCCCCAATGATAACATGAGAGATGTCAGTTAAATCAATCTGACTGCAGTCAGATTCTACTCCATGCACAAATGTAAAAGTAACATCCGGACAACAGCTAATGAAACATCGCTGCGCATGTTCTTGAGCAACACCAGAGGTAAATTGGACAACCAACACTTTCTTCATACAGACAAACAGCAATTATTCTTTTCGCAACGCATCAATCGGATTAAGCTGCGCCGCTTTTCGAGCCGGATATAGGCCAAAAATAACACCGATGCATGTGGAAAATCCAATTGAAAGTATGATAGAAAAAATTGGTATGCTATACACCCAATTAAAATTATTAGAAACGGCAACTAAATAGACAACCAGAGCAAGCAGCGCCCCAATAATCACACCGACCACTCCGCCTACCGACGTCAAGAGCATAGACTCAAATAAAAACTGCCAAAGAATATCTTTTGATTTAGCTCCTAATGCTTTCCGCAGCCCAATTTCAAATACTCGCTCCGAAACAGAAACATACATAATATTCATAATCCCCACACCACCCACAACCAGAGAAATACACACAAGCGCCACAAGTAAAAATGTTATACCACTCACCACGCTGCCTAAAATAGCTACCGCCTCTTCCATAGTATTGATGGTAAAATCATCTTTATCAGGATCTGTAATATCATGATTTTCACGCAAAGTAACTTGTAAATCCGCCACTGTTTGCTTGGAAAGATTTTTATCTTTCATTTTTGCAATAATATTGCGGACATAATCAATCCCTAAAATTCTTTTTTGCATTGTTTTGGTTGGCAAAATCAACATATTATCCATATCCATACCGAAACTTGCCCCTCGTTTTTTTGCCACACCCAAAACTCTAAACGGCTTGCCTTTTATATATATGGTTTTACCCGCAGCAGTGTCATCGCCAAATAACTTGTCTTTTACCACAGAACCGAGCACAGCCACTTGAGAAAGAGAATCCTCTTCCTCTTTAGTAAACATACGGCCCTCAGATAGAGAAAATTTTTCCACATCCGGCATGCTATATCCTTCTCCGACCAGAGTAACAGTTTTAATTTCACCTTGATAAGTAACTAGCGCCTGACCAATCACCCAACCATAGGCAGCCACAATATTTGGATGTTTGGCCACGTCTTCAATATCTCTGTTTTTTAATGTTGTGATAGTAATACCAGTAGATTGACCAACAGCATTTTCAGTTGAATTGCCTTTAGCGTTAGGAATTTTAACTTCAATACTTATTGTATCTGAACCGAACACCTCAAGCTGCCCCATAATAAACTTGTCCAAACCGCGACCGGCAGCAAGAATTGTGATTACGATAGCAATCCCGATACTAATACCCAAAATCGTTAGGATAGACCTGGTTTTCTGCGCCACCAGCGATATTTTGGCTAATTTTAAATTGATTAAAATTGTGCTAAATAAATTACTCATAACGCAATGCTTCAATAGGGCTTAATTTGCTGGCGCGGCGAGCCGGCACAATACCAAACACCAAACCAATACCAACTCCCACAGCACAGGCGACCATAATTGATGAAACGGAAATCACAATATCCCAATGATACCCCTTACCTTGCGCAACCGATCCTACCACCACAGAAATTAACACTCCTAACAAAATACCCATAATCGCGCCTAAAAACGTAATCATTACCGTCTCAATCAGAAACTGAAAAATAATATTACGATTGGTGGCGCCAACCGCTTTGCGCAAACCAATTTCTCTGGTTCTTTCTTGCACCGCGGCTAACATAATGTTCATAATACCAATACCGCCAACAATCAGCGAGATTGCCGCCACGGAAGATAAAAATATTTTTAAAGCATTTGTGATGTTAGTCAGCGCATCAAGCCCTTGCGCAGTAGTACGAACTGAAAAATCATCCTCTTCCGGATTAGTTATCTTATGACGCTCTCGCAAGATTTGTTTTGTATACTCAACTGCTCGATCAACATTTTCTGCGGCATCAATTTTTAAACGGGCAAAACTAATATAATCGATACCAAGCAGTAATTTCTGAGCGGTGGTAATTGGCACGTACACTTGATTGTCTTGATTTTGAAAACCGCTGCTGCCGCGCTCAGACATAACACCGATTATAGTAAACGATGTTTTTTTAATACGAATCTGCTTGCCAATCGGATCTATGTCCTGAAATAAATCACGCGCCACTCGGCTGCCAAGCACAGCTGCACGCGATAACCCTTTTTCTTCTTCTTCCGTAAAAAATCTACCATGTTGCACTGCAGTATCTTCAACTTTAGGAAGATCTGCAGAAACTCCAACAAAATTAGCATCTGTTTTATTACCATCCCAACTAATTGTATCGGCTCCGCGCACATAACCGGTTACAGCCACTACAAACGGCATATCTTCACCTAGCAAAGCCTTTACATCATCATAGGTAAGAGTTGTAACCACAATCCCCATAGCCGACGCTGGAGGCCCGTTATCTTCTGATTTACCCGGCAAAATACCCACTAAATTTGAACCGAGACTGGTTACTTGGTTTAAAATAAGACTTTGCGCGCCCGCCCCAACCGACATCACCACAATTACCGACATAATACCGATTACCACCCCAAGCATCGTTAAAAATGAGCGCGCCTTATTGCGGCTAATGATTGACCATACGCTTGTAACTTCTTTAACAATATTCATAACGGCACAATTTCAGTTATTTTTGCAACTCGCTCCCATCTTTGGCAAACAGTCGATTTTCCACCGTAGAATCTTCAATAATAACACCGTCCTTAATTCGCAAAATACGCTTAGCATGTTCAGCTGTATATTTTTCATGAGTAACCAAAATAATGGTCCTGCCTGATTCATTTAAAGTTTGCAATATTTTCATCACCTGCAATCCAGATTTTGAATCCAAATTGCCAGTAGGCTCATCGGCAAAAATAACAGATGGATCATTAACAAGAGCTCTAGCAATAGCCACGCGCTGTCGCTCACCACCAGATAACTGGTTTGAAAAATAATCCAACCGATGTCCTAAACCGACTGAAATAAGCGCTTCTTTTGCCTTCTCGCGACGCTGAACTTCGCTCATTTTTTTGTATGTGAGCGGCAGCATTACGTTTTCAATTACCGTGGTGCGTGGGAGCAAATTAAAAGCCTGAAAAATAAAACTCACTTCGTTGCCGCGCATTCGCGCCAGCTCATTATCATCTAAATCACTCACATTTCTACCGGCAAACGTATATGTACCTGAGGTAAGCTTGTCCAAAAAACCCAAAATATGCATTAGGGTTGATTTACCCGAACCGCTTGGTCCCATAATAGCAACAAACTCGCCTTTTTCAATTGAAAAATTAAGTCCGTGGAGCACATCGGTTATCACACCTTCATTCTCATATTTCTTTATCAGGTCTTTTATTTCAATTAATGCCATACTATTGTTTTACAGAAACTACAACTACGTCCCCTGCCTGCAGACCATCCATAATTTCAACCTTGCCATTGTCTGCTCTAATACCAAGCGTCACCGAAACATCCGTTGGCTCAGTTGCGCCCGGCTTAAGAACCTTAACAAACTTACCTCGATCATCTGAACGTACAGATCGTAACGGGATAAACAACGCATCGGCGCGCGAATCTGTTTTTATTTTTACATTCGCAGTCATGCCCGGCTTAACATCTTTTTCAGAATCATTTATCGTTACAGTTACCCGATAATACACCACATCAGAAATATCAGTGGAGCCTGGCTCAATATTAATAACTTTGCCCGCAAATTTAACATCGTCACCAAAAGCATCAAGAGTTATATCCGCCACATCATCAAGTTTTAACTTAGAAATGTCTGTTTCAGGAATATCAACTTTAATTTCATAATGCGGCACAAACATGCGCACCATTTCTTCACTGGAGTTTATAAACTCTCCGGCTTTTTTGTTAATCGAAGTTACCACACCAGCTACCGGAGCTTTAATTATCGCCTTGTTCCTATTGGCAATTGCTTGAGCTAAAGCCGCTCTATAGGCCGCGATATCAACTTCACGCACCGGATTAATCTTGTTTTGATAATTTGCCAAAGCTTGATTATATACCGCTTCTTTAATTTTTAAAGAAGCTTTAGCATCGGAAATAGACTGTTTAGCGTTCGTAACAGTTGTAAACTGAGTATTAACTGATGTTCTAACTGTA
>CAZHYG010000002.1:0-120482 GCA_964536615.1 uncultured Gammaproteobacteria bacterium
CTGTTTAGCGTTCGTAACAGTTGTAAACTGAGTATTAACTGATGTTCTAACTGTATCAATGGCGCTTTTCTTTGTAGTCAATGTGGTTTGGGTAAAGCTGATACCAGTAATGGAATTATTTAAAACATCACCAACTTTTATGAGCAGCTGGCTCATGTGTGTATACGCATCAATTACACTGCTCAGCGCTGCGTCAATTTGCCCTGGGGCAGAAACTGCGGATAGCACAACTACCTGACTTCTTGCCTGGGCGACACTGTTTTTTGCCACAATATATTGATTCACAGCCATATTCAACATGTCCGGATTGGACACAGACAAAAATGATTGAAATTCGTCATTTATACTCGTATTATCAACACCTAAAATAGCATCGGCTTGTGTCAAACCATCATCAAGCTTAACTAAAGAAGATTGCAGCGTCACAACAGCATCCTCATAGGCATTATCAACCACTCGGCTATTTTCCAAATCTGCCGCAGCCTGATCAAGCACTGCTTTGTAATAGTCCTTCTCTGCTTGTGTGCCACCAGCCAATTTTTGATTCAAATTTGCCTGGGCTTGAGCCACAGCCGCGTTTAACTCCGCCATTTTAAGCGTAGCGAGTGTAGCGCCACTTTTTACCGATACACCAGCCTTAGCCTGAACACGCTCAATAACTCCAGGCACCTCAAAACGGAGCGAAAGATCGCTTTGCGACTCAACCTTGCCTGTTGCTTCAACAGTTTGGGTAAGAGCACCTTTTTCCACCGCGACCGTTTCATATTCAACCGGCTTATTTTTCTTTTTTATCTGTCCATATACACCCATACCAGCCACGAGCACAATCGCGGCAATGATATAGAATTTTTTTGTTTTAAATATATTCATATTATGTATTTTGTTCCCACGCTTGGGCATGTATTAAGTATTTATCTTTAATTGTAAAAAAATATTTTTTAGCTGCTTCGTATTCATTTGGGATCAATCCATCCAAAATCGCCTCTTCTATATCTGTCTTAATCTTACCAACTGTTGGCCCGGGTTTCAAATGCGCCAGCTCCATTATTTCCTCTCCTCGCAGGGGCGACTGGAAGGCGCGGAGTTTATCTCGCTCCAAAACCTCTGCTATTTTTGCTTCCAAATAATCATAATTTTTCAACCTTTTTTCTTTTTTGTATGGATTGCCGCTCGTTATATCGCTTCGCCCCAAAATTAACAAATCTTCCAACTCTTCACCCAGATTTACCACCAGACGACGCACTGCCGAATCTGTTATTCCATCATCCATCAGACTTATCGGCTGCATATGCCATCGCACCAATTTTGCCAAATAGTCAGTATCGCTTTTTGAAAATCGAAGGCGGCGCGCGATTGCGTATACCATTTTTTTACCGACATGTTCATGCTGATGAAATGTCCAGCCAATTTTAGGCAGTAATTTTTTAGTCGCCGGCTTACCGATATCGTGCAACAATCCGGCCATGCGCAAAATGGTTTTATTTGATCGCTCGGCTACATTATCTACCACTTTAAAAGTATGCAATAAATTATCTTTATGCTGATGCCCATACACATCATCTACACCTTCCAAATTTGCCACTTCTGGCAAAACAAAATCCAATATATGCGTTTGCCACATAAGAACCAAGCCAACCGACGGCTTTGAACATGACATTAATTTAAACAGTTCTTCGCTAATCCGTTCGGCGGAAATAATTTTTAAGCGGTCTCTATTGTTATAAATAGATTCCAATGTTTGCGGATCAATGGAAAAACTTAACTGGCTGGCAAAACGCACAGCTCGCATCATGCGCAACGGATCGTCAATGAAAGTTTTATCAGGATCAAGCGGTGTTTTCAATACTTTATCCGCCAAATCTTTTTTACCATTAAACGGATCAATGATTTGTTTTTCAAACATTGCTTTGCTTGGAAATTTTTTGCCGGCAAAGACTGCGCACGGCACAGCCATAGCATTTACTGTAAAATCTCTTCGTGCCATATCTGCCTGTAAATTTGTTTTTTCCACAGCTGGCTTGCGAGAATCAGACTGATACGTCTCGGTTCTGGCCCCGGCAAATTCCAAGGTAACACCGCCAAATTCTTCGGTTAGCACATAACGCGCGGTATCAAAATCGGGAAACTCAACCAGGCTTCCCGCCATATGCATGGACTTATCAAATTCTTTAGCAAAAGCCAGCCCGCTGCCTTCTACCACAAAATCAATATCCTTGTGCGGCATATTATCCCATGATAATAACAAATCGCGCACAAAACCGCCCACCGCATAGGCGGGAATTTTTGATTGTTCAGATACAAGATTAACCTGCTTAAAAATTTCTTCTACATGCATACTAAGACATAACAGGCGAGGCAAATCTTGTGTTTGCTCGCCTCCTTAAACTTTTTTATTAGAACCCACGCGGCGCTCTGCAACCTCTTCATCTACCCAGCCTTCTTTAACCAATTTCTTGACTGAATTTTCCATAGTTTCCATGCCTTCTTTTGCACCAGTCTGAATTGCGGACTTTAACTGGCCTACTTCGTTACCTCTAATCATATTACCAACCGCTGGCGTATTAATAAGAATTTCTCTGGCCGCAACTCTGCCACCATCTTTGGCTGGCAATAATTGCTGCGCCACCACTCCGCGCAAAACCGCCGAAAGCTGGATTAAAATTTGTTTTTGCTTGGCACCTTCAAATACATCTACGATACGCTCTATTGCTTCAGCGGCCGACGGTGTATGCAAAGTAGAAAATACCAAATGGCCTGTTTCTGCGGCCGTAAGAACTGTAGCGATGGTTTCCGGATCACGCATTTCCCCCACCACAATTACATTCGGATCTTGGCGCAACACATGTTTAAGCGCGTTAGCAAATGAGTTTGTATCAACTCCAACTTCACGCTGTTCTATTAAACTCTGTTTATCCTGAAACAAAAATTCAATCGGGTCTTCAATTGTAACTATGTGCGCTTTGCGAGTTTTGTTTATTTCTTCAATCATGGATGCAATAGTAGTGGTTTTACCAGAACCGGTTGGGCCGGTAACCAAGACTAAGCCATCCAACAATTTTGTCATCTCTAGCAATACTGGTTCAAAACGCAGATCTTCCGGTTTTGGAATTTCTGCTGGAATCACGCGAGCGGTCAAACCAATATTTTCAACCTGCTGGTGTACATTTAATCTGAAACGGACATCACCCACCACATGGCTTAAATCAAGCTCTTTTTCCGATTCATATCGGGCAATCTGCTCTTTGGTAAGTAATGAATACACCTCTTCAACCAAATCTTTATTGTTAAGCGGTTTATCATCAAGGTCTTTAAGCGCGCCTTCTACTCGTATCATCGGCAACTCTCCGCCAACCAAATGTAAATCGGAGGCGTCTTGTTTAATGGCTTCTTTGAAGAAAGAGTCTAATTTTAGCATAAAAATAGAGATAAATTACGGCTTAATTGTATCACAAGATAACACCTTTGAAAAGGCACAGGAAAAACAGGTAAACAGGCATCTTTACAAATGCTCAGGCGAGATAAGCACTGGAAACGCCCACAGATTCAACGGTTGCCAAAAATAATCTACATTGTTAAAGCTTGAAGAGGACATATTTTGAATATCAAGAATAAGGTGCGAGATGTCTAATGCATCACTTTGAAGACCAACAGCCACATTAGCGAAACGCACATTATTAAGATTCACTGCTCCAGCCATAGCTTTTATGCCAATGGTATTATTATGTTTTACCGTATCACTCACTTCGGAATCCACAATTGATATAACTGAATTATTTGACTGAATCGAATTTGATTCGCTGTCCAGCATCTGCATATTACCAATGAATAAATGAGAGTCGTTGGCAATAATAGTGCCATTAACTGATTCAGGGCGACCATTAAGCCGGTTGCCTTGTTTCAAAGTCACATATTCTAAAGTTGAAGTGGAGTTATAAAATCGAATATTACCCCAATTTGAAGACTGGTCTAATGGTAAAAAATTAATCATATTATTGGCTATACCGCGCGCTTCAAGCGAACCATAAACATTAATAATGCCATACAACGGAACATATACCGAAACACCAGGCAAGATTGATAGATGGCCCGTAGAAGAAACCGTCAGGACATTAACCAGATAATTTTCGTTTTCACTCATCGTGGCATTATCAATAACAGTCACACCCTCAAGGTATGGCATGTTAATCGTATTACCTGTATATGTGATGCGTTCCAAGCTCGGCCATTTATCTTTTATATATAACGGCCCGTAGCCATGAGAAAAATTACGAAACACAGTATCTTCTATATGAACTGCGCTATTTTCAGAAACAAAAGCGCGTTCTCCTCCTATAAATTCAGAATGCGAAATAGTAGTTGTGGCAAAAGAGCTTTGCATAACTACCGTCCCATCATCAGAGAAATGCACTCCGTCAAACACTACATCCGCATGATCAATGCGCACCGCTTGCGACACTGGCAACGATGATGGCGGCACGATAAACCCGCGGCCCGCAAATCGTATCTGCGCATTTTCTATCACACCTGTAGATCCGGGTTTAAACCATATGCCTTGCCAATCATATACAACCGGAGTTGTAGTGGCCCACACGCCCACTATAGTATTATTTATTGAGCTGTTCAAATTTGTGTCTTTTCCTGAGGTCAAAAATACCATATCATCGGAAGTACCACGCACTTCAAGCGTACCAAATATAGCGAGATTTGAATTATTAAAATATGATTTAATTACAACTCCAGGTTCGATAATTAATTTTTTGCCGACTGGCACAGTATAGTATTGCAACAAGTAAGGATTGTTAGCTTTCGTAAGCACTCTCACATCTTCATCCTGATCCCAATTTAAGTTAATAAAACCAGTGTTAGCTCGTTTTGGAGACCCATAAATTGGGCCACCATTAGACGAACGCCCGTTTTCTCTAAAACCTTGATTGCTTTGCCAATTTGCTGGATCATTGCCCATGCCATGCGCATCAATGCGCTCCATACTTCGATATTTAACCGCATCTCCCCCAAACCAACCTGCTCGCGCATCCACTTCATCTGTTTTTTCATTATCAGGTCGGAAAATTTCAATCTTCTCGCCAGAATTATTTAAACTTCCGCTAAAAATTGCATCTGCATTTATTTCTTTTACTGTATTATCTGAAATTCGTTCAAATAGATAATAGCCGTGTGCTGGCACAATTTTGTTCATTATTTTAGAAATACTAAGCTGTTTGCCAGAAATAAATATTTTCCAATTACTTATATCGATATCTGCATCAGTTGTATTATACAATTCAAACCATTCATTTGTAGAAAATTCAGAAGCCGTACCTGCCCAGGCAACTTCATTGATTACTAATTCACCACCCCAATTTATACCGTGCGCGGAAGAGGTGCTACTCCATGCCGATACATTACCTGTGTCATCGGTAGCTCTAGCTCTAAAATAATATAATTGCCCACGCGTACCAGAAAAATCAATTATTGTTTGAGTGGTGCTCGATACAATATTTTCCCAAATTCCGTTTTGCGTATTGGTTGTAAATTGCAGATCAAAATATATATGTTCTGATAATATATCGGCAGACGCAAGCGTTATGACGCGTGTCCCTGAATTTGTCGAGCTGACAGCGACCGCGATAGACGGTACATCTGGCGATAAATTATCTACAATTATTTCCGGCGCACTGCTGGTAGCTGTACTATTTTCAACTGCCGTAGAACTACTAATTGTAGCTGTCACAGATGCAGCTGGATTATTTTCCGTAGAAGAAACTGTCGCCACCGAAGATGTTTCGATTATTTCCGACTCAGCAACCAAGCCTGCATTAACACCAGTTAAGGGCAGCAGCAAACTGGCCACACCTTGTAAACCACCGCCGTATACAGCACTTTGAGGCTTTTGAGTAACTTCAGCAGGTGCTATAGGCTGGTTGTTGCTAACAAAATCAATAACAGTTTTTGATGATGGCGCCGCAGAATCTGAAATGATTGGTTTTTGAGGCGGCGCGACAACTGCAGATGCTTGCGTATTCCTTGAAATATTTGGAATTGGCGCCACTAATACTTTTGCCACAGACGCGCTGACAATTTCGCTATTTTCAGGTGTTATCTGTTCTGAAATTTCCGCATTGCTTTGACTGACCGCTTTTATATTTATACCAAAAACTGTTTTTACTTTTTGGGCCATAGAACCAAGACGCGCGATTGCATTATTTGCACTATTCTGCACAGACATTGCCACTGCAACGGCTGTGTTATGAATATCTTTACACGTACTTTCAGATATACCACAGGCCTTGATAACCGTGCGTTTTGGAAATTGCTGCATTGCCACCGCAAACGAATCATAACTGTCTGGAACAATATCTTCGAGAGCTTGTGGATTCTTTTGATACTTTTCTACTTCTTGAAAAAATAAGTTGATAACACTTGCACCGGCTAAGACAGCTTCGGGAAATAGATGATCTCGATAAGATGGGAGAACATGCAAAATATCGGACGTGGTAAATTTTTTATTATCAAGACCATTATTAATATTTATTTTAGAGATATAAATATCTAAACTTTCATTATATAAATACTCTTTTTTATCAATTAATCTAATAGTTAAATTATTAATGTAGGGATTTAAAAACTCATCATTACTAATCGTGTCTTCAGAAACAAAATTTTGATTTGTATATATTGCCAAATCTTTAATGGCCTGATTAATAGAGCTTAGTTTTTTAAACTCCATATTATCGTTCAGTAATTTTTCGGCAACCGCCAGCTCCCCCACATCGGTTTGTATTTTTGAGAAATTCTCATACGGCGAACCAGGATCGCCTTCAATGCCTGGATGAGAATCATCGCGAACATGATCTGGCACAGTTGCGTCTTCTACCAGATGCAACACATGACCAAGTGCCAAAAATGCCGATTTTTTATCTCCGTCTATATATGATTTAATCGCCTTTTGCCAAGTCTGATTGCCATATTGACGGCCATATGCTGCCTGGTACTGCTGGTTAGTAACCCAATCTATCGAAGCTATAGAGTGTCGAGGCGCAATATCGCCACCTAGCTTATACCCTTCTTCTTGTGAAAGCTGCCCCAGATGCTTGCCCGACCAACCAACATTATGCACAGGATCGTAAAAATGGTTAATCCAACGCGCTGGCTCATCTTCTTCAACAGCGCCTTGTTTAAGCCACCCTATTTCTTTTGGCAGCAAAAACTTGTTTAAATCTGTATTTTTTTGATTAAAAAACTGCGCCATTTCATAAGTTAATGACGGGTGCGTGGAATGCTGATCATACGCGCGTACAGGTTGAAATAAGAAAAACAATACCAATAATAAAGCCCCTCCTTTTTTCATATTATGTTTAAATTATAGTACGGAGATTTTCCATACTTTTGTATATGGGTTTAAAATAAAGACAACTGAATTTAGCACATTCCTCCCTTTTTCATCTTGCACTGGATACGAAAAATAAGCTGTTTCACTAGTTGAAGTATCAAAAGAAATCTTTTCAATATTTTTAATAGCAGTCTCTAGTTTATTATTTTCATTAGCAGTCTTCTGGATTATCTCTTTCCACTCACCTTGTTTTTCCGGTACAAAATATTTACTCGCCAATTCAACATCTTTTTTCTTTAATGCCTCCAAAAACAAAGACCAGGTTTCTTCTGGAGTTTTACCGCCATATGTATCTTCTCTATACGGCTTGCTCAAAGCCATCTGAAAATCATTTGTTTTCTTATCCCACATGTAACCCTTCCAACCACTATACAGCGCGAAACCAAGCCAAGCTAATAAATACACGCCAACTAAACTGCCGAAAAAATAGATTATTATTTTTTTAAAACGATTCATAAAAATAAATTTATAAAATAATTATACATTATGCCACATGAAATATTTCTAAACTAAAAACCAAATCTAAATAAAATAGCTCCCCCATCTGTGGAGAAGCTATTTTATTTATAAACCCCATTCTTTTTTAAGTTCGGCGACCCCCTCCTCCAATCGTATGGTTGGCTCCCAACCTAAAAGGTTTTTTGCTTTTGTACTATCGGCTTCCGTATAGCGCACATCACCCGGTCGTTCCGGCACAAACTCAAATGCACCACCAATTAATTTTACCAATTCATTTACAGAGTGCGGATTGCCATTGCCGATATTTAACACATCGCCCTTACCCACAGCACTGCTTTGCATTGCCAAAATATTGGCACGAACAATATCGTTTACATGTGTATAATCTCTAAAATACTCACCATCGCCACATACAGTCATCGGCTTGCCATCCTTAACTTGCTTGATAAATTTACCGATAACTAGAGCATAGGCTCCTTCTGGGTCAAAATAAGGGCCATATACGTTAAAATAGCGCAGAGACACAGTTTCAACTCCATACAAATTGGAGAACAATCGGCAGTAATTTTCCCCTACAAATTTATGTAGAGCATACGGGCTAATTGGCACCGGTTTCATATCTTCTTGAAGCGGAAAAGTTTCTTGGTTGCCATAGACGGAAGATGACGAAGAAAATACCACGCGCTTAATTTTATGATCGCGCGCCGCTAGCAACACGTTGAGAGTTCCGTCAATATTAGCACCATGAGTTAACAATGGATTTTCAACCGAAAAACTAACTCGGGGCAAAGCTGCTAAATGAAAAATGCCATCAAACCCTTGTTTGCATACCGAATTTAAATCATCAGAATTTCGAATATCACCTTCGACATAAGTTGCCTCAGGCTGCATGCGATCTTCTTTTTTGCCCGCTGCATAATTATCAAAAACCACTACCTGATTACCTTGGCGGATTAATTCTTTAACAATATTTGTACCAATAAATCCGGCACCTCCAGTTACAAGATATTTAGACATATAATTTAATTAAATAAGCGAAGAACCGACAGCAATAATACGGAATCCCGCCTGGGCCAAATCTTCATATCTGTGCTGCAAAATACGTCTTCCATCCATAATCACAGGCCTTGTTTTAAGCTCTGCAATTAACGAATCTGCCAAACCTCTATATTGCGGCCAGTCGGCTGATAAAATAATAATATCTGCCTCTCGAGCTGCCTCAAATTCATGAGAAAAATATTTTACATCTTTTGTTTCTGGGAATAACATGCGGAACATATCGGTGGCAGCCGGATCGCTTAATCTAATTTCTGCAACATTTTTTTCTTTTAAGAAATTAACAATATTAATACTTGGTGAGTTTCGTATATCATTAGTATCACGCTTAAATGATAGACCAATTACTGCCACCTTTTTTCCTTCCCAAACACCTTGTACTTCTGACTCAAACCGAGACAAAAATAACTCTAATTGCCTTTTATTTGCTGAATAGACTTGCCCAATCAGGTCCGCACTTTTACCGGCGGTTTGCAACTGATACGATAATGAGCGGGCATCTTTAATCAAGCAACTTCCGCCAGCATAAAGACTGTTATAAAAACCCCAGCTACCGATTCTCTTGTCGGAAGTCAAAATTTTACGAACGCTTTCAAAACGAACACCCTCAAATGCTTCGCATGTTCTACCAATAACATCAAAACAAATTGCTAATTTTTGAAATAAATAGAAGTTGGCCAATAATTTTCCTGCTTCGGCTTCTGTTGTGTCAACTTCAATATATTTTACTTCGGGATTATCGTAAAATCGCTGATAAATATCACGCATAATCTCAAAATCTTTTTTCTCTTTTGCGCCCACAACAATTCGGTCTGGCTTCATTGCGCCCTCCACCGCCTTGCCACCGACCAAAAATTCTGGGTTAGACGCTACGCCAAAATTTTTAACACCTTTTTCTTGAAGCATGCTAATAGCGCGGCTGGCAGTACCAATAGGCACTGTGCTTTTGTTAATAACCAAAATATATTTTTCTTGAGCGCCAGCGTTTCTTGCCACCAAAGCAGCAGCAAGATTTTCTACGGCAGATGTGTAAAAAGTCAAATCACTTTCACCTGTTTCTCCAATTTCAGGAGTTGGCAAACACATAAACACCGCATCGCATTCATCCAAGAAGTTTTGCATTTTTTTAACGTCGGTTGTAAATTCTATATATGATTTATTGCGCACCAAAGCATCCCCCAAGCCTTTTTCATACAGACACGACTCAATCGTATCTCTATCGCCAGAACTCAAAAGGTCAACTTTTTTTTGATCTACATCAAATACAAGGGTTTTATGGCCGCTGTTTGCTGAAACTGCAGCAGAGCATGCCCCCACAAAACCTGCTCCAATATATAAAATTTTCATAAATAGAAATTTAACCTACTTTAAGTAATTTATCATTACCGCAATAAATAATTTAATTTTAATCGCAAGCCACACAGCGATATTTACCAGAAAAAACTGTTTAGGCGCAAAATGCTTTTTATAATATATCCACATTGCTTCGTAAAAATTACGAAGAGATTGCACCTTTCGTTTTTTACTGCTTTGACCGCCAAAATGAATAATTTTTGCATTACTAACATACACCACGCCCCACCCTTTGTCAAAAATTCGCTTACAAAAATCAAGATCTTCTCCATACATAAAAAACCTCTCATCAAAGCCGCCAATCTCTTCATACACCTGCCTTCTAAACAGCATGGCCGCGCCAGAAATTGCTTCTACAGGGCCTGTCACTTCAGGGTCAGCGGTAAACTGCTTGTAGCTATTGATAATCTCGTTATGTTTAAAAATTTTCACCAAGCCAAACAAGTGAAAAAAAGAGTTGAGTGGATTAGGCAAGTTGCGGCGACAAGCATGCTGAAAACTCATATCGGCATTGAGGAGCCGCGGCCCGACCATCATAACTGACGAATTCTTATCTAAATAATCAACTAACGTGTTGATAGCGCCATTAAGCACCCTTACATCAGTATTTAAAAACATAAGATATTCTCCGCGAGCAGCGGCCAACCCCTGATTATTAGCCTTGCCAAAACCACGATTTTCTTTATTCTCAATTAATATAACCTGCGAAAACTCTTTTTTAATCATTTCCACACTACCGTCGCCTGAATTATTATCAACTACAATAACTTCAAACTCAATATTTTTGGTTTGATCAAAAATAGACACGAGCGCATCGCGAGTTAAATCTTTTGTATTCCAATTGACCAAAATAATCGAGAGTTTCATAAAAATTATGCAGGAAATTTAATCTTACCTGAACGCCGCTCATATACACCGATTGGCCATCCGCACATTTTTGCAAAATCACCATACATCACTACCGCAATAAGCAAGATAAAGCCGCTATATTTTTTATACCAAGAAAGCGATCCGGAGAATACAATCCACCGCTTCCAAAATCTGCGCAAATAATCTGCGATGCCAAATGCGATTACCAACATAAACCATGGGCTTATGGTCACAGATAGGGCAATAAATAATATATTGAGCGAATAATATGAATATCTTATAATTTGACGCTTAAGCCATAATTTTCCATGCCCATCGCTTCTCGTATACCCAAACAACTGTTTAAAATATGCGGACCATGTAATGCGTGGACGCCAAAAAACTAACGGCTCCCTCACATACTCCGGCTTCACGCCAGTTTTAAATATTTTAAAATCAAAGACAACATCTTCGCATAACGGAATCCATTCTGGGTATCCGCCTACTGATTCCCAAACCTGTTTTTTAAACGCCACAGAACGGCTGGAAGGAAGCCAATTGCGCTGAAACTCAAACGGCGCTGGCGTGGTTGCGGATGCAACCAAGTAAGCAAGCAGATTATCATCTTTTTTAAACCATGGCCCAAAACCTGTGGCTATAAAAGTTCCTTTGCCAGAAAGCAATGGCTCAGATATTTTTTTAAACCAATCTTTTTCATACGTGCAACCCGCGTCTGTCACCACAATATTGTCATACGCCGCTTGCCTAATCGCAAAATTTCTACCGGCAGAAATATTACCCGCATGCTGAAAAATTTTTAGTATATTATATTGTTTTGCTCTTTCCTCTAACAACTGCCATGTACCATCAACCGAACCGCCATCAACAATAATTATCTCATCCGGCAACATGCTTTGAGATAATATTCCGCTAAGCCAATCCGAAATATTATTCTGTTCATTAAGCACAGTAGCAATTAAAGATATCATATATTTATTTTTTAAATTTTTTTAAAAAAATGCTTAAAGCGCCAAAACACCATAGCTCTAGCAGGATTAAGTTTTTTGTTAAACCTGAAAAATTTTTTTTCACAAAAATTGCCAAGCTTTCCTGAAATAATGTTAATCGTTTTTTATCATACTTTGAATTAAAACTACCTCCATACACATGCATAACCGGGTCGGTAGATATAACGCGCATTTTCCAGCCTGCTTTTTTAAGGCGCCAGCACATATCCGTCTCTTCAAAATACATAAAATAATCTTCGGGCATAAGCCCAACTTGATCTAACGCCGCGCGCCGCAACAACACCGCCGCACCCGTAACATAATCAACATCCAAACCATTTTGCGGTATCGGTTGAGGAAAAAGCGCTATAGACTTTAAACGAACACGCCACGAAGTCGGCAAAAAATACGCAATAGGAAAAAGATAATAAAATACATTGAACACGGAAGGGAAATACCCGCCCACTGATTGCAAGCTTTTATCTGGATACATCATTTGAGGACCCAAAGCCCCAACATCTGGATGTTTTTCCATATACGCCACCAGCTCTTCTAGAGTATTTTTACCAGTTTCTGTGTCGCTATTGAGCAGCCAAATATACGGCTGGGTCGCCATTTCTGAAATACCCCTATTATTGCCTTTGGCAAAACCGAGATTTTCTTTACTGCTAACGAGGCTTACATTTGGAAATTCATTTTTTATCATTTCTATCGTATCATCTTGAGAATTGTTATCAACCACAATAACCTGCTCAGGCAATATGCTTGAACCGTATAAGGCGTTCAATGCTTTTCTTGTAAAATCTCTTGTATTAAAACTGACAATAACGACTGAAACGGGAAGCTTATAAGACATACGGATTCTATTCATGAACAAGTAAATAAACACCGTACTTATACGTATAACTTTGACGATGTATAAGTTTTTGTTTTAAAGCAATAAGCAGCGGATCAATCGGCACAGTTTCAGATTTATCAATAATTTTAAATCCTGCCGGTATCTTATCTGCAGCTCCAGCAGAACCATAAACCGCATCCCCGTCAGATCCGGTTGCAAAAAACCAAAAACGCCCCGAAGCAGAGGTTAGAAGCATTTCAGAATCAGTAATCGGGGTTACATTATTAAAATAAGTTTTTTTGTAAAAATTATAAACACCAATATTGTTGTCACCATTGATAACCACGTAGTCGCCTGCCACAGATTTATCTTTTACTAAATTATAGTTTGTAAAATCGTTAAAATAACTGCCGTTTATATAGTTAGTTGCGGCGTAAAAATTTTTCAAGCCAGCACAAGACACTAATACTACGGTAACAAAGATCGTTCTTTTTAAAAACACATTCTCAATCTGCCAAACCAGACGACTCAGCAAAATCATACTTAACGGAAACGCCACAAAAACATACTTGGGGTATACAATGAAACTATACCGCGGATCGGCAATATTCAAAAATAAAACATTTAAAATTACGGCTGCTAAAAATAAGTAGATCGGCAAATAAATTTTACTGTCACCTTTTTTTCTAAATATATTAATAGTAAATATACTGACCGTAATAATTATAGCAATCGCACCGGCAATAAACGATATGTTCCACGGAAACAAATTTTCTCCAAAAAAGTACGCATAAAAATGCATGAGCGTGTCTGCAGCCAAATTCACCCAGGATCTACCTAACACACTAGCGTTTTTAAATCCCATATCGTTTTGCCCGACAATCCGAAGATAAAACAGATAAACAATTGGAAGAAAGGAGGCTAACAATAATAATTGGCCGATCACCCACTGTTTCAAGGAAAATAATTTTTTTCTTTTTACCAAACTGTAAATAAAATATATATTAACAATGACAATTTCGTAAAAAAAATGAGGTAAATCAGTATAACAAAGCAATATGCCAAATATAATAAACCATGCAAAATCTTTCTTATGCGAACTACCAAGTATTATTCGGCAAAAGAAAAACAGGCTTAGTAACATCAGAAAAGCCGCCAAGCTATGGTAACGAGCCATTTGAACAATCAGGATAAAATACGATGAGATAGCGGTAAGCAGCATCGCAAACCTGGCCAGCGCCTTTTCCTGGAAAAAAAGCTTTGAAAAATAGTAGACCAGCACAATAATACCCAACCCCGATAAGGCGGAAACCAACCGAATACCCAGCTCGTTCCATGGAAAAAGTTTATATAAAGCAATAACTAAAAAATAATATAATGGCGGATGGTTATCCGGATATGAAAAATATTCACGTAAAAAATTAAACGGATTAGGAGTGTTGTGTAAATATTCCAAAACAGCCGTTTCATCCATCCAAAAAGTACGAGCAGAAATTTTGTAGAAGATAGCGCCCGCTGAAAAAATAATAATTAAAGCAAAATATAAATTATCTTTATTTTTAAAAAAATTATACAATTTTAAAAAGGAAAATATGAGTATCTGCTTAAAAAACAAAACATACTCTTGAGAGTTGAGTTTTGAAGTGCTAAACTTTCTCATTCTAAAAATAAAAGGAATTTCTGTAATCTTTGATATGTTGGCTTTCACCAAAATTTCTAGTAATATTTTATATCCTTTAGTTTTTAAAGGAATGGATTCAATAATTTTTTTATTAAGGAAAAAATACCCGCTGAGAGGATCTTTGGCACGAGTAAGCTTGCGCGCAAAAAACACACCGACATTTGAAACTATCTTTCGCCACCACTGCCAATTTTCTACCTTACTCCCCTCGCTGAATCTACTACCAATAGCTATATCACTTTCCTGCAAAGAAAGAATCAGCTCATTAATGATTTTTGGATCATGGCTTAAATCAGCATCCATCACCCCCACATACGGCCTGTCCGAATTGGCAAAACCCGCAATCACAGCGCTTCCCAACCCCATTTTCCCTGAGCGATGTATCACTCGCACCGGAAATAAATTTTTTAAATTTTCTACTACTTGCCCCGTACCATCCGGCGAATTATCATCAACAACAATAAATTCTAAATCAATTTTATTCTTATCAACCACAGCAAACACTTCCTCTAAAAAAATTGGAATATTTTTTGCCTCATTATACGTTGGTATAATTAGAGAAACTCGAAACATATACTATGCGGATTTTGCGGTAAACACAAATTGAATTGAAAATAGCTCAGGAAATAAATAAAGCGCTTTTTTACCAAATTTTTCTAAACCAATTTTTCTAAACCAACGCTCCAGATCGCCTCGAGGTCTCATACTTTGAATTTTCCACCCATTTTTTTCCAACAACTCAACAGCAGTTTTTAAGGTAAAAAAATGCAAATGAGTTCTGTCCATGATGCCGCTTTCTGTCATATCCCATTTTCCCATCAATAAATTTCTCCGAATGCTATAATGCCCCACGTTTGGCAACGACACAACCAAAACACCATTCGGCTTTAATAGTTTTTTTAAATCGCGCAGCACTTGATCCGGAAACACAAGATGCTCCAGGACATCACCGATTAAAATAAAGTCAAACTGTTCATTTTTTAATTTTTCCTCTTGCAGCGCAATTTCGATTTGATTGTTTGAAATAAAAACATATCCCTTATTCTGAGCAAGCGTAAAACTTTCTGGAAACGGCTCTATACCCCACACCTCGCAGTTCTTATGCTTTATTAAAAACTCGCCCATATACCCATCGGCACAACCCACATCAAGCACTTTGCTGCCAGGCACAATATTATCAGCGAGCAGCATATGCGTCCCGGTCGGCTCAAGAGAAATTTTATAGACTAAATTATTTTCCATATGCCAACTATTTTAGTTTGCTAAAATTCTCTCTATTTTCCCAAAAATAATTCCAAGTACAGCTAATATTTTTATGACAGTTATCAATAATCATAAAAAGATGGGCATATCTTAATGTATACTGCAACGCATATGGGACAATCATCGCCAAACCAACGGCAGCATACGCAATGTATCTATATATACTACCTTTAAGCCAAATCTCGTGTACCGCATATGCCGCGATCGGCACAAACAACCAAGCTGAGATAAAAACTGTCCTGGCTATAAAAATAGGCCAAGCAAAATAACAAAAGCTTGCCGGCAGTACAGCCAGCAAATACACTTTAATATCACTATCTAAACTCTTTCGATTTTTAAACAATAATATAATACCTGCTAAAATAAACAGCCATAAAATATTGTACGTAGTCGTATTAACTCCCACCCATTTAAATAAGGTAAACTCATGTCCAAACATTCTCCAATTATCCACAAACCATTGGGCTGAATTGTAATTAACTCGTCTTGCCTGGTACTGATTAATAACTAAGATGACAAATGGCAGTAAAGAAAATTTTAAAAAAAATACGATTTTTTCTTTAATCGCACTTTTATCTAGCAAAAATAAAACCGCAATAAACAATGCCCCCATTGCCCCGCTCTCTTTTACCAACATTCCCATACCAACAGCTAAACCGCCTATATATAAATATTTATCTTGTTTTTGTTTCCACCACAGCCAACTCATATATATAGTGAGAAGAAACCAAAAATACCCTCCTATATCTTGAACTTGCGTAAGCGCATAGCGCAACATTGGATAAGCTGATACTAAAATCAGCACCGATACAAAAGCGGTAAACTTGCTTTTAAACACACTGTCAACAAGCTTAAACGTAAAAAATATGAGCCCAAAATAAAAAGCAATATTTATTAAAATGATACTCAATGCCGGGCTTGCCCATCGCAGAATGGTTGCGGCAATAATTGGATAGAACGGATTTAGGAAACGAGTAGTGTATAAAGGACTTTCAATACCTCGATATCTTTCTATGGTCCAAATAAAACTGTCGGTATCATTATTATTATGGAAGCCAAAAAAATACCAGAACGCAATCAAATTTAAGATCCCTGCGCCAAATAACAAAATGTATAATTTATTTTTTATTATTTTTTCTTTCCACGACATAGAAAACAAATTATTTTTTAAACAATGATTTAATTTTATATAAAACTAACACGCGTACTGCAGTAACAGCATCCTGCCAATTAATTTTTTTTCCTTCACTTTTATGCCTTGGGTAATACGCAATAGGAATCTCTTGAATTTTTTCTCCACGCAAAGCGGCTAAAGCGGTAACTTCCGGACAAAATTCAAACCGACGACAGACCAAGGGCATTGACTTAATAAAATCGGCTTTAAACATCTTATAACAAGTTGGTTCATCTGTAAGTCTTTGTCGATAGAGAATATTCGTAATAATGGTTAAAAACCACCCGCCAAGATAATACTGAAATCCGGAATGCTGTTTATTATCTTTGTTAAGCCTGCGCGAACCATATAGTACACGGAGATTGTTCGCTATCATTTTCTGAGCCATAGTTCGTAAATCCTGAGGATCATACTCTAGATCGGCATCCTGCACCACAACATACTCCCCTGTCACCTCTTTTAACCCCGTACGAATTGCCGCGCCCTTGCCTTGGTTCTTTTCATGATACAAAGTTTTATACGAACCGCCCAATGACTGAACAATTTCTCGCGTACCATCTGTAGAACAATCGTCTATAATTATAATTTCTTTTTCAAGCAAACCTAAATCAAGATTCATTATTTTTTCAAGAATCGTATTGATGGTATTTTTTTCATTGTACACTGGAATCAAAATACTCAGTTTCATAAAACGGTCAATTGCCTATAAACATCAGAAACTTTTTGAGCATACAAGTGAGCAGAAAATCTTTCCGCCTCTATTTTACATCCTTTTTTCAGGCTACTATATAATTCATCATTATCCATACGCAACAGCGCTTTTGACAGTTCAATAGGATGAGCTGGAGATACAAGCAGGCCAGCACTACCCACCACTTCTGGAATCGCTCCAGAAAAAGTTGAAATGACCGGCGTGCCAGCACAGATAGATTCAGCCAATACGTAGCCAAACTGTTCTTGCCAAGTTGGGTTAGGAATACTGCCAAGAATAAGGCATTTCGCTTCTTTAAAAACAGACAAAACTTGATTATATGGCAAATGATTAAGAAAAATTACCTGGTTATCAATTTGAATATCTTTTGCGATTTTTTTCATATTTTGCAACTCAGGGCCTTGGCCAATAATAACCAGTATCTTTTTCCCAGCATCTAAAGTTTTGGAAAGATATATTTTCCATCCATACAAAACATCGTATACCCCTTTTTCTTTAACTAGCCGATTAACCATTAAAAATAATTTTTTACCAGATAAATTATCCGGCAATACACCTTGAGCATCTTGAGGCAAAGGAATAATCCCCGGGGCTACTATTTTAATCCTATTCTCAGACACTCCATAATACGCCAAAAGTTCTGCCGCATCACTAGTGGTTGGCAAGAACATATCTACGCCTCGCGCGTTTTCAGAAATAATATGTCTAATTTGGCGAAGCCAGAAATTTGGCGGCGATTTAAACCCAGGCCAATAATTATAATCAAAGCGCCCGAAACTATTCTCCCAAACGGTAGCTACAACTTTTAATTTTTTATTTATTTTTTTTGCCAAAACAGACTGATATGTGTAGTAATTAAAAATCTCTCCTGTATGTACCACATCATATGGAGCTAATTTTTTTTCTAAGCCGAACATTCTTCTGTATTGTCCAAAAAAATACTTATAAAAATTTTTCAGAAAAAAATTGTCGCTACTTGAACGAATGCTAACAACTGGAAAACTTATATCCGGCTTAAAAAACAGATTGTGCTTTGGCACAAAAACAGTCTGCTCAATATCGTCAGGAAAATATTTCCAAATTTTTGTTTCGCGGTCACTTAGTCCATCGCCACGAATTTGAGCTACCGAAATTTTTTTCTTGCTTGTCATACTATGTAATAATATACCGCTGTGCCAAACCAATAAGATGCTTGAAGTGCTTACGGTACCATGCTACCGTTTTTTCTAAACCGGTATGCAAATCCACCTGGGGTTTAAAGCCTAATTTTTGCAATTTAGTAGCATCTAAGTACTGATCAGGTATTTCAATAAAATTCGCAGCCTTTTCTTTGATAATCGGCTCGATATCTTTTATCTGACTCCTGAGCATATTAACAATGTCGGTTACACTGCGAATATTCAGACAATTAGCGATATCGCTAGTATCTTTTTCTTGATAGGAGCCCAGATTAAATGCTGCCCAACCATATGTTTCCTTGCCAGATTTTGGCATATACCGATTATTCTCACCATAAATTTCAGGTATTTTTTCTGCCAACAGCAAATATCCATCCACGACATCTTCAACATATATATATTCGCGCAAAACCCCGGCATTTCCTTGGTTTATATGAGGAGGCAAGTCTGATAGCAAGCACATAATCGTGCGTGGAATGAGTCGAGAAAAATTCAAATCAGCAGGACCATAAATATTACATGGACGTACCACAACTACTGGCAACTTAAATTGGTATGAGTAAGTTTGCGCCATAATATCTGCACACACTTTTGAAGCGCTATACACATCCAAACCTCGCAAGGCATAACCCTCTTTATACGGAAGTTTTTCTAAATTATCTTGAGCATGGTCACCATATGATTTGTCGGTAGACGCAATAACAACTCTTGGAACCTTATTTATACGAGCTACTTCTAAAATATTTAGCGTACCCACCACATTATTTTCAATAGTTGACATCGGAGAATTTGCAGCATCGCTCACAATGGCTGAGGCGGCTAAATGAAAAATAGTGTCGATCTGATGCCGATCACATATTCTTCGTAAAGCAAAAAAATCTAGAAGGTCTGAATGCTCAATATCAACACTTATGCCCGCCCCTCCATTTTCACTAATCAAATGAAGCGTATTAATCGGGCGCGCATGTCGAACAGTTGCGGTCACACAAGCACCCATCGAAACTAATTTTTTTATCATGTGCGACGCAAGGAACCCATCACCTCCGGTTACAAGCACCCTCTTCCCATACCAAAAATTTTGTTCATTATTCATACAAATCAATTATTTTTTAATGCGGTTGCTAATTTGCCAAACCTGCCAATATAGACAAATATAGTACACATATTGCTGAAAGGAAATATTGAGCCCAACCCAGCTTTTCCAAAGTCCATTTTTAAGCTGAGCAACTAAAGTTTTTAATGGATAAAAAAATAAATACCAGATCGGATGCTTAACTACGCGATGAGCATACGCAACCCATGATTCTGGGGTTGTGTTAAAGCATTCATACGCAACCAGAGTTGGAAAAAAATATTTTGCATGAATTGGTATCCATTTTTTTGCTTTTCTTAAAAAATGCTGCCACGAAACATTATTATACATAGGCTTATGACGCAGAACTATCTCAACTTTTTCCACCGCACCCTTGTCTACAACCGTACCTTGCTCATGCGGCAAACCAATATATTGAAAAACTTGTCGTTTAAAAAGGCACATTTTTTGCAAACCCTTAAAACGCACTGATTGGAATCCATTCCATAATTCCCAGTTAAATATATAGGCACTCGCATCAGTATTTTTTACAAGCTGTCTAATCTTTGGGATATCAGTATTTTCAAAATACTCGTCAGCATCTATACGCAAAATCCATTCTCCTTGCGCTTGCTTAAACGCAAATACCAAATGACCCTCCATCATTCCTACATGATTTTTTACAAAAATTTTTTCGGTAAACTTCTTTGCTATTTCAAGAGTTTTATCAGAACATGGACCATCATGAACAACGATTATCTCATCTGCCAATTTTTGAATACTAGCCAAGCAACGCTCAATAACAGCCTCTTCATTATATACTACCAAACAAGCTGAAATTGTACCTTTATCGCTTAACATAAGACAGCCATTTATGCTCTACAAAATCTCTTACTTTAAAGTAAACTCGCTGAGGGAAAATTTGCAACAACTTACATCTTTCAAGCCATGTGAGGGCGCCATAATTCCAAGTAAGTCGTTTTTTGTATTCTAAACGATAATTTATAATATCGTTTTTGCTTGGATTATATTTAATCTTAGCATATTCATCGCAAAGCGACAAGCTTGCGGAATCTTGCTTGTCAGCCACTTTTTCGATCAAAAATTTCTCTATTTGACCTGTAACTAGACGTGGGTTATTCACCAAAGAAATCTGCTGATATGCCTCCTCAGCCATTTTTGCATATTCTGCAGGATTTTGAGCAAGCCATGCAATGGCTTGGGCAAGCGCAGGCGGAGTATTTGCAATAATTCCACTCACCTTATGCTGTATCTGCTCTAACTGTCCGTTATCTTTTCTAGGCGTCGAGTTAACCAACACAGGCTTACGCCAAAACATAGCCTCATTAATAGTATTACCATTACACTCGCCTATTTTCGAACTGTGGGCCAGCACATCAATTGTTTGATAGAACAAATGTAATTTTGCCTGATCGCTAGTTTCGGGCAATAAGCAAAAATGTTTTTTATATACGCTCTTTTCTATGTATCGCACACGCGATGGCGGACAGCCTATTATAACCACCTTAATTTTAGGAAGTTTTTTAACTAAAAACGGTATCATTTCAATTATTAAGTCACTCCATTTCTCAAGCGCAGGTCTAGCAACTTTGCCTACCACAAAATCATCTTCATCAATGCCAAGCTCTTTTTTATAACAGACAATCTCTTCAACGCTTACCTTGTACGCATTAAACTCCTCACTATCAACCATATTATAAAGCACTTTTTCCTTATCAAAATCAAACTCCTTTTGGGCGGCAACCAAATACCGCTCATTAAGATGCATCATACTCTGCAAAAAAGAGCAATCCATAATCTCCGCAACAGTTGGATCGTATTTACCAAAAACATTTTTTTGAATAATCACTAAATTTGGATTATGTCTTTTCGCTTCCTGTAAAATCTGGGTTTCAAGCGGCACAGAACCACCAGAACGATGAATATGAATAACGTCAATTTTATTACTCTTAATAAATTCAATAACCTTAGATGCATCATTATTAGCAACTAGATATGGAATTTTCATGTCTGACAAAACTGCTTCAAGCGGCCCGCCTATTCGGTACGCGCACACCGATACATTAAAAATATCTTTACGTAAATACTTCGCAAACGTAACCATATTACGTTGTCCGCCGGCATACCCAAGTGATGAATGCATTTCTAAGATATTAATTTTCATAGAATATACAACAAATTAATTCAATATATATTTTTGCAACCATAGTTCCATTACCAACAACGACCAAATATGATTACTGTAATCGGCTTTGCCTTGCAGATGGTCATTCCACAACCGATGTACAGCCTGAACCTCAAAAACTTCTGAAATTTTTGATGATGGCGACAAAACTGTTCCTTCTACTAACTCTTTTAAATCACGGTGAATAATTTCATGCAGCGGGATGCCAAAACCAGTTTTTTTACGACGAATAATTTCATTTGGAATTTTATTTTTTACAATCTCCTTCCACAGCCATTTTTCATTAGAACCTTTAATTTTAAGTTCCGACGAAATACTCGAAGCCAATTCTACCAGTCTATGATCTAAAAATGGCGGACGCAACTCTACAGCACTCGCCATAGTTGCAATATCGGTTTTGGTTAAATACCCATCAGCCAATCTTCCCTGCAAATCAGCTACCATCGCATTATTTTGCAAATCCGAGCTTTTTCCAAACCAGCCAGTCATTTTTCCTGATGCATACAATTCATTTATATGTTTTTTAAACTCGGGCCGATACAAATCGTGTTTAGTGACATATTGTTTACTTATAGGCAAGCCGGTCTTCCACAAAGCATAGTATTCACTATAATTCTCAAAGAAATTACTTTGAGCTAAAACCTCTAATTTGTAACTTGTTTTTTTGGAAAACGGCAACAAGACAACCGGTAATAGACGTCTCAACAGAAGGGGCGCCTTGGAAAAAGCTCGAATATAGGGCGCCATTTTATACGCATCATATCCGCCAAACAACTCATCGCCTCCATCACCGCTTAATACGACCGTTACTTTCTTTTTTATCTCTTGGCTAATCAGCATGCTTGGCAAGGCTGACTGATCAAAAAACGGCTCATCATAAGAATCAATCAGCGTAGTAAGCGCCTCGCGATAATTAATTGCATCCAGCTCAATAACATGATGATTGGTATTAAAATACCGCGCCGCAATCTGCGCATATTTTTGATCTTCGCTTTTACCGCCTATACTAATAACAAATGTGTCAATCTGCTTTGCGCCCAATTCCCTCATAGCAGCCACCACCGATGTAGAATCAAGACCTCCGCTTAAAAAAGCTCCGATCGGCACATCGGAAATCATTCTTTTTTTAACTGAATCTATAAATAAATCCCAAACTTCTTTTTTTATTTCAGACACAGAAGCAGTGTTGCGCCGCATTACTGATTCAGGTTGCCAATAACGACGAATGGTTAAATTATTATTTTGCCACACTAAAGAATGTCCTGCAGGCAATTTTTTAATACCAACAAAACCGGTTTGAGGCGAAGAAATAAATCTAAAACTAAGCGCCTCGTCAATTGCTTGCCAGTCAACCCCTCTTTTAATCTGCGGATTTGCAAGAATCGCCTTAATTTCTGAAGCAAAAATAAATGTGTTGCTGTCTATATAATATTTAAACGGCTTCTCCCCCAACCTATCGCGTGCCGCAAATAGCTTCTTTTCTTTTTCGTCCCATATCGCAAAAGCAAACATGCCGTTTAATTTTTGCAAGCAATTTTCACCCCATGTGATATACGAATACAACAGAGCTTCAGTATCGCTTTGCGTCTTAAAAGATCGTTTTGTTGCTTGCTCAATTTCTGTTTTTAATTCTAAATAATTATAGATCTCACCATTAAAAGCGATGGTATACCTACCATCATCACTAGTCATCGGCTGTCTTCCTCCAGGCGAAAGATCGATAATGGCTAAACGACGATGACCCAAAGCAACCGATCCGTCGCCGCTAACCCACACCCCCTCACTTTCCGGGCCTCTATGCGCAATACAAGACAGCATGTTTTTAAACACATCTGGCTTGATTTTCTCTTTATTTTCAATAACTCCCAAGATACCGCACATACGGATTTAAAAATTATTATAGATAAAGACCTCTGACGATCCTTTAGAAAACAAAAATAATAAAGACAGCATTATTGCGAGCAGCAAGCCAAACAAAATATTTTTTACAAGCCCTTTTGAAACCATATGCATAATTATAAATTAGACACCTCGCCTGCAGCTACCGGAATCGACAGCCCGCCTAAATACATTGCCTGATCAGAAGATAAAAACAATGCTAAATCCCCTAATTCTTCCAGGGCAACCATATGCTTCATTGGATTCTTTTCTATTAAAAATTCGTCCACTCGCCCTGGTACATCATGATTTAATTTCGTGCGCATAAAACCAGGAGCAAGCGCATGCACCCTCACTCCAAATTTTACCAGCTCCTGATGAACCTGACGCAACATACCCTTTAATGCATATTTAGCAGATAAGTATGCGCCCATTTTTGCAGATGGATAATTCTCCTCGGTTATCGCCGAAGTAACACCAATAATAACACCACTCCTCTGTTCCTTCATAACAAGCCCTACCTGCTTCAAAATATTAAATCCGCCAAAAACCGTAGTTTCAAAATCAGATTTAACCCCTGCAACAGACATGTCTAATAAATTAACTCTCTGCACCTCTGGTGCAGCAGTAAAAATGAGCACGTCAATAGTTGCATATTGATTACAAATCGCCTGAATAGATTGATCTACCTGAACTGAATCAGAAATATCACATTGAAAAAAAACATAATCCGGATTCTTGTCAAAATTTCTTGATAGAATTATTACCGCATAATTTTGCAATAAAAATTTTTTAGCAATTGCTTTGCCCAAATCTCCATAGCCACAAATTATCGCTGTTTTTTGTTTTATCATATTAACAAAGTAACAAACTAAAATTATTACTACGCCAACAACTGTACTAACGCTTTGCCATCTATAAGAACCTCCTTGGTTTTTACATCAGAGATTGTTGTTTTAATCTCCAAAGCATGGAAAGCGTCCACCTTGCTTAACACTTCTCCCGATACAAGCACTTTCGCGCCCAATAAAATTGGTTTTTTAAAATTTAATGTCTGGGATAAAAAAAGGCAATACTGCCCCGGTAAATGCATACCGACTAACTGTGAAAATAGGCTAGCGCCTATCATTCCGTGCGCAACACGCCCTTTAAACAAAGTTTGTTTTGCGTACGCGTCATCCATATGCAACGGATTATAGTCTCCAGAAAGTTGTGCGAACGAGTCAACCACAGACTCAGTAATATGAAATTCAAAACTTTCCGAATCGCCAATATTAAATTCTACAAAATGCTTCTTATTCATTTAATTTTCCTCCTTTGGAAGACACTAGAGCAATAGCGTCGTCAAAATTTTTAACCGCCATAGCCTCATCAAATGTAAATTTAATAGAAAAACCTTTTTCGATTTCTGTAACCAGCACAATCGAATTCAAAGAGTCCCAAGACGGGCAATTATCTGGCGACAGCGATCCTATCACTTGATCCTCACCTAACCCTAATACCGTTGCAAAAATCTGTTTCAACTTATTCATACTACTAAAATAAGGTATAGATAAATGGAGCCAAAGGCGATGTTTGAGCAAAGACAAGTAAAATTGCAAACATAAATAAGATAACTATTATGGGAGCGAGCCACCATTTTTTTCTTATTTTAAGAAAACTCCACAATTGTTTTAATAAATTAAGAGTGTTGTTCATAATTAATTATTAATTTTAATTATAATTCCATGATTTAAACGTTTATTTTGCGCAACATAATCTGCAAGAGTCAACTCAAAAATATTTTCTCGATTCTCAGGCTGATGACTGGTAAAGCCTAGGGTGCTATAAAAGTTTTTTGCCGGCTCGTTTTTTGCTGTAGGAATATAGGATGCTTCAATTTTTAACACGCCTTTTTTATACAACTCACGCAATATAAAATCTAAAAAAACATACTCAACTTCACGCCCCATAACCCGGCAGCTCATTAAAAACGAATCGATGTAGGCTGTTTTTTCTTTTATCACAATAATAGCTAAGATGGTTAGACCGTATTCTCCAAATTTATCCCTAATTGTACCTCCATAAACAAATCCGCTTTCCATATATTTTTTAATCTGAGATTCTGTATACCGATGGGTAGTCAGATTAAATTGATTTGTTTTCATTGTTAATTGGGCTAACCGCTCTATTTGCCCAGCCGCATTGCAATCAATTTGAATCGAGATACCTAAAGACGCTATATACTCTTCAGGACTCTTAACAGAAGCTAGGATATTTTTACGTTGAGACTCCGCCGCGTACATTTCACCTTTTAATTTATCTTCTTCGGTTAACCTAAACTGATTAAAGATATTTAATGTAAATAATTTATCTACATATTCTTCTGGAGAAATAGTGAAGTGTGGCACCAAAACATCAGGCAAGCTGCTTTTAACAATTTCTCGATTAACCGGATCATCATCAAAAAACACCAAACTGTCTATGCCTATATTTAAATCTTTGGCAATTTCTATCAAATTTTGCGCTTTATCATTCCAATTAATCTTAAGGGATGCGAAATGCTCTTTCTTAAGAATCATATTTGGATTTTTCTCAAACACCTCTTCAACATCCTCTACATTATTGCGACTATTAATAGCTAGGATTAAACCGCGATGATAACAGGCAAGCAACGCTCTCTGAAAATTCTGGAATGCAATTCCCGGATAATCCGAGCCTAAATCTATGCCTCCTGCCCCAACTTCACCCACAACACCTCCCCACAACGTATTGTCCAAATCTACAACAATGCACTTTTTTGTTTTACCAACCAGCGAAAAGATGTACGAAAGCCATTCATTAGAAAGATGGCAAAAAAAATCATTTGTAAAAGGCATGTCAAAGGCGTATAGCCCTCTGTAATCACGAATATTTTTCTCACCTAAAAAATGGACTAATCTGTTAATATCAAAAATAAATAAATTTTTTTGCTGTTCTGCTATTTTTTTTAACCGAGTATTGTATTCCTGGATTTGAATATAAAACTGATTCTGCTCAAATAAATTGCCGAAAGGCCCCATATATGGCAAAACAAAGGTGCAGAATATTACCGGACCGCTTTGCGCTGCGCAAAACTCTTCAACGCGCGCTAACATATCTATAAAATGAGATGCGTCTTGAGTAAACGCCGAAGTAATATAATGATTTACATCAAAAAAAATAAAAGTAACGTCGGCCTGCTTTACATGAATCTCGCTGTTTTTATCATTTAAAAAAAAATTATACTGTTTGTATGGAACGGAGTATAGAGATGGGTAAATATTATTTTCCAAACAAGTTCCTAGCAATATTTTTTGTAAAGCATTGTCGGTAAAATTGGTCACTAAATTAATACGTATGCGAGCAGAAAAATTAGCGGGGTCAACCTGTTTATATTTATTTGCCCATTCAATATATTTTAATACTTGCATACTATTCAACTACCGCCACAGCCGCGGCATAATCTTCTGAATGGCTTAGGCTTAAATAAATTTTAAATTTATTTAATTTTTGATCTAAGAATTCAACTTCGGGCTTTAATCCATTTTTAATAATCTTAAACTGATTTACCGAAAGCGGCACTGGCATCGCCTTAACAACCGCTTCTTTTGCTGCAAAACGCGAGGATATATGCGCAAGTCTATTTTTTCTCTGATCCAATTCTTTTATTTCTTCAGGTAAAAAAATAAACTCTAAAAAACGGTCTAGATGCCGTATCTTTTTAAATCGGGCCATTTCAATAATATCTATTCCTAAACCCTTCATACCTATATGAATATACCAAAGATTTTCTGATAAAGCAACAAGGAATCATGCAGGCTTGCCGTAACAAAAAATGGCCATCCTAAAGTTACAAATATAAAGGTTGCCGCCATCCCTATGCCATATCTAATCCATTTTGGCATCATTTCATAGTACTTAAGTGAAAATATACGTGTCTGCAAAACTGCCAGACCAACCCCATGATACAGCCCAAAAAACAGGAAATTCCAGGATGCGCCATGCCACAGGCCGATTAAAGCCATAGTGACAACTACCGCAAAAATAGTCACCAGCCTACTGTGGCGAAATCTAAAAACCAAAGGCATATAGATATAGTCTCGTATCCAGCTAGTAAGCGACATATGCCAATATTTCCAAAAACTCGCTAAATCTTTTCTTAAATATGGCCAAGAAAAATTTATCGGCACAGTAATACCAAAAAGCAAAGCGCTGCCAATAGCGATATTGCTAAGCCCTGCAAAATCAAAATAGATTCGAAATGAGTAAAAAACCAGACCGCTTAAAATAGCTTTCCCGCTTGGCGCCAACCCCGGTGTAGATAAAAAAGCTGTTTGCTCAACCAAATTATCTGCGACTAAATATTTTTGTATATAGCCGAATAAAATAAAAAATAGACCGGTAATAAAGAATTTTTTTGAAAAAAACTGCGCATTACGAGTTGAGTCAAAAAATTTGTTAAATCGTTTAATTGGCCCGCTCGCCAATGTTGGAAAAAAAAGGGCAAATGAAAAAAACTCTAACATCGTATGTTTTGCCAATCTACCGTAGTACATCTCTACTAGATAATGAATAAACTCAAACGTAAAAAAAGAGATGCCAAGCGGTAAAAAAATAGTTTTAAAATTAATATCACCGCCAATCAAATCCTGTATAGTGCTCAGGAATAAATTGCTATATTTAAAGAATAACAGAACACATAAAATAACTGCTATGCCAAACCACAGGTATTTCTTTTTTTTAACCGGATCTGCAATACTGCTTAACTTCATCCCTATTCCGTAGGTAAACATTGACAGCAGACAAACCAAAATTAAAAATTTTGCTCCATTAAAACCATAGAAAACAACCGAAATAGCTAATAACGAAACCAGTCGAAACCGAGCTGGAGACATCCAAAATAGCGCAACGGAAACTGCTAAAAAAAATGGATATACAAATGTATTAAACAACATACTCTATTGCCAAATATAGTTAAAGCTCTTCTGGCTGCTCATAAATTGAAAAAGTTTTTCTGCCACAGCTTCGTGCCCTTTTTTATTAAAATGTATCTCATCAATAAAGTCGCTTGGGGCTACGGGCTGCACTTCATCCAAATTAACATATACTGTGCCGGCATATAAATCGGCAACGAATTGCTGGTTTGCCTTGTATTGAGTTTGTAATTTTTCCAACTGCGTAGCCTCTGGATTATGAGGACTTACATAAAAGATAGCTGGGATGCTATTTTTTACAAAAAATTTGGACAGGGAATTTGATGCGCAACTATTAACAGATGAGGCAAACGGAGCAATTTTCTCGTCATTAATTCTAACAGCTCGTACCGGAAAATCTTCATGCGGTTTAAAAATATCCTTCCAAACAACTTGTTTTGCACCAGTTTTAAACAACTCCAAAACACCGGTCAGGACATTAGAAAAAAATTGCTGAAACGGCTTACCTAAAAGCATATAGTTAATTTCATCCTTATACTTCAACAAAGGAACATACGAAGATACATCAAAGTAGAATTCATATGGTTGGGTAAGTCCATACTGCCGCAAACAATTTTCGGCTTCGGGACTTTCTTTAAAAATCGTACGATAATTTGCTGAAAGCAATTTATGAACTCGTAAATATTTTCGACGGTCTTCTTTGGCACCAACAGATGCCTCAGTCTTTAGGTAGTCCGAGTTGATATCTACAAAAAATAAATCGGCCTTATTCTTCAATAAAATTGACAGAGCCAGAACATCTAACGGATGCGCTGCCGGAAAAGAAAAATTATATACAGACACATCCCCTTTTATATTTTTAGCAAATTGAAATGGCACGGTATCATCAGCATCTGTTATGCCTGGAGCTCCCCACATAGCGCTAGCGCCCAAAAAAATAATTTTTTTATTTGGATCTTTTTCAACTAATTCAATTTTATTCTTGATCTCACCGTAGGATGTAGGGCTGTGAAGTCTTTTGTGATTTAAAGATGTATTTTTTAACAAATAAAAAACAAGTACATTTATACTAACAAAAAAAATAATAAAACTTATCAATACAGTCCAACCTGCAAATTCAAATATCTTAGGGTAATTTTTTTGCTGCATGCGCGTAGCTAAAATAAGACATTAATAAACTCGGCCAAGGCACGAGCCGCAACCATGTGGCCCTCCGCCGAAAAATGATGGATGCCAGAATTATACATTATTTTATTTTCTTTTATCTCGCGCTCCATAATGCTTCGTAAATTTAAAACACGCACGTCGGGCTTTAACCGTTCTGTCAATTTTTCTTCCATGCCTACGGGATTAAAATTATAGTCTTTTAGTTTTGGGTGGTCTGCCTTATATGATTCTAAAATATTACTATTAACTGTTTTTCCTTCTGGAATCAACATTAAAACAAATCTCACTCCATCTGCATCAAGTTGTCTTTTAAAATTATTTATCAGGTCAGAGCTAAATTCTAAATGTTCTTTTCTGGTTTGATCCAACGGATCTAAATAATAATAATCCCAAAAAGGCAAATTCAACCCAACAGAATCCGACGATACCGGCGGACGATATAAACCAAGCTTTACTGCAAGATTATTTAAAGCAGGAACACTGCGCACAGCCTTATCGACAAATCTTGCTAATGCAGACAATCTGTATACCTTATCTTTTAACGCGGTAAACTCTTTAGTTTTTGCCGAACCGTATTGAGGCACAGCATCCCAGTCTCTTTTATTAGCTGACAATAAAGAATCTTTATATTGGAAATAGTAGCCATTATCACTAACATCATTACCTAAATAAAAACTAAGCACCACTACATCCGGATGATATTTTTCAACATACTTGCTGTAATACTTCATTTCATCAGCGGTACCAATTCCACCTAAACCAAAATTAAAAACTTCAGCTTTTTTATAAGTTGATGTAGTTTTAGCAGCCAACAACTGAGCAAGCTCCTTGTTTAGAAGATACACGTAACTTTTTTCATAATCAATCTGGGTCGCTTCCGTAAATGAGTCGCCTAGCACCGCAACTCTCATTACTCCAGATTCTTTTTGTTCGGAAAAATCTTCACCAACAAAGCCCGAACTGTTAGTTTTAATACGAACTTCTTTACCCACCTCATCGTCAAAATGACCTCTATCTAAATTTGGTTTATGAACAATAAAATTATCTTTATTAACCTCGGTAATCAAAGCAAAATCTTTGCGTTCAAAAAAGCGCAAACCACCCTCAATCACTAAAAGCATGATTAAAATCGATACTGTTAATGTAAGAAAATTTTTACTGCCTTCGGTCATATATATAATTAATCTAATTTAAACGCGCCGAGATATTCTTTCATTTTTTCATTATCCACTAAATGCTGGTTATCTTTTTTAGATAAAATATAATTGCCTATCACCAGATAATCCATGAAGGTATTTAAGAATGTATTGAAAGCATCGCGAGGAGACATAACAATAGGTTCACCTCTTACGTTAAATGATGTGTTAATAATTATGGGGCAGCCGCTTTTTTTATAAAAAGCATTAATAACATCGTAATATATTTTATTTTGACCTGGGTTAACTGTTTGAATGCGCGCAGAATTATCTACATGAGTGATAGCCGGCACATCTGTTCTTTTAACAGGCGCAACCAACAACATATACGGACTCGGACAATTAATATCAAAGCATGCCGAACCCTGGTCTTCTAAAACTGTAGGCGCAAATGGCCTAAAACTTTCTCTAAATTTTATTTTCAAATTAACTTTTTGCCAATTTTCTTTATTACGAGCATCGGCAATAATTGATCGATTGCCTAACGATCTTGGGCCATACTCCATCCTGCCCTGAAACCAACCAATGACATTACTCCCATTTATTAAATCCGAAACTTCTTCTATAAGCTCTTCGCGAGATGCATGTTTATATACAACCTGCTTTCCTGAACCGATAATATCCTGCACCTCGGTATTTAAAAAATGAGCTATTTCCTGATCAGAATACTCAGGACCAAGATATATGGTTTCCATAACTTTTCCAGATTGAAGCGGAAATTGTTTTTTAAGCCTGTCAAAATACACATACAGCGCTGCTCCAACAGCGCCTCCAGCATCTCCAGCCGCAGGCTGGATAAAAATATTATCAAACCATTTTTTTTCTAAAATCTTACCGTTAGTCACACAATTAAGCGCCACTCCACCGGCCAAACATAAATTTTTAGATGGATATATGGTGCGAGCATAATCCACGATTTTTAACACAATTTCATTTGTGATTTTTTGCAAAGCCGCAGCTATATCTTTTTCTTTTTGAGTAAGTGGAGACTCCGGTTTACGCGGGGCACCTCCAAATAACTTATCAAAGTTTTTATTTGTCATGCGCAAACCATATTCATATGAAAAATATTTCATATTAAGCTTAACGCTGCCATCATTTCTAACTTCTACCAGCTCTTTAAAAGCCTGGTAATACACATCGGGATTCCCATATGGCGCAAGCCCCATCACCTTGTATTCTGCACTGTTAACTTTAAAACCTAGATAATACGTAATAGCGGAATAAAAAAGACCTAAAGAATGAGGAAACTCCAGCGCATGAGATAAAACTAAATGATTATTTTTGCCATAGCCGAATGTAGTTGTGTCAAACTCACCCACACCATCCATAGTAAGCACTAACGCCTCATTAAAATCGGAACAATAGTACGCGCTCGCCGCATGTGAATAATGATGTTGGGTAAACAAAACATCTCCCGTATATCCTGGCAACACTTTTCGCATCCTGCTCTCTACCCATAATTTAGTCTTTAGAAAAACAAGCATGGCTTTTAAAAATGACAGGAAACCAAATGGCCAAGTTTTAATATAAGTTTTTAATAAACGCTCAAATTTTATAAACGGTTTTTCGTAAAACACTACATGAGTCAAATGCTCAGGTTTAATACCCGCAAATGACAGGCAATACTCTATAGCATGCACAGGCAACGCAGAATCATGCTTTTCTCGAGTAAACCTTTCTTCTTGAGCAGCAGCAACCACCTGCCCATTTTTAATAAGGGCAGCGGCTGCATCATGATAATCAAACGATAATCCTAAAATATAAATATCATTTTCAGACATATGCGAACATTAAAATTGAAACTTTAAATCTTCTAGCCCTTCTCCCAGCTCTTCTTTGGAAGACCAAAACGAATCAACCACACCGTCTTTTCGTGCAAGAAACCTAAAAATCTTTCCAACTAAAGCATAGATACCGATAATAACAAAATAAAAAACAAACAAAATAATAAAACTGTTTATGGTCGCCAAAACTTTAGCAAACTTCATCCAGTACGCATAAAGCAATTTAAACACCACGACTAACTTAGCTTGTAAAATATTTTTTTTATTATCCATAACCAAAAATATAAAAATGATTTAATGTATGAAAGACGCATATCTCCAAATACTTCCGGCAACGGCTCTTGGATTTTTCGCCCAACTAAAAAATATGTATTAATGACTTTTTTGGATCGGACACCCCCTGACGAGAACACATCATCGACAGACGAACGAGTTAAATGGGTAGCGTGCCAGAATTTATTTTTTAAGATAACGGTATTATGCTCATTAAAGAATATTTTATTTTCTTGATTATATACCATATCCTGATCATAATCTCCATGCCAATGTATTCCTTTGATCATTTTAAAAACTCTCGGGTAAAAAAAATCTTTTTTTCCCAACATCTCTATAGCACCTTTCTTATAATGCCGATGAAACACATCTCCAGCCAACAGATAAAACGGAGCGATCAAGCATTCGGCCATCGGCTTGTTTTTAATAACGCTGAACACCTCTTCCATCCCTCTCGTTGTCCAAACTTCATCACCGTCTAAAATCATAAACCAGTCTGTCTGAGTTTTTTCTATCATTTCCTGCCGCAATAAAGTATGCGTCGCTTTATCACAAATACCTTTCTCTTCAAATATAATCTTATTTGGATATTGCTTAATAAGAGAACTTATAATATCGATTGTTTTATCAGTTGAACCTGTATCAAAAATAATTATCTTATCCACAAAATTTATCACCGATGTTACGGCGTAAAAGATAAAATTTTCTTCATTTTTAACTAAGCAGTGCGCGGTAAGATTACCCATATTATTCTTGAAACGGCCGAATATTTTTAGGCAATAGCGAAATTTTATTTTGAATCTTTTTACGATATATAAAACGCGCCAACTGGTATAAGCCGGTCAGGGAAGTAACATATTTAAAAGCACGAAATATCACTTCTCGGATTAAGGCTTGGGCATGGAATAAATCGGTTTTAATTCCAGGAAAATATTTTCGGGCAATTTCCCAATTCTCTTGGCGAGCCTTCAGCCAATTTGCGCTTGAATACCCCAGTGTCCCGACTCGAAACACAACCAAATCAAGGCGTTCAAAAACACAATGAGCGGCCGCGCAGCGCACCATAAACTCACCGTCAGCAGAAACTCGAAACTTTGTATCAAATCTAAATTTTTTCATCAAAGACGTCCGAGCAAAAACAGCGGTGTGGCATACTGGCATCCCCTTCCAGGATCTATCATTAACGGTAGCGGGCGCTATACATTCAACAGCGCGACCATTAAAATTGCCAATAAAGCTACCGTACAACAAATCTGCTTTGGGGTGAGGCTGAGAAAAAATTTTCTCAAATACTGTATCGTTAAAAAAATAATCTCCGCTATTGAGATAGTTAATCCATTCTCCGGTTGCCTTATCCACTCCTTTATTTGTAGCATAAAAGATGCCTTTGTCCTTTTCACTTACCCAATAAGCCAGTTGCGTTTCATATTTTTTTATAATCTCCACAGTCCCATCTGTTGAACCGCCATCAATAATAATATACTCAATATTTTTATATGTTTGATTGAGTACACTTAAAATAGTTTGCTCTAAATGTTTGGCATCATTAAGTACAACTGTGACAACTGTTACTTTAGGTTTAGTGACATCCATATTTAACTTAAGTTATAATACTGGCTAAAATTTTTACAGACAGGTTACTTTTCAACAATAAATGCTGCTCTTTTTAAGAGAACTACGGCAAGAGCGACATTCCAAATAAACGTCAAAATTGCCCCTACAGCAAATGTATAAGCTGCCCCCATTATACCATAGAGAGGAATAAAAATAATATTACCCACTAAAGTTACTACCATTTGCATTACACCAGATACAGTTACCCAATGTGTCTTGTTAAAGACGTTGATTACTAGAGAAAACGGAACAACCAGCACACCTAACAAATATCCATATGCTAAGATTACATAAATCGGCATTGAAGCATCGTACTTAACTCCAAATAAAAAGTGTATGAGATATTGCGAAGGATATACAAGCATCCCTAATCCCACCACCACAACGGCTACCCATTTAAAACTTCTCTTAACAAAGACCTTTAGGCTTTCCTTGTCAGTCAAACTGCTAATTTTCGGCATCAAAACTGAACTAATCGAACTGTAAATTACCGGAAAAAATTGAATTAATTGCCACGCAACTGTAAAAACAGCAACCTCTTCAAGACCTAACAAACGACTTACCATAACCTGGTCTACCCTGCTGACTAAAATTGACATAAATGAGCTCACAGTCAGCCAAAAACTAAATTGTGCCAATTGAGCGTGAAGCTTTTTTTTGACCTCTATATCCACCTCTGTTTTACGAAAATTTTCTGGCAGAACTTTAAAATTTAAAAGAAACAACAGCCATGGAATACAGACATACACAGACAAATACACAAACAAGCTTTTTACCCCCAACCACGCCAACACCACCACAATTAACAAGCGCAGGAATCCTTTAAGAGACTGGAGAGATGCCTGGTAAAAAAACCTTTGCTTAGCTTGCAGATATGTGGCCAAAAAACCAAGCAAGATAACTCCACCAATACCTAGAGATGCAAAAATTAAATAGGGAGTTAATTTTATCTGGCCAAACACAAACCGAGAAAGCGGGTAAGCTAAAACGACTCCGCCAATCGTCAATACCAAAGTAAGAGCTGTACGCCAACGCCAAATCGTTTTAATGAGCTGTTTTAACTTATCCGGCTGATTGGTAGCAATATAGTAAGGGGCAAATCGCAACAAACCCATATTCAAGCCAAAATCGGATAATTCCGCCACAGTCATAAGGACCAAAACAGAAAGAGAAAAGATGCCGAATAGTTCTTGGTTTAATATTCTGGCTAAAATAATATTAAGGGCAAACAAAGACACCCCATTCACCATCGAACCCACATACACAAAAAAAGCTTGGTGCAGCGCTCTCTTTTGCAAAATTGTTTTTATCCTTAATAATATTGACATACTTGCGCGCGCATTATTCTTTCATTAAAGTATTGGATGCACTCACACCCGTTACGCCTATTTTTTCAATTTTAGTAATATATTTTTTAGGAATAAACGAAACCAAAGTATTCTCAATCGCATAACCAATGACCGCGAACGGCAACCCTTTAATCAGAGCAAGGCGCCACATCTGAAAAACCTCTTTTCTGAAACCATATAACCGAGTAGAAACATAATCGTGCTGTAAAAAATAAAACAACATCAAGCCATCTTTCCATTTTTGAATATCAAAATCTTCATCTAAAAAATATCGACCGCTGATTTTAAAATAAAAATCTGCTGATTTTGGTATATGCGCGCTTGCACAAAGCAACATAACCGCTTCGCCCAGGCTTTTGAACCTGCTATCGCAAGCCCACCGCACAATTTTCTTATCACCCAAATAGAGGTACTGATCAACTTTTTCTGAAATATGTGCTGGCAAATTTTGCTTTAAACCCGCTTCAATAAGACATATTTTTGCGCCAGGCACTTTACGGCGAATCGACTCAATTGTTTTAAGCGTCTGAGAAGCTCTATCTTCAGCATTAAACACAGACCGTGTTGTGCCATACGTTACATTCCTTCCAACAACAGGATAAATAACTGACGTTATTAAGAAATAAAAATCTTTTGGCTCCGCCAGGGCCTGTTGCTCTTTTGGCAAAGTAAGAGCGTACAACGAGACTATCGCTTCAAACGGAAGCACAACAAAAAATCTATATATCTGCCTTAATGAAAAAAAAATCGGATTCTCCAAAAAATTTTTAACACCTTTTTTAAATATTGGTAAAATTTGCAGCATACAACAACCGCCGGTCTTATTTACGCAAATAAAAACATGCCATATCACCATCATTTTGGCCGTTTAAAAGCTCCGCCTTTTCTCGAAATGCACGCATTTGCTCTTTACTAAAGAGTACATCATCATAATGCTCGGCATACGATCGCGGATCTCGCAGAGGAATACCCTGCACATACTGCTCACTACCCCAAAATTGCAGATCATTAGAATCGAAATTAACTTCCATATCGCTAAAACCAGCTTTCTTCCTTAGAATATCCATACTGCGTACTGTATGCAGATAGAAATGGCGCGGCGCATCAAGTTGCACCCAATTAATACCATACGTTCTCCAGGCATACGTGCTAGTCACCGGTATACGAATCAACGCACACCCCCCGGGCTTGAGCAATGAAAAAACTTTGCTTAACAATTCTTGTTGATTCTCCATGTGTTCTAATGAATGATTAAAAATAATCATATCGTGCAATGCCGACAAATCGGTGATGGGTTTTTTATAAATACGAACACCGCCCGCATAAACAATATCTTGTTTAATAAACGGATCTATTCCATACACATTAACAAACCCTGATTTTCTTAATTTTAAAAGTAAATTTCCCGAACCGCAGCCAACATCTAAAATAGAAGCATTAAACGCTGGTTTGATTTTTTCCAACCATGGATAAAAATCCTCTGGATCAGAATATTTAACCGCCATCAATCTTCCAATCCATGTTTTTTGTTTAAAAATCTTATACTGAATTAATTTTTTCTTCAAAAAAATTTTCCAAGGCTTATGAACGTACTGAATATTACCAAAAGAATAATAATTATCTGGATAATATGGCGCCATATCAGTCGGGATAGCATAAATTTGAAGACATCCGCAATTACCGCATTCAAAGTACTCAAATTCTTCACGCGTCCCAAACATCATCTCTTTTGGGAAAAAAGCCTTGTTTCCATTAGTATTAGAGCAAATTTTACATATATAGTTCTTTTCCTGCATACCAATACATTTTAATTTAAAAAAACTAATTTAAAAGAACCTATTACTCAATAATAGTATATTAAAAAACCGACCCGGTCAATCTTTACAGAGCGATACGAGCAATGAAAGGAGTGGCAAAAAAAATGACGATTGGTATATAGATTAACGCAAAAAGCGTGCTCAACAAAACAGTAAACGCAGATTTTTCTGGAAAAAGATTAAATTTAGCCGCAAACGCAACCGTATTTGACGCCAACGGGACAATCGACATAAGAAACATTATTTGATATATCGACGCGTCATAAAAATTAAGCCATCTTGAATCAATAAAAATAATACCCATTATAACAATGGGCCAAATCAAAAACTTAGCAACAAAAGCTAGACCGCTAAACATATAATCAATTGACGCAGATTTAATCTGCGATAGGCCTAATCCAACCAGCATCATGCCGAGCACGGTATACGCTCCCCTAAAACTTACCAGCAAATCATCTATAAACGGACTTAAGGGAAACGCAACAATATTACAGAACAAGGCAAAGAAAAAAGCATGTAGCGCAGGTAGTTTTAAAAGTTTTTTTAACGCTTGCCTGCTGGAAAACTGTCCTTTGGCTGCTATAAAAAAACCTAGAGAATGCTCATATAAAATAAACCCCAGAACAATTAATACCATAACACCCATCTGTTGCGGGCCAAACAGCGCCAAACCAATTGGCAATCCAAAATACCCAACATTGCCCACACCCGCTGCATAGGCCAAAATATTTCTCTCAGATGTTTTAAAAAATAAGCCAGAAATAAAATAATACAACACACATATACTGGCGGCTAAGACAAAGAAAAGTATAGGTAAAAACAGGGCATATGCGGTGATAGGCGCGGAAAATACCCCGCCAAACACCACCACTGGCGTAATAATATAGATAAGCAAATTGGCAACAGTTTCTTTTTTTACTTCAGAAAACCTGCCGGCCAAAAAACCAAACAAAACCACTATATAAAGAGGTATTAATTTGGCAATTAAAAGAAAAAGTACAGTCATTCACTTGGATAATTTACTGCCCTTCAGTGCTCACAAATGCATTATAGCGACTATGTTTAAAGAAATGTCCGATCCAAATTTTTCCAAACCAAGGTTGCGCCACTTTATGATCTAAAAAGTGATATGGCAAGCCAAGCTTAATATGATCGTGCGTATTATTAAATTCATTAATCGCTAATCTTTCTCCAATAAAATCATTGTATAATTCTATTTCAGTGCCAATTACATCGTCAAAATAGCAGAAAATACGAGGCAGGTAATATTTTTCATCTGCTTCCAACATTTTAAGAGCAGTTACAGTTGATGAGTAAAAATCAAGGTCGTAGGAAATAGCTGCAATTGGCGCGGGATTGTATTTCTCAAAAAAATCTTTTGAAGTGTCCTTAACATCGCCCAAAACCAGGGTTGCTTTTTTTAATTTTGCCTTCAAGCCAGCCACATCCATCTTGTAGAAACCTTTTTTCCAATGATACGGCAAATCACGATAATCTACCGGCTCAGGCAACCCTTCTCCAGTATCAAAACCATAAATCTCAATTTCTACACCAAATAACTTGTACGCTTCTGCCGCATGATACTCCAAATTAAGAAGACCGTTACCTTTAGCCACACCAAACTCAAGAACACTTATTTTTTTATAACCCAATTTTTTGGCCAACTGCGCTGCATTATACACGCAATACCCATAATCCGGCCGATCCACCGCACCCAGCTTAACTCGCTGTTCATAACTGCCGAATTTTTTAATGATTTGTTTTGCAACAGTGCGAACTGGATAAGGGTCTAGAATAAGATCTTTTATTTTCTTTAGCATATAAAAAAATTTAATTACAACAACAGAATAGTAACACACCTGTATAACAAGTCAATAAATTGACCAAAGGCATAAGGTGTATTATATTAGAAGCAATACAATTCGCTACAAATCATGCTGTTTAATTCTTTTGCATTTTTAATTTTTTTTCCGACTGTTACTGCGGTTTATTTTTTAACCCCCCACCGCATGCGCTGGGCCTGGCTTCTATCAGCCAGCGTATTTTTTTACATGTATTTTATACCAAAATACATTTTAATCTTGGCTATCACTATTTTAACTGATTACTGCCTCGGCATCATCATCGCACGCGAACAAAATCAAGTCAAAAAAAAATGGTTTTTATTTTTTAGCATACTAAGCAACGTAGGATTGCTAGCTGTCTTTAAATACGCTGATTTTGGCATTTCAAACATCAATCTTTTAGCAAAAGCGCTGCACTGGAACTATTCGCTTCCCCTACTTAACATGCTTCTGCCTATCGGACTATCGTTTCATACATTCCAAAGCCTTAGCTACGTTATAGAAGTCTACAAAGGAAAGCAGCTGGCGGAAAAAAATTTAGGCATCTTTGCCTTATATGTCATGTTTTATCCGCAACTAGTGGCTGGCCCTATCGAAAGACCCCAGAATCTATTGCATCAATTTAAAGAACAGCATTATTTTAACTACCAAAAAACGGTTTCGGGGCTTAAATTGATGACACTCGGTTTTTTAAAAAAAACCGTAATTGCAGATCGTTCGGCAGAATTTGCCAATTTAGTTTACAATAACATACATAATTACAGCGGATGGCAGCTTATCGTAGCAACTATTTTTTTCGCTTTCCAAATTTATTTTGATTTTTCCGGATATTCCGACATCGCCCGAGGCGCGGCACGAATCATGGGATTTGAGCTTATGATTAATTTTAAAAATCCATACAATGCCCAATCCATAACGGAATTCTGGCAGCGCTGGCATATCTCGCTATCCTCATGGTTTAAAGATTATGTATACATACCGCTTGGCGGAAGCCGAGTATCTTCATTAAAAAACATGCGCAATGTTATGATTGTATTCTTGCTTAGCGGACTATGGCATGGCGCAAGCTGGACATATGTATTTTGGGGAGGATTAAACGGCTTATACTTAATAATTGAAAAAAATATTTTTAGCCTTCTATCACAAAAAATTCCACCCTTAATAAGCTCGGCTCGCTTATTGCGAGTCAAAATATTTTTTAACAAACTCATAATGTTTTTATTTGCCTGTTTTGCGTGGATCTTATTTCGCGCCAACAGCCTACAGGATGCGGGCTATATTATAACCCATCTTTTCACGGGCCTAGACATGTTTACTCAAATAATAAATATTGGATATGTAAAACAGCACATTCTACTAGGACGAGGCATATTAAATTTTAGCATTGCTATTTTATTTATTTTTATAATAGAAACAGCTCAAAGAAGCGCCGAGTCTGCCGGCCAAGAACCAGAAGATATACTAAATAATAGAAAATGGTACTTTCGATGGATGGTATATTATTTAATTCTTAGCTCAATATTATTATTTGGCCTGTTTAACCAGGAAAGTTTTATTTATTTTCAATTTTAAATTCTGCTAGCAGCTGTTGCGTATGAAAAAACTTTTATTCAAACTAGCCTTATTTTCTCCGCTATTTTTAATTTTAATAGCCATTCAGTGGCTTAGCCAAAATGCTAGGTTTTTTAACGCACCTGAATACGCTATCGCCCAATCCTGGCTAAATCAAAATAATATAGCTTTCTCTTTTGACTATGATGATCGTATAGCTCATAAATATTATATTACACAGTCTGAAAAAAAAGACATTATCGTTTTAGGGTCAAGCAGATCAACCAAAATTGATAAAGATTTTTTTAAAAATAAAACTTTTTTTAATCATAGCGTAACTGGTGCTGATCTTGAAGATTATATCGGCATATATCAGCTACTCGTCAAAAAAAACACCGTTCCCAAAGAAATAATTATTGGAGTTGACCCATGGGTTTTAAGCGAATACAAAGCCAAACCAAAAAGATGGATTGACTTGCGAAAGGAATTTTACACCTTCAACAAAAATAATTTTACACCTCAAAATATTTCCATGGCTTTTTACTATTATCAAGAAAAATATAAAACTTTTTTCTATTTACCGCATATTCAATACACGATTGAAAGAATATTACTTACCATGTCAGCTCGTTTTCTCAATCATAAAACCCTATATTCCCCCACCACTGATTCAGATTCTTTCTTACCAGTAGTCCATGCGGATGGCAGCATCGCCGAAAGCCAAAAAATAAGAATGAAAAAACCAGAGGACGTTACAATGGAAATTAATGCATCCAAAACCTTGTGCCCCACCGAACTCAATCGGCAGCTGAGCAAGACTAAAATTTCCATATTTAATACTTTTTTAAACGCGCTTAAAAAACAAAATATAAAAATTACAGTCTGGCTTGCCCCTTTTCACCCAATCACTTATACAGAAATACAGAGCAATCCGAGCTGCAACCTTGCAATTAGCGTCGAAGACTACGTACGGGATATATCAAAAAAATATAACGCATCAATCATAGGATCTTACAACCCAAATCATTATAATTTAAAAGATAGTGATTTTTACGACTCTATACATCCAAAAAAAGAGACGGTAAAAAATATATTTATAAAAGACAATTTGGAAAACTAAAATTAGCTAAAAAACGCGTTTTTATTATTTCAGATAAAAATTGACGTTTATCAAAAAAGGTGCTACGCTTTACCTTAATATAAGCATTATATTTTAATATAATTTTATGAAAATTCTTGTTACAGGCGGCGCAGGATATATCGGGTCCTCTCTAGTCCCCCAACTGCTATTTAAAGGCCATAGTGTGCGGGTGCTAGACAGCCTCGTTTTCAACCAAACATCTCTCTTGCCTTATTTTATTAATGAAAACTTTGAGTTTATTAAAGGAGATATCCGAAATTTAGAAACCGTTAAAAAGGCCGTGGAGGGCATGGATATTATTATACATTTAGCAGCCATAGTCGGAGCTCCGGCATGCAAAAAAGACCCCCAGCTCGCCCAAGAGGTAAACCACTTTGGCACTGCCAATATTAACGATGCGCGTGATATATCTCAAAAACTATTCTACGCCTCTACTGGCAGCGTCTATGGAAAAGTAGAAGAATTATGCACAGAATCTTTACCCACAAAACCTCTGTCCACATATGGCGAAACAAAGTTACGAGCCGAGCAAGAAGTGATGGGCAAGGGCAATGCCATAGCATATAGGTTTGCCACAGCCTTTGGCTTATCACCGCGCTTACGCCTCGATTTAATGCCTAACGATTTTGTTTTTAATGCTATTAAAAACAGATACTTAGTAGTTTATGATAAAAACTTTAAACGTACTTTTATCCATGTTCGCGATATTGTAAATGCTTACTTGTTTGGCATAGAACATTTTGATGCCATGAAAAACGAAGTATATAATATCGGATCTGAAAAAATGAACAAAACAAAAGAAGAAGTTGCCATGATGATAAAAGAAAAAATAAATTTTGAAGCGCTCTTTGTTGACAAAGGAATACCAGACCCAGACCAAAGAGATTACGAAGTTTCTTATGAAAAAATCCGCAGCAAAGGTTTTGAGACTCAAATATCATTTGAGAAAGGTATAGATGAACTGATAAAAGGCATCCAAACTATACAGTTTTCTAACCCTTTCTCTAACATGTCAGCCTACTAAAATATAATTGTATGGGTTTAAAAATTTTAGTTTTAGGCGGTAGCGGTTTTGTTGGCAAAAATGTTTTGAGCCATTTGGCCGCCACCCCCGAACACACAGTAATTTCAGCCTCTAGAAAAGAATCAGTTGATATAAGTAATTACGAAGTTTTTAAAGAATTCCTACAAAAAACCAGGCCGGATGTGATTATAAATTGCGCAGCCCATGTTGGTAGTCTGCACTATGTTACTACATACGCCGCCGATGTAATATCCGACAACATTCAAATGTCACTCAACATCTACAAAGCAGTAGCTGCGGTCTGCCCTCAAACAAAAATCATAAATCCCTTATCCAATTGCTCATACCCAGGCACAAGCGATATTCAACTTGAAGCAGAATGGTGGAATGGCGAAGTGCATGACTCTGTATTTTCGTATGGAAATTCAAAACGTTTTTTATACGTAATATCTAAATGCTACGAAAAACAATACGGCATAAAAACTGCGAACTTTCTTATTCCAAACACATTTGGACCTGGGGATGCGACCGACCCAAACAAAACTCATGCCCTTAACGGCATGATTATTCGCATGCTAGAGGCGCAAAAACGGCAAGACAGCACATTTGAAATATGGGGCACAGGAAACCCTGTTCGCGAATGGGCATACATAGATGATGTAGTACAAATTCTTATAGCCGGCATTACCACCCCAGAAAACCTCGTATACCCAATAAATCTTGCTCAAAATAAAGGTTACACAATTAAACAATCTGCTGAGTTTATCGCGGAAGCTGTCGGATTTAAAGGCTCGCTTCTATTTAATACAAAATACGCAGATGGAGCGCCAGTTAAAATTTTAGACGATCAAAAATTTAGAAAAATCTTTCCGGACTTCAGTTTTTTTGACCATAAACAAGGCATTAAAAATACTGTTGAGTATTACCGCTCCCAACTACCATAAATAAAATTTTCTCGCACCCAACATGACCCAAAACCAAGCTCTAATTGGATACACCGGATTTGTTGGCAGCAATATTTTAGCCCAGCACGCTTTTGAATTTTTATATAATTCAAAAAATATAGAAGATATATGCGGTAAAGAATTTGAAACTGTAGTGTGTGCTGGTGTGCCTGCGGTTAAGTGGCTTGCAAATAAAGAACCAGATCAAGATCTGGCAACTATTCACCGGCTCATTAAAAACTTAGAAAAAATAAAAACAAACCAATTAATTTTAATTTCCACCATTGATGTTTATTCTCAAACTCAAGGAATTGATGAATCGTGTAAAATTGATATAGGCATGCTACAGCCATACGGCAAACACCGACGCCTCCTGGAGGAATTTGCTGAACAGAATTTTAACACTCTTATAATCAGACTGCCGGGCTTATTTGGCCCTGGTTTGAAAAAAAACCCTCTCTTTGATTTAATGAATAATAATCTCACTTATATCCACCCTCAAAATTTACTTCAATTTTATAACCTAAATAATATCTGGAAAGACATTGAGATATCTTTACAACATAAACTGCCAATAGTTAATTTTGTTACCGAGCCCTTATTATTAGCCGAACTTGCCAAAAATGTCTTTGCCTTAGAACTGCCAGCCCCATCTACCCCTCCTTCGCAAACCTATGATATTCATACTAAATATGGAAGCATATGGCAAAGCAAAAAACCATATCTTTATCTTAAAGATATGGTTTTAGAAGATATAAAACAATTCATTAGCAGCACATCTCGTTAGATCATTTTTTTTCCGCAATAACTTCCATAATATCAAATAGATTCAAACCGAAGTTTACTTTATGTAAACCGAGTTTTTTTACTACACCATGCAAGAACTTTAAAATCTTAGAGCTGATGCTTTGCGGATTTTGTTTCCCCGCAAGCTGATTAAACACAGAGTCTACATTGCGATAAATTGTAGTGTGGCCAAAATAAACGATTCTAAAACCGTGTTTTGCCAAAAGTTTCGTTATAGTTTTTTTATCAAAGTAAAAAAGATGAGTTGGGGGATGCACCATGCGCCACTTATCTTTGCGAATTCTGGCTGCAACAGCACCTATATCCCCAGTTGTAAGCGCAATATGCCCTCCTTTGTTTATTGAGGATGAGATTTTGCCTATAATCTGATCCGGGTTAGGTAAATGCTCTACCACATCCCAAAGACAAACCATATCTGCCTTTTCTCCCTCATAATTCATAAAACTATCGCAATATACATCTAAACCGAGCTCTTTTTTTGCGTACTCTACACCTTCTTTTGTTATATCATACCCAACAATTTTTTTAGCTTTTTCTTTGCATAAATTTAAAAAAAATCCGTATGAACAACCTATTTCTAACAATATGGAGCTTGGCGAAAGATATGCTTCTAAGCGTTTTAGGCGATTTCTAAAATTTTTTTCCAATGCGGGCCTATCTTGAAAATAATCAAAATACTCTTCACCAAAAAAATAATTTTCCTTATACGCCTGCTCTAACTCAGCCGCACTTGGATTCATTTTAGCCCGCACCAAACCACAGATAACACATTCCATTAAACGGAGGCTGTAATCCTTCCATACCCGCTGCCCACACACATCACATTGTATTTCTATATTCATATATAACTCAAGGAATATTTCTTACCGAGCGTTATCACCAAATCCATCGGTATAATTTACTATGTATAAAGGACGGCCTTTAACCTCGTAAAACATCTTAAAAAGATATTCTCCAATAATGCCCAAAATAATCAGCTGTGCGCCACCAATAATTAATACAGCAATAATAAGAGATGTCCAACCGGCAATAAGACGCTCCGGAAAATAAATATATTCCAATAAAATATAGCCCCCATATACAACGCCACTTAGCGTTACTAAAAGACCAAACCACCAAGCCAGCCTTAACGGAAATGCCGAAAAAGAAGTAATTCCGGTTATGGCAAGCTTAAACATCTTATTAATACCATACTTGCTCACGCCGCTATTGCGCCTATCTGCTTCATATTGAATATAGGTTTTTTGAAATCCAACCCACTGAGCCAACCCTCGTAAAAACCTGTCTTTTTCCGGCATTTTTTTAAGCACATCTATTACTTTTCTATCATATAAATTAAAATCGGCAACACTAGATCGAAATTCCACATTGCTTATTTTATTTAAAATAAAATAAAAAAGTCGGCTAAAAGTATTTTTAATTTTTCTACCGTCATTATTAAACACTCGCTCGCCAAGCACTAGATCGTAGCCATTTTTATATTCTTGAAACATTTTTTTAATGAGCTCAGGCGGCTGTTGAAGATCAGCATCAATTGTCACCACGGCTTTTCCAAGACTATAATCAAGCCCTGCATGCAAAGCTGCCTGATGACCAAAATTACGAGACAGGCAAATCAGCTTAATACGCCGATCGCGCTGCTGCAAATCATGAACTATCTGCGCAGTGCCATCAACACTCCCATCGTCAACAATAATAATTTCATAGTTAGGCACAAGAGAAGACAGCACTTCGGCCAACCGAGCAGTAAGCAACGGAATATTACCGGCTTCATTATACGCTGGGACAACTACCGACAAATCATATGTTTCTGGCATATTATAAATGTTTATAAATTTTAAAATACGCACTACTAAAAGACAGAGTAAAATTTTTATCAAGCGCGGGCTGTATCTGCTTCATAGCAAACGCATGCTCCTCACCTAAATCGGAGCCATAAAACTTTGGCTCAAATATAATTACAATTTTACTGTTTTCTGCGCCGTCTAAAGTTGCCCCATACGCGCCGCCAGGCCTATAAAAAGAAACCAAAGGAAAACCGGCAGGAGGAATTTTGCCCAATAAATAATAAATTTCTGACGCTCGCGGGTATGCAGCTAAACTGCCTGCCTCCTGGCCAGCATCTAAGAACAACGAAAGATCCCGGAATTGAGCAGAAAAGCTTTTGTAATACGACATTGGCACCCACACATTTTCATTTTTTGTTTTACTCAGAAAATAATCTCTAGTTTTAAAATCAAAATATAAAATAGTAAAATTACTAACAAACAAAAGCGCCACCAGCCCACCAGCCACAACATTGAACACGTTATTAAAAAATAAAAATTTACCATTCATTTCCTGTTTAACGTTAAAAAGCCACAACACAAAGATCATGAAAAATACACTAAAATTCATCTGAAACACCAAAATGGACGAGGCAAAAAATATACCGACCATACCTGTCCAAAGCAAAAAAACAGGTTCAATAGGTTCTTTATATCTAATCTTTTTTAAAAAAATATACACTATATATATTGCCATGTAAATTATAAAAAACAGGCCAAACAGAGAAAACACGGAAAACAGAAGACTCGATTTTTTCAAAAATACCTTATAAAACAGCCCTTCCGGCAACAGATCGGGCTCTTGCCCGAATTCTACAGCGGTATTTGACTGCTGTACCACATCTTTTGCGGGAGCAAACCGCTTGTAATACAGACTCCGAACGTTGGTAATTGAAGTGCGCCAAATTGTGCCGTAACCATAAGTGCCTGTGTACTGCTGATAGCCAGTAGCAAACGTTGATTCATACATTTTCTGCAAAGAAATCTTACCAAACATGACGAAACTGCCCAAAAATATAAACAGACACAAAAGTTGAGCGCTGACTAAAACAAATAATTTACGTATGCTTAGTTTGTTTTTATTCAATACATAGTCGGCAAACAGCACAAATAGACCTAATGCCATTGAAGCCATGCCGTATGTTTGCGTCACAAAAAAATTTGCAACCGAACATACCGCTACTACTCCTGCCCATATATAAATTTCTTTTTTTGAAACGGCCCTTATTAAGCCTATAAGGCAAAAAGCAACACAAGCAGAAAGTGTTACATCAAAGGAATGATGATTAAAACTAGGCAAAGTGGTAGTATACACGCCAAAAAACAGCAGCAGGCTCAATACTTTCTCCCGAAATGAAAGCTTCAGAACATGCGCACTAGCAAAAACAATCAAAGAAGCTGCAAAAATGTTAAGTGCGCCTAAAATGTTCGCCGCATGGATTGGCAATTTAGCTAGCAACAAAAAACTCGCAACATACGAAGTTAGTGGCATGATATGCATATAGAAGTCAACATATGGAACGCGCCCGGATTTCACCATAGTTCCATAAGTTAATTCTACCGAACTATCCCCCATCTGCATTTTACCCCACGTAAAAAAACCTACACACAAAGCGACAGTCACAATAAGCCCAAACAGCGCGTAATTTTGTTTTCTGTCCGAAAACTTAATCTTGAAATTACTAATATTCATAGCATGATTAAGTTTGTTTTAAACAAACAGTAAATTATTTAACTGGGGATGTCTTAAAAATCTCAGCAATTACGCCTTGATCTTTCGGGCTAAATACAACGCCATTTTTAATGGCTTCATCAATTATTTCATGGGCCTTTTCTGTTTTACCGGTTAATTGATATAAGTAGGCAAGGCGCCAATATCCTTCTGTTACTTTTGGATCATCGGTGATAGTGCCCTCAATTAATTTTACTGCTTCGTCCATCTTTCCAATTTGCAAATTAAAATTAGCAATATTATATATAATTTGCTGACGTTTAGGAGAATACGATAAAGCGGTTTGCAGATATGTTCCGTAATCTCCGATATACTTAACATCGCCGGTTAACCCATAACCAGACTGGCTCAACTGGCTTAGAGTTAAGTAGTTTCTAATATCATAGGGATGAAGCTCGATATTTGCCTTAAGCGCGTCAGAGGCGATTGAAAACATCTCCAAACTCTTTTCTTTACCAATCTTACTTGTATCGCCAGTTAACACCTGGGCAACTGTACGAGCTAAGTCACTGCGAATATCATCTATATGCGGCGAGTTAAACGCCAAAGCAGATTTCATTAAATCAATGCCCGCATCAGGCTGGTAGCTAAGATACTTAAGCGCTTCCAGTGTTTTCATGTTAGCTCGTGCCGGCTGTATATTAAACACAAAAATTAACAGGGCAAATACCAATCCTGTTGTAACCACACTACCCGTACTTACAACACTATCCGGACGAATTGTTGAGACAGTATTTTTAGTCCCTGATGCTACAGCTAACTCTTTTTTAATATACGCAAGAGATCCAGTCATTGCCAACCAAAACATAAAATAAAGATAGGAGGTTGGATTTTCAAAAACAGTGATACTCTGCACCAAATGAGCTACAAGAAAACCGACACTGATAATTGCAAGATTAAGATCTAAAACTTTTTTTCTACGAGCCAACACAACTACTCCAACACTAGCTACAAACACCAACAAGTATGTAACCAAACCTACAAGGCCCTGAACCGCCAATGTGTTAACTAAAATATTATGCGCATTATCAAACCAAGTTTCACCATAACCAAAACGCAATGATTTAGATTGGTAATATTTATTGAAGGCGTAGAAAAAATTGTTTGGACCCCACCCAAACACAGGCTTCTCTTTCCAACTCTCAACAGCTGATTCCCACGCCAACCAGCGCGGACTATTTTTTATAGTTTCAAGCGAAGTTTCAAATACACGATTGACCGCCGGAATTTTTTGAACAAGCTCACTATTTCTAAACACATACAACAAAGCTATAAGAGCAAAACCCAGCACGGCAATAGCAACTAAAATTTTTCTGGTTTTTGGAAAATCACGTAAAAATATAATATACCCAAACAGCATAACCGCAGACCCGGCCACAAGACCCAACATAGAACCGCGGGTGCCGCTAAAAATAAGAGCTGCAAAAGCGAGCAATCCTACACAAACCGATGCCCACTTCCAAATTTTATTTTCTTCTTTAAGAAAAAGTAAAAATGACACAAAGATCAAAAACATACCATATCCTCCCACATAAATAGCATTTCCAAGTGTAGCAATAATACGAGGGGATCCCTGATTTAACAATAAATTAGGATTAAATATCTGCAAAATCCCCACTAACATAACTAATGAACCGGCGATCAAAAAAACACGCAGGGCTTTTTTCCAGTCATCCCATGTCTTAAACAAAGAAGTGGCAATAAAATAATAAGCAATATAGTGAAAAATAGTAAACAACCCTAACATTCTTTCGTGATTGTCCCAAAAACTGTGATACCAATCTACACCGGCAAAAGTTGAAATAGCAAAGCTTAGAAAAAATCCTGCCACCGCTACATTCAACCAAGAAAATTTTGGTCTAAATTCAGACCAATTTATTATTAACAGCAGAACATAGGCGCCGATCATTAGCTCAACCAAAGATCGGAATACTAGAATTTTTGGCACGATAAACGGAAAGATAAACGAGGTTGGAAAAACAAGCAACGGCACAAAAAAAGTAAGATATACCAACACCTTTAACATACTAACGATTCGTTGTTTCATACAGAGAGTTTTAAAAAAATATAAAATTTTTCCGGTCATTAACCGGCTAATTTAGCTTGCAACTTTTCAGATATTCTATCCTGCTCAGGCTTTTGTGTCAACAAAAGCGGCTTACCTTGAGTTGACCCCTCCCCTATTATCTGCTATAATAAGCCATCTATTTATGCATATATGGCACAAGAAAACGTTATTATAAGTTTTGACAACGTATCTTTTTCTTACAATTCCCACAAGCCGATTCTTGAAGAGGCTAATTTTTCGGTACGCAAAAACTCTAAGATCACCATCATGGGACAAAACGGAGCCGGAAAAAGCACTATTTTTAAACTCATAACTGGCGATTTAAAACCAGAGGTGGGCCAGGTAAATATCAGCCTCGGCGCTTCCATAGCCATCGCTACCCAGGTCATGAAGCCAGAAAATTTGGAAAAAACTATAGAAGAATTTTTTGGTCAGTTATTCCAGAAAAAAGTATACGATCTGCCAAAACGAATCGCCGACATTTTGGACGTTGTTCACCTAAACGCCCCTTTAGATAAAAAAATAAAACAATTTTCCGGAGGCCAGCAGGCGCGCTTACTTCTTGCTTACGCGCTTATTCAGCAGCCTGATATTTTGCTGTTAGATGAACCAACTAACAATCTTGATACCGCGGGTATAGAGCACCTCACTCAATTCTTAATCTCCTACCAAAAAACATGCCTGGTTATTTCTCATGATGCGAACTTTTTAAACGCATTTACTGACGGCGTGTTGTATCTTGATTCATACACTCAAAAAATAGAACAATACGTTGGCGACTATTACAACGTGCTTGGTGAAATTGAAGCCAGAATTGAACGCGAACGCATGAAAAACGCACAGCTCCGCAAAAGCATTCAAGACCGCAAAGATAAAATAAACTTTTTCGCCAACAAAGGCGGCAAGATGAGAAAATTAGCCAGCAAACTGCGCGACCAGGTGGAAGACGCGGAAGAAAACATGGTTGACGAACGCCAAGAAGACAAAACTATCAATGAATTTACCATACCTTCTCAAACCGAGATTATCGGACCAATGGTAGAAATTAAATCGGTTGGGGTTATGATAAATAATGAACCTGTTCGCAAAACATTGCTCCCACCTGTTTCTTTGCGCAAAAAACAACGTCTGCTTTTAAAAGGACCAAACGGCATAGGCAAAAGCACCTTGCTATACGCGCTCGCTCATGGAACTGAAGAAGGCGCGACTATTTCTCCCGACATCCGAGTCGGTTATTACCGACAGGATTTTTCCGGGCTTGATTTTGAAAAAACCGCCTACCAGGCTTTGGAAGAAATGATGCCTAACCCATGGAACCAAGAAATATTCGCTACCGCCGCTCAATTTCTTTTGCCGGCACAGCTGCTCAAAAATAAAGTTGGATCACTATCTGAAGGTCAAAAAGGGCTCTTATGCTACGCGCGTTTTGTGCTGCAAAAACCAGGATTGTTAATTATGGATGAACCGACCAACCATATCAATTTCCGACACCTGCCAATTATCGCCAAAGCGCTGGATGAATTTGAAGGCGCTATTATATTGGTAAGCCACGTACCAGAATTTGTAGAACAGATTACAATTGACCAAGTGCTTGATCTGGAAAACCTATAATCAGATTGACTTTATACGATTTTTTGATACACTGTTTTTACCAAACATGTTGGAGAGATGGCTGAGCGGTCGATAGCAACGGTTTACTAAACCGTAGTCCACGCAAGTGGACCCTGGGTTCGAATCCCAGTCTCTCCGCCAAACACACCTGGAGAGGTGTCAGAGTGGTCGATTGTGCAGCTTTGCTAAAGCTGTGTGCCGCAAGGCACCGAGGGTTCGAATCCCTCCCTCTCCGCCAAATTGAAAATCGGAATGGGATGAGAAGTTTACACCCCAAAGGGGTGAATCCCTCCCTCTCCGCATTATAAAAACACACGCCTAATAAAGCGTGTGTTTTTGCGATGATCAAGAGGAAGAAAATATGAAGTGAAAATTTGTATTAAAAAATTTAAGACCTAAGCTCCGGAAACATGAGATAGACAAATTCTTTGGTTACCTCTCGAGATTTGCCCTGCATCGGCAGATCATGCATCGCAAACTCAGGCGCGGAATTCATTTCTATAATTGTATATGTTTCTACAGATTGTGGCTGAGAAAGATCTTTGCACATAAAGTCAATCCCCGACCAACTTAGACCCGGAATTGCTCGAACTGCATCAATTGCAATTTGCTTAACAGAAGGGTGCGCATTATCAGTTCTATCAACAGCAACACCACCAGCCATAATATTTGAAACTTTTTGCAAACGCACTAACTGATCCTTTTTTGGAACAGATTTTTCGGTTAAATCCTGATCTTTAAGCAAGGCAACCGAATTATGATCTAACATAATATGAGGGTACAAATGCTGCGAGATATTTCTCAACGGCTTTGTATTTTCAACCTCAATCAACTCACTAACTGTATGAACACCGTCACCGATAATATGGGCCGGGATTCGCTCCATAATGGCAAGCACTTTTTCTTGGGTGGCCATAATACGATATTCGTGCCCAACAAACATTTCCTCCAAAATAAGGAGGCCTGGATATAATGGATTTTTAAAATATAATCGAATTTTTTCTAGACATTCATTAAAATCAAAGAGTTCCATTTCAACACCTTTTCCATGCGATCCTTTTGCAGGCTTAAGAACTAGCGGTTTTTGCAGCGAATCCCATATTGATTTAATTCGATCATCGGAATCTGATTGATATATAGTATATCCAGGCATCACAGATAAACCTGATCTTTTAAGCATTACTTTGCATAACTGCTTATCGTAGCAAGACTCCACGCCAGTAAAATTAGTAGTACTTGGAATTCTTTCTCTAAAAGTTAGGATTTTATTTTTATATTGCAATTGCACAACGTCGGTATCAGGTATCACAAAAGCACTAACACCCATCTTTTGGGCCTCTTCAATAATCATTTGAGTGGACAAAAATGGATCAATTTCCTCTTCTTGCACTTCTCCTTCGGGTAAAGACCGCACGAAATATAACGGTTTAGATAGCGACATATACTATAAGAATATCCTTAACAAAAAAATAAAAATTAAACTCTAAGATAACGCACCGACAAGCATCTCCGCCATAGCATCCATATACCTGCGAGCATCATCCGATAAAGAAGGCACGCAAACTGCTGGGCGCGAATTTAGCTCAACAAGTTTAAAACCTTGATCTGAATTAACAAAATCTGAAGCAAAAATACTTGGACGATACTGCGCTAACTGGAGATTAATTTGCTGAACCATAGCAAGCAATGCAGGGGGTATTTGTTCTAGCCGAACCTGAACTTCGCTGCCTCCCTGCGAGACATTTGCCAAAAAAGAACCCGGTTTAGGCACTCGCACCAACATAAAAACCGGATTACCGTTGATAGTAATAACCCGAATGTCATGCAAACCATCTACAATACCCGGGATACCGACAGAGTTATCTATAAATTCCTGCAGCAAAACATCATTCCAATTATCGTATAAGGATTCACTGATTTCGGATACTGGTCGTATATATATGCCTCGCCCGCCGGATAAAAAGTTTTTCTTTACAACAATTTTATCTGCTTGTTTTAATTCCCATCCATTAACTACCTGTTCGTATTCTTTATATGAGTGGATGGCGGCGGTTTTAGGTGAAAAGTCTGGAAAAAGCTCAGCGGTAGCGACTTTATCAACGCAAATCTGATCTAAGTCAGGATGATTAATAATAGCACAATCGTAAATTGCAGGAATTGTATTCTTATCATCACGATTAAATATTAAATCTACGGCGATTGGTTCATCTATCGCCACCATAACCCCATCTCGTATCTGCCAACCATTAGAAAACACTCCTTTTCCTACATAAGAATTACCGCGCACTATGTATACAGCAATATTATGCTGCTCGATATTTTTAACAAGACCTTGATACACTTCCCAGTAAGGATATACGGGAGAATTAAACGGATACCCCATTGGCTCCGGATCGGAAAAATAAATTGCTAATTTTTTCATAGTACCTATAACAATAACTCTAACTCCTCAACCTGTCAATTATATTATTGTCTGAAAAAACACCCTGTGATATAGTAGATTTCTAATCCAAGCTATTCATTTTATGATACAAAAAATACTTGCGGTTTGCGCACTTGCCTCTTTAGCAAATAGCATCATTTCCATACCCGCGTCTGCTCAAAACACCCAACTTATCGCACCGCAAGAAAACACCGGTTTTTTTCTTGACGCGAAAATTACGTCTGAAAAGAATATCAGAATAGATAAAAAAGCAATCTTTGACGCTTCAGAGTCAGTTCTATCAACCCCCACTCTCCCGGCTGAATACATTTGGGATTTTGGCACCGGACCTAAAATAGAAGGCAAAGAAGTAGTGCGGTCATTTTCTACAATTGGAAAACAGACAGTAACGCTTACTATTCGCCAAGCACAAACACAGGTCAGCACACAAAAAGACATATTTGTGTTTAATAAAAAAGCATTGCTAATTGCTGACCAGACCAATGTCCCTGCCATTGAAAGCATACAGGCCCAAGCAGCGGAAAATGGCATAGCTTTAGAATTACTGCCAACTGCAGAAAAGGAAGGAACACTACTCACTGAAGACGCGCTGGTACAAAAAATCAAAGAGGCAACCGATTATATTAAAGATTCAGATATCCTTATTTTTTACACCCAATCCCCTGTTGGGCTTCAAGCATTTAATTTGTATTGGCGCGATCTTGACCCGGCTACAAAAGAACTGGTCAAAAATAAATTTTTTACGGTTATTTCAGATAATAATTTGGATACGGCTGCCAATTTAGCGTACCAGACATTTAATATCATAGAACCAAGCTATATTTTACTCACTCGCCCCGAGGCCATCAATCCGATTTTTCTCGCCAAAGACACATCTGATGTGACCGGCATATTGGCGAATCGCGGCATTGAATATAAAATTATTGACAGACGGGGTGAAAAATCTCCGCTATTTGTACTCTCTCATTTTGTTACCGACCTGGTCTCTCAAGGAGTGTCCTCAAATATTATTTATATAATCTTAATCGTGCCTTTTTTAGCCTGCATTGCCTCAATCGCCAAACAAGTTGTGGGTATTAGTGCGTTTGGCGTGTACACCCCCATTATTATCGCCATCTCATTTTTTATTCTTGGCTTGAGATTGGGTATTATCGCTTTTATCTGCGCAGTAATAATTGGCTATGTTACAAAATATATTCTTAATAAATTTGAACTTTTATACTTGCCAAAAGTGGCGCTAAACTTGGCTTTTATCAGTTTATCATTCTTGTTTGTCATCTGGCTGGCTCTGGAATACGGCACTTCGGTGCCCCTGTCTATAGCCGTATTTCCGATGCTTGTTATGTCTACGGTATCTGAGAAATTTATGGCTGCGCAAAATGAAGAAGGTGTGCGCAGCGCCTTACTGGCAGTTGCGGGCACGCTTTTTATCGTTATCACCTCATATTATTTTGTAACTTGGACATATATCAACAATGTTCTGCTTGCCTGGCCGGAATTGGTTTTTGTACCAATACTTATCACCATAGCTCTTGGTAAATTTACCGGCTTACGTTTAGTTGAATACGTTCGCTTTAGAACTTTACTTACCGAACACCAAGAAGAATAATATGGTTTTGCCAAATTTTCATAGGCAATCTTTTTTTAACAGGCTTTCGGGCGTACTCGGAATTAACGCGCGCAATTTATTATACATCAGCAGATTCAACAGCAAAGCAAACAAAAATTTTGCTGATGATAAAATGTTTACAAAAAATTATCTGCGCTCCCGCGGCCTTGGGGCAGCCAAGGCATTTACGGTTATTAAGAATTACAACGATCTAAAAAATTTTAACCCAAAAAGCTTGCCTGATAATTTTGTCATAAAACCAAATCACGGATATGGCGGCGAGGGTATTATCGTATTCACAGAAAAACACCATGGCCGATTTATTGACATTGCTGGAGACATATACGACTGGCCGCGAATCCACCGCCATATTTCTTCAATCTTAGACGGTGAATATGCTATTTCCGGCTTAACTGATCAAGTTATTATTGAAGAACGATTAATTGCGCACTCATTTTTTAAACCGTACATTGCCAATGGATTACCGGATATTCGTGTTATTGTTTTTAATTACATACCGATTATCGCCATGTTGCGCTTACCCACCCAAGCCTCACATGGTAAAGCAAACTTGCATCTAGGAGCTGTCGGACTGGGTATTGACATCGCTACCGGAACGGCAACTTATGGCGTATACCAGCATAAACTAATACGCACCTTGCCAAATGGAGAAAAATTAGCACAGATAAAAATTCCGCACTGGGATGAAATACTGCTAACTGCTGCTCATGCGCAAAAAGTAAGCCAGATTGGTTTTTTGGCAGTAGACCTAGCACTCACTACCTCGGGCATAAAAATTCTTGAGCTTAACGCGAGAGCCGGACTTTCAATTCAAATTGCCAATCAAGTGCCTTTGAGGGCGCGCTTAGAAAAAGTGAGCGATCTAAAAATTGCATCCCCTGAAAAAGGTGTAGAACTCTGTAAAACATTGTTCGGGTCACATACGCCAGCGGAAGTAAAACATAATAAAGATACGCATGTTCCTATTAGCTTATTTGAACATGTGGAAATACTGAATACAAATCATAGCTCTGTATTAGCAAAAATTGACCCTCATTACGATGGCGCGTTTTTTGATAACAGCCTTAAACCTACAGACGCGCACGATGCATTTCTCGGTATTAAATTAAAAACCAAACGCCTTACACTGCCTGCAAATTTTGGCGATTTAAGCCAGCATAATTACAAAATAATTATTGGCGGTAAATTTCTTGAAGGTTTTAGTATTTATAGCCATCCTAATAAAAATATTTCAGTACTCGCTCCTGCCACAGACACAACTCGTGAAGAAAAAATAATTGCCAATATTGATAAAAAAATATACGAACTTGATAAAAAAATAAGTATTGCTAATTGTCTGCGCCCAATTAACCACGATCAGGAAAAACAAACTTTTTTTGAAAATAGATCCGGATCTCCACAATTTAGATATCGCCCTCTCACCCTCCCGTTTGCACATCTTAAAAAAGAGCTTGAATCTCTACCAGAATCACACCACACGCTCTATCCAATATACAAACAAAAAATTAAAGAAGTTGGCTTAAAGCTCAGCCTGCTAGAATCAATGGATACTCCATCCTTTCAAACCGCCTCAGAACAACTGTACGGAGCCGCCAATCGCGTCTTATATGACCAGGCCACACGCTATATACATGAACATCCGTTTCAACCCGATACGAGCGACCTGATAAGCTTTAAACAAATTATTAAGCGTCTATCCGTATTTTTAGAGGAGCATAAACTTACTCACTGGCGCATAAAAAGCTCTGCCGACCGCGTAAACGATATTTCGATTAGCCTTGATGGAACAATCCATATCCGCACCGGAGTAACGTTTACCGAAAATCGCTTGCGCGCCGTAATCGCTCATGAAATTGAAACTCATATTTATCGCGCCGAAAATAGCCATTTGCAAAAATATAAAATTTTTGAAACGGGCACAGCTGGATATATAGCTACCGAAGAAGGTTTGGCTGTATATAACCAGAACGCGCTCGGCGTACCGCTCGGTGAAAAAGAAATCTGGGCTCCACTGCGTTCCATAGGGGCGTATTTGGCGCAGGAAATGTCATTTGCGGAGCTGTTTGATTATTTAAAGACAAACTATCAGCTAGAAGACGAATCCGCTTGGCGCACCTGCGTAAAAGTAAAACGAGGCATTTCCGATACCAGCCAAAAAATGGCATTTACCCGGGATACTATTTACTTTACCGGCTTTCAAAAAATATCTGAATTTATGCGCAACGCTTCGGCTGAAAAAATTAAATACCTATACTTAGGAAAAATCGGTATTGATGATTTGGAAAATATCGGCCCCTTAAGCCAATATAAAATTAAATATTTAATTTAAATCTAACATACACTAATTCAAACACTTATGAAAAAATTTTTACAAATATTTTTTATAACTTTAGGAGTAATATTCTTTTTGCTGATACTGGGAGGCGCTTATTTATATATAGCCGATCCATATGAAATTAGACCAATTATAGCAAGCTTTACCAACAAACCATCACAAACTGATACACAACCGACCGGAACTAACATAGATAAAAATCCCCTACTATCTCCTACCCAAGAAAAAGCTTTAGAAAAAATAGGCATTGATCCAGCAACCCTGCCATCAGTAATTACACCTGCAATGGAAGCGTGCTTCTACCAAAAACTTGGCGCTAATCGTGCAAATGAAATTAAAAATGGCGCACAACCAACCGCATCCGATTACTTTACAGCTCGCGCTTGTTTTTAAGCGCTCTAATTTATTTAATTTAAAATATGAAAAAAAAATTAATTATTTTAGCAGCGCTACTCACACTAACTGGGGCAGGATGCAGCAATAAAACCAACGGCGCACAAATTCCAATTGGAGAAACACCAGTCATCTGCACCCAAGACGCGCGTCAATGTGCTGACGGGTCATATGTTGGGCGTACTGGACCAAACTGTGAATTTGCCGCATGCCCGGCTGAGTCAAAACCAGCACCTACTACAAACACAGACTGGAAAACCATCACTATTGGCGGAGTTGCAACCTTTAGCATTCCTCCACACTGCACTGCTGATCCCGGAGCTGGCACAACATATATTACATGCCCAACCTTAGACAACGAAACTCCTACACCAGAATTCACCTTCTCTTCCGACGGTATTCAGGTAAACATGAAGCGCTGGGAAGGCTTAAGCTCGCCATATTGGAACGATGTGATTGCTTCAATGCGCATAATTACCCCGCTCACCCATGCCATTCAAATCAATATAGAAAAATAACATGAAACCTCAAAATACGCCGACACCTTTTCAGCAAAAAGTATATGCTGTTGTTAAAAAAATCCCCAAAGGCAGCACTCTTACTTATAAACAAGTGGCTGAAAAAATTGGCAACCCCAATGCCGCACGCGCCATCGGTAACGCGCTGAATAAAAATTATAACCCTGCCATCCCCTGCCACCGCGTAATTCGATCGGATGGAAAACTGGGCGGATACAATCGCGGCCGAGCCAAAAAACAGAAGATTCTTCAACAAGAAAAAGCGCTTTAGAAAACCTGATTTTATCAGAATTTTTAGAGCATTTCCACCGTTGACTCAAGCCTTCGGAAGCTGTATTATAAGTTTCTGATATAGCCACATATTATGTCTATTCTTTCCATAAAAAACCTACACGCTTCTATCGGAAAAACCAAAATTTTAAACGGCGTTTCACTCACCGTAAACTCAAATGAGATCCATGTTATCATGGGACAAAACGGATCTGGCAAAAGCACTCTTCTATCTGTGCTAATGGGCAGCCCAAAATATACTGTTACAAACGGTGCTATTACTTTAGACAAAAAAAATATTCTTGAGCTAACTCCAGATAAACGCGCCCAAGCCGGATTGTTTTTAGGTTTTCAGCACCCTCAGGTTGTGGCTGGCGTGGCGTTAGGGAATTTTTTACGACTCGCTCGCAACACCATCGGCGCAGTGCAACCAATCAAAGAAGGTCCGATTGCCCCTGCCCAATTTGCCAACACCATGCGTGAAGAAATGGCTCGCCTGAACATAGATCCTTCATTCATGGCCCGGTCAATTAACGAGGGCTTTTCTGGCGGAGAAAAAAAGAAATCCGAGGTGCTACAAATGGCAATGCTCAAACCAGCATTTGCTTTTTTGGACGAAATTGACTCTGGTCTTGATATAGACGCTCTAAAAACAGTTGCGCGTCAATTAGCGGCCCTACAAAAAAAACAAAAAATGGGATTAATTATTGTAAGCCATAATCCAAAAATTTTAGAATTTTTAAAACCAGATACTATACATGTCATGGCCAAAGGCAAAATTGTTGCCAAGGGCCGTAAAGAATTATTAAAAAAGATAGAAAAAAACGGCTTTGCTTCATTTTTAAAAAAGAAATAATCATGGCCATTCCACTTAAAACAAAGAAGATAATTGCCAATACCGGAGATAAATCATCGGTTTCTTTTCGCACACAAACTACAAGTATTTTTACCGCAAAAAAAGGCCTGGACGAAAGCGTAATCAGGGAAATATCAAAACAAAAATCCGAGCCAAAATGGATGTTAGACTTTCGACTACAATCGTACAAAATTTTTTTGGAAAAAAAGATGCCGACTTGGGGCGCTGATTTAAGCTCTATTGATTTCGACTCAATCTACTATTATGTTCGCCCGCAAGACAAAACCAAACGCAGCTGGGATGACGTACCACAAGAAATAAAAGACACATTTGAAAAATTGGGCGTACCGGAAGCGGAACGTAAATTTTTAGCTGGCAGCGGAGCGCAGTTTGAATCGGAGATGATCTATCATTCATTGGCAAAAAAACTTGCCGCCCAAGGAGTTATTTTTGAATCTACTGACGATGCACTCAAAAACCACCCTGATCTATTTAAAAAATACTTTGGTACAATTATCCCCGCTCGAGACAATAAATTTGCAGCTCTTAACTCCGCTGTATGGTCTGGAGGCAGCTTTATTTATGTGCCAAAAGGCGTTCGGGTGGAATTGCCGCTGCAGGCATATTTCCGTATTAACCGAGAAAATATGGGACAATTTGAACGAACGCTTATTATAGCCGACGAAGGCAGTTCGGTGCACTATGTTGAAGGCTGTACTGCCCCCACCTATTCAAGCGACTCACTACATTCAGCCGTCGTAGAAATTATCGTCAAAAAAAACGCACGCGTTCAATATACAACAATTCAAAATTGGTCGGATAATGTTTATAATCTCGTTACCAAAAGATCTTCGGTTGATGAAAATGGCGAAATGTTTTGGCTGGATTGCAATTTAGGATCCAAAATCACCATGAAATACCCGAGTATTATTTTGCAAGGCCGAGGCGCGCGCGGCGAGATTCAGTCGTTAGCTTTTGCCAGCAAAGGCCAGCATCAAGACGCAGGTGGCAAGGTTATCCATCTAGCACCCGACACCAGCTCCACAATCGCCTCCAAATCTATAAGTAAAAATGGCGGACAAACCACGTATCGTGGTTTAGTTAAAGTTATAAAAGGAGCAAAAAATGTAAAAACTAGAGTTGTGTGCGATGCGCTTATGCTTGACCCTTCCTCCCGATCTGACACATACCCAACCATGGATATTCGAGAAAAAGATGTAGCGATTGCCCACGAAGCTACCGTAGCCAGTATTGGCGAAGAAGAACTATTCTACCTCATGAGCCGCGGTCTTTCCGAGGAACAAGCGGCCACCCTTATTGTAAACGGTTTCGCCAATCCTATCATCAAACAACTACCGATGGAGTACGCGGTAGAATTAAACCGGCTACTGGCCTTAGAAATGACTGGGTCTGTAGGATAAAATTATGCCAAAAAAAATTATACAAAAAATTCCTTCTGCGCTGACTATACAAAAAAATAAGCGTGCTTTTTATTTTATAGATACAATTCCCAACGCGGAAATCAATCTTAAAAAACATACCGACACAACTATTGTCGCGCTAGTTACTCAAGGCTGGGAAAATGAACGCCGACTTATAGTACGCGCTACCGAACCAGGAGCACGCTGTCGTTTAGTGTTTTTTATTCTGGGAAATGCTACAAATAAATTTACGGCTACTATACAAGCTATTCATCAAGATGAAAAAACTGACATAAAAGCTCGCATTCGCACAGCCTTAACCGACGAAGCCGTTTGCTCCGTCGCGGGTGACTGGATCATTGAACCGCGAGCTAAAGGAGCTGACACGCATTTTGCGCACCATACTCTTTTATTATCAGAAAAGGCTTCGGCAAAAACTTCACCGAACCTGGAAATTAAAACAGACAGCGTAAAGGCAGGCCATTCAGCCAGCGTGGGGAAAATAGATGAAGACGTATTATTTTACTTGCTTTCTCGCGGCATTTCGGAAACAGACGCGCGCGCTCTTTTGGTACAAGGGTTTTTTGAAAGCGAGCTAAACCAAATTGATAACCAGCGAGTGCAGGACACTATTTCTCAAACTGTAAAAATATTTTTAGCATAACATATATGCTTGCTACAAAAAAAGATTTTCCTATTTTACAAAGAAAAATCAATGGTAAAAAACTTGTATACCTAGACAGCGCCTCTACCTCACAAAAACCAAAGGCACTTCTATCTGCTCTGCAAAATTTTTATACTACTTCTAACGCCAACATTCACCGAGGTATTCATGATCTGTCCGTGGAATCAACTCAACAATACGAAGCGACCAGGAAAAAAGTTGCGGCTTTTATTGGCGCAGCTTCATCCGAAGAAATAGTTTTTACTAAAAATTGCACCGAGGCAATAAACTGCGTTCGTTTTTCATGGGGTGAAAAAAATATTAATCCTGGCGATGAAATTATTGTAAGCGGCTTAGAACATCATGCCAATTTTGTGCCCTGGCAAACTCTCGCCACAGAAAAACGCGCGACTTTAAAAATAATTCCGGTTACCTCCGATTTTCAGCTGGATCTGGAGGCGTATAAAAAAATGCTTTCAAAAAAAACTAAACTTGTTTGCGTTACCAGCCAGTCTAATGTAACTGGTACCATTAACCCCATACAGGAGATGACACGCCTGGCTCATAATAAAGGCGCTTTCGTTATGATAGACGGCGCACAAAGCGTTGGCCACAGACCGATTAATGTGCGAAATATTGACTGCGACTTTCTTGCTTTTTCCGCCCATAAAATGCTTGGACCAACTGGCGTAGGCGTTATATATATTAAACAAAAAATAATGATGGATATGCCTCCATTTATGTATGGCGGTGAAATGGTAGAAACGGTGCAAGACACTCACACAACCTACCGCACAGGTCCATGGAAATTTGAAGCCGGCACTCCTAACATTGCCGACATAATTGCATTTGGCGCATCACTTGATTATCTGCAAAAAATAGGAGTGGCTCGTATTGCAAAACACGACAAACAGCTTCTTGCGCAGACAAAAAAAATGCTGCGGAAATATCCAAAAGTACGCCTATTCTCCCCTGCCAATAATAACTTGTGCGGAAATGTTCTGTCTTTTACTGTTGAAGGAGTTCATCCGCACGATATTGCCACAATTTTTAATAACGAAGGCATAGCCATTCGTTCCGGACTTCACTGCGCTGAACCGCTCGCCCGACGACTCGGCATAACCGGCACAGCGCGCCTAAGTTTTTATCTATACAACGATATGGCCGATATAGACAAGGTTGAAAAAGCTCTGCAAAAAGTAATCAAAATTTTTAAATTATAGATATGGATCTTTATAACGAAATAATTTTAGATCATTATCATAACCCGCACCACGCCACGGCTCTTCATACATTTACCCAGACTTCCACTGTACACAACCCTCTATGCGGAGATGTTCTAAAGCTCGACATCAATGTAAAAAATGGCATAATTGCAGACATCGGATTTACGGGCAATGGCTGCGCGATTAGCCAGGCTGCCATGTCTTTGCTAGCTGACGCAGTAATTGGAAAAAAAATTAGCGCTGTAAAAAAAATAAACCAAACTAAAATTTATGCGCTGCTTGGAATTCCTATCAGTCCCGGACGCAGTAAATGCGCCTTGCTTGGATTAAGCGCCTTAAAACAAAATCTTACTGCTTATGAAAAATAAAACCGCCTGCACTCCGACACCGCCGGAAAAACGCACTGAGCCATACTGGAAAATACTCAACAATATTATTGACCCTGAAATTGGCGTTGGAGTTGTTGATCTTGGCTTAATTTATAACATAGAAATTAAACAAAACACAGCCACAATTACTATGACTTTTACCAGCATGGGCTGCCCGGCAGGACCAAGTATTACCGAACAAATAAAAGAAGAAATGGAAAAAATTCCTGGCGTAAAAAAAGCAAAAATTAATATCGTTTGGGACCCTATTTGGACTGCAGATAGAATGAATCCGGATATCCGGTTCATGCTTCCGTAACTAACCTTTGGCAAGCACCAACCCGTGCACTTCTCGCACACCAGCATCGCGCAGCACAAGCGCGCACTCTCCCATGGTTGACCCAGTCGTAAAAATATCATCAATCAAAATCACTTTTTCCGGCACTTTTCTTTTACTCTCAAAGCTAAAAGCTCCTTTGGTATTTTGCATCCGCTCTAATCCGGATAATTTTGCTTGCTGTTTGGTGTATATATTACGACGCAGCATATGCGCCATCGGCACATCATAGATTCGTGAACATATATTCGCGATCGCCTCCGCTTGATTAAATCCGCGCTCACGATATCGGCGGGGATGCAGTGGCACTGGTACGAGCGCATATCCTGCCAAATCAAAAGAAAATATTTTTTTACGCATAAGGCTCTCTAAATCAGACAGCACATCCATTGCAAATTGATATTTTAACAAACGCGCCAATTCTGATATCGGATTATCTCCATATTCGGATAAAAAAATCAGGCTATCTAAGCCTGCTCCTGGCGCAACTAAAAAACTACGGATTTGCGACTGATCTGATTCAGCCTGCAAACACTGAAGGCATAACCACTCTCCTTCTTGTTTGCATACCACACACAACTTTGGAAATAAAATATCAACCAAAAAAGAAACCCTCCTGTGAACCATATGCTAATTCCAAGTTAACGTGTTAGCCAGCCAAACACTTTCTATTTTTTTCATGCCAACCGTAACGTCTTGATACATATTTTTAATAGATCCATTTTTATTTTCCGTACGCACAGTTTTTAAAACAACCGTAGCGGCATCACCCGACCAATCTGAAATTTGCGTACTGGCAACTTTGGTAGTAACGCCAAAAAAAGCAGTGTTGGTATTTTTAGTTTTCATAGCCGCGCTTATTTTTGTCCATAAGGCTGGCGTTACCAGTGTTTTTACTTCCAAAATATTTTGAAATTCATTATCTGTGGAATATGTGCCGTAGCGTTCAACCACAATCTTAGCAATCTGTTCTACGCTATTTTTTTCCAACTCCTCTGCGGTAAGGGGTTTAACTGGAGTGCCTGCGGGTATAACCGTAGCACCAGGCTGAGTTATTTGTCCGGATGAATTGTTATTAGATGTGGTGGAAGTAGGCTGTGCATTTGAAGATAGATCATTTTTCTGTTTGCCGCGCACAAACAAAAATATGCTGACTGCTAAAATAAACAGAATAATAATGCTGAGAATAATGAAAATGCGAGCGCGCAGGGACATACAATAAAATTAAAATTGATAATTATTTGGTTTGTTGTTCAAACTCTCGCTTAGAACGTTCTATTTCTAAAAGCTGCTCAGGATTGGTGGTTACGAGCTGATCTTCAGTATATGAAGCCACAACTTTAATAGCTGCATGCTTGTTGCCGGCAAAAAATATCCCCTCCCCAACTCCGCTTTCCAATAATAAATACTTTTCTCCTTCAGTAAGAATAAAGACTTTCTGGACTAAATCAATTGCAGCCGGAGATTGGCGCAACAATAGCTGCAAAGCCGAGTTGGTTACGATAGCTTGGCCATACTGTGATTTAAGAAAATCATTAACATCCTGAGTAATGGTGGTAACGCCTAAATAATACTTGCGCGCGCGTTTAACTAACGCAAAAATAAATCGGGCGCTATCTTCATGCTGCATGAGCCACCACGCCTCATCGATAACCAGCAGTCTTTTTTTGCGTTCGGAACGAACCACATTCCAAATATAATTAATAATGGCATATATAGACATTGGCCGTAGCTCATCTTCCAAATCACGAACACTAAATACCACCAACTGATTTTTCATATCCACATTGGTTGGCGCATTGAACAACCCGCTAAATGTACCTTCGGTGTATTTCTTGAGGCGTAACACCAAATCTCCAGACCCTTCCATGCCTTCTAAAATTTCTTGCAAATCCTGAATAATTGGCGGCTGCACTATCTGCAAATCAGCTTCGGGAGTAATATCTTTCTTGGCATAAGTTTCAATTAGGGCTCGATCAATAATTGAGTCCTGCTCGGTAGTTAAATTTCCAAGCATGATTCGCAATAGTCCTTTTACGGTAATAACCGCACCGCGAATTATGTCCTCAGTTGAAAAATCTTCACCACCAGTTGGTCGAGGCAAATCAAACGGGTTAACCTTGCTTTCTGAAGACAAAGAAATATTTATATATGTGCCGCCTACCGCATCTGCCAAATGCTTATATTCCATTTCAGGATCTATCACTATCACGTCAACACCCATCATCATGCTTCGCAAAATCTCCAACTTAATGGCATAACTTTTACCGGCACCAGAGGTAGCAAAAACAGCCATATTGGCGTTTTGCAAAGAGAATCTATCAAACAGAATAAGACTGTTGTTATGGCGATTAACTCCGTATAAAATACCATCGTCTGAGGTAAGTTCCGCGGATGTAAATGGGAATGAGGCGGCAATTGGCGAAGAATTAAGGTTAAATGAAACCATAAGCTCATCATTGGCTAATGGCAATGTAGAGTTGAAACCCTGTTCGGCTTGGTATAGTACTTTACGGCTATTTATTAACTTGGAACCAAAAATATTTTCCACATCTTCGGAAACCTGATCAAGCTCTTCTTTGGTTTTCGCGTACAAAGTTACATAAAAAGCGAATTGGAAAAAATGCTCAACACCTTGGGTTAAATCATCTCGCAACTGTTCAATATCGCGCAAAGCGGTTTCTCGCACCGGATCGCGCGGGGCGCCTTTTTCTGAATCTGCCGTAAGCTGCGCTTCAAGCGCGCCGACTTTATTGCGCAGTTGTTTTAAAATAATAGCTGACTTGACTGGGTAAAAAAACATTCCCACATCCATGGTAATAGACAAATTAAGCACCGGCGAGCTCCAGCCAATAGAAATATATCGCGGATATGTAACAACAAAAAGAGTACGGCACACAATATTGCCGAGCTGCACATAACTTGGCTCAACATTAAACGCAGAAGGTGCCAGCAAGTCTTTTATAGAAACCGTACCCTCTCTGTAGGCGCGCTCCTCTTCTAACGTTACTAGCTCTTCATTTGATTTTTTTTCAATATCTTCTGCCTTATTCTTAAACAAGCCCTTGCGTGCAGGAGCGGCGGTGTTGGAAAATTGTGGTTTAAAAGCCATATATTAAATTACCCAATTATCATAATTATTCTGTGCGCAATTCATTAACCGGAGGCAGATGTTCGCTAAACGCGATATCGGGGTTATAGGTGGAATAAAACAACTCAATAAGCGATTGTGTATCCAGCCGCACCACCTCTAAATTCATACTGGTAAGGCCGGATTCAATCTGGCGCACCCGCATATCCAAATCATGTTTGCGCAATTGAAATCTTTCGTCCTTTAATTTAATGGTTACCGCCGGATTAACCACTTCTTTTATGCGAGACCAAAATCCTTTTTTATTATTTGAAAGTGGGTCGTATGGCACAATCACAAAAAACTGCTTGCTCATAATATTGCCAAGACTCACCAATTCGGAGACAAACGAACGATAATCGGCAATTTGCACACGCAATAATTCGTTGGTTTGTTCACGCTCTTGTTTGAGCAGTTTTTCTAAATATGGCTTAATATATAGTTGTCGGGATTGCACCACAATTTGCAAAGGAAAATCAATACCGTTTAAAAATGAAACGTACGATGAAACAATCGCGTTTTGCTCATCTTCATTTTTAAGCGCAAAATTGATACTGGAAACCAAAAGAATGGCGCGCAGCGTTCCGTCTTTCATCACCACCGTATCAAATTTTATTTCCGCAAATGGCAAATGATTTTGCGCGCTTTCAATTTTTATATTGCCTTTTTTTACCCGTTCTTCTGGCATATATTTTTATGGTTTTTGTTCCCCGCTATAATATCCGCCCGTATTAACAATCAAGGATAAATCGCGAATACGGCTGTATGACATTTTTGGCATTTCTTTAACAGGTTCTGTAGATACAACCGATACCGATTTGATAGCGTCTAAGAGCTCTTGTTTTTCATGCATTTTATGCCAAATTCTTCGGCTCGGACGACGTAAAGTTTGCACAATATTTAATAAAAAATAATGGAATGACTGTCCATTAATTTTTACAAATGCCAAAACTAAAGCCAAGCCACCGATAAGCACTGCTAAAAAAATAAACAATGCCGTATCTGCCCATTTAAAAGCAGCAGTCAATATTAATCCAGTCACAAGTAAAATAACAAACTGCCGCGTTGTAATAGGGCCGAAAATTTTGTCTTCAACTTCTATAAATTGTGGAACTACAAATTGATCCATAAATTTTATAAGGCTGATTCAATTTCAATTATCGCCATCACCTCACTTAATTTTATACTATTTTGCGCCGCAAGTACATTGGCAATAGTTTTTCTCTCGGCTAGCGATGCGGCCACAGCATTCATATATGCGATATAGAGCGGACAACTATGAAACGCGGCCACACCATCCATATACCAAACATACGATTCTTCTTTCAAATTAAGGATTTTTTGCAAAACGCGTTTTGCTGCTTCTTCAGGCTTGCTGGAAAGCCGGCGAAAATCTTCTACGGTCATTGATCTGATTTCTTCAATCGGCCCCATTTCCATCTCTGAAACTGTTATATCTTGCATAACTGGACGCGCAGACGGCTGAGTACTAATTTTAAAGACAGGTTCGTTAGCAAGGCTTTCGTTAATAATTTTTGACACAATTTTTTCTTTTTCATTAACGGGAGGACGAGCTGGAGTTGAGTTTTTTGTTCGCACACCTCCAGAAACTGGCAATACCATTGGCAATTCTGGCGGCTCCACCATTGGCAGCATATGCAAAGCAGATCCCTTGAGTACAGGCACACTCGTATTTTCAGATACAACATTTACAGAAACCTGTCGACAGATATCTAACATTTTTTGGACCTGTAAATCGGATAAACCCAATCCACCATTTTTTACCGGCTTACACAATATATCTTTTACTTCATCGTCCGTTTTAATATCTTTAAGACGTGCCAAGACTAAACTTTTTAATCGCCCCTGCAGTTCTGAACCTACTGAAAACCCAAGCTTACGCACGACTTCTTCAACCTGCTTTTCTCTTTTTTGGCTGGTGAGCCCACCAGCAGCTGATGCCGGTTTTTTTTCTTCAAGCAGCGAACGAGCATCATCACGCGTCATAGCTACCGGCTTAGCCGGTTCTTTTTTTTCTTTTATCTCAACTGTTGTTTTGGAAACAATATTGCGCGCCGGCGAATTACCCGCAGCAGGTGCGTTTTGCGTCGATGCACGAGCTGGGGCAGGCGCAACCGCAACTGGTTTTTTGGCAGCTTGGGCTTTTTTAATATCGCTTAGCGGCACTTTAGCAAAAGTGCCGTCGGGGCGTTTTATAGTAATAAGCGGCTCGGTCATATGTTATATATTCCATTTAAATTGAGCGTCCTGTTCGTCAAAATAGAGTAGGTTTGCAATTTCTGGATTATTATATTGTCCTGACAATTCTTGTAGTTTGTTTAAAACAGCTTCTATATCCTGAAATTCTCCAGCCTCGTTCTTTGGAAATTCAGATTCTATCTGGGATTTGATTTCTGAAAGCACAGGAACTTGCATACGCACATTTTCCACATCTAACTCTGCTTCTTCATCATTAGTCACGAATAAGGATGCCGGCTCGTCGTAAACTTGCGGGTTTAAAAAAACCTCTAGAACCTCTTGCAATTTTTCCACCGTATCTATATCTTCAAAAAAATTAACCAATTCTAGCAATCTATCCACTCCATCCGCTTTATTGCCTACCCCAAAATATTGTTCTGCCTCTAGTGGAAACAGTATTTGATTTAACTTACTGATAAATTCAGCCATTCGCATGGAATTATCTGTACGTTTAAGATCTGCGTATTCCAAAACCAAATCTTTTAACTGCACGTTTTTACCTTGGTACTCCCCTAAAAATTCTTGGGAATTCAAAAAATTATTTCGAACTTTAAAATACAGAGATGCTAGACGAGCTTTATCAGCCTTATTAGCGCTAAAAAACCAAAGCATTTCTTTAAAAATATCTATATCTAAAATGATAGCCATTGGCGCCTGGCGCGCCATGATTTGTGCAAATACGTCCGCATCAGTAATGGTATCAATAACTTTCCAACTAAGGAGCACATATACCCGAAAATATGTCCATCGCCAAACTTTATCTTTTTCATACATGTCCTTGGCAAAAAAACTATCCAGATCTTTCCATGTTTCATAGATACTATCAAAATTGGTATTATTATCAAAAATACCTTGTTCAATTTGAACAAACTCTTCAAGCGTTTTTTTCTCAATTACAAGCTTCATACTGCCTAATTTATTTTTTACGCTTATTCAATTCTTTTAGGGCTTCTTCAACTTCTTTTATATTATTACCATTTTTCATTCTACCTGTTTCTAGAGCAAACTTAAGCAGGGCCTCTACCCCTCTTTTATCCGGTACTTGTTTTTCTAAACGACCAAGTAAATCTTGCAAATCCGGAACGCTGCTGTTGTCAAAAATCGCACCAATATCACCCTTAGTGAACTCTTCTACATTTCCTAAATTGTTCCCAGTTAAACCGACTGCCAATTTTACAAATATATCTTTTGAATCCTCAGATTTGACTACCAACTTTCCATCAACTCCTCGATCCATACTACCTGCAAAACCAATTACATTTGTAAGTTTAGATCCAGATAAACCATTTTTTCTTCTACCCGCAACATACTCTCTGTCGCCCTTATTTTCTGCATCCACCAAAACTGTCTTCAGTGTTGCACTATCTATCTTATACAACCCAGCTCTACCCAACGAACCCTGACCAGCAGCTTTTTCATTTTTTAATCTTTTTTGTTCTAACATGGCATTCGCCTTATCTCCATATATTTCATTCAATCTTTCTAAAGCTTTTTCTAAACTTGCATGACTGCTTGCATCAACTTTTTCATTTATGAGCTCTGCTAAATCTTGAGCTTGTAAATTTCGAATAGCTTGAGGAGTTAGCTCCATTGACTGAGCATTTGACATTCCTACAGCTTCCAAAATTTTGCCTTTAATACCGTCTGCTACTGCCGCATGAGTACCTAAATTACTTATCTGCATTTCAGACAAACTTCTTTCTAAAATTCTTAAAACTGTTTCTGCGGCTTTTTTAGATTTTTCATCTTTTGCGCCTGCTATTATTTTTTTCTGGGCTTCGATTCTGGCGAGCTGAGCAGTAGTTTTGGCATCACTCTGAACATAATCGCCGGCCGCATTATGTCTCTTTATCCTCTCTTCAACTTGATTGTTTATGGTATTTTGCTCGTTATTCGCCTCACTGCTTCTATTTTCATCTCTCAAGACTTTATCGCGTGCTCGAGCGATTTGTAAATCTTGCAACTCCTTTACATCAAAATTAAGCTGTTCAGCCATAGCCTTGCTTTTAGCAGGCTCAGTCACTTCTAAACCTTGTTTTAGCAGCTCTTTTATGGATTCCAATTCTTCAATCTGCTTTTTAGCAGCCAACTCGTCTTCAATTCGTTTTGTTTCTGCTCGCACTTCCGCAGATTTACCTTGTAATTCTTTCCCTTCATTTCCATGGAGATATTTTTCTAATTTTTCTACTTCTTGTTTTTTATGCTCCTCTCCAACATATTCTTTTTTTACTTTTGCTTCTGCTTTTGATTTCATTGATTTATTGAACCGATCAAACCCTTGTCTGGCCTTAAATATATCCATATCATCTAAGCCAAGTTCCCTAAGCTCTTTGTCAACTTCTTCTTCAGACTTGCCACGCTCTTCACCACGTTCTAAGGTGTGCATTATTTTTTCACGCAATAATTCCATGTTCGCTTCTTTTCCTGCCTTGATATCTGCACCTGTATGTTCCAAAAAATGCAACCATTCTTTGGCTTTCTGTTTTTTCATACCAATAGGCAAACTACTTGTACTAGCCAAATGGTCTAACTGCTCATGTTTTGCTTCAGCGGTAGCTTCCAGATCTTCAGAATAAGCTTTATGGAAAGCACCATATCCAATACCCCATTCCAACCTTGCTCTGGCAAATGTTCTTTTAGCCCAATCTCCCAAACCTTTCTGATCCACAGTGTCATACTTAATATTACCATGCTCATCTTTTATAATATTACCCTGCTCATCTCTCAAGGCAACTTTTTTCACATATTTACCCTTTTCATTAACAGCGAAAGTTTTTGAAATTTCCCCAGCCTTAACCGTGCTTTTTGCAAGCCGATCATAATACCAACCTGCTGCCCTACTCTTAATATTATGGCCTCGTCGCTGCCAAGCTTCCCCACCAATCAACGGCATTTTCATTACCGCAAATTTCCCGGCCGCCTTTGCCCCCTCGCCAACTTTACCACCAGCCCATTTTGCAGCCTGGAAGCCAGATGCGTACATGGCGGCTTTTTTGCCCAACTCACTGGCACTGCCCATCATATGTGCTCCGGCAACGCCAAGCTCTTCAGCCATTTTTGCCCCAGCCATTAAAATTGCAATGGCGATAATAAAATTTCCCATGTTTTCCCAACTCATTACTTCTGTAATACCTGTTTGTTCTTCGGCGGGTGCAGCTGATTCTTGCAACAACTGCCCTTGTTTAAGCGAATTATGCTTCACAATATCATCGTGAATATTTCCAGAACCAACTGTAACAAAAGAAAGCCAGAGAAAAAACGCGATTACCGGACCGGAAACAACGTTACTATTAAATTTTCCCCACCATTCACCGGCAAAATGTTCGGTTTGATGTAATACATTTAAAACAAACGCAAATGGAGAAACCACGATAAGCACCCACAACATGGCCATGCGCGCCACAATCATAAACAAAAACGCCAGCATGGTGATAAGCATTGTTACCGAAAACATGATGGCCGCTACAGAAGCTAGAAAAATTGAAGCAGTGTCTCCGGTAAAATTGTCTCCATTGCCAAGTTTAAATATTTTATCTACCTGAAACATGTTGACCAAGTTGCCGCTGGCGGTGGCGGCGATACCGTTGAGAAATGTAACCATAACAATCTGCGCCACATCTATGATAAGACCGCAAATTAAACGGCTAAAATTAACGAGCACAGCTGCTGTAACCAGCTTAACCAGCATATGTTTCCATTCGTAGTGATCCAGACCAAGAATGGTACCGAATGCTATCATTAAAAGCACAACCACAAAAAACATATTGGTGAGATCGCGAATCATAACCCAGCCAACCGTAACTGCCGGAGAATCTATGAACCCATTGTAACCAGCGACTTCAATGATAAATTTGAGAACAAAAAACGTAAGCTTGATACAAAAACCTGCCAACAAAAATAGCAGACCAGCAAATGCCTTGCCGATAGTTTCGCCAACACCACTTAACCAACCAGCTTGCGCAAACGGAGCAAAAACAAACCAACTAGTGATGATTGCGCTGGTAATTATAATAAAACTAACTAAGCCTAATTTTTTATGAGAACGAAAAAAAGACCAGAGCTGTCTGAAAATTAAACGCGCCTGTAGTGCAAATTGAGCAAACATTTTTTAGCGATTATGTTGTATGCATTATACCATATTTTTAACACGTCAACAACGCAAAAACATTAGTAAAAAATATGTGGATAAAAATATTATCGCGGGCTTGCATATTGCATTTTGGCATGGCCTATGTATAATACATATATACCTTTTTAGCGGCATATACGCGTATGCACTGTTTATGATGTGCTATAGATTGACAAAATTGTTAAAAAGGTGTATACTTGTTAGTTATCCATAATGGATAATCGTTCTTTACAAAGTGCTGAAACGAGCAAAACTGCTAGTTTTAGCCAAATAATGAGTTACTACTGAAGACGCCTCTGGGCGAATATTTGCTTCTCTTCTAGACAAAGAGAGGTAGTTATTCGCCTAGAGGATTCAACTTCCCCCTCTGGGTAGGAGACCGCCATGAGCAAGTCGTCCGTCAACAAGACCGCCGCGCTCGTGCGCGGCATCGTCCTGAGCATCCTCGTGATGCTCACCACCCTCCTCGCCGCCTGCGGCGGCGAGGACGACCCCATCGGCGACGCCACCACGTCGCCTGACGGCCCCGTCCAGCTGGACGGCGGCATCGACGCCATGTCGCCCCCCGATGCGCCGCAGCTGGACGTGTGCCAGCAACAGGACCCCCCTCCCCAGGGGGCGTACGTGATGAACGGAAAGAGCCTGCGGTGTGGCGCAAACGCCATGCCTGGAGACCACAACTCGTGGATCTTCGCCGGCTCCTCGGAGTTCTCCTGCAACCTCGATGTCCACCCGGACACCGAAACGGGCGCAATTTGCGTCGTTCTGTGTGATGGGCACTTCGGCGCAGACTACACCAACCTGGTGGTGGAACGAGCGGGACTCCAAGGCCCCTACCGCTTCTACTACACCCCGCCGGGAGACGTGATGGAGTACGTGTGCTACGATCCGAGTACGCTCCCGTCTCAGTCGTAACTTTTGGGGCAGCTATCCGCGCTGCCCCGATCCGCTTAGTAGAAAAATAATTTTCTATTGAGCAAAATAAAAAATCGTTGTGTAATACAACGATTTTTTATTTTTAAAATATTATTTTAATTTGGCGTTACAACAACCTGCCCCGCAAATGGGGTGTACGCACCAATATTATCTTCACACTCATACTGAGGTATTGCGCCAACAGATCTATCGTAACACCCAACCCCACCTGAAGTTCCAGCAGATCCACAACTTCCATTACACCAACCCCAGTTATCTTTCAACTGTACAGCTGGTTTGAAGACACAACATCCGCCATATAATGATTGGGTTTGCGCATCCGGACAAGTATTAGTCCAGCCGGTACCGTCGCGCGTACATTGATACACATGATCAAAACGGAAATAGGCAGAGTCGCAAGTTTGTCCGATAATCTGACCAAAGCTTGGCGCCTTGCTTTCGGCTACACAATTATCCAAATACAAACAATCACTGCCCGACGAACAATTTTTTCCGGTATCCAAATCGTATACACCTGCCGCGCCGGAAGAAATCATACACGTACCGCTGCTGCCGCAAATACCATTTACCGTACCGCGTTGATTGCGGAAATAACCATCTAACGAAACTATATTGCCATCATTCCAGTCTAACTTAATTTTTTTCAACGGCATCTGATTTTTATCGGCAAAACCATAAAACTTAGCATTTACTACACCCACATTGGAACTAAACACAACATTACCGCTCGTTTTATCATTAACACTTATACCAGCGCTTAAACCTTCCAAACATTTACCTCCCGGCTTACAGGTGCCGAGCGGACGCACTTGCGGCGCGCGGTCTGGTGAAGATAATGTTTCGGTAAGATCATACGGACGAACCGCAGATGCATCACCAGCCGGCAACACACTGCTTATTTGCGTATTATTTTTATAGAAGAAGCCAGCAGATGGTGTCGAGCTAAGAGTCCAGTTCCATACACTGCTAATTTTGGCAAAAATTTGCGAGAGGCTTGATTGCGCATCATCAAAATTACGCCCTGAAGCTTGGCCGGTTTGATCGGCGCGCGCGGAAGGATTTGTTTGCAAACAATTTCTGTCGGTACAAGCGTATGGAGAACCGACCGTTGCTGCAGGCAAAGCCGGAGTTGCGGCCGCATAATGAGAAAAAATTGAAATCAACTGATCCGGAACAAGCAAACCTTGCATTGAGACACTGCCAAATGGTGAACCTGCTAAATTATTTTTATAATTTAATCCGGATGGATCTACGGCAAAATTACTTCTCTTCCACAAACGATCTGTCCAACCGACCGAAGTATATGGCGCATCTTTGGCTGTTTGCGCCACACTGGCACATGTTTCACGAAGACCCGCATATACATTAAATGTAGCATTTTCAAAATCAGTGCTTTCACCAGTAAAACAAACCAAACTTACATGATCAAGTTTTCCGCTCGCATCAAACATAGCTCGTATCGCACAACCATCATCATTATCATCAACATTTTCATGTAAACAATTAGTTTGATAGTTATCGGCTCTTTCCACATCAACACTTCCACAATCTGCGCGAAGTAAATCTCTAAACTGAACTGCTGTTGTATCATACGGATCCGCATATTGATAATGCGGCAATGAAACCACGTCGCCCTGGCCATCATCCCATCGCATATACCACGCGCTTTTATCACGGCCATCAGACCAAACTTCTTGTCCGATATTTAACCCCGTTGCCTCTCCTGCAAATAACAACGATGAGTCGTTAACAAGATCTAAATTTGAACCATTGCCTGTAAAAACTTGAGTTTGATTTGTATACTTACTTACATATCCATTTCTGATAAAAAATTTATTTGTACCATTAGGGAACCAGTCCGAATTTCCAGTTGCAGAAATCAACAAATAATCAATTTCATCTCTGTAAACGGGCGTGCTAGCATTAACGGTCAACACCCTAATAGTACGATCATTTATCTGGTCGCTTTTTACCTCTTTGGTGCCTAATAATTTATCATAAATGGCAACATCACTACCCAACACACTTGTTACTGTTTGATTGCCTTTAGCATTTAAACAGTAGTATTTACCGGAGGCCTCAGTTGCTTGAAAACCAGCTTCCACATGCTGATTATTTATATCTAAAGCACCTGTAATACTGTCTTTAGGGAACCAGGTAAGACAAGCAAAACTTCCTTGTTCAGCATTTATCGGACGCGACAGATCTGGTTCAACGCAATATCCTTGCCAGCCAATGAGTTTGGACTGCTTCTTTAATTTTTGGCAAGTGCCGCCAGAACAATCGCTATCAGTTGAACATACCTGATCAGCGTTATCTCCACCCACACAAATACCCGGCACAACACTCTTAAATATTTGCCCACTGCCACCAGCAATGCCCTGGCTATTCGGGTTATTGAAATTCCAATATCTTGTGAACGAATCACCGTATGATGCTTTGGTGTAACTACACTCGCAAGCATATGCCTTATCTCTGTCGGTGGTAGAGGTTGGCGATTCAGCACAGACGTTAACCGAGTTAAACAAGACTGAATTTTCTATATTGCTTGTATTTGGGAACGGGGATGTCTCCTCTGGATACGCTCGGCAAGATGGCGAGATTGATTGACGAGGAGCGTTACTGGAAGCGTCATCTAAATTTTGCACACAGACTGGATTGCCTGCTCCCATACACACACCAATGTTACTTCGACCGCAGGCCAGACCAACTGCATTTGATTTGCAGGCAGTGTTGTTTGGATTTGTGGTTTTACAATTTGCACCGCCGCCACAACCCATAGTTTTTGCCAAACGCCAATCGGTGTTTGTAGCACTGCCAACATTAACTTCGGATAATTCTTCCAACGGGAATGTATTTAAAATACTAAAGCCGCTAAAATCTTCTCCGCGCCAATCGGTACTTCGGTTGCGATACGCTGTTTCGGTCAATACTTGACCGCTCAAATCATGGGAATTATCAACCCAATTTGCACAATTAATAAGGCCATTACCTGTGGAACCTGAAACCTTATTACACCTTCCCACATCGTCACAAACCTCTTTATATGTGCCAGATTGGGGATCGAACACGCGATGCGAAGATCGACACTGCAACCATTCGCCGCATTCTCTATCTCTACTTACTTTCAAAACTACATTAGCATCATTGACGGACGATCCTGAACCAGCAACCGGAGCAACCAATTCGCCATTTTGCGCTGTGCTGGCCGCATACGAAGCAGCTGTATTCCATAATTTATTTGGAGAATCTGTTTTATCAAACAAAACACAACCATTTTTTTCACTTACCTGGCCATTACATTGAGTCTGTTGCGATTTTAACTTATCGTCATTTATTAAATAATAAGTTTTATTATTTTCATTTCTGTCAATAAATTCGGTACATCCGCTTTGCGCTGCGGCACATTCACCAACAAAATTACTGTATCTACCACTGTCACCATACGACCATAAGCCGTAATTATTGCCGGATTGCAGATAGCTTGGATAGCAAGCTTGCTCCCCCTTTCCCTGACATGTCGCGCCGCCTGTACAATCACTATCCGAAGAACATAATGCGGAACCTGACGATCCGCCGCCTTGGCAAACACCCACATCTTTCCAAAACCAACCATTATATTTAACACCATCTTTTACAACATTTTCTTTATAGGCACAAACTTTTTGACCGATAACTGCCGGATCCTTAAAGAACAAAGATCCATTTGCCGAAGAATATGCGTTACATCCAACAGCCTCACTCTGACACAATGTTGTATCAAATGAAGCCGGATCTTTCTTAATAAATACATCAGTATACACAGGTCCGGTCGGAGTTTCGGTAACTTTTCCGGCTTTGGAACAACCGACATCTACTGCGTTACAGGTTGTATTTCTGCTTGCAACCAAATATATTGGTGATGAAGTTGGTGTATCTGCTTGCACATACACAGTTGATGTGGAAACTACTCCGCCACCAGCAGTAATTTGAGCAATCGTAATGCCGGTGGTATTAACATAACAACCGCTTTGGCCTAGCGCAACCTGGCATGTATATGAGGTTCCACCCATAATCTTTGTAACTGTTTGACCTTCCGGACCTGACAACCAAACATTATATGCGCGCGGTCCAGGATCATCAGGTGTATTGGCTGTATCAAAGAGAGCAGTGCAACCGATAGCATTTTCACGGCACAGCGAGGTGAAACCTGTTAAATATATTGAATTATTATCAGGTGTCTTGTATTGAGAGCAGCCAAGTGCTTCTCCTGGCAAGTTATCATTAACATTACTGTCGCATACCGGATCAACTTTGAGCGTATTTTTTACCACATATATGTAATCGGAAATTTCTTTGAGGCTGACATTGTCTAAGAATAAACGGCCATTGACTATAAATTTAAGCTGAGTACTGCTAGCAGAGCCATTTAACTCTACTGGACCAAGATGATAGCTTTGCCAACTATCACCAACACTTACCGTACCCAGAGTTTGCACACTGTCATTTTCAAGAGTAACGGTTACTGTTTCTCCGGCAGATCCTTTTGCCCAGAAAACCAAATCATAACTTTGACCAGGCGTGAGAGATACGGTTTTAGATACGAACTGTGAGCCCGTATATGACAATGAATGTTCGCCGGTGTGGGTTGATTCTAAAGATTGAGTTACTCCGTTAGCGCTCCAACCTGATAGAGCATCGCTTAATACTGACTGCTCAAAATTATTACTAAAAATATTGCGAACGTTATTGCCAGTATTGCCTTTGTACGCCCGACATGAACTTACTGTGGCTGCACAGGTCTTACTGGTTCCAGCCACATCTTGAGCACCGCCTGGCAAACCATAATAGAAACATTGCCCATCTCTATATTCACCGTTTTGGAAACATACTTGGCAAGTTTGCGTACCTGCATCAAATTTACCTTTATCCAAATCACATTTATCTTGACTTGAAGCTACTGTTTCCATTTCCGTGTCATTTAACCGATACGGAGTACACATGGTAGAAACCGTAATGGTTTTTGACAGCAATTTATAATAAACCTGTCCAGCATCATCGTTAAACTGCCGGCAATCCGGACTGGCTAGACCTGACTTATATAAAGACTCATTACATACTGCATCATAATCTTCTAACAAACGACTGCTGCGATAAAAATACTTTGGACTGCCATCAGAGTCTTGCTCCAACACAAATGATTTCAGTTGAAAACCGCCAACTGCAGAACCTTCGTAGGTATAAAATTTCTTTTGTTTGTTTGCGTCAGGCAAAATACATGGACGCAAATATGAGAAGTGCTCTACTTTTTCCACGCCATTATTTGTATCACCTAAGTTGGTAAAGCTGGCACAACCTTCGTCAGCAGCGCTACATGCTGCGCCAGATGATGGGATAATATAGGCAACAGATTGGCCGCTAGAATAGCTGCTTGGCATTTCTTTGTATGCGCTATACCCGACACATCGAGCATCACATTGATCATTCCAAACAATTGCATCGTTTACAATTTGCGCAGGAGTAAATTTACCCGGAATACGATCTCCGCTATAGCTAGTCGGCTGATACCAGTTACAACTTACTTCATCGGCAATACATGCCGGGGCATAACTGCTGCATTCTGGTTTTGTTCCTAATTTATTCAAATCACTTGCGCTACGAGGCCAATCTACCGCAAGTGTTGATGTGTCTGTGTCATAACACTGAGCGTAATATGGCGCCTTCCGCAAATACAAATTATCTGCGGTACTGGCTGTTTTAAACGCACTACAACCATCTGAGTTGGCCGAACAATTTGTAGAAACTTTATTATTAAAATAAATAACCGAATTTTCACCGCTGTTTATATCTGCCGGAGAGTAACCAGTCCATTGCCCCGAAGCATTCTTCTTTAAACTATACGCAGAGCAACCTACGGTATCTTGCGTACAAAAACCAGTATCCAACGTGCGATAGAGATAGCTGACGGTGACCCCATTGGCGTTTTGAAATGATTGGCAAGTGCGATACTGCGCATCGCATTTATTTGCATCAACTTTCCAAACATTTTTTTCTCTGGTGCAGTAACCTTGAGTGGCACAATTACCGTCTTTATCATAAGCGACACACGTGGTCATATCTACACATTCTTGGGTGCGATTAGCTGTGCCAGATAAAGCAGCTGGTGTAGAACCAAACGCCATAAAATTACAGGTGGCTGGAGGTGCTTTGATAACCCAGTTTGGATCAATGAGGTGACAGAATGGTTTATTTACAGGATCATTATCTACACCCACCACATTGCCATTTACGTCTTTAATAAAATTACAGTCATTAAAACCATCAACCACTTGCTTGAGAGTCCAAGGCTTATCCGGATTGCTGTTTAACGTAGCGACCTCAAACCCAAGCGGCAAAATCCGCGCCTTACGCAATTTGGCAATGTTAGCATAACAATATGCGCGCTGATGACAGCTCGTGTCAGTGTTATCAGCGATGCGATCCGGGGACACAAGCTTCCATTCTCCGTGAAGCCAATTTTTTTCAATTGCTTCTCTTATAGTGACGGCCTTACCGACATTTGCTTCCTGTGCTGCTTGAGCTAACCCATTGTCTGCCACACAATTTTCTGCGCTTGGGTTTGCTGGGCAGTTAGTGAAATTCAATAATAAATTATACTGATCAACACGCAGGTTAGGAGGGGTGAGCAGATCACTAAACAAAGCCTGCGCGGATTGTCTTCCGCCTCTGCCTAATTGACCTTCCAAACTACTAAGCGTATCTTGCAAAGTTTTACACCCTTCTCCACCCACACCGCCCACACAAATTCCAAGAGGTAGCATGCCTTTTTCTTGCCAATTTTTTAACATCTGAGAAGCGAGCGTGTTGAAAAATAAAGAACCTGCGCTGGCAATACTGCCAATCGCTCCAGTGCCTAATGTGGCAAAAAATCCCGCTTCAGCAGATTTCTTTTGCTCGCTCGGATTTTGCGACTGCGCTTCTTCCGCAATATTTTTTGCCGGTGTTACAATCTCTCCCGAAATAAGAGTTGTTTTTGGATTGTACCCATCCCCCTCTTCGCGCTGCAGCTTAGCAGCTTCTGTTTGTTGAGCCACATAGTTATCAATTTTTTCTGTGGCGCTAAGCAAAATACCCACATCTGTCTGCTCTAAAGAAAAAGCAACATTAAATTTACGGGCAATATCATCTGTGGAACCAAATTGACTCTGCCAATTGCTGGCGCTTAACACTTCATTTTGAAAAGTTGACCAAGTACAAGTAGGTTTATTAACTCCTTGGGTTTGTGTATTAAGATTCGTATTAAGATCCAAATATTTACGCGTCAAACCAATACGCATGGCCAAATCTATTTTTGGATCTGGGATTTTACATAAATTGAGGCCGTATGGAGAACCTAAAGCCTCAATAGCCACACCGGCTGCATTATCCCCCACATCTTTCATGTAACTGCCGAAGTCTTTATATTGCGCGAACGGAGACTGGCCTTTATTGCCTGAGGCCAACCAAACAGCAGTATCATATGCAACTCGACGTAAAAAATATGAAAAAGACTGAATCGCAATATTTACCGCAGCGGTTTTAATAAAGCGTTCCGCCAAACTTGGTAAATCAGAAATAACTTCTACCGGGATTGCTTTGGCTGGACGAACATATAAAAACGAACCACCTACGCTTACAAATACAAAAATAAATAAAAGTATTTTAGTTGCGATTCTTTGAAACTTTGACATAGCGGCAAATTCTATGGATTATTGATATTGGTTGATGTTGCTGTAGCGCTCAACGCTTCTTGCACCATTTTTATCAGATCAGCATCGGATGTTTTATCAAGTAAAGTTTTATCAAAACCGGCCTCAAGAAGCATCTTGCGAATCTGAGTTGGATTGCTGAGCATGGTTTCTAATTCAGCCGCAGAAGGAGGCGGCCCAAGCGTGGAAGTGGCGGCTGCTACTGACGTTACTGGCGGGACACCATCACCGCTTAGAATAGAATCTGTACATGTTTGACCTTCAGGACAAGCGGGGTTAGTGCCTTTTTCAACTTCTTCTTTATCACTAATACCATCCGAATCGGTATCTTTTAAATATGGACTGGTAACATACACATACAACTCATCAAAATCATTAAGCCCGTCTTTATCGGTATCACGATACATCAAGCCTTCGTTGGTATCAATTTCTTCTTTGGTCGCATACGGAACATCTGAATTGAGCGCAAAAGGCGCATATAAAGTATTTCTAATTTTGAGCACTCCCAAACCAACCGCAAAAACAGCAAAAAGAGAAAGCATAAAAACACCCATCTTTTGCTGCTTGGTTAATCCTTGCTCTTCGTGCCCTTCTGGCATAAAAACTGTCGGTTAAGTATATATAGTATAACACAAGGCAAGCCATCTGAGTAATGGGGATAACTACACGGTGAAGCACAACTAAAATTTAGGTGTGTTTAGGAGAGAATTGCTTGGGCCAGATCACGCCATTGCTGCACTGACAGCTCTTGCGGGCGCGCTTTTGGATTGATACCTAACATTTCAAACACCTTTTCAGTCTTTTGACGCGAACAAATACCTCCAATATTTTTGATAAGCATTTTTCTACGACTCACAAACCCGGCTTTTACAATTTTAAAAAATTGATCATCTTCCTGCGCTGACGTAGACTGCGTATGATTAATATTAATCTTTATAACCGCTGAATCCACGGCTGGCACAGGCCAAAAATATGACCGAGGTACCTGCATGACAATTTCCGGATTACCATAATACTGAACTGAAAGCGCCAATACCGACATATCACCGGCCTGCGCACAAATTCTTTCAGCAACTTCTTTTTGCACCATAAGAACCAGCACGCGCGGCTTGCAGGCTGTTTCTAAAAACTTTCTCATCACCAAAGAAGTTATCTGGTATGGAAGATTAGCAACTACCGAATACGGCTCTGTTTGCAACACTGCTTGCTTCTCAAGTTCATACAGCACATTCCCCCACACAATTTCTATATTTTTATATTGTTTCTGCAAACCATTCCAGTATGGTGTTAATTTTTTTTCAATTTCAAACGCAATAACCTGCTTGGCTTTTTCCGCCAAAGCAAGTGTTAACACTCCAAAACCAGGACCGACCTCTACAACCATATCATCTTTTGCAACCTCGCCAGCTTCCACCATCGCGGCAATCACCTCGGGTTGTAATAAAAAATTCTGGCCGTATTTTTTGGACGGAACCAAGCCATATTTTTGAGACAAGCTTTTTAAATATGATTCGTTATACAGCTGGAGTTGCATATAATTGATTGTTAGAGAAAACTTTTTTCATACGAAATACAGTGAGCGCCAATACTGCTGATAACAACACCATTACATACGGCAAAACCGTGCTTTTGCCCACCATCCAAGCCGCCACTGGCAAAAAAGGAACTTCCATAATATGGCGTACAAAATTAGCTAAAGACAGCGTAGTGGCTCTGTTGTACGAACGAAACTGCTGGTTGAACAGATGCGAAAAAAACGGATCGCGCAAAGCACTGCTCGCCATCATCAGAATATAGCTAGCAAATATTATATATTTATTTGGATAAAAAAACCATGCAACCAGAAACAAAGCAACGGCACCGCCGGTAACCCCATTCAAAATATTAATTTTAGATTCGGCTGTATTTTTAAACAAAATTTTATCACCCAAACGATTGCCTGCAAAAACGACTAAATGATGCATACTCCACAAAAAACCAAATATAATTACAGGTATGCGCAACGAATCAACAAATAAAACAGCTGCATACCGCCAACAAGCCGCAGCGGTAACCACAACCATCATCTTATTAAAGATGGTCCATAATAAATTTTTATCATGAACCAATATGCGATACGCGTCTTTAATAATACCCGCCTCTTGCTGCTCCACATCCATATAATGATTTGGTTCAACCAAAGTAAAAGCATAAAATATAGCTATAATTGATGCTACCACATCCACTAAAATAATAAGCGAAAACTGCCAAGAAGCAAGATCTTTGGCAATTATGGCGCCTAAAAAGGCAGAAAAAATTTTAAACACCCTTTCCGAAGAAAAATAATAAGCTAGTTTTTTAAACGACTGATTATGATCACCCAGCTCTTTATTTGTGTCAAATACAAAGGCTTCATCCGTACCGCTCATGAAAGATTCTGCCAAAGCAAAAAATATCGCTCCGACTGCAAACATGGCAAACGAGTCGGCTATCAAGTACACGGCCCAGTGCAACAGCGCAAAACATGTTGCCATAATTATCGTTCGCTTACGGCCAAATTTATCTGCCAAATAACTGGATGGCACCTCACTGGCAATAACCGTAACGGAATAGATAATGCCCAGATAAAAAATATCGGCAATACGCAAGCTGCGATATACAAAAAACAAAGAAATGATCACGTTGATCATTTTTAAATTAAGAAGCGAGTTGATGAAAAATATTTTAAAAAAGTTTTTTTCTAATTTCTTTTTTCTATCGTCAGACATATATGTTTTTTACTCCTTTTCTAGCCCCGCCTCGCCATACCTGTTAGCCGCATTCCACAACACCCACCCATCAGCACCCGCATCATCGGATGCTTGAATTTGCGCACGAATCTTTTTTCCATCATAGACTGCCCCCAAGTTAAAGGCTTGTATCCAGGCGCGCAATTTTGCCTTTTTGCCTTCAGCTTGTTTTACACCTGCTTTCATTGCGTTGTACACCACTTCATATGGATAATTGGCCGGATTTTTATACCCACGGTAACCGGTCGGATAATGTGAAGGATATACCATTGGCATAACATAATCAAAATGATCAACCGCATCTGCCAAGCGCTGTCCAATGTGCAAGTCATCCGATCCTTTTTTCTCTGTAGTTAAGCCAAATAAATCAGCTGAAATATATACAGGCTCATCCTGCATCTGTTCTTCAACATACGAAAAAAAATCTCCAATTACTTCATACCGAGTCTGCGCGCCGTTGCTGTACACAATATCTGACAAACTGCCGTCAGTTGGAAAACGAATATAGTCAAAATTAATTTCATCAAACCCAAGATCTGCAGCCTCTTTGGCGACCGACACAACATGTTTCCACACTTCTGGGTTAGATGGATCTACCCAAGCCAACTTGTTTCTATCTCTCCATAAACCGCCTTTTTTTGACTGTATTGCCCACTCTGGTTTTTTTACTGCCAATAACGGATCTTGAAAAACACTAACACGAGCAATTGTGTATATGTTATGTTCGCGCAACATCTTAAGCGTATCCCCTATGTTTTTAATTCTCTTATCACGCAATCCAAGCTTTTCAGCTAATGGCAATTTTGAATCATACAGGATATACCCGCTATAATCTTTAACATCAATTACAATCGCGTTGAGTTCTGTTTTTTCAATCAAATCAATAATCTGCGTTAATTTTTTACTACTTCCCGCCGAATACGCGGTTAAGTACAGCCCTTTTACTTTAATTGGTTCGGCTTTAAAGCGCGAGATTTCCGGTACTGGCTCTGGAATAATTATCTGGCTAAATAAATCTGAGGCAGCCAAACCATCTATTTCCGCGCTAACCACTTCGTACTGGGCAAAACAAAACACTACCGAAAATAAACAGCACGAGGAAATTATAATCCAAGAAAAAACTGCGCTGATTTTTTTGGAAAAAAAATTAAACATCGGTTATAGTTACGGCGCCTTGCCTAATAATATTAATAGTATCATGACTTGCATCAACAATGGTAGTCGGCAAATTGCGAGCAATTTCTCCAACACTGAGCAGCATATCAGGTTGATGCGCAGCCCCGGCAAACATTTGCATAACTTGATCGGCGCTATATAAGTCTCCCTTAGATGAAATATTGCCGGAGGTAGCTACCACCGGCTTACCAATACTATCAACCAAAAATTGCACTGTCTGATCGGCGCTCACGCGAACTGCCACAGTGCCTGATTTTGAAACTACGCCGCGCGCCAAACCGCAATCCGGCTGCGCATTTCCCACAATTGTAAGAGGGCCGGGCCAAAACATCTGAGATAATTTTTCTATGGTATTGTTCCAGACAAGAATTTTTTTTGCCATTTCTACTGCAGAAACAACCACTAACAACGGTTTATTCTCATCTCTTTGCTTAATGGTAAAAATCGCATCAACCGCAGATTGATTACTGGCATCGCACCCCAAACCATATGATGTTTCAGTTGGGTATATAAGTGTTTTGCCATCTTTTAATCCAACAATAACTTCTGATAAATTACACATGCGTAATACTTCCATATATTATTTTTTAATCCATTTTAAATACGCTTCCGATAACGGCCGCAGATCACCCTCTAAAACCGCTTCCGGGTCAGCAGATTCATAATCGGTACGATTGTCTTTAACCAGATGATATGGGTGCAGCACATAGGAACGAATCTGATTTCCCCATTCGGCTGATTTGTATTCTCCGCGCATCTCTTGGCGCTCTTTGGCCAAACGCTCTTGCTCCAGCGCGTGCAATTTTGCTTTTAAAATTTTAAATGCCATTTCTTTATTTTGCTGTTGCGAGCGCTCATTTTGGCACGAAACCGAAATGCCGGTCGGAAGATGCACAATACGCACTGCTGAATAGGTAGTGTTTACACTTTGACCGCCTTTACCGCCAGACATAAACGTGTCTATGCGAAGATCTTTCTGATCTATTTCAACCGCAACTTTATCATCTAGTTCCGGCAAAACTTCAATGAGGGCAAATGATGTGTGGCGCATTTTTTCCGCATCAAACGGAGATATGCGCACCAGGCGATGTACGCCATGCTCGGATTTTAAATAACCATACGCATAACGCCCCGAGACTTCAACTGTTACCGATTTATACCCTGCCTCTGCCCCCAAAGACTGATCTAGAATTTTTGTCCGCCACCCCATTTTATCAGCAAAGCGCATAATCATACGCAACAGCATCTCCGCCCAGTCTTGGGCTTCGGTTCCCCCCGCACCAGCATGGACACTAATGATTGCATTATTCTTATCATACGGCCCGGAAAGCAAAACCAAAAATTCATAATCGGAAAAATCTTTTTCCAACACCGCAGTTTGCTCCTCTATTTCTTGCACCAACGACATATCATTGGACTGGGCTAATTCCAATAAGTCGGCAATTCTTTTTTCTAAGCCAACAAACGCATCTATTTCTTTTTTTATATCTTGATAATCTTGCGAAATTGATTGGGCAAGCTCTTGATTTGACCAAAAACTAGGCGCATTCATTTCTTGCGCCAACTGATCAAGCTTTTGCAGCAACCCTTCTATATTAAGAAGTTTTTTAGTATCTAAAAGTTTATGCTGTAAATTTTTCAGAGCATCTAAAGACATATCTGAATTTTAAATTCAAAAAATTTTACCAGCACCAACTGTAAGCAATAGCACTGCTGCGCCTGAAATAATTACTCCAGCCAAAATAGAAAACCATGACTTTGCAAATGGCAATGCAAAAATGAATGCGGCTAAAGCACCGGTCCAAGCACCGGTCATAGGCAACGGAATGCCTACAAAAATAGCAAGACCTATAAGACCGTATTTTTGATAATCACCGGCAAATTTACTTTGGGCCCTGTCTAAATATTTAATCCATGTGGATGCAAACCGTCCAGATTTTTTATGAATCCACTGATGAAAATGCTTGGCAAAAGCCAAAATAATTGTTACAGGAACCATGTTGCCCATCACACCCCAAAAAAATGCTTCCCAAATAGGAAGTTTATATACAAAAACAGCAATCGGAACTGCCAACCGAATTTCTCCAACCGGAGTCATGCCGATTAAAAAAGTAGCGAGCTCGCGAGGAAAACTGGAAAAAATATCAAGTATAACTTGCATCATAGCAAATTCATTTTACTCCGTATTCAATTTTTTTACAAATAAAAAGCGCCCGGGTAAACCGAAGCGCTTTTTACTTTAAATTGATATCGCTTTTTAGTACATGCCCCCCATACCGCCGCCCATACCCATACCGCCACCCATTGGAGGCATAGCTGGCTCATCTTTTTTTGGAATATCGGTAATTACCGCTTCGGTGGTTAAGAACATCCCGGCGATAGAAACAGCGTTTTGCAAAGCAGTGCGAGTTACTTTAGCTGGATCAATCACGCCAGCTTTAATCATATCTTCATATTCTCCGGTGGACGCGTTATACCCCATATTACCGGAAGATTTTTTAACTTCTTCGGCAATAACCGCGCCATCCATGCCGGCATTAACCGCAATTTGGCGAAGCGGCTCTTCAAGCGCGCGACGCAAAATAGAAAGCGCCACCTGTTCTTCATGTTCCAACTTGGAATGTTCTAACGCTTTAATAGCACGAACTAATGCCACGCCGCCACCAGGAACGATACCTTCTTCAACTGCCGCCTTTGTTGCGCCAACCGCATCTTCAATTCTGTGTTTTACTTCTTTCATCTCTGTTTCGGTAGCAGCTCCAACTTTAATAACCGCAACTCCGCCAGCCAATTTTGCCAATCGTTCTTGTAATTTTTCACGATCAAATTCACTGTCTGTTTTTTCAATTGCTTTTTTAATCTGAGAAACGCGCTCCTGAACTTCTTGCACAACACCTTTGCCATCAACGATGGTAGTATTGTCTTTGGTAGAAATAACTTTGCGAGCCGAACCCAAATCTTCCAAACCGGCGTTTTCCAATTTCAAACCAATTTCTTCAGTTACCACTTTGGCGCCTGTTAAAATAGCAATGTCTTGGAGCATTTCTTTGCGCCTATCGCCAAAACCCGGAGCTTTAACTGCTAAAACATTAAACGTACCGCGCAATTTGTTAAGCACAAATGTGGTTAATGCCTCCCCTTCTACATCTTCGGCAATAATCACCAATTCTTTCTTCCCGCTTTGCGCAACTTTTTCCAAAAGCGGCAGCACATCATGAATAGAAGTTATTTTTTTGTCAGTAATTAAAATATACGGATCATTGTATTCAGCCTCCATGCGATCGGAGTTAGTAACCATATAACCGGATACATACCCTTTATCAAAGCGCATGCCTTTAACAGTTTCAATGGTCATGCCAAATGATTGGGATTCTTCTACGGTAATAACACCATCTTTTCCGACCTCTTTCATGGCTTCGGCAATTTTTGTACCAATGTCTTTATCGTTAGCAGAGATAGAAGCCACATCTGCAATTTCACTTTCTTCTACCGGTCTGGAAATTTTTTCTTGCAATTCCTTTACTACTGCATGCAAACATTTATCCAAACCTCTTTTAAGCGCTACCGGGTTAGATCCGGCAGTCACATTTTTCATACCTTCTTTAATAATTGCCTGCGCCAAAACTGTGGCAGTTGTCGTACCATCACCGACATCTTCATTGGTTTTACTGGCAACTTCTTTTACCAGTTCAACACCGGCGTTTTCAAACTTATCTTCCAGCTCAACTTCTTTAGCAACACTTACACCGTCTTTGGTAATAGTTGGAGCGCCAAAGCCTTTATCCAAAACCACATTGCGCCCTTTAGGGCCCAACGTTACTTTGACCACATTTGCCAGCGCGTTAACGCCGCGCAACAATGCCTGTCTGGCATCTTCGTTATAAATAATTTGTTTTGCCATATTGTTATAGTATCAAGAAATTATATACATTAAATTTTCTTATTCCAACACAGCCAAAATATCTTCTTGGAAAACAACTTTATATTCTTCTTTTCCAATTTCCACTTTTTCTCCACCCCAATTTTTTAATAACACTTTGTCGCCAACTTTTACTTCCATAGCGCCGCGTTCACCATTCTTTAACAGCTTACCTGGGCCTATGGCAACAACTTCAGCTTCGGCTTTTTTTTCATCCTTATCTGGCAAAACCAAACCAAATGAAGTAACTTCATCAGCCTTCACTTGTTTTACCAAAACATTATCTCCTAATGGTCTTATCTTCATATAAACATTGAAGTAAGAGATTATGCTAAATGGTGTTAGCGTAATCTAAATTGAGTAATAAAATATATTAATATGCTTATCACTCAAAATATGAGAGTGATAAGACTGGTATCAGTTTACTACAACAAAAAAATCTGTCAACCCTTAATTACAGGCATGTATAGATATCTATCTAGAATATGGTTTTTTAGCTATATCTTGGGCAATATTTGAAATTCCTAAACCAACCCACCACAAAAGTATGCCACTAAACATGCTTACCAGCCAATGATCAAAAAGCCCGGCACACAACAATGAAATAAGCACAGGCAGGTACATTATATTAAACCGATACACATCTCGCACAACCAATAATAGCCACAACATAAACAGAAGAGCTGCTACCAAGCCAAGCTCTGTCGCCATCAGCATATATATATTATGCACGGGCTGATATTGCCACGATTCTAACTTGTTATATTTTTGATACACGGCATACGTATATGCACCAGGACCAACTCCCAGCCATGGATGAGCAGCCACAAACAGCTCGGCATCACGATACTGCCCCGCTCTTTCAGCTACCGATCGTGCCTCAAGCCGGTTATAAATATTAAAACGAGCGCTAAATACCGGATAAAAAATTAACACCCAAAATAGTATCACGCCTAAAGAAAAAAATATTTGTTTAACAAAATCTCGCACCGACTCTTTTTGCTTAAAAAATAATATTGCGGCCAAAGATATAAGACCGGCCACAGCCGCAACCCAAGCTCCTCGAGAAAAAGAAAGCAGCAATCCTGATAAAACAAACAGCTGGCCTACGCTTATAATAATTTTATGCCATGGTATTGTGGTCTTAACATATAACACAAGAGTTAATATAAATACCACCGCCAAATAAATACCGAGCGAATTGGGCGAACCAAAACTGCCATACGCACGCAGCCAGCGCTGATCGGCAAACTCTATCACGCTAGCCCCGCCATTTAATGCTTGCTGCGATGCTATGCCTAGCCAACTATGCGCGGAAATCTGCTGTGATAAAAACTGATATATAGCCATTGCCCCCTGCACCACACCGCCAGCCAGCATCACTCCAGAAGCAGATGAAAAAGCGATGTTAGAAACACGAATGATTCCATACAGCATCAGGCCTTCCCATAATCGCAGCAAGAAATAATACGAAACAAACTGATTGCTACTCAAAACTGCAGATAGGACTACCAATCCAAAAAAAATAAACAATGCGATTTTTAATCGTGCATTCAGAGCCGGTAACCGCTGTTTTTTAATCCAAAAATAATCAATCGCAAAAACTATAGCCGCGAACCACAATAACAACTCGGTCACATACACGCTATATGTTCCATACTCCCAATTTCTATTATTAAGGGCGCCGAGATGCCAAATATACCTGGTTTGCCAGGGTAATAAAAACAATAACGCAGGCAGTGAAATAGATTTTATTTTTTCTATTATATTCATAAACGATTGAGCCACTCTTGCCGATAGCGCAGACGAGTATCTTCTTCGTGGAATTTTAACATATCGTCGGAAATAACTACACCGGCACCGGTCTTAGGCTCGCTGCGGCGCGCTGAAAACTTCATTTTGGAAAGCTGGATTTTTTTTGCTTCTTGATTTATCAAATCACCATATCCGCCAGCCCACATTGTTTGCCAGGCTCGCTTCCACCACGAACCCAGCACAGACTCCGGCACGGAGTGCGCATAGGCGCGCAAGCTAGCTGCGGATATATGTGGCAAATATTTTTTTGTCCAACTATTTGCTTGTAAAAATAACTCGTACACATTATCGGGATCAAAAATCGGCAGCATTTGATGAATCCAAAACGCAAAATGGATATCATCATCCGCCACGCGCACTTCCGCCAAATCCAAACTTTTTTCCGACAAATAAAAGCTAAGGCAAATTTTATTTTTAATATTTTTTTTCGTCCGCCGCAAACCAAATATTTGCAGTATTCCCGTAACCAGCAAACGAGCAATCCAGATGCGCCGGTGTGCGGTAATAATCAAAAAATCTACATCGCTTTGCTCGCTCGCCTGCCCTGCCCCGACCGTATTACAAACAAAAACTGCTTTTACAAACGGCACCGCGCGAATCAATCGCGCCGCCCGCCTGGCAATCTTTAATTTTTTTTCAGAAAACCAAACCATTTCTCTGCGCTGATCTACCAATGCTTCCCTGCCAGGCAAAAAATAAAAACCGCGATCTTGCGCCACCAGTCCGGCTGGCACTGCTTCACCTTCCAAAAATAAAACAAAATCCTGATATTTTACTTGGAGCGGATTCCATAAATACGCGTACAGCTCTTCTTTGGTAAGCGGAACGCGCGCAATATCAAAATACACCAGTGTCTGTTTAAGAGATTCTGGCAATGACAAAGCGGAGTTCATACGAATTATTCTTCTAAGGCCGGACGACCAAATATAGAAATGCGTTCGGCGGAGACTGAGTCGTCTACAACCATTTTTTCTTCGGTAATAGATACAACTTGTGAATATTGCACTAGAAAAGATGCCAGACTTATGGCGCTTGCTTTAACAATATATCGTGCCACCAGGTGTTTTTCCGCATCAATTTCAGCGTCGGCAACTTTTCCCAGCTTAACGCCTGCGGCGGTATAAACCGGCAAACCAATCAGTTTACGAAGGTTTATGACCATAAAATGCAAATTATTATTTTACAATTTGACCTTCTATAACATTATTATTTTCACTTACAGTTCCGCGAGTCAGCCAGATTTGCTGCAGCACCATAAGCACCGTACCGAAGAACCAGTACAATGTAAGACCAGCAGGTAAATTCAAGCCAATTAGCACAGTCATTACCGGCATAAAATACAGCATTTGTTTGTTCATCATGGAAAGCATTGCTTCATCTTTTGAACCTTCACCTGCCTGTGGAGGAGGATTTTTTCGGCTCATGGTTTTTGCTTGCCAGAACTGCGCCAAACCTGCTAGTACTGCGAGAATATAATTTGGTTGGGCCAAATTGAACAGTCCAAGCGATACCTGGTTGATTGATTCTGGATTAGCCACAAATGAATACAAAGAATCGGCTAAATTTTTTGAATGTAGACCGTCTTGCAAAACTCTATACAGCGCAATCAAAATTGGCAGCTGAATAAGCATTGGCAAACAAGAAGCTAACGGGTTTACTTTGTTATTTTTATACATTTCCATAATAGCCTGTGTCTGTTTTTGCTTATCATCCGGGTACTGTAATTTGATTGCAGCCATCTTTGGCTGCAAATCTTGCAAGGCACGTTGAGATTTTATGGAAGAGCTAGTAAGCGGATACAAAGCCGCGCGCACAATAATGGTTATAGCCAAAATTACCAAACCGACATCATGGCCTGGCAAATAATTGTACAAAAATACAAAGATGTTAAAGATTGGCTGGTACAGCAAAACATGAAAAATAGAGAACATACAAAATTTTATTTATATAAATACCTCTGACGATTATTTTTCTTCGTTTTCTTCTGTTTCTTCTACGGCTTCGACAGCTTCTTCGGATGATTCTACTGTTTCTGCTTCAGACTCTGCGGCTGCTGGAGCGCCACCTTCTTGCACTACATCAATACGCCAACCAGTGAGATCTGCAGCCAAACGAACATTTTGCCCATTACGGCCAATAGCTAACGAGAATTGATCTGCAACCACATGCACTTCGGCGATTTTTTCGGCTTCATTGAGAGTTACGTTGGCAATTTTTGCTGGAGCAAGCGCGTGTGAAATATATTCGCGTGCATCTTCACTATATTGAATAACATCAATCTTTTCACCGCCCAATTCTTCAATAATGGTGTTGATGCGGCCGCCGCGCTGACCAATACAAGAACCGATTGGGTCTATAGATTTATCACTGGTAGAAACCGCCACTTTGGAACGAAAACCTGCGTCGCGAGCAATGCCTTTGATTTCAATGAGTCCGTCATTGATTTCTGGAATTTCTTGTTTAAATATTTCACGAACCATACCAACATCACTGCGAGATAAGAGCACCTCTAAACCACGCACTGTCATCTGTACGGACAGAACTAAAAATTTCATGCGAGCGCCTGGGCGATAATGATCGCGAGGATTTTGCTGATCCGACAGCAATACACCAGTTACCTTTCCAAAATCAACCAACACTTTGCGGGCTTCAGCTCGCTGAATAGTACCCATAACAATTTGCCCTTCCTGTCCTTTGAAGTCATTAAACATGATACCACGCTCAGCTTCACGAATTTTTTGGATAATCACTTGCTTGGCGGTCTGCGCTGCCATACGACCAAACTCATGAGGAATTTCCAACGGAATCTCCATCACTTCTCCTAGTTTTGCTTTTTTATCTATTTCTTTGGCAGCCGAAATCATGAGCTCCATTTTTGGATTGAAACGAACCAGGTCGGCGGTTTCTTCTTCAGAAAGTTCACGCTTTTCTTCTTTAGCTTTTTCACGGCGAGCAGCCAATTCTTCTTGCGCAGCCAGCAGCACATCTTCGGCAATATCTTCTACTACGGTTTTTACATCCCAAGCTTTCATATCGCCGGTTTCGGGATTAAATTGTACTTTGATATTTTGCTGTTTATTGCCAAAATCTTTGCGGTACGCGGCGGCAAGCGCAAACTCAATCGCTTCCATTACGGATTCGTAAGAAAGGCCTTTTTCATCGCACAATACCTGAATTGCTTTTGTAATATCTGACATATGTTATATATGATTAATGTGTTAAAAGTATACCATAAAAATGGCTAACAAAAAAGAGCGTTTCTATATGAAAGCTCTTTAATATTAAAAGGATACTATATTTCAAAATAAAAGTCAAGCAATACTTAAATAAAATACCATGCATTGTTCTGTATGGTATTTAAAAATTTTTTACGAGATCTCCGTATCAAACCATACAAATGAATTATACAGCTTAATACAACACGGAGACCTCGTCATCTTTCTTACACCTACCCCTACTGCTAGTTCGGACTACTTGATGTAGTCGGGATGACGGTAGGACGGCATGACACCACCCTTCAAAAACGACATCTCTGGGTCGGTGTTTTCCGCCTGAGCAAAGAAGCTCTGGCGGACGAACTTCGTCCCGAGCTTGTTCATATGGCGGATATGGCCCTCCGGGTCGACGTCTGGGTCGGGGGCCCGATAGACCCTGACACCATCACCCCTGGGGAGGATAGGCGCGAAACAGGGGCCGAAGGTGCGCGCCAGCCGGATGAGTGGCACGATCTCTTCCACGCCCGCATTGTCGTAAGCATAGAAGAGCTTGCCGCTTTCCCAGGCTTCCGCGCGGGACTTGATCGGCGCATCCTTCTTCGGCTTGGCGCTTCGAGCGTCGAAGCAACCCACCTGAACCAGCGACATGAGATGCCACATCGCGAAGGTGTTCGCAATGCGGCCCTGCATGATCGACTCGGTCAGCTCAGTGATGGCGAGTCCCATCGCGAGCGCGCCAGCTTCGGCGGCAGTGACCAGATCTTCCGCGGCTTCATTCGTGAAGTAGGCCTCGGCCTCCTTTGAAAGAACAATGCCGTAGTCACAACCGGCGCGGAGGAGCTTGGCCGTCCCGTAGTTCAAGATGCCGACGAAGATGTCGCCGTGCTTGACCTCGGAAACGAACACACCCTTCCAGCCCTTGACCCGGATGGCCTCGCGCAGCTTGGGCGCGGTTTGGCCACAGTCCTTCTCGGCGTAGGCATCGTCCGTGGGGACGAGGATCTCGACGCGCGAGACGAACGAGCGTCCACCGACCTGAACGGACAGCATCCGCTCCACACTTGCCACCGCAAGAGCGACGGCGTTGTCGACCAGGTTTGGTTCACGAGCAAAACAGCGCAGGAGGGCGCCTACCTTCTTTGAATCGAGCAGCATGATCATCTCCAGATTGGTGGGCCCTTGGGGTTCTTTTCCCCTCGGGCACTCTGTCGATTTTCCCTCTAAAAAGAGAGGGGGCTTCATTACACACTTCTTTATATGTGTAACAAAGGAGCATACTACAAAAACCAGGCTTCGTCAAGCCTGATATAGAAAACAAAACCTATTAAAACTCCACTATACTACCTATTAAATCGGTTCGGAGAATCTGTATCTGCGCCCTTTCCAATTTTCGCAAGACTCGCAAAGACGGGTGTCCGTATTTATTACGCGCACCTACAGAAATAACGGCTTCTTTGGCTTTAACCGCCTTTAAAAAATTTTCTCCCGACGATGTGTCGCTGCCATGATGACCAACTTTAAGAACCCTTGCTTCCAGAGACGGGCAATCAAACGTAGATGTGTTCACACAATATTTGGCAAGCAAAGCGTCTTCCAGCGGCATTTCCATATCGGCGGTAAATAAAAAACTGCTGCTGGCATTAGTTAAACGAAATATAATGGAATAATTATTACTATCATCGGCGCCAACAGACATATTCAAAGTTTTATCCGGAGATAAAAACTCCAAAGTAGAGCTGGCTATTTTCCACACTTCCGGAGCGTTAATGATTTGTGTCTGCGCCCGCTCGCCTGCCGCTGCCTGCTCAAATGTTTTATAAAAAGAATCCGGTTTAACATGTCCGTTAAGAATGATTTTTTTAACTACATAGTTTCGCAGCACGTCCACACAGCCGCCATAATGATCCAAATCGGGATGTGTAACCAGCAGATAATCTATAGTGCGATCATAAAACCGCAACGACTGGCCAAGCTGAGATAAAATTTTTCTATCCGGCCCGCAATCTACCAGCATCTGTTCTCCATTTGCAAAATCAATAAGCGTCGCGTCGCCTTGTCCGATATCAAAAAAACTTACTTTAAACGCATGTCTGGCAGTTTCTTTATACAAAAAATAAATCAGCAAACCCACTGAGAACAACAATACAATACCGGCAATAATCAAAAGTTTTTTGCGTAACAGCATTGATTTAATATAATTACCAAGCGTATAATGTACCCATAGTATCATATTTACTTATTCGCAACCATCTATGAATAAAGCCTCTGTTATACGTTTTTTCTATCAAAACTTTCTTAAGAAAATATTTTTTCGCATTGACCCCGAAGTGGTGCATGACCACATGGTGCGTGCCGGCATATTCCTAGGTTCGCACGCGTTTACCCGCACTATCACCCGCTGGTTTTTTGACTACCAAAACGACGTGCTTAAGCAGCAAATTTTAGGAATTACGTTTGCCAATCCAGTCGGCTTATCGGCAGGCTTTGATAAAAATGCCGAGCTGACCGATATTCTTCCATGTGTTGGTTTTGGCTTTGTTGAAGTAGGATCTGTTACCGGAGAACCTTGCGCCGGCAATCCCAAGCCAAGATTGTGGCGCTTACCGCAAAGCAAAGGCTTGGTGGTATATTACGGATTAAAAAATGACGGTTGCGTCGCTATCGCCAACCGTTTGCGCAGTAAAAAATTTACCTTTCCGGTTGGCGTTAGTATTGCTAAAACAAATTGCGAAAGAACAGCAGACACACAAGCTGGCGTTGAAGATTACACTGCCGCATATGTGGCTCTTAAAGATATCGGTGATTATATAACGGTTAACATTAGCTGCCCGAACGCATTTGGCGGACAACCATTTACCGATACTGAACGGCTTGAAAAGCTGCTCGCGTCTTTAGACCAGCACCCATCTTCCAAACCGATTTTTATTAAACTATCTCCGGATTTAAGCGACGCTGAGCTTGAGAATATTATATGTGTTTCAGAAAATCATCATGTAGACGGTTTTATCTGCACCAACCTTGTTAAAAAAAGAGAAAATATTACCCTAGCTGATAAAACACTTCCGGAAACCGGAGGCATCAGTGGCCGCGCCATTAGCGCTCAATCGGATCGCTGCATTGCGACCGTATACAAAAAAACGGGCGGTAAGAAAATAATCATTGGCGTGGGAGGCATATTTAGCGCCGAAGATGCATATGCAAAAATACGCCTTGGCGCTTCTCTATTACAACTTATTACCGGCATGATATTTGAAGGGCCGCAGCTGATTGGCGAAATAAACCGAGGATTGGTGCGGCTGTTAAAACGCGACGGGTTTAACCATATTTCTGAAGCAATCGGCGTTGATAATAAATAAAATTATTTCTTTGCAATAATAATCTGATTAACCCAAAGCTCGCCTTCTTTTATAAAAACTTCTTCTTGTATTTGGAAAGCAAGCGACTCAATAATTTCTCTGACTTTTTCTGGACGATGATAATATGATTCTATAATAATCAAGCCGCTATCAGTTTTTACTTCTGGCGGAGTTTTTTGATTAATGTTTGTTACTGCCAAAATTCCTCCATCCTTTAAAACTCTGTATGCTTCATCAAAAAACCTGGTCGGATCTTTTAAATGCACAATCAAAAATGAAGCTGTCACGATATCAAATGTTTCATCGGCAAAATCCAAACGCTCCGCATCGCCCACCTGAGTTATAATCTTATTATTTTTTCTTTTAAGAAGCTCCAACATTTTTGGCGAAACATCTACTGCTGTAACCTGCGCACCCCTATTTGCCATAGGCAAAGATAAGCGGCCCGTACCAGCTCCCACGTCTAAAACTGCCTTGCCGGCCAAAGAGCCAAGCAACGGCACCAGCTCCCCTTGCTCAAAACTATTTAGGTAATTCTCGTTTTTATCATATTCCTTAGCAGCCAAATTGTATCCGTCTTCGGAAGATAATACTTTTATTTTTTTTGCCATACAAATATTTTTTGTTTTTTATGTTCTCGCACAATTATATATATGATGCTGCTATATAGCAAGATCATGGCCCAAAACGGAATGTGCACTTCAAGCGCAGACCAAGCCTGCCTGCCAAACCAATCCACCACCATTATAACATACCTGGTGCCCAGCCAAGCACACCACGCTACCGCCTGACCCAATGGAAAAAATATAAAACTGAGCACAAGCCCCACAAAACCAAATAGCATAAGCATCGGAATAATCCAAAGCACTAATATGTTTACCAGCGGCGCTGATACGGAAAATCTGCCGAACTGATGCATGATAAGCGGTAACGTAGCCACAATCGCGGCCATGGTAGTAAAAAAAGTTTCAGATATAGTTTGTATAAAAGCCGGCATAGCACCAACAACCGACTCGGCATAGCGCTGAAAAATTGGCGCGATATATACCAACCCGATAGTGGCTAAAAACGACAGCTGAAATCCCGCGTCCCATAATAAGACATATGGATTAAAAATCATCATAACCACAGCCGCATATATAAGCGCGCGGCTTATAGCAGACATGCGACCGATATGCTGAGAAACAAGTGTTAACAGCGCCATAATTCCAGCTCGCACTACCGAAGCGCTAGCACCGGTAAAAAATACAAAACAACCAACCAGGCAAACCAAAAACCAAAAGGATTGCCGCCGAAATAATCCGGCGTATATAAGAAGCGTATTAAGAGCCACAACCATAATGGTTACGTTGTACCCGGATACCGCCACAATATGACTCACTCCCGTGCGGCTAAAATTGTCTGTTATCTGCTTGGGAAGCCCGCTGCGACTACCGTACAATATACCAGCCAATAAACTACTATCCGGCTCAGGCCAAAGCTTAGCAATATGCGCAGCAATTATATTTTTAACTGTCAGCATATACATAACTACTCTGTTGCCTTTATTGCCTCCCAACGATTTAATTTTTGGATTGCCGCACACAGACCATACATTTTGTTTGGCCAAATATTTTTTGTAATTAAACCCGCTGCCTTCTATATTTTTAGGCTCTTGCAATACGCATTCCATTTGCAGCGCTTCTCCATACATATACTCCGGATATATTTTTGTTTTTAGCAGAATATTTCCTGATACATTGCGCCATTTATCTTTTTCTTGCAGACGCGTGGCGCGCAATATAAACTGCGCTTCGCCAATACCGCGATACGGTTCGGCATTAACAAACCCTTCGATTGTTAACTTTTGATTATAGTACGCATAAACAGAGGAAGAATTTATATGTGGTATGGTTATTAAAAATCGGCATCCGCCCGCTAGAAATACACATATACATGCCAAAATAAACGCAATATATTTTTTATGCCAACACATAATAGCGCTGGCAGCCAAACCAAACATTGCAACATACGCATACATCAAAAAACGATCTGTGTTTAACAAAGAAAAGCTGCCTGCGCCGGCAATAAAACAAAAACAAAACGCCAGAAGCATTTTGTTTTTGGATAACAAAATTTTTTCCACCCCCTCCTTCATACTGCACTAAACCACGATACTAATTAATTTTCCTTTGACGTAAATAATTTTTTTCGGTTCTTTTCCTTCCAGCCATTTTTGCACTGCGGGACTAGCCAAGACAATTTCTTTGGCAGCAGCTTCGGTAATTTCTGCATCTACAGAAATTGCATCGCGCAATTTGCCATTTATCTGCACCGCCAATGTAATTTCCTGCTCTTTAGTTAGAGCTTCGTTATATTCCGGCCAAACCTCTAAAGCAATGCTGCCGCTATTTCCCAATTGATTCCATATTTCTTCGCATAAATGAGGCGCGAACGGAGATAATATTTTTACAAACAAAGCATAATCAGACGCGGCGATCTTTTCTTGCTTAGACATTTCATTTGCCAGCTCCATCATTTTAGCAATGGCCGTATTAAACCGCATATCATCAATATCTTCCGTCACTTTTTTTATAGTTTGATGCAAATACATTTGCGTCTTTGCGTCTGACGCGGCTGCGCCGCTGGTTTTTTCCTGCAACCCCCAGACTTTTTCCAAAAACCTTCGTACACCCACCAAACCATTAGTATCCCATTCCACCGCCTGATCAAACGGGCCCATAAACATAATGTAAGTGCGCAAGGCATCAGCGCCAAATTGCCCCACCATTTCATCCGGGTTTACCACATTGCCGCGGGATTTACTCATCTTTTCTCCGCCTTTTGCCAAAATCATGCCGTGCGATGTGCGTTTTTTGTACGGTTCACTGGTTGGCACAAAACCAACATCATACAAAAATTGATTCCAGAAACGCGAATACAACAAATGCAGCACCGTATGTTCCATGCCGCCATTGTACCAATCTACAGGCATCCACTGTTTTAATAATTCTTGATTCCAAAAATTCTGTTCTGCCAATCTTTTTTCACCGCCCAGCGCGTACGCCAAGAAATACCAGCTGGACCCGGCCCAATTTGGCATTGTATCTGTTTCACGCCGTGCTGCCCCGCCACAATTTGGACATTTTGTTTTTACCCATTTTTCCATAGCGGCCAATGGTGATTCACCTGTATCGGTTGGCTGATACTGTTCAACTTTAGGAAGTTTAAGCGGCAATTCGCTTTCTGGCAGCGGCACCCAGCCGGTGTTTTTAGCTGAAACAATAATCTCCGACAAAAAGCTGCCGGTATATTGATTAAAATGACCGAAACCATTTGTTTTATACAGATACCAATCTGATGGATATATTGAACGCGAGGGTTCGGGTACTTTCTCATCGTCTGCAGACCATACTACAGTTTTATTTTTTACTAATGAGGAAACCAGTTCAATATCAATTGGCGTTTCAATAAATAGTCGCAACAACTCAACACTGTCTTCGTGATCTGGATGATCTTTTTTTCTAATATCCCAATATTGCTCTGAATATTTTCCAAATGCTGGCGCAATTAAATACAGTGAACCGATACGTTTTTTATTTTTTGCCAAAACGCTTAAAGCCGCGTGTCCGCCTAAACTATGCCCTATCACAATATCATTTTCACCCAACTGTTCGACATACTGTTTTAATTCTTCCATCCATTTTTCAAATACAGGCTCATCTTTCGTAGACATTACTGGCGCCATCACTTCAAAACCCTGCGCTTCAAGCTGTTTTTGCAGTGCGCCTGTAGTCACGCCAGAACTTCTAAACCCATGAATAAGCAATACTTTTTGTTTTTTATTTTTACAGTGCTCGCAATACACAAGCGGAATCGGTTCACCCCAATACCGCTGGCGAGAAAATACCCAATCGCGCAATTTATAATTTGTCTGCTTTTTGCCGATTTTATTTTTTTCCAGCCAGGCAACTATTTTTTCTTTAGCCTCATCTGAAACTAAACCATCAAATTCTCCCGAATTAACTATTCTACCAGTTTCGGTAAATGGTTTATTTTTTATATAATGCTCAAAAAAAACTTTATGACTTGTGGCAAATGTAGGAAGTTTTAAAATCTCTTCAGCACTCATCCAACCTCCTTTTACAGTTTCGGCATCAATTATTTCACGGCGAGCGTTACTACCTAGTTGAGCAACAAATACAGAATCGTGGCAAATTTCTTCACGAGATTTCCTTACTTTATAACCTCGACCATATGCATGCTCAAGCAGAGGTTTAATACTTTTAATATCTGTATAACCTGATTCTTCGGTAACTTCACGTGAAGCAGTATCTAAAACAGCTTCACCGGATTCAACATGCCCCCCAACAAAACCTTGTAATGCTTCAGAAAAATTAACTACATAAAACAATTCTTTGTCCCAATGTTTAATAATGGTGGTAGCTGCACGAAACTCAATAATATTTTGATCACTGCGTGGAGCACCATCTCCAGTTTGCACAATATATGGTGCAACAACTTGTTTAATCGGCAGCCCAAACTTCTTTGCAAAATCAAAATCACGTTCATCATGCGCTGGCACGCCCATAAGCGCCCCCGTACCAACTCCACCCATTACATAATTGGTTACCCATACCGACACAGATTCTTTTGATACCGGGTTAACAGCCAATACATCCGTGCGTACACCGGTTTTTTCTTGCTCTTCACGCGTGGTAATTGCAGCGCGATTTTTTAATTCTTGATCAATATATTGCACCACTTCTGCGCTTGGCTTCCAACCGGCGTCCAGCCAGCTTTTTGCCAGCTCCGGAGAAATAGCTAAAAAAGTTACGCCAAAAATAGTATCGGGGCGCGTAGTAAACACGGTAACTGAATACGCGCCGTCAGCCTGACCCGGCACACGCAACGGAAACACCACTTCCGCGCCTTCGCTTTTACCAATCCAATTTTCCTGTTGCACGCGAGCGCGTTCAATATAATTTACATCTTTGAGGCCTTCCAATAATTTATCGGCATATTTGGTTATACCGAGCATCCATTGTTCTTTGTTTCTTTTTTCTACAGCTGTACCGCAACGCTCACAACAACCCCCAACCACCTCTTCATTAGCCAAACCAATTTTATCTTTAGGGCACCAATTGATTGGCTGATTTTTTTTATATGCCAAACCATGCTTGTAGAATTGCAAAAACAACCACTGTGTCCATTTATAATAATTGGGATCAGTAGTATCTACCTGCCTTGACCAATCAAAACCAAAGCCGAGCATTTTTAACTGCCGAGTAAAATTGGCAATATTTTTTTTGGTCACTTCGGCTGGCGGCTTGCCAGTTTTAATAGCAAAATTTTCGGTTGGCAATCCAAAGGCATCAAAACCAATCGGAAACAAAACATTTTTGCCCTCCATGCGTTTTTTACGAGTTATAACATCCATGGCGGTAAACGGACGCGGATGGCCAACATGCAAACCTTCACCACTCGGATATGGAAACTCAATCAGGCCATAAAACTTTTCCCCGGAAGGGATCCCTGCGGGACTTTGGGTATTTTCTGCAACCTCAAATGTTTTTTGTTTAGCCCAATATTTTTGCCATTTTGGCTCAATTTTTTTCGGATCGTATTTTTTCATACTCTCAACTTTGCTTATAGAAACATATTAAACCTATTTTCTTAGTTTACCTAAGAATAGACAAATAATCAAGAAAAGACAGCCATTTTCAGGCTGTCTTTTTTATATATGTATTTTATTTATACGTGCTTATCAATCATTGCTTGCAGCTTTTCTTTCGGCACGCCGCCAACCACTTGGTCTGCCGGCTGTCCGTCTTTAAACAATACAAAAGAAGGGATGCTCATGATGTTATATTTGGTGGCGATTTCCGGATTTTCATCTACATTGCATTTGCCGATTTTTATATTTTTACCTTCGTAGGCTTTGGCCATTTCTTCTACCACCGGCCCCATCATTTGGCATGGACCGCACCAGGCTGCCCAAAAATCAACAAAAACAGGTGTAGTTGATTTTAACACTTCAGCATCAAAGTTTGCTTCAGTAAATATGTGTTCCATATTATGAAAAGAGTGATAGAAAAAGTTAAATGTGCTTAACTTTTTCCGATAAATAAGCATACACGGGCTACCGCCTATGTATTTTAAAAATTAATAATACGGCTATTCAAGCACCAGTTTCTTTTCTTTTTCTTCTTCTCGGTATGCTTCCAGCACATCGCCAACTTCTAATTTTAATTTACCATCAAATTGCAAACCGCCTTCGTTGCCTTCAGGCAATTCATTTACGGACTGCTTACCAGATTGCAACTGAGAAATTTTTCCTACGCCAATAATCTCTCCTTTTCTTTTCACGCGCAACTTAGCATCTTTTTTAATTTTACCAGACTCAACTCGCCCACCCACAATCATACTGCTGCGATCGGTTCTAAATATGGCGGACACGCGCAACGAACCAAGTTCGATCGTAATCTTTTCAGGGTTCAACATTTTTTTCAACTCAGCTTTTACAAAATCAATTAAATCATAAATAACACTGAACTGTAAGAACTGTATATTTTTATCCTGTATCATATTTTTGGCCAGTGAAACCGGAGTTACATTGAATCCAAAAATTACACCGTGGGTCGTTTCGGCTTTAGCCACGTCGTCGGCCATAATATTTCCCAGCCCCTTGCCTACCACGCGCACACCAACTTCATCGTTTTTAATTTTTTCCAAAGATCCAATAATCGCTTCTAAAGATCCAAGCGTATCGGCTTTTACAACTATATTCAAAACTTTTTTCTGCTCTTCGTCTTCAGGATCGGCAGTCATAGATACCAATTTCTTTTCAGCACCAGACTGAATATTTTTCTTTTCTTTAATATTAATGCTGTGAGCAGAATCGGCACTGCCAACATCTAGAATGTCTCCCACCTGCGGCGCAACTTTAAAACCTAAAATACGCGCTGGACAGCTTGGGGTGGCTTCAGATAAATTTTCACCTTTATAATCTTTCATGGCGCGGACCTTGCCATAAATTTCTCCGTTTATAACTAACGGATCATTAAGCTTGAGAGTCCCTGTCTGCACAAGCACGGTTGCCACCGGACCCTGGCCCTTATCTACGTGCGCCTCAATAACAGTACCGGCTGCGGCGCGATGCGGGTTTGCTTTAATGCTATCAGCATGCACATCAGCGACCAATAACAAAACATCGAGCAGTTTATCAATATTTAAATTTTGTTTTGCGGAAATTTCCACCATCGGCACATCACCGCCCCATTCTTCAGCCAACACATCATGCTGAGCCAAGTCTGAGCGCACCCGCTGCACATCCGCACCCTCTTTATCTATTTTATTTATCGCTACCACAATCGGCAATTTTACCGCTTTAATAATTTTTATAGCTTCAATAGTTTGCGGCTTAACACTATCATCTGCAGCTACTACTAATACGGCAATATCAGCAACTTTTGCGCCACGACCGCGCATAACGGAAAAAGCTTCATGGCCCGGCGTATCAATAAACGTAAGCGGTGATTTTTCTTTGGTTTTTGGATTATTCCAAACTACTTGATATGCACCAATATGCTGAGTAATACCGCCAGCTTCTTGCGCCACCACATTGGCGCTGCGAATAGAATCAAGCAGTTTTGTTTTACCATGATCAACATGGCCCATAACCACAACAACAGGCGCTCGAGAAATATGAGCATCTTTTCCTAAAATATTTTCTAAATTTTCTACATGAGCGCTTTCAGCAGAAGAAGTTTCGGTCGCAGCATTATCTACAACCGTAAACCCTAATTCTTGAGCAACCAACGCAGCTGTATCATGGTCAATATTCTCATTTTGAGTTGCTAAAATACCGTTTTTCATAAACTCCATGATGAGGCGGTTTACCGGCATTTGCAAAATATCCGACAATTGTTTAACAGTTATTTTTTCTGGGATCGCCACTGTAATACCACTGCTTTTACGGGCTTCTTTTTCCAATTCTTTCTGCTTTTCTTTTTCTTTTTGCTCTCTATCTTCCAAAATAAACTTAATGCGCTTCCACTCTTTTTGAATCTGCTGAGCTACTCTATCATCAACTTTAACCGCTTTTGCGCCAATATCAAAACCAAACTCAGGCAGAATTTGGAGCATTTTTTGCGGATGTATTTTAAGTTTTCGGGCTAATTCGGTAACATTCATGCGATTTAATGTTTAGAAAGAGTAATACCCGCTAGTATATAGAAGTTACAGTAAAAAGTCAATCGGGCGATATTGTATTTTTTCATATTTCCGCCTATGATACCGGCTATATGGATTTTTTACTTGTAAACAAACCTGCAGGATGGACCAGCTTTGATGCCGTGGCTTATGTGCGCAAACATGCGGATACTGCTTCGCTGCGCACCGACAGCAAACAAAAACGGGTTAGGGTTGGCCATGCTGGCACACTCGATCCGTTTGCCACGGGCCTGCTTATCATTGGCGTGGGACGAGAAGCAACCAAACAACTTGACCAATGCAAAGCAATGCCAAAAACATACCAGGCCGTGATTATGCTGGGAAAAACCAGTACTACCCAGGATAAAACCGGAGTCATTACCGAAAACACTATAACTGACACTCAAATTCCAGACAAAGACAAAATTACTGAAGTATTACAATCAATGACCGGCATACAGATGCAAACACCCCCTATGTTTTCCGCAAAGAAAATAAACGGCCAGCGGCTTTATACCCTGGCCAGAAAAGGTATTGAGGTGGAAAGAAAGCCAAATCAGGTAGAAATAACAAGCATACATCTGTTAGAATATAGCTGGCCGCTCCTTACCATAGAGGTTGAGTGTTCTGCCGGCACTTATATCCGCACTCTTGCACAAGACATTGGCGAAAAATTAGGCACCGGGGCATACTGCCAAGAACTAACCCGTACACGCATCGGTCCATATTCTTTATCTAACGCTATAAACTTAACTTAAATAAACTAAGCTATAAGATATGCCGAAACCAATAGAATGGATGCCAAACCAAGACCAACCCTCTCCTGTATCTCCAGAAGAAATCCAATGAAGAATTGACCGTGAAAAAGAAAAGCAAAACCCACCACCGCCAAGACCGGTAGTTGAAATAGATATCACCCCACCACCAACTGACGAACCACCAAAAAGTGACGACGAATCAAAACGAGGGGTTTGGGAAACCGACATCTAGACAGTTTGACAAAACAGACCTGCAATGTTACCATACGCACATCATTAAATAATTAACGATTTTTAAGTCTTTTTATTCCGTAACCGTTAAGAAGTATTGGAAAAAAACGATTGTTTGAACTATACACTGTTTATGCGTAACACTGCGAAAAAAACCGCTTCTGGAACATCAAAACAGGCACACTTGCCTAGTCTTTTTGCAGCACCATTACAGCTTCTCAAGCAGATTGCTTCATAAAACCATATTTCTTCAACCCATACTAATAAAAACACTTAAAAAGTGAAATTTTTTGTATCACCGAAGTTTGGCAGTATTTTTAATAAAAAACGCCAAGCGAGGAAGTACACTTTAAAACTATATGAATACTGCTATCTGGGTTCTTATAACCCTTGCCGGCATCGGTGGTGGCGTAGGTATCGGATACATACTCCGTAAAAAAATGGCGCAAAACCAAGCCAACTCCATTGAAGCAAAGGCAGAAAAACTTTTAGCTGACGCCAAAACTCAGCAACAAGAAATAATCATCCAGGGCAAAGAAAAATCTGCTCAATTACTGGATGAAGCCAAAAAAGAAGAAAAACAAATCCGACAAGAATTACACAATATCCAGGAAAGACTGGAACGCCGCGAAACCATGTTTGATCAAAAGCTGATTGAACTGGAGAACAATAAACAAAAAATCCAAGAACAGGCAAACAAAATTCAACAGGTTAAAACCGATATAGAAAAATTAAAAGAACAGGAAGTAGAAAAATTACAGGCTATTTCCAATCTCAACAAAGAACAGGCCGTTGAACAATTGTTAAAGCGCATGGAAGAACAAAGCAAGGCAGATCTCACCGCCCGATTGCTTAAGTTAGACAAAGAATCAACCGAAGCATACGATGAAAAAGCCCGCGAACTAATTGCTGACGCCGTACAGCGCTGTGCTTCATCTCATGCTGCCGAAATTACTTCTACCACTGTTCACTTGACCAGCGAAGACATGAAGGGTCGTATTATCGGTAAAGAGGGCCGCAATATTAAAACTATTGAAAAACTTACCGGCTGCGAACTTATCATTGATGACACTCCAGATGCCATTGTTGTTTCTGGTTTCTCCCCTATCCGCAGACAAATTGCCAAGCTGGCATTGGAAAAACTCATGGCTGACGGACGTATTCAACCGGCACGCATTGAAGAATTTATCGAAAAAGCCAAACAGGATCTGGCTGTGGATATTAAAAAGGCTGGTGAAGAAGCATTGTATAAAATGGGCATTACCGGTATTGATCCAAAACTAGTCAGTATTGTTGGAAGATTAAAATACCGCACCAGTTACGGACAAAATATTATTAACCACTCCATGGAAACCGGCTACTTGGCCGGCATGATTGCCAGCGAGTTAGGCTTAGATGCTGCCAAAGCAAAGAAGTGCGGCTTCTTCCATGATATTGGTAAAGCGGTTGACCAAGAAACTCAAGGTTCACACCCAGAAATCGGCTTCATGATCCTCAAAAAATTCAATATGGATGAGGATATTTGCCAAACCGCTCTTACCCACCACCAGGATAAAACCTACAATATTTACGCCTCCATCGCCAAAGCAGCCGACGCTATTTCTGGCGCTCGAGTTGGCGCTCGCAAAGATAGCTACGAACAATTTGTGGCTCGTCTTGAAGAGCTGGAAAAAACCGCCAGCGGCTTCCCTGGCATTGAAAAAGTATACGCTATCCAGGCTGGACGCGAAGTACGCATCTTTGTTAAACCAAATGAAGTTGATGATTACTCCGCCTTCCAACTTGCTAAAGATATTGCCAGAAAAATTGAACAGGAATTGCAATATCCTGGTGAAATTAGAGTTACAATTATCAGAGAGACACGTGTTGTTGAATACGCAAAATAATTTATCTATAGCGTGTGGATAAATATATTTGCTAAAGATAGGCAAAAAACATTGCCCGTGCTATAATTTAAACAGGTAGAAATCTTGTCATTATCACATACAGATTCATGTAATTCTGATTATGCAACAAGCACAATATAGAAAGGGGGTGACAATATGAATAAAGCAGATTTATCGCAAGAAGTTGCTGAAAAAATGAACTTGCCTAAGCGTCAAGTTGAAGATACATTAAATGCGATTCTTGACACCATCATCGCCAAATTAAAGAAAGGCGACGAAGTGGTCTTGACCGGTTTTGGCGCTTTCTCCGCCAAGAAACGCGCTGCCAGACAGGGCGTTAACCCACAAAACCCTTCCGAAAAAATTCAAATTCCAGCTGTCACCGTACCAAAATTCAAAGCTGGCAAAGGTTTGAAAGACGCATTAAAATAAAATTGTAACTAGTTACAAAAATAAAAACACCCGTCTCGGGTGTTTTTATGTTCTCTACGACAAAAGCGGAAGATAAACTACAAACCTGCTTCCCGAGCCTTTCTTGCTTTCTACCTCAATAGTTCCGCCGTGCATATGGACTATTTTTTTACAGATTGCCAACCCTAATCCTGTACCGCTGCCAGATGCGTCTTCGGCGCGAAAAAACCGATCAAAAATATACGGTATATCATCGGTTGCGATGCCGATGCCTGTGTCTGCAATCGATAACACCGCCTGACTGCCTTGTTTTTCCAACGAAACATCAACCCGCATTTCATGCGCATTATACTTCATTGCGTTACTTACCAGATTGCTCACCATCTCCACAATCTTGTTACGATCGCCTTTAATCAATATACCTTGCGCAATATGAGAATGCAGCTTCATGCCGCTTTCTTGCGCAATAACTTCAAACTCTTCAGCCAATTCCAATAACAAACCACTCAGAGAAATAGATTGCATTTCGATCTGTTCCGTAAAATCCATTTTTGCTAAACGCAACAAGCTGTTTATAAACCGAGAGACGCGATCAATATTTTTTTCCAACTGCGGCAACGAATCGTTGTGCGCGTTGGCGCGAATCAACGCATGCAAATCAGTTTTTAAAATAGTGAGCGGTGTTTGCAGTTCATGCGCTATCTCAAACAATTCTTGCGACTGCTTTTCTTGCAAACGCACCAGCTCTTCGGTGCGATCTGCGATTTTTTCTTCCAAATTTTTTGAGTAATCTTTTACCTGTTCGTATAATCGTGACTTTTCCAAAGCTAGCGTCATCTGGTATGAAAAAGTTTTAAGCAAATCCAAATCTGCTTCCGTATACGGATCGCCGGATAATTTTGGCCCGAGAAAAAGAGCCCCGGCCTGCTTTGGCATATCGCCTAGCGGCACTACCACAGAAATATTCTGCATAACAGGCATAGATATAGCTTCTCCGCCGCTTTTTTTATCTGTAAACACCGCACTGATACGCGCGTCGGCAATTTTCAGCCGCCGCTTGAGCACGCTCACCGTTTCAGTTACCACATCGTCCAGACGTAACTTTTTGTTTAATATCTCACTTAATTGCGCCAAAACCTCCGCGGGATCATATGAATCTTTAAAGAATATTCCATCCGTAACACGGCGCAAAAACGAGTCTATTTTTGGCACAGAAAACACACCGAACAAACATGTAATAAGGCTGGTAATAAGATAGGCTTTTTGATTGGTGTGAAAGAAAATATTCTGGATAAAAAATAACAGAACCAAATACAGGCTCATAATACCAAATGAAAGGCATGCAAAAATAACACTACGCCGAATAATGATAGTGATGTCTAAAAAATTATGCTTAAAAATACTATACGCAGTTAGAAGCACAACTGCCAAAGTAAACTGCCCAGCTAAAGAAAAAAATAAAAAGTAGCCAAAAAATGGCAAGATTACCGTAAAAATTATGCCCGAAAAAAGACAGATTAAAAACCCTGCCTTCACATATAAAATTTGCCGCTTTTTTATCCAGGTAAGATTTTGATATTGGGATCGCAGCCGCAATAAACCATACAATAAAAGAAAAACTACATATATCAATACCGCATAATTTACACTGCCTGGCACGGTAATTGTCGGCGTATTACCGGTAATAACTACTTCCACAATATATAACGGCGTACAGGCAACTGAAACAAACGCAATCGCCGGTATTAACACTCCGAGCGCCACAAAATTATTTTTAAAATATTTTTTGGTTAAAAACTGTTCAAGAAAAATAACATAGAATACCAAAAACAGCATCGAACCGGCTAAAGCTGCCGCCGACCAGAATCGCGCCGTCAATACGCTCCAAGAAATATCTGCAAACGCATTTGATATATTCCAAACCCCAACTCCCAGCGTATATAAGGCAACACATCGCGATAAAATATCACGTTTTTTTATTAAGATAACCGCTGCCATCACCATACATATCACAGCAATAACAGCGGCAGTATAAGAAAAGATGAACATACAAATTCTAGGCTGGTCCAATAAGGACAGAATACCCCATACTTGCCGCATCGTCCAGAAAACGAGGCAAGACTGCATACACCGCCACATCCTTGTTGAGCAAGTACTTGCACAAAACCGGATCGCGAACACTTGGCGGCGGCAGCATAAACGGTGCTGGTTCACAAATTCCCGGACACCACGACGCGAGTTTCACCTTACCACTCACCATCTGAGCACATGCAAGCACATACTGCACCGCAACCGTATTAAGCGCCTGTTCGCAGATTTCTGCTGGTAAAACTCCTTGGGAAACCAACCCTTCTACATACTGCGCAAACCCGCTCACACGAGACATCCCCAGCACAGGCTTGCCTGTTCTATGTCCAAGCGCCAGCAATTCTTGTACCAACAGCTTGCCTGCCCCAGGAATAGCAGAGCCAATATTGATACCCAAATGGTAATTGCCAGCTGGTTTATGGCCACGGGCTATTACCTCCTCAAAACTTGACCATCTACCAGCCTCATCACTACCCGCCATATTGTAGAAAACAATTTGGGCATACACATACCCCACCACTTTTTTCTCTTGCTCAGCCACAAAAAACCCTTCGGGGTATGCAGCCAAACAAGCAGCAAAGTGATCGATCTGAAAAGGGATAATACCCTCTCTGCCAAAAATCGCGTACTCCAAACGAGCTACCGCTGCCAAATCAACAACGGACGCTTTGCGAACAACAATATGGCCCTTCATGAATTCCTCCCTTTGTCACGAAATTATGTTTTACGCACCCCTTTTCTCATACATTGAAAAGAGCGAGCGAAACGATCGTTATTATGCAGTATATACTAAAGTATATAATTTTTTGATAAAAAAAATATAAAAAAATTATAAACTACGGTCCTATTTTATACCCTCTTCCAGCAACGGTATGAATCAACTCCGGCTGATTGTCTTTATTTTTAATTTTTCTGCGCAAACTCAAAATGTGTGTTTCAATCGTATTAGAAAAAGGATCCACATCAGTTTCCCAGACATGTTCCATAAGCATTGAACGAGTAACAACTGCCCCGGGATGGTGCATAAGATACTCTAATAACATAAACTGCTTGCGGGTCAGATGAATTTCCTCCCCCGCGCGCTTTACGATATTTTTACGCAGATCAATTTCCAAATCATCTATGGATAAAATTTCATCCTGCATGCGCTTTGGCCGACGCAACACCGCTCGAATACGAGCCAGCAACTCTTGAAAAGAAAACGGTTTGGTTAAATAATCATCAGCTCCTGTTTCCAAAAGCTCGATTTTTTTCTCGGTTTCTGAAATAACCGATAAAATAATTATCGGCAAATCTTTTTTATGCAGCCGAATTTCTCGGCACACCTCTACACCACTTTTTCTTGGCAGCGTATTGTCCAGTATAACTAAATCATATTCATTTGTAAGTGCCATAAACAAACCAGTTTCTCCATCGGCGGCCATATCTACAGCAAAAAACTCAATCTCTAGATTGGTTTTTAAATTTTTAGCAATCTCTGCCTCATCTTCAATGATAAGAATTTTCATATAGTAATTATACTATCGCAAATATACAACAAAAACAACCCGTTTATTTTACACTACCTGGGTTAAAAACTAGATAAAAAAGAGATAAAAAATTTATGATTTCTTGAATTTTACCGTAAAGAGAGGCTCGTATGTGTTGTTATACTCATCTACAACCTGCACAGTCTCCCCTTTCATCAGCTTGGTAAGCGCCATATCACTCAACATTTGCGCATCAGACTCCAGATCAATCTTAAAATCATCTAATTTGGTCAGTTCGGTGCTGTATGATTCTTTAATCGTGTTTTCAATTTGTTTTTTACGCTCACGCAGAGTTTTCAGCTTATCAGTAACATCCTTGTATTCCTCGGAGCTATCAAGGGCTTCTTTATATGTACTGCGAATATCTTTTTGTTTTTTCTTTACCTCTTGCATGCGGTTAAAAATTTCCTGAAGATCTTGCATATGTAAGTGAATAAAAATAAGCTACCATATTATATAGCAAAACTAAGAAAAATAAAAGAGATAGGGATATAATTGAAAAAACTAAGCGGACTACCCTAATCTTTTTTTTGCAGTCTTTTTATAACACTGCCCCATTGAGGCATTTCACCTAATTTATCATCAACATCCAACCTACGCATACTGGCTGGTGTAGCGGCCAACTCTCTCATATAACTACGCACGCGCCGTCTGGCATCAGAAACTATATGACCGCCACCAGCCACCGGCCAAGATATAATTAAATTATCATGGTCAGACTGTATACTCTGGCGCTTAATACGAGACTCAACCTCCGCGCGCCTATTTTCATATTCTTGCACGAGCGGATCATTTGACTGAACATAACTCGGTACCATCAATGTTTGAGCCAACAGATCAATGCCGGATTCTTGCCTAATTTTTCGCAACCCCTGCAAGCTTCCGCGCTCCGCATCTCTTTCTAATATCTGTGTTGGTAAAGCAAGAATTGCCAGTATACGAGCTTGATCTACCAATTCTTCTTCTCTATCTTTTATCGCATCACACTGGCGGCGCCAGTCTGTCACTTTTTCCAAAAACTTTTCTGCCTGGCCTGTATTAATCACCTGCATATCTGTGAGTTTTTTTAACATCTCTTTTATATCTGCCTGCTCAGGCCAAAATTCATCCGGATCTTTAATTAAATCCGGATTAATATAATCTTCTGCTCGCAATAAAAATTTATACCATTGATCATCTTGCCAAGAATTCATCTTGGTTGCCTTCTCAACTTCTGTAAAAAAATATTCTTTCATCTCGTCAACAATCCGGCTTAATTTCCCATTACGAAAATCACCGTACTGATCTTCACCGCCAATGATAGCGTCCAGCTCTTTTAACTTGCTTTCAATGTCCGTGCCAGCTTCTGGCACAACCGACAATATTCTATGCACTAAATCACGTATGGCTGCGTACCCTTTTTTATCATATTCATCTACAGCAGATTCAGATTCATACAAATCATACAGCTTTCTCGCGCCACCTGTTTGAAATGACTGATCTACATGCGTAAATTCATGTAGTAAAACCGCTACATCTAAAGGACTGCGATAATCTCCTATCACTAAAACTTTAGAGCCTATTTTTTCTTCGGAAGAATCGTCGCTTTGTGCAAAAAACTCTGTGTAGTGAGCATTTTCCACTCGCTGGTCAATTAAAATAGGCAAATGATGTGTATTAAACTTTTCTAACACGTCATATTTTTTTCCCTCCTTATTTACCAGTACAAAGGCATCCAGTTTACGCATCGGATATTCTGTGCCGTTTTCTGAGCGCATAGTTATCTCATCATCTTTTACATCAACTATAGCAGCGCATATTTCTTGGCCGTCTGCGCCAACATATGAAATCTCTTGCCTAAGACAATCGTAAGTTTTGCTGGAATCAGTTTTTCTAACTCTTTCTTTTAAGGCTGGTACTATACCTGCTTGTACCCTACCTAATTCGTTATTATATATTGACCTAACCTCAATTTTCATTTCAACACCCTTTCTGACTATCATAAACTGCACGGGCAATTCTCCTGCTGACTGGATAAGAGATGTCAATTCTTCTCGCGAGCCAGGACACATACCGTCAACGGATATAATCTGATCACCAACCTTAATGCCCGCCTTTTCTGCAGCAGACTCAATAACAACCATTTCAACAAATAGTCCTTGACCAATTTTTTGTTCGGTTATTTTTTCACCTGTTTTAGAGGATTCAACTGACTGAGCCCCAGGCTCTGTATAACGACGCTCTCGATCTGGCATATACGTGCATAGATTAAAACATACCGATATTTTAAATTATTACCCTTATTAAAACAATAGCTTAGCCGCAATACATAAAATATATTTAAAAAACACCCTAATGAGTGTTTTTTAAAATTAGAGCAAAGAGATCTCCACTGCTTTATACATATCTACATACAAAGCAGTAACAAGGAGACCTCCTGCCACACCACACTTGGTGGAGAACCTATGTCAGTCAACACGAAGCCCTTCTACAACCAGAGGATCAAGATGGTCGTTAGGATCTAGATGCACTATCACCAAACCATCTTCACCTGGTACAATGAAGAGCGCCTGGCAACCACCCATATCCCGTGGTGAGCACGAATCGATGGGAAAACTGCAAGTTGCCGCATGCCAGACCCGCCACTTCGACTCATCGTTGTCAGTGTCGCATTTTGCGACCCATGGCAAGGTGAACACAATATCACCCGACCGAACTTCTGCGCAACCGATCCTGCCACGATAGATGAATTCTTCCTGCACGATTTCCAAATCACAACCAACCGCTTTCTCCAACAGCTGATGAGCCCAATTCGACATGTTGAATTCTCCGTGTTTTATCGAACGGTGAACCGCTCTTCTTAGACAATAAATACCATAGAGATACAATTAAAGCAAGGATGGCGGTGAAAAATTAAAAACAAAAACAGCCTTTTCTGAAAGACTGTTTTTGTGCATTGAACGAGAGGCGCTCGTTCGGTCGCTTGCTAGATTAAGGTACTAGCAATCACCGGTCATACTCAACGACCCCAGCCGTTCGGGGCCAACTGGTACAGCCAGTCCCACTGCTTGGACACCTCGTTGTGGTAGTAGCCGAACAGTTCGACGGGCGGGCGGGGAGCCTTCTTGGGATCCAGCACACCCAGCAACCGAAGGGTACGGTTCACCTCGTTGACCGCACGAGAGAGGTGTTGGTACCAATCCCCTTCGGAATCAGCACCCTTCATCCACATGAGGAGGAGGCCGCGCACGGCCAGCCAGTGGTCCTGCTCAGTGGCGCTGAACCCACCACCGAACTTATCGGCAAGATAACAGGGAGCAAACATCATGACACACCTTCGCTTTCCTAGTGTCCCGAAGTTTCAGGCTTCGGAGACAGGTTGTTGGTTTTTTGGTTCGGCTTTGAGAACATAACCACAACGTACCCAAAACTGCATACCTTTACCGTAAACGCTCACAACCTTACTAGGCGATCTGACAATGTACAAACTGTAACAAAACTGTAACATACAGAAACAGGTCCTCTGAAGAGGACAAAATAATATAACACATACTGTTCTCTGTGTCAATATTATAGACAAAAAATCCGCTTTGATAAGCGGGTTTTTATGCTTTTTTATTTTTAATCGAAGTATGTTATTTGTAGGGTTAATCGAGACACTTGGCAAACTTGAAAAGTAGCAAATAATTAAAGTGATCCCAAGTAACTTTTTGCTTCAGATACCCCTACAGTAGATAATCTATATTTTACACCCTTACCAGTACCAGTCTTTCTAAACCAATCCTTTTCTAAATTTCGTGACAGGTTAGAATCATGAACATTCATTTCTTTTACACTCTCGGTTAACAGCGTTGAGGGCACCCATTCCATTTGCAAACCTTTCATATAAGCATAGAGCACCAACAAAGCTAAGTGGCATTGTTTTTCACCAGCATTTTCTCCCTTAACTTTAGGTATAATAAGATTAATCTGCGATTCTTTAATTGAGTAGATATCTTTTAACCTTTCTTCAGCAACTTCGCTAGATAAGGAAAGCTCAGACCAAAATGGATTTTTGCCAGAATCTGTTTTTACTTCATTCTTACTTCCAATTTCATAATTAGTGGTTGCGTTATCAGACACAGTCTCTTTATCTTCGTGCTTAAGAAAATAATCTATGGCTTTTGCCATAGCAACCTGTTTTTCTACGTCATCAAGACCCAAATCTTTTAAAGAATCCTTTGCCAATTTAATGGCTTTGATTAACTTTTCTGACATATTTTTACTATTAATGAATTAAATTGGTATAGATACTTTCCAACGTGAATTAAAATTTGCAAGCATGTTCTGTCTAATATCTTCGCCAAGCAGAACGATGAAACTTTCCTTTTTCCCCAAAAAATTTAAACTATTACCTGAAAGCCAAAAATTTTTGTCACTTATAATATAACGATCATGCAGTGTGCTACTTTTATAAATTCTTACTTCGATATTATAACCCTCAGCTTGCAATTCTGTAAGTTGGCGCTTAAAAATCCCTGTTAATTTTTCTACAACATTTGCAGTTAGAACTCTTATTGGTATTGTTTTTTCAAAATTATTAAAAATAACATCTAAAGTATTTTGATCTACATACGGATCACAAAGAACAATTTCTTTATGGCCTGTTCCTAAAATATCTTTAAGGGTATAATTTTTTGCCGAAAATGGTTTATTAGAATCAATAAATACTACTTTATCAGCATCTAAATGTTTGTGAAGATTTTCAATACCTGGCTGCATTAACTTATAACCATTTCCATCCTTGTGTATAGCATTTTTACTCTTCCTTAATGCGGCTTCTACGGCCTGCCTGTTAGTTGAGAATCCAATTTTTTCAACTAGGTAATTAGCCACTTCAACCACTGTAAATCTAGTCTTATCTCCTGAAGATAATTCATTCAAAACCCAACAAGCCTTCAATTCTAAAGAAGGCAAGGCATGAATATTGATACAGTCAGTTATTTTCTGATCTAAGGGCATAATTAAATTATTTTTGAAAATTGCTCTCAACAAAACTAATACCAGTATTTGTTATATGCCAAGCTTTTCTGCTTTCCTTCTTTTCTGCTACTTCATCTAAAAACCCGTTGCGGATTGCCATGTTTACTTTATCGTTCATGTTAAGCGGTTTTTTTTCTCTAGCTCGCTCAAAACCTTTTTCTAAATCTTTAATATTAAAAGAGTCCAATCCTTCAAAATGCTCTAAGTAATAGCCGATAGCGATAGTTTTTTTAACATCATCTGATGGAGACTTTTCTATCAGAAATTCGCGAATAGAAGGTTTTGAAGAAGAATTAACAGATTGTTCTGGCTCGCGGCTAGACCCATCTTCAATGGCCTTGATTCTGTTTTCTAGTTTAATAATACGCTGTAATAGCTCCTCTGACATAAATTTAGAATTAGTGAATAATAGGAACTATAGCAGATAACGATTTACTCGTCAATAGGCTAAACTATCTCGTCTGTGGATAACTACTTTACTATGGCAAAATATAGACGATATTCTGGTGGTAAACTGATTATACATGGATTTTAGTAAAAAATTACTTAAATTTGTATAGTAAATCATCTATTTTTAGAGAACTTTGTTATATCTCATAAGTATATGTATATAAAAAATAAAGCATATTTAGGATTACAATATTTTATAATCTAATTTTTTATAAATTGATGAATAACTAAATTAGTTATTTT
>CAZHYG010000003.1:0-60407 GCA_964536615.1 uncultured Gammaproteobacteria bacterium
TTCCTCCGTATCACAAACAGCAAAAAAGGGACAGGATTCGTTAGAACCCCGTCCCTTTATCCGGTTAGGCTTTTTCAACTTGCCGGATGTAAAAAAGGTTAATTGTCTTCGGATACTTCCGAACAACCTTGCCCTCTTTGTCTTTCTGCTCGATGACGATAAAAGACTTTATAGCTTTTTCGCCTTTCTTCACTTTGAAGCCGTTTTCAAGCCAACGGTTAAAAGTTAAACAATTACTTTTAGGATCGTAATTGTTTGCCTCGTCTTGACCCCAGCGGTCTGCGATTTGGTCTTTGACCAATTCGGCGGTAGTTGCCGAACCTGTCCATGTGGAAATAAGTTTTTCCATACATTAAATACACGGCCTGATTTATCGTCCGTGGCTGGCCGTTTATTGCCGTATCGGACATAGGCTTTGAGGAGCGTCTGATAGCTTGCCATAGTCAAGGTGGAGATTTGAAAAATACTACCTTGATTCTGGATAAGCTGACGCTAAAATTAAAAGCCCTGATACGGGAATAAATAGCATTAGGTATTAGCAATCGAATATCCGAAACCGCAAGCAATTCTTTTTTCGACCGTCGTTGCCCGACAGCGAAAAAAAATGCTTGCGAGCGGTTACGAAGCAAAACGAAGCTTTATATCTAATCTTGATTATATCCACACATCTAAAGAAAATTGTTTATGGCTTTTCCCTACAACATTAAAGTTGTTGTGTCGGGCAAGCAAGTTGAAGTCTACAAATACAAGAAAAGCGTATGGCGGGATTTTGAGAGAACACAGACAAAAAGTGTAGAAATAAAACTGGAAAAGGAAACTAAACAATTGGATATATTTGAAAAATTAAAACAGCAAAAACAAAAACAGGAATTTTCACTCAATCGCACACGAACGGAGATTCGTCGATTGATAAATTCCAATCCACAGCTAACTAAATTTATGACTTTGACTTTTGCCGACAACATCACCGATCTAAAACAAGCTAATTATGAATTTAATAAGTTTGTTTTAAGGTTGTCTTACAAATACCCAAAGTTTGAATATTTGGCCGTGCCGGAATTTCAAAAGCGTGGTGCGGTTCACTATCATGTTATCTGTAATCTGCCGTTTGTTCATTACAGCGAAATTCGTGAAATTTGGGGGCAAGGCAACATTGATATTAAGCAAATCAATAATGTAACCAACCTTGGGGCGTATGTCTGCAAGTATTTGAGCAAGGATATGTTTGACGAGCGGACTTTTGGAAAAAAAAAGTTTTTTCGTTCGCAAACATTATCCGAAGCGATTGAGATATTAGGATATTTGGCAAAATTGTTTGTAGAAAGATTTTTATCTTTGCTAACACCAGTATTCGAAAAAACATTTGAGAGCGAATGGGTCGGCGAAGTGGAATACAAGGCGTATGCTTTGGATTCTTTTCCGTTCCTGAAAGGATTTAACAAAATGATGTTGCTACGGCCGATATGATCTCTTTTGATAAATACAAAAAATTGTTAGGGGCGACCGGCGAAAGTATGACGGACGAAGAGATTAAAAAAGTGCGTGATTTACAGTATCAACTTGTCGATATTTTGTTTGATTCTTGGCTTGAAAATATTGAGGAAAAGCATAGAAAAAAGACCGAGGCAAGCTCTTGAATAATATATTTCTATGAGGTACAATAATCGTGAACACAACTTTATTATCCAAGGGCTTTTTTATTGCCATAATTGTTTTAATTGTGGCTAGAAAAGGAAGCAATCCTGCTTTCAATTTGCCTCTTGGGTAAGTTGTGTTCACAGCAGGCTCTTGCTTCCTTTTTTAATTCCACATATATGAATAAAAAATGCGTAATATACTGCCGTGTCAGTACCACCAAACAAGCCCAAGAGGGTGAAAGTTTGGAAACACAAGAAAAAATTTGTCGAGGTATCGCTGAAAGCCGTCATTTGGAAGTGTTGGATATTTTTAGTGAGCCATTTTCCGGACGCAAAGATCGTCGCCCAGCGTTCGATGAGATGATGAAGTTTATTAAAAAACATAACAACGATGTTAGTTATGTTATTGTCAGAATGATAGACCGTTTCACTCGTGGCGGTAGTTTGTCCTATGAGGCGATTAAAGCGGATATGGCGAAGTATGGAGTTGAGTTGATAGACAGCACGGGTGTAATACAGCCAAGCAAAAACACTCTTGAGCATTTGGGTATTGAGTACGAATGGAGCAAGCACGCACCGAGTGAAATCGCCGAAATAGTAATGGCAAATTACGGTAAAACCGAAGTAACGAATATTTTGACCCGTTTAATCGGTCGGGAAATTGAGTTAGTGCGTGAGGGTTATCAAATAGGACAACCGAACGACGGAATGATAAACAAGAAAATTTTTGTTGACGGCAAAAAGAAAGTAATACAAGTGCCTGATCCGGAGCGAGGAAAGTTTTACAAAGCGATGTTTGAATTGAGGGCAAGCGGAAGATATACGGATGAGGAGATCGTCAACAAAATAAACGCTATGGGTTTCCGTACAAAACAGCGTAATGTTTGGGACAAAAATCATTCAAAAGTTATTAGTTCGGTTGGCGGAAAACCGTTGAATACTAAAAAACTGCAAAAGAATATTTTACAACCAAACTACTGCGGTGTTATTTGCGAACGCTGGACGAATTATCAGCCTATTAAGGCGAAATATGACGGCCTAGTCAGTATTGATGTATTCAATAGAGCGAATAAAGGTAAAATATTCGTTAAAGAACATAAAGACGGCACATTGCAATTATTGTATGATTATCAGCCGGAAAAAATAATCTTAAAACGACAAAAAGATAATCCGCTTTTTCCGTTCAAAAATGTTGTTGTTTGCCCACATTGTCGCAAGCCATTTTTAGGTAGTTCACCGGCTGGAAAATCTGGAAAAGGTTTTCCAACTTATCATTGTGCTAGAGGGCATAAATATTACGGCATTAGTAAAAAAGAGCTTGAGGGAAAAGTAGAGGAATTTGTAAAAAGCTTAAAATACAAGCAGGGTTTTATTGATACGCTTGAAGCGGTGGTATTAGATCAATACCGCAACCGACAACAAGAATTAACAAAATATTCCGCCTCGGTTAGTCAGACTGTTGCCGACTTGAAAAACGAACAAGCGGAGGCGGTGAGTGCTTTGATTAAAACCAAAAGCGAAATTGCCAAAACAGAAATTGAAAAACGAATAGACGAATTAGAAAAAAGAATATTATCAACCCAAGAGGAAAGGAACGAAGTAGAAATAACGGAGTGCCACATCAAGCAGTTTATAAATTATGTAAAATACGCAATGGAACACCTCGAGTTTTTGTTTTTACAAAGCGAAAATATGACAAAACAACAAGCCATGTTTGGCCTGTTGTTTGAGGAGTTCCCAACCTATGATGAAATAGTCAATGGAACACCGAAATTGTCGCTAGTATTTGAGCTTTCCAAGGCTTACGCCGAAGGCAAAACTCTTTTAGTAGCCCCAACGGGAATCGAACCCGTGTTACCACATTGAAAGCGTGGTGTCCTAGCCACTAGACGATGAGGCCTTTTTGTCTAACTAGCAAAAATAGTTTACTATAAATAAAAGCAAAAGTCAATATATTGACTTTACCCGTCATTTCCAGTATTATTAGCACTGCTGGATATATGTACGTCAGGGTAGCTCAGCTGGTGAGAGCGTAGGATTCATAACCCTAAGGTCGGGAGTTCGAATCTCCCCCCTGACACGACAATATATGTTAATTCTTGGCATTGAATCATCATGTGACGATACGTCCGTAGCCCTTTTAGACTGCTCCGAAAAAGGGTTTTTTGTTGTATCGGAAAAAACCGCTTCCCAGATTGATATTCATAAAAAATATGGCGGCGTGGTGCCGGAAATTGCCGGCCGCATGCACGCGGAAAAAATTGTACCTCTTATTGAAGCGGTGCTGGAAGGACAGCCTAAACCAAAAGCCATAGCCGTTACTTCCGGCCCCGGACTTATTACCGGTCTTTTGGTGGGCGTGGAAGCAGCGCGAACTTTGTCGTATATTCGTAAAATTCCGCTTATTTCTACCAACCATTTGGAAGGGCATATTTACTCTACCCAAATTATTGGAGCAGATACAGGTAAAACGCAAAAAAAACAAATACAATTCCCTGCCTTATGCTTAATTGTAAGCGGCGGACACACCGAATTGGTGCTCATGAAAAAACACGGCGCATACAAACTGCTTGGCGCTACCAAAGACGACGCGGCTGGTGAATGCTTTGATAAAGGCGCAAAACTGATTGGCCTTCCCTACCCTGGCGGTCCGCAAATTTCTAAATTGGCCGTAACCGGCAACACGCAGGCCATTCATTTTCCGCGGCCGATGCTAGACAGCGGTGATTATAATTTTAGTTTTTCCGGATTAAAAACATCTGCCCTGTATTGGCTGCGCGACAACCCGACATACAACCAAAATGATTTTTGCGCCAGTTTTGAGCAAGCCATTATTGATGTGCTGGTGCACAAAACCATGAAAGCCGCAGCGCAATACAAGCCAAAAACGATTATTTTGGGCGGCGGTGTAAGCGCCAATAAAAAACTGCGCGAATCACTGCAAGCGGAAATAACCAAAAAAGTGCCGGGCACTGATTTTCAAATTCCGGAATTTAAATATGCCATGGATAACGGCGCGATGATTGCTGCGGCCGGATACCACCATGCGCGCAAAAAAGAATTTACTTCTTGGAAAAAAATAACCGCCGATCCAAACTGGCGCTTGGCTGCCTAAATTAATTTTCTATAGAACCGGGAATAAGCGCCGAAATTTCTGCTTTAAAATCTTCACTGACCGCGACCAAAAAAGCGGTTTTTATATTTTTATCTCCCACAGACAACAGCACTGGCGCGTCACCCGGATATTTTCGCAAAATATTTTTAAGGGCCTCTCCTTGGCTTTTTACCTGATCGGCTGTGGCGCGAATTACAAAATAATTATCAGGTACTGGAGCTGATTCGACTGGTTTCTGCGTATAACTTTTTCCAGCTGACAGCTGCCGAGCCAGCGTACCGACATTTTCCGGCGTGAGTACGTAGGCTTTTTCTACAAATAATTTATCATCGCCTTCTTCTTCGGATGTTTTGCCAATCACGCACACCGGCCTTCCTTCCACCCAGATATCTTTGGTGGTTTCGTATGTTTTTGGAAATACTAACAATTCCAGGTTGCCGGTTGTGTCCAACAACTTAGCAAACATCATGGCTTTGCCGCTGCGCGTAATCTTCTTTTTTGTAGAATCAAGCACGCCGCCCACCACCACCCACTGATTGCGCGCTTGGCCAGACAAATCTTTGAGAGGTGTAAGCGTGCTACCCATGGCATCTTGATATTTTTTAAACGGATGCGAAGTAACATACAAACCAAGCAATTCTTTTTCCCATGTTAATTTTTCCGCTTCAGTGGCTGCGGGCTTATCTTCTAATTTTAATTTGGAAGACATGTCTATGCTGGTACCGGAAAACAATGAATGCTGTGTGGTTGCGTTTTGTTCGCGAGTTTGTTTTACAAATGACAAGATATTTTCAATATTGCCTAGCAATACGCCGCGATCTATACCAAACCCATCCAACGCGCCGCATTTGGCCAAACTCTCTACTGATTTTTTATTTAAATCTTTATCTTTGACGCGTGTTAAAAAATCGCGCAAATCTGCATATGGGCCATGCGCTTTGCGTTCGCGATAAATTGCCTCGGCGATATTTTCTCCCAAGTTTTTAATACCGTTTAAACCAAACCGAATATGGCTTTCGCCTGAAGCCGGATCGGTAATCATCGCAAAATTTTTAAAGCTTTCGTTAATGTCTGGCGGCAACACATGCACATTCATGCGTTCGCACTCATGGATAATTTCCGGCACCTTGTCTACATCGCCGCTTTCCGCAATCAAAATAGCGGTCATGTACTGAACCGGAAAATTTGCTTTGAGATATGCTGTTTGATATGCCACCACCGCATAACTGGCCGCATGCGCTTTATTAAAACCATACGCGGCAAACGGCTCAATGCGCTCCCACAGCTTGTCTATTTTTTCTTGCGATACTTTGCCAAATTCTTTGGCGCCTTTGTAAAATTTTTCTTTTTGTTTTGCCATTTCTTCCGGAATTTTTTTACCCATGGCCTTGCGGAATTTATCGGCCTCTTCCCAGTTGTATCCGGCCAGGTTGATAGCGGTCAGAAGCACATCGTCCTGATACACAATCAAACCAAGCGACTGGTCCAAATAGTCTTTCATGCGCGGATCTTCGTATTCAACCAAATCAGGATTATTTTTGCGCTGAATATAGCTTGGAATAGAATCCATAGGACCAGGGCGAAATAGCGCCACCATCGCCATGATATCAAAGATAGATGCAGGTTTTAATTCTTTCAAATAACGAGTCATGCCCGAACTGGATAATTGGAACACGCCCACAGTCTCTCCGCGCGCCAGCATGTCGTATGTTTTTTTATCATTCCATGGATATAAATTATATACATTTATTTTTTGATTCGTAGTTTTTTCAATAATCTCAATCGCGTTTCCTAAAATAGATAAGTTGCGGATACCTAAAAAGTCCATTTTTAACACGCCGGCAGCTTCCACGGAATGCATTTCGTATTGAGTTACCAATTTTTCCCCGCCAACTTCAAGCTGCACCGGAGTAAAATCGGTTAACGGTGTTGGCGAAATAACCACCCCAGCAGCATGAATAGATGTATGGCGGGCGCAACCTTCTACTTTTCTAGCCAAATCTAAAAGCCGTTTTGCTTCCGGATTTTTATCATATAATTTTTTAAGTTCTGGCTCTAAATCCAATGCTTTATCCAAAGTCATCTGAAATCCTTGCGCGCCAAACGGAATCATTTTAGCCACCTGATCACAAAATAAATATGAATAACCAAGCGCTCGGCCCACATCACGAATCGCGCCGCGCGCCATCATCGTACCAAACGTAATAATCTGCGCGACTTTATCTATGCCGTATTTTTTTGTTACGTACGCAATCATTTCATCGCGCTTATCATCGGCAAAGTCGCCGTCAATATCGGGCGGACTGGGACGAAACGGGTTCAAAAAACGCTCAAACGGCAATTTAAAATATAACGGATTATCCATCACAATACCCATAGCAAACGACACAACCGATCCGGCTGCCGAACCGCGAGTTGTAACCATAATGCCGTGCTCGCGCGCATATCCAATATAGTCGGCCACAGTTAAAAAGTATGGAGAGTATCCTTTTTTGGCAATAATATCCAATTCGTAGTCTACGCGTTTTTTCACTTCTTCGGTAACGGGAATGCGCTGCGGCAATTTTTCATATACTTGCTCGCGCAAATACTGATCGGCTGTTTTGCCGTCAGGAATATTTAAATCTGGGAAGTGCCATTTATTAAGATCAATGGTAACCGACGCGCGCTCCGCAATGGCCACTGTGTTGGCGAGCGCCTCGGGAATATGTTTAAACCGACTCACAATTTCTTTGGCCGGGGCAAGCGAATAATCTACGCCGTTCATGGTAGGACGATTATCGTCGTCAAGCGTACGACCATCGCGAATACAGGTAAGCACATCTTGCGCTTCCGCATCGTCGGGTTTTAGATAGTGCGCGTCGCGTGTGACTACGAGCGGAATACCCGTTTCTTTTGAAACCTGTATAAGCTTGGTATTGGTATCCAGCTGGCCTTCAAGAGCCGGTAAATCAAGCAGTTCTAAATAAAAATTATTCTCGCCAAATATATCACGGTATTCAAGGGCAACCTGTTTTGCTTTTTCAATATTATCTTCTTTGCGTAAAATCCACGGTATTTCACCTTCTCCGCAGCCCGATAATGCTACAATACCCTCATGATATTGTTTTAATAATTCTTTATCTAAACGCGGCTTATCACGCAAACCTTCCAGCTGAGCGATTGAAGCCAATTTCATTAAATTTTTATAACCCGTATTATCGATTGCCAGCAAAACTAAATGAAACACTTTTTCTTCCGCGTGTTTTTCGGCATGACTGCCAGATGTTACATACGCTTCAAATCCAATGATTGGTTTTATCCCCTCTTTTTGACAAGCTTCATAAAACTCAATAGTGCCGTACATGTTGCCATGATCGGTGAGCGCCAAAGCGATATAGCCATTTTTTTTAGCATGGCTAACAAGCTCATCTATTTTTGGAAGAGCGTCGAGCAAAGAATAGTGGCTATGGACATGGAGATGGACAAATTCTGACATATATCTGTGCGCGTATCTTACCTGAAAGCAAAAACAAAATCAACGGATTAAAAAACCCCGATAATGCCGGGGTTTTTAAAAGTTTAGATTTTATTTTTGAATATTGCGAGCTGTTTTTTTCATTTTTTTAGCGGTGGCTTCTACAGCCTTTTCTACCGCTTCTTTGGCAGCCTTACTGGCTCGCTGTGAACCAACATCCATCCACTCTTTTGCTTTACTAGCCACCATGCTTTTTACCGCTCCGGCTACTCCGCCGCCGGCCACGCTAAGCAACGCGTGAATTGTCTCTACCTTGCCTCGTAAATAATCTATCGCCTCGGTGAGTACTTGCAACCGTGAACGAAATTCTTCTATAATTTGGCTGGCATTTTTTAAAATTTTCATGACATAGTACAGCATCCAGCACAGAAAAACTGTTACCCATAAAACACAGAATGCGATGACGAGATATAAAATATCTTTTGAAGATTCTATCATACTCCCTCCATTAAAATTAATATTTACAAGTATATTATCTCACGCGCCAAAAACAGTGTCAAGAAAAATTAACGAATTTCCGCGCCAAATTTTTCTTTGAGCACTGAAATTATTTTTTCGTGCGCCGCATCCACTTCTTCGGTAACAAGCGTTCGCTCAGAACTCTGATATACAAAGTGATACGCCATACTCTTATAGTCTGCAGCAATATGCGCGCCTTGATATACATCAAATAATTTTACTGCGTGCAGCAGCGGACTTACCGATTCCACAGCGCGAATAATATCTTGATGCGCCACATTCTTTTTTACCAGCAGCGCCACATCTCGTTCTGCGATTGGAAACGGATTGATTGGCTTATATTTTTTTTCTGCCATTGGTAAATTTGCCAGCATGCTTATATTAATTTTGACAATGCCAACCCTGTTTTCTAAACCGAAATTTTTTGCAACTTGCGGATGAAGCTCATACACATTACCAACTACTTGATCGCCAACCAGCACTGAAGCTGATCGGGCCGGATGGCGCCCAACTCCAGCCGATTCGCTGCGCGCCACCACAAGACCAGGAATAAGATTGTAAGCTAACGCTTCTATTACTTCTTTAGCTTGCCAAAATGGCGCATTATTTTTCTTTTCCGAATATATAGCTGTGAACCATGTGTCTTGACCCGGCAACAGCACATCTCCGTTGGCTTGCGCGCGCAGCCCAGGCTCTTCATTTCTAAACACTTTTCCAATTTCAAAAAATGCGCAGGCCGCATTGCGAGCTTGGTTTGCCGAAATATTTTCTAACAAATTTAAAACCAAGCAGCGTCTTAAATATGGCTTTTCTTTTGAAAGAGGATTATCTAGCTCAATATAGCGAGAGGCATCATCACCCATCGCATCAATCTGTGTTTTGCTTACAAACGAATAGTTATATACTTCGGTATACCCTAAACTTTGCGCCATGATATTTTTAATATTTCTTTCCAAGGCACGAACCGAATTGATTTCTGGAGAGCCAATAGCAAACATAGGCATATGCGCTGGAATATTGCTATATCCATACATTCTAACAATCTCTTCAATCAAATCTTCGGCAATGGAAATATCTTTAGTCGCGCGCCAACTTGGAATTTTTACCGATAACTCATCTGTTTTTACTTTTACTTCAAATCCAAGCTGCTCCAGGATACGAATAATTTCTTTTTTAGAAATAGCCATGCCAATTCTTTTTTCCAACACATCCATATTTAATGAAATTGGCCCTTGTTTAAGATGAAACTTTGCCACGTCAATTTCTTTGCTGGACACTTTTGCGCCCGGACATTCCTGCATAACCATCTCCACCGCTTTTTGCAAAGCCATTTGAGCAAGATTTGGATCTAAGCTTTTTTCAAAACGAGCAGACGAGTCGCTGCGCAAACCCAATGCGGTAGAGGTATTTCTGATTGAAACTGCATTAAAATTTGCTGATTCAAAAATAATAGAAGTTGTATTTTCGGTAATAGCACTGCTGGCACCGCCCATCACGCCCGCAATCGCCAATACTTTTTCCGGATCGGCAATTACCAGCATAGACGGCTGCAATTTTCGCTGCTCTCCATCCAGCGTAACGCACTCCTCATCATTTTCTGCGGAACGCACAATAATAGAGCTATCTTTAACTTGCGCAGCATCAAACGCATGCATCGGCTGCCCCAAATCCATCATTATATAGTTGGTAATATCAACAATATTATTTATAGATCGCAACCCAACTGCTTGCAGGCTTTTTTTCAAAACCGCCGATGATGGACCAACTTTTATACCCGATACGGCCACGGCCATATAGCGAGGGCACAAAGCGCTGTCTTCAACCGCCACTGTAATTTTAATATCTTTGCCAAATTTAAATGAGCTGGTCTTATATGGCAATAATTTTTTATTGCATAAAACAGACACTTCCCGCGCCATGCCATAATGACCCCATAAGTCCGGACGATTGCTGAGAGATTTGTTGTCTACTTCTAAAATCGCGTCGTCTAAACCTAAAGCGCGCGCCAGCGGCACACCTGGCTTGGCGGAAACAAGCCCGGTCAAATCTAAAATTTCTTTTTCTTCTTTTAACGGAAACAGCTCTCCCAAACCAATTTCGGTAGATGCGCAAATCATACCCGCAGACTCCACACCGCGAATTGCGGTTGGTTTTAATTCAATAAGCTCGCCTTCGCCATGCCACTGCACTTTCGCTCCAACTTTTGCCAGCGCCACCAGCATGCCCGCAGCAACATTACTACCACCGCAAACAATCTGTAATTTTTCATCACCAACATCCACCAGACAAACTTTTAATTTGTCAGCATTGGGATGTTTTTCGGCAGAAATAATTTTACCAACTACAACTTGTTCCAGATTTTTTCCCTGAACTTCAATACGTTCAACTTCAACAGTGCTTGCTTTTAATTTCGCCGCTACCTGCTCGGGCGTATTATCTCCCGATAGATGCACATGTTTTTTAAGCCAATTATATGAGAGTAACATATGGGTTAGAACTGTTCTAAAAATTTTGTATTGCCGCTTTCCAGCAAACGCACGTCTTCTATACCGTATTTAAGCATCACTAATCTGGTTAATCCGAATCCAAATGCAAAACCTTGATGTTTTTTTGGATCAATACCGCCCTCTTCAAGCACATGCGGATGCACCATGCCGGCACCGCCAATTTCCAGCCATCCTGTTTGCTTGCACAAATGACAGCCTTTGCCTTGGCACACAAAACAAGTGACTTCCAAATTTACACCCGGTTCTACAAATGGATAAAATTTTGGACGCATGTTTATTTTTGTTTCCGGACCATACAAATGCTTTGCCATAGCCTCAAGCACGCCTTTCATGTGCGCAAAACTAATGCCGGCGTCTACAACAATTCCTTCAAGCTGATAAAAAGTGTGCTCATGGCGAACATCCGTGGCTTCGTTGCGAAAACATTTTCCCGGCACAACCACCCGCAGTGGCGCGCCATATTTTTGCATGGCACGAACCTGAACCGGAGATGTATGGGTGCGCATTACCCAATCGGAATGATTTTTTATATAAAACGTGTCTTGCATATCACGAGCCGGATGATTGGCAGGAATATTGAGCGCTGAAAAATTATAATAATCGCTTTCAAGCTCCGGACCATCAAGCACCATAAAACCCATGGACGTAAAAAAATCTTCCAGATCATTTTGAATAATGGTGTTTGGGTGCAAATGCCCTGTTTGTTTTGGCGGCAAAACCGGCTGGGTAATATCAAGCTGTTCTTTTTCCAGCAACCCGGCCATTTCTTGATCGTCAAACTCTTTGCGCTTACCAGCCACAGCCGCTTCTACTGCCTGCTTTACTTCGTTCGCAAGCTGCCCAACTTCTTTTTTAGCATCATCGCTCAGAGTTTTTAAATTTTTTAGCAATTCGGTTAGCTGTCCGCCTTTTCTGCCCAAAAATTTATTCTCCAACTCCTCCAAATGAACAGAGTCTTTAACAGATTTTAAAGCAAGCAGGGCTTCCGTTTTTAATTGATTAAGCGCGTCTTTCATATATTTATGAACCAATAATTTTATGCAATAAGGCTGAAAACATGCCGCCAAATTTACCAAGATCTTTGATAGTTATAAAAATTACCAAAGAAATTAACAGGAAAAACCCTATGCCATGCGCCACCTGTTCATATTTTTGTTTAACAGCCCCACCTTTAATCTTGCCAATAATAACAAACAGCAAACGCCCGCCATCAAGCGCAGGAATTGGCAACACATTAAGCACGGCTAAATTCAACGACAGAAGCGCGGTAAAATTGAGCAGATAATTGAAACCCATTTTTGCCACTTTGCCAGTCATAACCGCAATACCAACCGGCCCGGACAAAGATCCGGAAACCGATGCGCCCGCAAACAGCTGCGCAATAAGATAATAAAATGATAAAAATATTTCTTTTAAATACAGCAGGGTCATGAGCGCACCATAATATATGGCTTTGTACCATACATATCGCACAGTACCTACTTCAACCAAACTAATGCCGAGCCCGCCTTTACCAGTGTCAGCATACACAAAAGGATGAATTTCTTTAGTAATACGTTCATCTCCGCGCTGCACCGTAACTGCTATAACTGAATCTTTATGCGCATCCACATATTCTTGCATAGCCGTTACACTTGGGTTTGCCAAACTATCCAAACTAACAATTATATCCCCCATCTGCAGCCCGGCTTCAGCCGCAGGCTTGTCTTTTGCCACATCCATAATTTCTATATGGCTATTCTCTACTGTAGCACCCGAGGGAATACCATTGGTAGCTTGCGGTGCGCCCAGTACAAAACCAAGAGACAAAAGCACAAATGCCAAAATAATATTCATAGCCACACCAGCCATAAGGGTAGCTGCCTTTTGCCAAGTCTTTTGAGCAGCAAAACTATCAGGGCCTTGTTCCTGCCCATCTTCTCCTTTAATTCGCACAAAACCTCCGAGAGGTACTATGTTAAACGAATAAACAGTTCCTCCGGCGCTTTCTTCGTCTGTCTTTTTACCCCAGATAAACCGCCATTTGCTCTTTCCTTGACCATCTACAACCTTTTGCACACCAAACAAACGAGGCGGAAAACCAAAACCAAACTCATAGACCTTCATGCCGCTTTTGCGAGCCACAACAAAATGCCCCCACTCATGAGAAAGCACCAAAACCGCTAAAACTGCTATAAAAATAAACACTGTAAACATAAGGCTTTTTATATTTAACTATCTTGAATTTTCAATGGATATATAATATAATACCTGGGTAAAAAAGCCAATAGCCTGGCTCTATCTAATTTAATTAAACTATAAAAACTGTATGTCAATATTATACATAGTACTTGCTGGTTTAGCCGTAGTTGCGGTGTGGTTTATCGCCATTTACAACGGATTGGTACGAACCAAAAATAGAGTTGACGAAGCGTTAAGCGATATAGACGTTCAACTTAAACGCCGCTATGATCTGATTCCCAATTTAGTAGAGACGGTCAAAGGATATATGACTCACGAGCGCGAGACTTTGGTAAAATTAACCGAGGCGCGCACCGCTGCGATGGCCGCACACGACAATAAAAACGCCACTTTGCAGCAAAAAGAAGAAGCTGAAAACATGCTATCCGGCACTTTAAAAACATTGTTTGCGGTTACAGAAAATTATCCGGAATTAAAAGCCAGCCAGAATTTTTTGCAATTGCAGGATGAAATTAGTGATACTGAAAATAAAATTCAAGCCTCCCGCCGCTTCTATAATGGCAACGTGCGCGACTTCAACACCAAAATTGAACTCTTCCCTACCAACCTTGTCGCCGAATCGCTTGGTTTTAAAAAATATGATTTCTTTGCGGCTGAAGCAAATGAAAAACAAAATGTGCAGGTTAAATTTTAATGCCTGTTATTGATCTACAATATGACGGAAGGCGGACCTTATAAAGCGCTCACGGTAGACACCGGACCGTACAAACTTTCTTTGCTGAAAAAGGAGATCACAAAAATGAATAAGTACAGCGTCCCGCTGCCGGAAAATATTCGTGAAGGAGAAATTTTACCCCTGTTTAAAAATCTGATTGAAATCGAATCGCACCCTCGTATCAATGCGCTAGACATAGTTTTATATTCAGTTACAACTGGTATTTTAAAGTATGCCGATTACACTACTATCAATGAAACTATTTTGGATTACCACTACATAAATGAAGAAAAGCCTTCTATCAAACTAACTGTGCGATACAATAAAAATCTAGGACAAGCAACTATTGTTTCAGTTTCTGGATTAGAAGTATAAAAATTATCTTTAAAAAGCACTTGCGCACATATGTATCACCAAATTACGGCAAATAAACGGCAGTCAGTACTTCTGGTAATGGTTTTTATAGCCATAATCCTGGCGTTTGGCTATGTGTTTGATATGGCCACAGGCCGAGGAGATTATAGCGGCGTTTTTTTTGCGATTATTCTTTCGTTTGTCATGACGCTTACTTCATACTTTGCCGGAGATAAAATCGCTCTATTCTCCACCGGCGCCCAACCAATTGGCAAAGAAGATAATCCATATATTTACCGCATAATAGAAAACCTATCCATTACCAGCGGCTTGCCTGTGCCAGCGGTATATATTATTAATGACCCAGCCATAAATGCTTTTGCCACCGGGCGAAAACCAGAAACTGCTTCGGTAGCCGTAACAACCGGCGCTATAGAAAAACTAACCAATGAAGAGCTCGAAGGCGTATTGGCTCATGAACTTTCTCACGTGCAAAATTACGATATTCGTTTTATGACCTTGGTTGCCGTACTGGTTGGCTCAATTTCAATTTTGGCTCATATATTTTTACGCAGCCGCTGGCTGCCGCGGCGCAATGACCGCGATAGCGGAAATCTCGGCGCCATCTTTATGATTATTGGCATAGTTTTGGCTCTGCTCTCCCCCATCATTGCTGAGTTAATTAAACTGGCAATTTCACGCCGCCGCGAATATCTAGCCGACGCATCCGGATCGCTTCTTACACGCTACCCAGAAGGATTAGCAAGCGCCTTAGAAAAAATAGCTATTCAAAATCAACCGATGAAAAATGCCAGCACTGCCACAGCCCACTTATTTTTTGCCAATCCATTTTCCGGTAAGAGCTTATCAAATCTTTTCTCCACTCATCCGCCAATCGAAGAGCGTATAAAAAAATTAAGAGAGATGGCTTAAATATATCGTATGAAACTAGATGATCAACGACCTAAAGTTGGCATTGGAGTTGTAATTTTTAAAGACAATAACATTTTGCTTGGAAAAAGAAAAAACGCTAATGGAGATGGCGAAAATGAATACGCTTGCCCCGGCGGACATTTAGAATTAATGGAATCATTTGAAGATTGCGCTAAACGAGAAACAAAAGAAGAAGCCGGGATAGAAATAGAAAATATTAGATTTTTAAGTTTGTATAATCTTACACAGTACGCACCCAAACATTCGGTCAACATTGGATTGGTGGCGGATTGGAAAAGCGGCGAACCGCAAAACCTAGAACCGCACAAATTAGAAGGGTGGGACTGGTATTCATTAGACAACTTGCCTTCTCCATTATACAGCGCCATACCACAATACATTGAAGCACTGCGTACGGGAAAAAATTACTTTGATGCTTAAATTATTATGCTCAACGTTAAACCCCACCTGCAATATGCCGGACTGTGCGGTCCAGCCTGCCTGCATATGGTTTTAAAATATTTTGGCCTAGAAAAATCAGACAAAGAACTGGCGAAACTATGCGGCGCAAATGCCAAAACCGGCACAACAGCCGCACAAATAATTACCGCGGCCAAAAAACTTGGATTTAAAGCTTTTTATAAAGACTTTTCTTCTATTGCGGAAATAAAAAAATATATAGATAAAAAAATACCGGTAATTGTAGACTGGTTTTCGATTGATGACGGACATTATTCCGTGGCCGTAAAAATTGATGCAAAATTTATTTACTTGCAAGATCCAGATCTTAATAAAATCAACAAAATAGATCTGGAAACTTTTCAAAGAATCTGGTTTGATTTTGAGGCGCCAATACTGCGTAAAAAACAAGATATTTTTATACGACGACTGATTGTAATACACCCTTAACCTTCAATGGCTTTTTTAACCTCTACTACTTTTTGTTTCATTTCCTCTTCGGTTGTTGACTCTAAATTTAAACGCACTACCGGCTCGGTATTGCTCAAACGCACACTAAGCCACCCCCACTCAAACTTCATCCATAGACCATCTAGATGAGAAATTTCTGTAGCGGTATTTTTATACATTTCTTCAACTCTGGCTACAGCCGCCGCCTTATCTTCAATTTCAAAATTTATTTCTCCGGAATGGAAATATTTTTTTAACGGCACAACAATTTCACTCAGCGGACTGCCTTCTCGCGATAGCATTTGCAAAACATACAACAAAGACAAATCTGTACTTTCCACATCAAATGTATCTTTATAATACAAATGCAGCGAAAGCTCACTGGCGTATGCTCCACCCGTTTCTTTGAGCATTTTTTTAATATTAGCATGCCCGACTTTACACATCTCTGCGGTTGCTCCGGCAGCTTTCCATAATTCTGGAACAATCATGCTGGAGCGAACATCGTATAACATTTTTGCGTTTGGATGATTTCGCAAAACTTCCAGACCCACTAAAGCTCCTACAAACGACGCGCCGACCACTTCGCCTTTTTCATCTACCAACCCAACCCTGTCGGCATCACCATCCAGCGCAAAACCAAAATCAGCCCCAGCCTCAACCACTTTTTTCTGCAAATCTACAAGTGTTTCAACTTTTAACGGATTTGCTTCGTGATTTGGGAAATTACCATCTGGTTCAAGGTATAGATATTCCACCTGAACCGGCAGCCGCGATAACATTTCGGGGAAAGTTACCTGAGCCATGCCGTTTCCCGCATCAACTACCAATTTCATTGGGCGAACAGACTCTTTTGGCACGATAGAAAATATTTTTTGCAAATAATCTTCTTGAACATTTTTTTGCTCAGCTTTAACATCGCGGGCCGAAAACACATGCTGCGATTGCTTTACCAATTCTTTTATTTCCGCCATACCAAACGCCTCTCCGATTGGCAAACCATTACCAAGAGTAAGTTTAAAGCCATTATATTTCGCCGGGTTATGACTGGCTGTAACCATAATACCGCCCGCATGCCGGTCATAATTAGCGCAGGCAAAATTAAATAATGGGGTGGAAACCTGACCAACATCAACCACGCCAACACCCTCATCCGCAATACCTTGCATTACCGCCTGTTGGAACGGACCGCTGGTTGGCCTCATATCTTTACCCACTACCAACACCTGATCTGCGCGCAATAAATTATGTTTTCGCAAAAAAACTACAAAGGCACGTCCTAAACTATACGCCAGCTCCTCCGACAGCTCTGTGCTAGCCAAACCACGAATATCGTACGCCTTAAAAATATGTTCAACTATCTGCATATTATAGGAAAAAATTATTAAACAGGCCCTGCTTTCACCCTTTGACTAAAGGGTAAATTTAGTATATAGTACACCCTACGTTTCAGTCAAAAAAAGAGGTTATTTTTATGAATATTATAGATCGATTTTCGACGAATTTACGAGAGGTATTAGTACAAAGCATCAACCTGGCCGCTGAAGAAAAAAGCAAACTGGTTGAGCCCATTCACCTATTGCTCGCTTTGACCTTGCAAAAAGGCTGTTTGGCGCATGAAATACTTACTCGCCATCAAGTGGACACAAAAAGTGTTCGTGATTTTTTGCATGCAGACGCGCCGCCTCACGAATCTAACACACAACTTACCATATCCCCTTTCTCTGAAAAAGCTAAAAATATTTTAGAGCGCGCGCTCATCATAGCTCAAAAATATAATCACAACTATTTGGGAACGGAACATCTATTGCTTGGCCTCATTGATTCTGCGGACACAACCGTAGAAAAACTGCTCACAGATAAAAAAATAAACATTGAAGAAATTGAGGAGCAGCTTGAAACGACCTTAGCTAACACCTCGCAATTTCCTCATATAGCCAAAACCCCGGAAATGATCGACCATATCCATGACAGCCTTACCGAAGACATGTTTTCTCAAAATAATCGGACTTTCCAAACCAACAACAAAAAAACTGGCGCAAAAGAAACAAGCGCTCTGCAATTTTTTGGCACAGAAATTACCAGTCCGGAAGTAGAACCAGATATAGACCCGGTTGTCGGCCGGTCGCATGAAATCGAACGAGTCATGCAAATTTTATGCCGCCGAACTAAAAATAATCCTATTTTGCTTGGCGATCCTGGCGTAGGTAAAACAGCTATTGTAGAAGGGCTGGCAAAAAAAATAGTTGCTGGCGACGTACCGGAAATTTTGCTTAACAAAAAAATATTTGCTCTCGATATGGGCATGCTTATTGCTGGCACAGCCTATCGCGGCGAATTTGAAGGCCGTTTGCGCCAAGTGATTGAAGAAGCCTCGGCAAATCCCGATATTATCTTATTTATTGACGAATTGCACAACATTGTTGGAGCGGGTTCAAACCAAGGCAATATGGACGCTGCCAATATTTTAAAACCAGCTTTGGCACGAGGACATATTCGCTGCATTGGCGCCACCACTCCTAATGAATTCAAAAAACATATTGAGAGCGACCCTGCGCTGGAACGACGCTTCCAACCCGTACATGTAAAAGAGCCTTCTGTTGCTGATACCGTTAAAATTCTGCAGGGTATAAAGAAAAATTACGAACAATATCACAACGTAGAAATTACCGACGAAGCAATTACCAAGGCTGCTATGCTGGCCAACCGATACATCACTACCAAACTTCTACCAGACAAGGCCATAGATGTATTAGATGAAACTGCAGCTGCCAAGCGTTTAACCGCCAAAGCCACTCCAACCAAAACAAAACTTTGGTCCCTTAAGCGATCTCTGGCTCAAACTATTACCGCCAAAGAACAGGCTGCCGCTGAAGATAATTTTGATGAAGCCGTAGCTCAAAAAGAAAAGGAAAGGAAATTACAAAAAGATATAAAAGCATTGGAAGAAAAAATTGCCGCGCAACAAAAAACCAAAAAACGCACTCTAATTACCGCGTCCGATGTAGAAACGCAACTGCTTACTATTATCAATTCTCCACGCACACAATTGACGGGCAGCTTCAACCAGCGAGCTCTTGAGTCTGAATTAAAAAAACACATCATTGGCCAAGATGAAGTTATTCATGATATTGCTCGCGCCATTGCCGCGACCCACCTTGAATTATCAAACCCAGATAAGCCGCGTGCCACCTTTTTGTTTACCGGTGAAAACGGCGTTGGCAAAACCGAAATGGCAAAAGTGCTGGCCAAAACGCTTTATCCAAACCAACCCTCGCTTATCCATCTTAATATGAGCGAATTTAACGAAGGCTTTAGCGTTTCCAAATTACTAGGATCCCCGGCCGGTTATGTAGGCTACAAAGAAACAAATCAATTTACCGATCGTATTAAAATGAATCCGTATTGCGTGATTTTATTTGATGAAATAGATAAAGCTCATAAAGATGTAACCAAACTGCTTTTGCAAATGCTTGAAAATGGATCGATTACCGACTCAACCGGCAGGATAATTTCTTTAAAACATGCTATTATAATACTGACCACATCTGTCGGATCTGACGAAATAAAAAAATCCCACATTGGTTTTGGTAAACAACATAATGATACGGATAATAAAAAAATAGCTACAGATAAATTGAAAGAATTTTTTTCGGCCGAACTTATCAGTCGGCTTGATCATATTCACCTATTCAACAGCTTGACTAAAACCGATCTGGCTCAAATCGCCGCTCTAGAAATTGCCGATTTAAACAAGCAGCTTGCGGCGCATAACACAGCTCTAAAATCCGATAAAAAAATATACGCTTGGTTTGTGGGGCATCTACCAGAAAAAACCAGCGCGCGTGAAGTGCGCAGACAGATACGCAAGGTTGTACAGGAAATAATGGCCAACCGCATCTTGCAAGCCAAAATAAAACCTGCCCATAAACTTATTGTAGAAAAAAATAAATTGGCCATAAGCTAATGCCCTATGGGGTTACCGCAACTAAAAAATCCAAACACGCCCAACCTTAATGTTGGGCTTGGTTCAGTTGCTAATTCTAACACACCGTCTGCGCCTGCAAACAGCAACTCCGCGCAATATGAAAACAGTATCGCCAACCGCCTAGCCGCCGCCCGCGCCAGTTCTGCAGCCAACGATAATAGAAATTTCCGCCAAACTCCCGGCTCTGATGCCCCAGATGATGTCAGCGAGAGTGTTGCGGCAAATGAAAACATACCGACTCCAGCGCGCGGCGCCAGACAGCAATTTGCAGATCCGAGCCAACAACAGCGCATTGCCGCCATGCTTGCCTCTCAAAAGCAAGCGCAAATGCAGTCACTCGCAAAACAAGAACAGCAGCTAAACAAAGAAATAGACCAGCTTATCCAGCAACTTGGTAATTTTAGAGACTCAAAAGCAAAAAGGTATATAGCCCTTTTTCAGCCTGCCTTAACTTCAAATATTAACCGAGTCATCGGCCATCTAAAAACCAGATCTGCAAATCTAAACTTCAAACAACGCATCGCCTTTTTAAAGGCAGCGCTTATCACTCTACAAACCTTAATAGTTGGTTTAACCGCCTTTAAATTTATAGCATGTTTTATAGATGCAGCATTTCTATCGCGCATTTCAGCTCTTCAGATGATAATAAAGCTTGCGGTAACAATTGTTGGAGCAATTATTATGTTCATTATTTCTTTTATATACGTACCTTTTTTATCTGTAATATTTTTTATAAACCGATTTCCATTATTGCGTGGCGATCTTACCAAAGAAGTGGTTGAGCTTATCAAAAATCTTAAACAGCAAAAGCAGTCTTGGCAGCAGCAACTTGCCAAACTCCAAGAAATCGTATCCCGCCAAGACCAGCGCGACATGCTGCAAAAACAGCAGGCTATGCTTGCCAAACCAAACCGTCAATAATACCTGCATTTCACCAAGCAAATATGGTATAATACAGACTAACCTGTTTATACTTATTTACCTTAGTATATGTCCATTTTTAAACGAATCATTCTGGCCATACTGCTACTAGCAGTTGCTGGAGCGATTGGTTATGGTTTGTATTATTTTTTCTTAAAAACTGCCAACTATCAACCTGACACAAACCAAGAGCCTTCAGGACAAACCACAACGGGACAATTTCCTGGATCGGGCACCAGACCAGCCACCACCACTGGCACCACGCAGAATCAAGGCAATATCAATTTGCCAACAGCCGGCGTTATCGGATCATCAACCCCCTCATACTATAAACCTGCTAGCGTTACCAAAGTTATTTCAGACACTATCACCTATTCTTCTTTAAGCACCGGTGGTGATTTTCGTTACTACAACGCCAATGATGGTAGATTTTATCGCATCCTGCCAAACGGCGCTAGCGAAAAACTTTCCAATGATGTATTTTATAATGCCGCAAAAATTACCTGGGCTAAAAATAAAAACACGGCTGTAATTGAATATCCCGATAAAGCAAAAATTATATATAATTTTGACACAAGAAAACAAGTTACTCTGCCAAAACACTGGGAAGAATTTTCATTTTCAAATGACGGCAACCAAATTGCAGCTAAAAGCCTTGGCCTTGACCCTTCCAACAGATGGCTGGTTACCATAAACAGCGATGGTACGGGCGCAAAATTCATTGAACCCATGGGAGAGAATGCGGACAAAGTTATCGTATCCTGGTCTCCAAACCAACAAGTAGTTGCTCTTTCACAGACCGGCGCCCCTCAAGGCGGCGAACGACGCGAAGTTTTATTTGTTGGATTAAACGGAGAAAATTTTAAATCCGCGATTGTAGACGGCTCAGGTTTCTTGCCACAATGGTCCACAACCGGCAAACGGCTTTTATATAGCGTATACAGCTCTCGCAGCGAATTCAAGCCGGAATTATGGATTACCGATGCTCAAGGTGACAGTATCGGAGACAATCGCAGGCTTTTGCAAATTAACACCTGGGCAGATAAATGCGTTTTCGGAAACGAAGAAACACTATATTGCGCCGTACCAAAAAATTTACCGGTTGGCGCAGGCATGTCACGCACCGTAGCAAACAACAACTATGATGATTTATATAAAATTGATTTAAAAACAAACCTTAAAACTCCAATTGCGTTAGACGGTGATTATAACATTACCAACCTGTCTTATAATGTTTCACAAAACAAGCTGGTTTTTACCGATCTAAACAAAACCGGTTTATTTGAGTCTCAACTATAAATTATATGACGCATAAAAAACTGCCTCTCATTCTTTTCCTGGTTGTAATCCTGGTTGGTATTTTATTTTTTTTCCAAATTAAAAAAGCCAGAGAAATTACTGTACAGAAAAATCCCGTAGCCCTAATCTCACCCACCGCCACATATATTCCTATCGCCGATACAGATCTTATCTTAGGCAATCCAGGCGCAGCTATTACTGTGGTAGAGTTTGGCGATCTTAATTGTAAAAACTGCATGCGCTTACATCGTGAAATTCAATCTATAGTTGAAGCACACCCGCAAGATATTCGGATTATTTGGAAAGACGATCCACAGCCAAAATTGCTTTTGCGCAACAGCACGCTTAACCATCGTGCCGCTTGGTGTGCTGGCCAAGAAAGTGAAAAAAAATTCTGGGAATTTTTAGCTGCAGTTGAAACATCAGGCGGAGCATCATCGGAACAAGATGTGCAAAAAATAGGCGCAGCTCTAGGCCTGGACGCAAACAGCTGGTGGCAATGCGCTCAAAGCAATGTTGCGCAGCAAAAAATTCTTGATTCAATCCAGCTGGCGGAAAGCTTAAACATTACATCTGTCCCAGCTATTTTTGTTAACAATAAACGAATCAACACTGACACTGAAATAGATATAAAAGAAATGCTAGAGAGCTTTATTAAAAAATAATCACTATGCTGTTTCGATATTTAAAACGCATATTATTACTGTTGGTTATTGGCTATACTTTTGCGCTACCCCAAGCCACACAGGCTCTCTCGGTAAATCCGTTTAGTTTTAGTAATACAAAAAGCGACCTGCGAGACGAACTAAGCCAAAAACCGCTGCTTGAAATTCGTATTCCGGGTTTAAATTTTGGCGACGTTTCTTCTTCCTCAGATGAAACCGGCGCATATGTGTATATTTCTTGGATCCCCGAACTTTTAACAGCTCTCTATAAATTTGGCATTGCTGTTGCAAGCATTGTGGCTGTTGTTATGATAATTATCCAAGGCGTTCAAATTATAACTTCTGGCGGAAACAGCGAAGCAATTTCTACAGCATACAGCAAAATCAGCCATGCGGTAATCGGCCTCTTTATCGCCTGGGGCTCATTTGTTATTTTGTATACCATTAACCCAAAGCTAACTGAATTTAATCCATTAAAAATAAAGGTTGTGGAAAGGCAAGAACTTGATGTTTCGGCTTCTAATGAATTGGCTACTGATGCAAGCGACCTGCAAAATATAGGGGTTGTGCCTTATTTTGCACAATACGACTCGCGCTGGGCCGAACTTAAACCTGGCGACCCGCAATGGCCTTTTGATACGAGCAAATGCAAAGACGAAAAAACTGCCACCATAAGAAATCGGGGTTGCGGACCAACTTCTGTAGCAATGATACTGCAGTATTATGGAAAAAATACCACACCGCTTGAAACAGCCAAATTCTCTCTTGGTTGTTCCGGGGCCATGAGCGCCAACAATCTTTCAAAATTATGGCCAAAAAGTCCTTGGGCTGATTTAAAATTTCAATTTGTACAACAAGACAAAGCAATTGCTCTAGCTGCACAAAATACTCCGCTTGTTGTAAATTGTCACCCATGCACCGGCTACACCGGAGATGGGCAACTAAAAACTTACTCAGGACACTACATGGTAATTACGGGAAGTAGCGACAACGGCGCAACCTTCAACATAAATGACCCTGGAGGAAATCCGTCAATAAACCATGCTATTGTTAAAATGACCCGCTCTCAACTGCTTACACCAAACAAAGATGAGGCTTTGGAAGGGTGTGCTGGAGATGGCGCCTGCTTAAATAAAATCAGCACTATGAGAGCGCCAAGTTTTATATATATACATCCATAATTTACATGCCTAAACTTTCAGCTTATTATATCTGCTCTAACTGTGATGCCCAGTACGCAAAGTGGACTGGCCGATGTTTGGAGTGTGGTAAGTGGGGTTCAATCTCTAAAAGTCCAATCGCTCCTCAACCCACAGAGCAAACACAAGTTACCCACCCCCCAATTGCAACCGATTCTCTATCGGCGTTAGATGCAAAAAAATTCCAAAGAATTTCCACCGGTATTTCAGAGCTGGATCGAGTGCTTGGAGGGGGCCTAGTACCGGGCTCTCTTATTTTATTAGGCGGAGAACCAGGAATAGGAAAATCAACGCTAGCGCTTCAACTAGCCGCCGCCCTCCCCCATTCTCTTTATATTTCTGGAGAAGAATCTGCCCAGCAAATAACTCTGCGCGCCCAACGCCTTGGATTACACACAGAGAAAAAAAATAACAACCTGCAAATCGGCAACGGTGTTCAGGTAGAAAATATTTTAGCAACTATTTCTAAACACACTGAGAGTAACTTGGTCATTATTGATTCTATACAAACTATTCACACAACTGAAGTGGAAGGCAGTGCCGGCAACATTAATCAGGTGCGCGCTTGCACAACCAAATTGCTGGAAACCGCAAAAAAAACCAACAAGATAATTATACTCATCGGCCAAGTTACCAAAGATGGCGCTGTTGCCGGGCCAAAAACTCTGGAGCACCTGGTAGACGCTGTTCTGTATTTAGAAGGAGACAAACACCACCTCTTCCGAATTTTGCGCGCTACCAAAAACAGATTTGGCTCAACCGACGAAATTGGCGTTTTTTCCATGGAAGAAACGGGTTTAGCCGAAGTAAAAAATCCTTCTCTGGTATTTTTAACTAACAGATCCGAACCTGTACCAGGATCATCGGTTACCTGCCTGCTCGAAGGGAGTCGTCCGCTTTTGGTTGAAATACAAGCTTTAGTAACTAAAACAAATTTTGGCTATCCGCAACGACGAACATCAGGATTTGATCTAAACCGATTACAAGTGTTGGTAGGCGTACTATCTAAACGAGCCGGCTTATCGCTTGATTCGCATGATATATTTTTAAACGTAGTTGGCGGCCTGGAAGCTGAAGAGCCGGCCGCGGATCTGGCTGTAATATTAGCTCTCGCTTCAGCCGTAAAAAACAAAGCCATATCCCAAGACATTGCTTCTTTTGGCGAAGTAGGGCTAGGCGGAGAAATTCGCCCTGTGCCGCATACGGAAAAACGACTGCAAGAAATCAAAAAAATGGGATTCAAATTCGCAGTTATCCCTGCCACCAACACCGCTGCTAAAATACCGGATTTAAAAATTGCTTCCGTAAAAAACGTAAAGGAATTGGTTGAGCAAGTGCTAAAATAAAACACTGCTATTCTAAATGGGTTTTCTGTTCCCACGCTCGTACACGCGCCACTACGCGCGGATATTTGCCTAAATCTTGCGCTATCAAACGAGCCGCGTGCTGGGCTTTTTTTACAAGCGCGATATCGGTAATTTTTGCCAACCGCAGCTGCATTTCCCCGCTCTGCTCCACCCCGTATACTTCTCCAGGCCCGCGCATTTCTAAATCTTTTTCTGCCAGCGTAAAACCATCATGGACTTTTTCAAAAAACTCCAGCCGTTTTTTGGTGTCCGCAGACTGTGTTTCGGAAAATAAAAAACAGTATGATTGATGAGACGATCTGCCCACTCTACCTCTAAATTGATGTAGCTGCGCCAAACCAAATTGCTGAGCGCCTTCAATTACCATTACGCTCGCATTCGGAATATCAACCCCAACCTCCACTACCGAAGTTGAAACAAGAATATCAATCTCCCCAGCTTTAAATTTTGCCATAGCCGCATCTTTTTCCGCGCTTTTTAATTTGCCGTGCACATACCCCACGCGCAAATCGGGAAAAATTATTTTTGAAAGTTTTTCAAACTCTGACATGACAGTTTTTTTATCATCAGTTGCTGCTTGCGGCACAAACATTGAATCGTCTTGGGAAGCTATGAGCGGACAAATCACAAACGCCTGCCTGCCTTGAACGATTTGTTCGCGAATAAATTGATACGCCTTATCTCGGTTATGAGTATCAACAATTTTTGTAATAATTTTTTTTCTACCTGACGGCATTTCATTGATAACAGAAATATCCAAATCACCGTAAATAACCAGCGCTAATGAACGAGGAATTGGCGTGGCAGTCATACTTAAAAAATGCGCCGAAGTATGAGCGCTCAAATTAACTGTCTTATCTTTAATCAATTTTCGCTGCTCTACTCCAAACCTATGCTGCTCATCCACCACCACCAAACCCGCAGAATTAAACACAACCTGATCTGAAAGCAGCGCATGCGTTCCCACCACCACATGCAAAGACCCAGAACCAATATCAGCGCTTAAGGATTTTTTGGTAATGTTTTCCACTGCACCGGATCTCACATGCTGATTAGCAGTTAAAAGACCGACCGATACGCCTGCTCCGGCCAATAGCCCAACCAAAGACTGGTAATGCTGCTGCGCCAAAATTTCGGTTGGCGCCATAATAATTGCCTGCCGATTATTAAGAAAAGCACTATACGCAGCAATGGCTGCCACAACTGTTTTGCCCGAACCAACGTCTCCGGATAGCAAGCGATTCATCGGGGTTGTTTTCTGCACATCTTGCAGAATTTCCCAAGCAGCAATTTTTTGCGCGCGCGTTAACACAAACGGAAGCGACGATACAAACTCTTTAATTTTTGCTTCTTGAAATGCCAATACTGGCGCTTGCAGCGCGGATCGTTCCGCCCGCGCCAACTCGGCTTGCATCTGCACAATAAACAACTCATCAAACTTAAGCCGATTTGTACTTGCGCCTAAATCTTTTTCATCTACCGGAAAATGCACACCGTATAGGGCGCTGCCTAGCGGCACTAAATCTTCCTGTTCTAGAATCTGCGGCGGCAGCCAATCCGCCGTTTTTTCTGCCAACCCAATAACCTGGCTTACTAAAGACCGGATCTGTTTTTGAGTTATACCGTATGTCAACGGATATATCGGAACCAGGCGCGCTGTATGCGCTGTATCTTTTTTTTGTTTTTCATACAAAGGCGCTTGCATCTGCGGGCCCAGCATGTCGTGTTTTACTTTACCGGAAAAATATAACACATCTCCTGAAGAAATATTTTTTGCAACAAACGGCTGATTGAACCATACAATTCGCATGCTGCCACTGGCATCGGAGACCAAAGCTTCCGTAATAATTTTTTTTGTTTTAAAACTTCTTTTATTAGCTACCAGTTCCACCTGTCCGCATATCGTAACCATATCACCCTCACAAACCTCCGCAATCGGTACTACACGGCGATAATCTTCATATCGAAATGGAAAATAATACAATAAGTCACGGGCAGTGTATATGCCCAATTTGCCTAAATTTTTGGCAGCAGTTTTACCCACGCGGCTCAACTGCGCTACCGGAGTGCGGAAGTCCATACGGACAACAAATTATTCAATAACTCTAAAGACCTCCTCTACCGTAGTAATTTTATCCAAAGCTTTTAAAAGACCGTCTTGCACCATGGTTACCATGCCATTTTTGACAGCCAATTCTTGAATGAGATATTCGGAAATTTGATCGCTTAAAATAGCCTGTTCAATATCTTTATTCATGGTAAAGATTTCATAAATACCAATTCTGCCTTTATATCCCAAGCCACTACACTCCGAGCAACCGACTCCTTTATAAAATTTCATGCTATTTAAATCTACCGCGTTCTTTTCTGCGTCGGGCAGCGCGCTGAGATGTTGTTTTACTTTTTCTGCTTGTTCAGGCGTAAGCGTAGCCGGCTGTAAGCAAGCTTGGCAAATTTTACGCACAAGCCGCTGGCCAATTACCGAATTAAGCGATGGGGCTAGCAAAAATGGTTTTACGCCCATTGATAAAAACCTAGGAATGGTACCTGAAGCGCTATTGGTATGAATTGTAGAAAGCATCAAGTGTCCGGTTAAAGCCGCTTGAATGGCAATCTCCGCAGTTTCCAAATCGCGTATTTCACCAACCAAACAGATATCCGGATCCTGACGCAACAAGCTGCGCAAACCTTTGGCAAACGTATAATCCCTGCTGGCATCTACTTGGCTTTGATTAATGCCGTCAATTTTAATTTCTACCGGATCTTCCAAGGTGATAATTTTAACACCAGCCTTATTGAGCGTACGTAAAATGGCATACATGGTAGTAGTTTTACCTGAGCCAGTTGGACCGGTAGTAATAATCATGCCATTTGGACGTTCTATTTCTTTTTTCAATTTATTAAACGCATCGCCGCGCAACCCAAGCTCGTCAAATGTAACGCCTTTGCTGCCGCTATGTAAAATTCTCATTACTACGCTTTCGCCATAAATAGTCGGCATTGTGGAAACACGAATATCTAAACTGCCTGAAGAAAGTTTGAGGGTTACTCGCCCATCTTGAGGTCGATCTGTAATATTTATCTTAAGGGCAGCCAGCAATTTGATGCGGGACACAAATTTTTTCCATTGTTCTTTGGGAAGCGTTGCTACATCATGCAGCACCCCATCAATCCGATATCGAACCATAATACCGTTTTCTTCGGCTTCCACATGAATATCAGATGAGAGAACTTTTAGAGCCGAAGCGATAATGAGTGTTAAAATATCACTGATAGACACATTTTGAAACTGCTCTTCTAAACTTCTAAAATCAATCACGCCGGCCTTAAATTTTTCCAGCTCTTCATCAGTAATATTTATATCTTTGCTAATTGGTTTTATTATCGGCAGTGTTGCGTATAAAGCCATGGCTTTGGATAGACTGTGCTCAGAAATAATATATATCTGCACATTAGCATGATGGCTTTCTCCAAGCTGGTACGCCAATTCTTGAATTTGGTCTGTAAAATCAACACACCCTAAGCGGAGCTCACCGGGAATGTTGAAAAAACAAATCACATTTTGTTCGCGTGCCGAACTTTCTGAGATGGTTTTTAGCGCTTCAGCAGTAACTGGAAAAGAAGACAAATCAATATATGACAGGCCTAAAGACGCCGCTTTTTTTGCAGCCAAATCTTCTTTATTTTTAATATCCATTTCATGAATTTTCTTATCAAACTTTTCTTCAGCATCCTGATTGGCAACAGGCGCAGATGAAGATGGTGCGGTGGCTGAATTTTTTTTTCCTAACAGGCTATTAATTGAAGGAAAGTCGCTCATATACAAGATTTAAAGACTGGCTAACGGGAAAATATATACCGCAAGAAATGCATGGTGCGGCTAGCTACGCCTTCTTTATGCATTTTCATAAACAAAAACACCCAAGCGCTTATGGTAAACGCATTAAAAATACCGGTCACTGTAGCAATAAATAAAAGCAAAAGGAAAATCCCGGTAATAAGACCAACAGTCGCAAACACCACCAAATTGGCAATACCGCCTGCAATCCAAATTATTACTGCGGGTAAAAAGGTAAAAAATGACCCTAGTAAAATGACTCCGACTAACAGTATGTTAATGAGCATGAGCAATAAGCCGACCTCTAAAGACACCAACATATGTTCGGAAAATAAACTCAAGGCCTTGCGTACCGATACAGCCAACCCCTTGCCGTCTAATACCACATAACATAACGCATACACCGAAATACAAGAAAGCGCCAACGCCAACAAAAATACAACCACACTCATAACTGCAAATAAAAATCCGGAAGCAAAACTATATGATGTAAAAAATCGATTGGCCACAAAAACAAACAGCGCCAGCAAACAAAACATAATAACTTGCTTCAAAATATTTACCGCCGCAATGCTCCAAAAATGTTTTACAGCCACACTCCATGGACGATCAAGAGTTTTATGCTTGCCATTTTTAAACCAATCGGCCGCATAATAAATGAGGGTGCCTTGAGATACAACTGCCAAAAATCCAAGCAATGCCATTACCGACAAACAAATAACCGCCAACCACACCAGCCCGACTATATCCCAAATACTACCGTACAAATTAAACTCAACTAGCGGCACCAAAGAAAAACCTTGACGAGATAGCAAACTGTCAAAGAAAGACCACACCCTACCAAACATATCACTAAAGCCAAGCTGTCCTAAAAATACCGAAAGCAAACCCAATATCCAAAGTAGTTTATTTTGCCAAACCAGGCTCCACGCCTGCGACAGCGTCTGTCTATATGTTGGCTCTTTCATAAAACACAAATAACTAAATTAACATAATTACCTATATAGTATACCATACTGGCGCCAAACAAAAAACCCGCTCAATATATGAGCGGGTTTTTATACATATTATCCTCGTGCGCCGAAAATCCGATCTACATCTTCTTGCTCCAAAGTTTCTTTTTCTACCAATTCAACCACCATTTCATCGAGTTTATTTCTATATTTTTCCACCACTTCTTTGGCGCGTCTTTCGGCTTCAACCAGCAAGGCGCTCACCTCTTTATCAATTGCTTCAGCGGTCTTTTCGCTGTAATTTCTCTGCTCGGTAATTTCTCTTCCTAAAAATACCATCTCTTGCTGATCACCGAAGGTACGAGGACCCATACCGCTCATACCGTACCGCACAACCATATCATGAGCGACTTTTGTAGCATTATTCAAATCTGATGAAGGACCAGTAGAAAGCATCTCATCGCCAAAAATCATTTTCTCCACTACATAACCGCCCATCATCATGGCTAATTCGTCTTTGAATTGCGCAACAGTATGATAATGTTTGTCTTCGGTAGGCATTTTAAGAGTATAACCGCCGGCTGAACCGCGCGAAATAATAGAAACTTTGCGAACTGGATCACCATTGGTAAGATAATGGCCGACAATCGCATGGCCAGCCTCATGATAAGCAGTCATCTTTTTTTCTTTTTCAGAAATAATTCTATTTTTTCGTTCTGGGCCAAGTAAAACTTTTTCAATGCTTTCCAAAATCTCAACTTCTTCAACCTTCTTTTTACCTCGGCGAACTGTCAAAATCGCAGCTTCGTTTAATAAGTTGGCCAAATCAGCTCCTGAAAAACCAGGAGTGCGCTCGGCAACTTTACGCAACGATACTCCTTCGGCCAACGGCTTGTTTTTAGCATGAATACCAAGGATTTCTTCACGATCTTTAATATCTGGCAAATCAAGAGTAACGCGTCTGTCAAAACGACCTGGACGAAGAAGCGCTGGATCGAGCACATCAGGACGGTTAGTTGCAGCCATTACAATCACGCCTAAGTTTGGCTCAAAACCATCCATTTCCACCAAAATTTGATTGAGGGTTTGCTCGCGCTCATCATGACCGCCTCCCAAGCCAGCGCCGCGACGGCGACCTACCGCATCAATTTCATCTATAAACACAATGGCTGGAGCATCTTTTTTTGCTTTACCAAATAAATCACGAACGCGTGAAGCACCCACACCCACAAACATTTCCACAAACTCTGAACCAGACATATTGAAAAATGGCACATTAGCTTCTCCGGCTACAGCTTTAGCAAGCAATGTTTTACCCGTACCAGGCGTACCAACCAGCAAAACACCTTTTGGAATTTTTGCGCCCATGGCTGTAAACTTTTTTGGATCCTTAAGAAAATCAACCACTTCAACCAATTCTTGTTTTGCCTCTTTGGCGCCTGCCACATCGGCGAATGTTTTTTTATTTTTATCATCAGGGCTGGTTTGGCGCGGATTGCTCTGCCCAAAACCCATAGCTTTATTATTCATCCCCTGCACGCCGCGTGTCATGAAATAAAAGAATAAAACAAAAATTAACAATGGCAATAAGACCGGCAACAAATTGGCCAGCCAAAATTTCCAAGAACTTTCAGTTTTCACTTCTACGGCAATACGAGCCAGTGAGGAACTGCTAATATTATAACTTTTAACAATATCGCCAAAAGTGCCGTTTGGCTCTTTAAGCACTTGTTGTAAACGGGCATTAGCATCACTAAGCTCCACGCTTAAAGTGTCGCCTTTAATAATCACAGTCTTTACCTGTCCCGCATTTATCTGCTCCACCATTTTGCTGATACTGACAATTTCCGGGGCTTTGGTTTTTTCATTTTTGATATACCCCAATACTGCCGCCAACACAAATAAAAATGCGAAAACAATAAGAAAATTTTTGAAAAAAATACGCATATAAAAGTCAACATTAATATATAACGGTTCACCTAACTATACTATATCGGACCCGAAAAATCAAGGGTGGCGACACTGTTAAAAACCAAATCAAAAAGGCTCTTATAACAGAGCCTTTTTTGAAATATATTTTTATTTATCACCGTCTTTGGCTTTCTTTTTTTCCTTCTTTTCTGCCGGCTTAGCTTCAACTTCCTCCGCACCTGCTACAGCTTCTTTGTGTTCAGGTTTTCTATTTTTACCCTTCACGCCGAACAAGCGCAAGCCCAATCGGTGCTCTGGAGGTTCCAAAGAGACGATTTCAAAGTCAGTACTTTCGCCAACTTTAAATTTATCATGCAAGTTGCTAATACCTTCATCGGCCAACTCAGAAATATGAGCCAAACCATGAATATCTTTATCCAAAGCCACCATCAAGCCAAATGGTTCAATCTTCAAAATTTTACCATTTACTTTGTCGCCTACTTTATATTTATCTTTTACGGATTTCCATGGATCGTCCACTAGACGCTTAATGGAAAGATAGATTTTTGATCTGTCCAATTGGATAATTTGAGCTTTAACTTTATCGCCAACTTTCAAAATATCTTTTGGATGATCAATACGCTGCCAAGCAATTTCGGAAATATGAACCAAACCTTCCAAATCTTGTCCGAATTTTACAAAGGCGCCAAAGGAAGTAAGAGCGCTAATTTCACCTTCCACGGTATCGCCTACTTTGTATGATTCAAGCACAGCTTTTTGAGCATCTTCCCAAACTGCTTTTTCGGATACAATCAATTTTTCTTCTTTTTCATTTACATCAATTACCTTTACTTCCAATTCTTTACCAGTCAATTCACGCAATTTTTCTAAAATACGGTTTTTATCGCCACCCATAACGCGCGGATAGTGATCCGGGTTAAGTTGAGATACAGGCATAAAGCCGCCCAATCCTTCTACCTGCATCATCAAACCGCCTTTGTTGGCAGCCAAAACCTTGGCTTTAATCGTAAGATTGTCTTGCATCCACTTCTTAACATTGTTCCAAGCGCGCTGATAACCGGCAATACGGAATGATAATTCCATTTCACCATTTTCATTTTCTAAATCTAAAACAGTAGCCTCAACAGCATCGCCAACTTTAAGATTATTATATTCTTTTGATTCGGCAAATAGTTCACGACCGCGAACTACACCGACGGTAAGACCTTCAATATCAACATGAACCTCGCCTTTATCGATAAAGATGATTTTGCATGTTACCACGTCTCCAACTTTTGGAATGGTGGTTGCGTATGAAGACAGCAATGTTTTAAAATCCTGGCTGTCTTTGTGGTGTTTTTCTTCTGACATATTATTAACAAAAAAATACTGCTTATCCTTTCCGAACCAGTCGGAACAGGTGCGTACCACTAAATTGGGAACGCTTGTAGTAAAAATTGTACTAAGTCAAGTATACTATACGACGGCTTTTTTGTCAACCGCCCCATATAAGCTAGCCTGCCTAGACTGGCTTAATGCGGGGCGGGAGCCAGGTAGCGACGCTTGCTGGGTCGCTCTGGCTCCCTGAAAGAACATCACATCGGTATCGGGCGCCGAACGTGCAGCTCGGGCTTCCGTTCGCCGAGAAAGACGTACTGCGGCGGCACCGCCTCCCAGTGACCATCGGGGGTATGGGCAAGCAGCTTGGTCGCGCTCGAGTTCAGCAAGAACTCGTACTCTTTCCAGCTGTCCGGCTCTGCTCGCAGCAGCGCCGCGTCATAGCACTTCACACTCGGGACATAGTACCTGACGACCTGTGGCGCACCCTCGAACTGGAATGCGTAGACGTCCTCATCCAGCACCTGGATGCTGTGCGGGTCGCCCTTGACACCCTTCACCCACGACCAATGACAGCGAGACTCTCCCCGAGGACCAGGACTACGGAACATACGCACTTGAACCAGATCAGACATCGGAACCAAGACTTTCTCCCTGCTTATAGCAGGGCTGCAAGAGAAAAACTGCCACACGAACTTGGAGTATAAAAATATATAATTTATATATGCTTATACCCCAAGTTCGCGCATGTATGTGATGTTAAAAATATAAAGAGCAAAACAACGCATATATGTATACGCGTAAAAAGCATTTTTGTCAATTACTCATTCCTAAAATTATCTTTAAAATACCTTCTACTGCGGCCGCGATTGGCAAACCGATGCGCCTCATCACGCACTTGTTGTAACAATCGCTTATTAGCTTGCGCAAGATCCTTGAGCACATTTTTTGTTCCTGCCGGAAAAACAAAATGATCGCCGTCTAGTTTTGATAATCCAAACCAGGCATTTTTTACCTGAAAAGTGTCCATGGTTTTTGTTAAGTATTCCACTTGAGGCCGACCGCCGTCTATCAAAATTAAATCCGGTTTTGGCCATTCCGTATGGCACAATCGGCGCTCCAGCATTTCTTTGAGCGATTCCAAATCATTATTTGCCGGCGCATCTTTTATTTTAAACAAACGATACTCGGTTTTATCCGGCACTCCGTCTATAAAAACCACCATTGATCCATATGTCTCTTTGCCGGCAAAATGCGAGATATCATATCCTTCAATACGATTAAACTGGGACTGGCGCGAGGAGTATTCATCTTGGTTTACCAGCGTAACATCCTGGATATGTTTTAAATAGTTGGCAGCATCCGGGTTGTCGGTTGCTAATTTTTTTAATAATTTTTTCTTTTCTCCTCGCAACAATAAAATAATATTACTGATATTTTTTTGATACTCTTTTTTGGTTATCGCGCCGATACATACCCCCGGACACAGGCCAATCTGATAATCAAAACATGGTTTGCCGGTCGGCGCGCAAGTACTATACGGAAAAATACGGCGAATAATTTTTAACGCGTTTTTAATAACCGTTAAACTTTGGTATGGACCAAAAATGTGTACAGTTGAGGCTGGAAATCGCTCCAATTCTCTGCCTCGGGCAATAATTGGTTTGGGGAAATCAATTTTAGGAATAACCAAAAAAACAAATGAACGATTATCTTTATCTTTTACATTATATTTTGGCCAATATTTTTTTATTAAATTTGCTTCCAGAATTACTGATTCCAAAACAGTTTCGGTGGAAATATATGACACGGTTTTTGCCAAAGAGACCATTTCGCCAATACGAGGATCAATATCTTTTCTGAAATATTGCAAAACACGCCGACGCAGCGAAGTGGCACGGCCAACATACAACGGCTTGTTGTTTGAATCTTTGTAAATATATACTCCTGGATTCAATGGAAATTGTTTGGCTTGGTCTTTTAACAACATATGCAAAACCCACAAACTACGGCTGTAAAATATCTTCGGTACGGCCATTAACCGAAATGACTACAGAAGACACACTCGGAAACTGTTTAAGCGTTTGCTCAATTTGCGCCCGGATAAGGCCTACACGGCAAGAACCGGCAACATTTGCATCAAGAGCACTGTCAAAATCAACCGTAGCCACCCCATTTACAATGGTAATACCATCAATAGTTACTCCAGCATTGAGAGCGGTTTCATACCCGGACTGCTTCTCGGGATTAGTCGGGCCTTTTAGCAATTCCAACAAAGCAGCCTTGGCAACCGCTTCTGTTTTTGGCACCAAACGCACTACGGGAAATACTTTAGTACAAGAAATATTTGGATCTAGCGCATTATTTACAAAATACGCTTTAACTTTACTTGTTTCCCCTACCGGCACGAAGCGTACTGGCATAGACATGGTTTTATCTCGCGCCGGTTCGTCGCTGGCGTTTTCATTTTTAAACACAAGCACACCCGAAGTCGCAGTGGTTAAAAATTCTATATTTGATTCAAAACGCACTGTGGAAGTCATCCAATCCGAAGTGGCGGTAAGCGGCTTGATATCTAGAACTGTGCCGGCATTATCATATACCGTAACCGAACCAACTTGCCCCTCAAACCCATACCAACCATCACCGTTTACCACCCCGGTGATTTTAAATGGCGAAGCAATAAGGTTATTTTCAGATGGAGCAAACACCGTAAGACCGGCAGCTGTGGTGGTAGCTGTCTGAACTGGCAACACATCAACAGTTTTATTTTTATCTTTCTGAACGCCAAAATATCGCCAACTTACAATCATGGCAGTTCCGATTATTGTCAGTAAAATAATAAAAAATATTTTTTTCATATCCTGATTATGTAATATATAAATCTGATTAAAAAATAAAGCAACGAAGAGGGGCGGTTTAACGCCACAAGCGCCAAACACACCCCTTCACTCTACTCCTTACAATCCGGCTTGTCGTACTTACTCGACAACACCAAACATTCGATCACCAGGCGACCATTGTTTGCCCTGACCAAGGAAATCTGCATAGACCGACCATCCAAAGACACCTTTCCACACCCACAAACCACAGACCTCAGACGCTACCTGTGTCCGAAACACATTCCATTGAGGTTTACAGTTTGGACGTTCAATAGCCAGCACCCCCGGTTCCCCAGGCTTCTGCTGCGCCATTAGGGCAAACACCACTTCCAACGGAACAATTGCCAGCTGACTGTATTCAACAAACACAGCCGCTTCCAACACATGGAACCTGACAGATGCGCCGGTTTCCACCGGCAAAGCTGCGAAATTGTCATTGTGGCCGCGAGCCAAACGGCTCAGCCACTCCACCAAAGCGTTTCCAACAACCCTCACCCAATACATCCCATTCGTTTCTGGCGCCCCAACCTTCACATAATCACCGTAGCGCTGCACATGCACCACGGAAGGCACAATAGACACGGGCGTAATGAGATTCGACATGGCCGATCGCTTTCTTGCCATAAAGGCAAACGCTTTTAACCATTTGGTTACTTGGTTAAAAGGAAGCGCCGGGTTTTTGTACCAGGCTTCTTTCAAACTACAAAATTTATAACCTGAAAGAAAACCGGTACATCATGCTTTATTTTATCTTTACAAAGATATTTGCTGTTGTCAAAAAACAACTAATCCAAATATGGTTTTAGATACAAACCTGTATATGAATGCGGATTATCTCCAACCTCTTCCGGCGTACCCTTTGCCACTACCATACCACCCTTGGCCCCGCCTTCTGGGCCCATATCAATTATCCAGTCTGCGCATTTTATCATGTGCAAATTATGCTCAATCACCACCACTGAATTGCCTTTGTCCACCAATTTATTGAGCACAGCTAGCAGCATTTCAATATCCAAATAATGCAACCCGACTGTCGGCTCATCAAGCAAATACAAATTTTTCTTGCCTAGCGGCGCAGTGAGTTCACGCGCCAATTTAATGCGCTGCGCTTCACCGCCCGACAACGTGGTTGCGCTTTGGCCCAAACGCAGATATCCCAAACCGACTTCCTGCAAAACCTTTAGCTTGTCGGTAATCTGGTATATATGTTCAAAAAATTTAACTGCTTCATTTACCGTCATTTCAAGTACGTCGGCAATATTTTTATTTTTATGTTTTACTTGCAATGTTTCGCGGCTAAATCGTTTGCCATGGCATACTTCACATGGCACCTCTACCTCTGGCATGAAATGCATTTCAATCGTATTAAAACCCGCGCCTTCACATGCCTCACAGCGGCCACCCGGACGATTGAACGAAAATCGTGAATGTGTATAACCACGCAACCGAGCTTCTTCCAAACTAGCATAAAAATCACGAATGGGCGTAAAAATACCTGTATACGTTGCCGGATTGGAGCGAGGCGTACGGCCAATTGGCGATTGATCTACAATGACCGCCTTATCTACATATTCGGTACCGGTAATACTGCTTACATCTTCCAATTTCTTAAATCTGCTTTTGATGCGGGCAATATTTTCGTACAACACATCATACAGCAAAGATGATTTGCCACCGCCGGACACGCCTGAAATACAAACCAATTTGCGCAATGGAATTTTTACATTAATATTTTTTAAATTATGCGCGCGGGCGCCAACAATACTGATTTCCTCAGTTTCTTTCCAGCGGCGTTTTTTTGGCACTTCAATTTTTTCTTCTCCGGTTAAATACTTAAGGGTAAGAGATTTGTCTTTTTCTTTTTTAATATCTTTAGTTGGACCGGCGTAGACCACTTCTCCTCCCAACTCTCCAGCGCGCGGACCCAAATCTACTAAATAATCTGAATCTTTAATGGTGCGCTCATCATGCTCAACAATAATGACTGTATTATTTTCATCGCGCAATGATTTGAGTGTTTTTACCAACCGTTCAGTATCGCGTTCATGCAAGCCAATGGTCGGTTCATCCAAAACATACAAAGTGTTAGACAAATGAGAACCAATTTGCGAAGCCAACCGAATACGCTGGGCTTCACCGCCGGACAATGTATGCGCTTCACGAGTTAGAGTTATATAATCCAAACCAACTTCAAGCAAAAAAGTCAGGCGGTCATTGATTTCTTTTATAACATTGTGGGCAATAAGGGTTTGGCGTTCATTTAAATTTTTACCGTAATCTTTAAAAAATTTCTGGCAGTCTTCAATAGTCAAAGCCGAAACTTCGTAAATATTTTTATCTTTGATACGCACTGATAATGCTTCCGGTTTTAGGCGCTTGCCTTGGCATTCAACACAAATTTCTTTACTAAACGCATCCACTTTGCCCAAACCGCCACAAGCCACACAGGCGCCGGAAGGACTATTAAACGAAAATAGGCGCGGTTCAATTTCTGGAAAAGAAAACCCATCAGTTGGGCATGACCAATGACTGGAAAGCAATCGTTCTTTTGGGTTTTTGGTATTTTCATTAAACAACACAGTTACCAACCCTTTACTATGCTCCAAAGCATTTTCGACGGCTTCAAACAAACGGCTTTCGTCGCTTATCATCACCCTGTCTATGACAATATCAATGTTATGCGCTTTGTTGCGAGACAGTTCTATACGATCATGGAGCGAATGCATTTTGCCATCCACACGAGCGTGATCAAAACCTTCGTTTAAAAAATCATAGAGCATTTGGTAATACTCCCCTTTGCGAGCTCGGACCACTGGAGATAAAACTGTTACGGTTTTTTGATTCAACTCCTTAGCCATACCCAAAATAATATCAATCATTTCTTCGGGTGATAATTTTTCAATTTTAGTGCCGCAGGTTGGGCAAAACACTTCGCCTAAACGCGCATAAAGCACGCGCAAATAATCGTAAATTTCCGTAAGCGTACCAACAATAGACCGCGGATTGTGGCTCAGCGCTTTCTGGCCAATAGCAATAGCTGGAGACAACCCAGTAATTTCATCTACATCGGCACGCTCCATTTGACCCAAAAACTGGCGAGCGTATGGTGATAATGATTCAATATATCGGCGCTGGCCTTCGGCAAAAATGGTATCAAAAGCCAGCGATGATTTGCCACTGCCCGACACGCCGGTAAACACTGTAAACTTATTTTTCGGAATTTCCAAAGATACATTTTTTAAATTATGCACTCTGGCTTTTTTGATTACAATTTTGTCTTCCATAAAGAGAATTATTTTTTTAACTTTTTATTTTTCAACATTGGCATCTGGCGCTTTTCTTTTGACTGCTTGGCAGGTTCGGCATCCGGAATATCCAAAAACTGTTCAATTTCTTTGTTTGTGGTTTGCGGCGTAATACCGTGTTTTTCATTGTATGCTATTTGTAATTTTCTACGACGCTCCACTTCTTTCATCGCCGCTTTCATGGATTTGGTAATAGTATCTGCATACAAAATAACCGAACCTTTTACATTTCTGGCCGCGCGGCCCATGGTCTGCATAAGCGATTCTTCGCTGCGCAAAAATCCTTCACGATCTGCATCCATAATTGCTACCAGCGTTACTTCGGGCAGATCCAAACCTTCGCGCAGTAAATTTACTCCGATTAACACATTAAATACGCCTTGGCGGAATTGGGTTAAAATTTCCGTGCGCTCCAGCGTCTTTACATCTGAATGCAGATAATTGACGGTAAACTTTTTTTGTTTTAAAAATTCAGATAGTTCTTCAGCCATTTTTTTGGTTAAGACGTTTATAATCGCCCGCTCACCCAAAGCAGTAATTTTTTCAATCTCGAAAATAATATCATCCACTTGGCCTCGGTTTGTTTTTTTATCAAACACCGGACGAACTTCGATTGGCGGGTCAATGAGTCCGGTAGGACGGATAACCTGCTCGGCAACAGCCAAAGAGTGCTGTAGTTCAAAATCACCCGGAGTGGCTGAGGTAAAAATCACCTGCCCGACTCGTTTTTCAAATTCATCAAATTTAAGCGGACGATTATCCAAAGCCGATGGCAAACGCCAGCCGTATTGCACCAGTGTTTCTTTGCGGCTGCGATCCCCCGCATACATACCCCGCACTTGCGGCAATCCAATATGAGACTCATCCATGATAGTTAGAAAATCTGGAATATTTTTACCGTCTTTATCTTTTTTCCAAGGAAAATATGACAACAAGGTATCTGGAGCTTCACCGGCCAGCTTACCTGCCAAATGGCGTGAATAATTTTCAATGCCATGGCAAAAACCAAGCGTAGAAATCATTTCCATATCATACTTGGTTCGGCGTTCCAACCGCTGGGCTTCCAGGTATAGTTTATGTTTTTTAAAATAACCAAGCTGATCTTTTAGTTCGGCTTTAATTTCTTTAAGAGCTTCTTTAATTTGCGGCTCCGAAGATACAAAGTGTTTAACCGGGAAAATAACTGCATCTTTAAGCTGTTCTTGCACTGTTCTGGTTGTGCCGTTTAGAATGCCGATTTCCGCAATTTTTTGATTGGCAATTTCTATGCGATAAATAAATTTTTCCGAGGCTGGTGCAATCTCAAACACATCGCCCCGCACTCGAAACGTGCCGCGCTCCAATGAACCAGGCGTACGAGCAAATTGAATTTTTATAAGCTGACGCATTAGGTCGGCACGGGTTAATGGCATGCCGACCTCAACGTGTACTGCGGAATCAAAATAGTTAACCGGCACACCAAGATTGTAGATGCATGATACCGACGCCACCACAATTACGTCTTTGCGCGACATAAGCGCGCTGGTGGCCTGATGGCGCAAACGATCTATTTCTTCATTTATCATTGATTCTTTTTCTATGTATGTATCGCTGGTTGGCATGTACGCTTCCGGCTGATAGTAGTCGTAATACGAAACAAAATAATTGACAGAGTTTTCTGGAAAGAAATTTTTGTATTCACGATACAGCTGCGCAGCCAACGCTTTATTGGGCGCCATAATAAGGGTAGGGCGATCAAACTCTTTAATGACATTGGCAACGGTAAATGTTTTTCCTGAGCCAGTAACTCCAAGCAAGGTCTGGTACCGATTACCCGCACGCAAACTAGCCACAAGTTTTTCTATGGCTTGAGGCTGGTCTCCAGAGGGTTGAAACTTGGAATGAATGGAAAATAATGACATGGTTTTAAATAAAAATGCAAAACCGCCGGTTTCCCGGTTTATATAGGGGTACACTAGCCTACTTAAGGCGTTTTGTCAATGTTAGAACCTCCAAAATACAAATAACAAAGCGATAAGACCGCTAGTTTGGGCAATGATATGATACCGTTTTTTTCGGACATGTGTTGCAATGCTTAACATTAAAGCTCCTGCAAAAAACATCATCGCAATAAAATAAATGGTTTGTGATACAGCAAAAATATTGGTAAGCGGAGGTAATAAATTTTTTGCTTGTATATATTTTTCTATCGGCGTTTGCGCATCTATATTTATGGCCGGATCTTGATCTTCAGTTACATTTTCTTCTCGAGCAGATAAAACAGATGAGGATACGGTTTCAGATGCAACCGGGGTTGAACTCACCCCATCTGCGATATTAACTGTTTTTACTTCTGCAACAAATGATTTTTTTTCAATTTTTTTAACCGCGGGTTTTTCAATAACCGCAAACGTAAACGGCTCGGCTAAATGCTGGGCAATAAATACAGTGGCGCGACCATTGTATACCCCGCCAGACAAACCAATGCCTAGTTCGGTAAAATCCGCATCAACCAAATTGGCGTAGTGGGTTGGACTGTTTTTCCACGCATTGACCACTTCTTCGGCTGAACTAAAACCGACAGCCAAATTTTCTCCCGCTACATGATATGAATACCCCGCATCTCTAAGCCACCCTGAAAGCCCTTTTTTGTTATTTGTGTGAGCAAAATATTGTTTTTGAGACATGTCATCTGCCTTATACTGAGCAGAGGTTTCTAGTTTGCCTGACATTGCCAATGGAGGTAGATTTTTTTCGGCGCGAGCTTTGTTGGTAAGCGCCACAATTTGCTTTTGCTGCTCTGCCAAAACATCCGGAAGCACAAAAACACCTACCGGCAACAGCACTGCGAATAAGACAATGATTATCTTTGAACACAAAAATATAAGGCTATAAAAAATCGCCCGTTTTGTATGCAGTATATGGGGGTGGAAATTATTCGCGCGATGCGGAATAAAATACTTTTTAAGTGTTTTTTTCATGAGATTCTCTCCTTAGAATATATATACTATACCATAAAAACGAAAAAAAATCAACGCGGAAAGGCGTTGATTTTTTATTTTATTGTTTTTTATTATTGCCAATCATCATTTACAATCGTATATGTAAATGAGTTAAATTCGCCGCGAGAAATAACTATATGCGGATTATTCTCGGATACAGCGCCAACTATATTTATAATAGCCGTTTCATCAGGCTCAACCACATCATCATATACCTGAAATAAAGGAAAGGCATATTTACCATTTCCCGCTGGAGATAGCGTAACCGAACCGCTCAAGGCCGAACTTACTCCGTTAATAGTAAAATCATCTGCCGGGTTGGCGGTGCCGCCCAAATATTGATAGTTGATTGTAATAGGATCTTGCCCAAAATATGTATTGCCATTATCATCGACTAATTTCATCCAGATGAAATCATTTAAAGTTGGCTGATTCTCAACACTTGAAATAGAGGCTCTTTCTAGCTGTAAATACAATTGGGTATCGTCATTTAAAATAATGTGCGTCCAACTATTACTTGGCCCTACCTCAAAACTGAAACCCGGCTCATATGAAACAACCCCTGTAATAGTAATAATTACAGATTCGTTATTCTCTACCAACTCATCGGGGATATTAAAGATATCAAAAGGCAAACTGCCTACACCGCCAGAATATATATGAACTACATTTGAAGCAGCTGGTATGCTGGATACATAATCTGAACTGCTTGCAGTTCCTGTTATTTGATAATAGATATCCATTTCTGGACGTCCGATAGAATTACCAAACTGGTCTGTAAAGGTCAGATAATTAGTATTGAAGCCTGAGAAGTCTTCTTCTGAAACTGTGCTAACATTTGCAAATTGAACAAAGCGACGAACATCATTATCTATAATAGTTCCGACAAAAGCTGCCTGATTGCCAACACGCTGATCGGTGCCTAGCCCCCCATCACTAACGGACAAAATAGCAACCGAAATACTTTCCGTGTACTCCACCAAATAATCGTCGATAGCGGCGAGCGCAACAGTGTATGGTCCGCTGCCAGCTGGAATCACAACGGTATTGGCATATGCAGACGAACCATTAAAAACAAAGTCTGAACTATCGGCTGTGCCAGAAATTTGATAGTTTACATATAATTCTGGGTGCCAATAATAGTTCCCAGAAGCATCGGTTAAATTAAGCGTTACTAGTGCGCCCTGGCCTTCTGTTATGCTTGCGCTCGTTGTTTGAAATTCAACATAGTGCGGAAAATCATCATTTACGATGATGCGAGTAAATACATTGCTTTGTCCAATTATAAAACGAGGATCAGCGTCTTTATAATGTATGCCTGTAATGGAAATTACTACACTCTCATCAGGCTCAAACTCGTTATCATTATAATTAGCCGTATCAAGCCCCGCTGCATACACTCCATTGCCTGCAGGAATAAGCACAGACCCTGTCATTGCTGATGACCCGTTAAACGAGAAATCTGAACTATTAGCGGTACCGGTAATTTGATAATCAAGGGATAAATCACCATGCGCAACATTATTGCCAAACTGATCTTTTACTGAAAAATAAACGAGTGATCCTTTATACTCTGGGAGGGACTCGGAAACAGGCGCCTCAATATTTACATAGTAAGTGCTTGGATCATCATCAATAATGGTATCGGTAAAAATTTTATTTGCACCAACCACAACTGGAGTATTGCCTGTGTAGGAAACACCTGTAATTTTTACAACAACTGTTTCATTAGGCTCATCTACTGTATCGGCAATATGCCCGAAAAGCACTGAAACATTACCACTACCGGCCGCAATTTCAATAGATCCATTTATTATGCCTGGAGCATGATTAAACACATAATCATCAGTGCTGGCAGTTCCAGTAATTTGATATAAAACTTTCATTTTTGGATGGCTGACACTTTGCCCAAACGAATTGGTGAATGCAAGCACTGAAGCCACCGCACCACCATCTTCAACAGACTGTTCTGCAGTATTTAGAAATTGCACTGTAACAGCCGAAGCAGCAAAAGTTTTTTGAGGCATACCACACACACCTACAAACAAAGTAAACACACTTCCTGCCATGACTATAATTTTTTTTATACTAAACCTACTATGCTGCATAAAAAAATACTACTCCTTTTAAGGAGTAGACTTTATCATAATTTTATAAAAACCACAAGATTATTTTACCTTACACAAAACCCGCCTTGCGGGCGGGTTTTGAGCTTATTATTTATGCGCAGCTTTGTATTTGGCAATGGCCGCTTTGGTGATCGGTCCGCGATAACCGGTTGCCGGCACAGAAGCTGGGAAATACCCGAGAGCTTTGAGCTCAGTCTGCAATCGTTTGACTGCCCTGTTTCGCTGACCAAGTTTGAAAGCAAATTTTACCAGCTCATCTACAGACATTTCATCAAGCTTGTCATTTAGATATTTAGTTACTGCAGCTCTGGTCATATTGCCGTAATATCTGGTTGGAACAAATGTGGATGGAAAATAACCCTGCTTTTGCAATTCGGTTTGCAACTGACGAATACCGTCCGCATAGGTATAACAATCATATTTCAAAATCAATTCGTCGATAATAGATATTTTTTCACCCAATACTTCACCTGGAGGCACCACAACCGGCGGAGTAGTTACAACCGGCGCTGGGGTTGGCACTACCAACACACCTTGAGAAGCAGATGCAACCGGAAATGCTGTACCGCCACAATTACTACTGCAACCTCCGCTTGAAGCAGTGTCGTCGTCAGTAATAGTGTAAATTAAAGCATCTTGTGTAGATTCATTATTATCCGCATCATCAACACTCACACCACTGGTAAGACTTACCAAGGATAACAGAATAGTACGATTGCCATCTACGGTTGAGTTATTGATTAAGACTGGCACAGGAATAAGTACGGCAGTTGAGGTTGTTCCGTCATATATTCCGACCGGAATTGTAATAGTGGTAGTAACAGAATATGTGTAATCAACACCATTTACCGCTGTACCGCCTACAACTACCACTGCCACATCCGCAGGAGAACCAAAAGTGCCTTGTACTAATAAAACAGGAAAATTATCAGCAGCTGCTTCATTTGTTGAAACTGCGGAAGTAGCTGAAAATTCGACGAATCGAACGGATGAGTTGCATAGTGACACAGCTCCCCCGTCAGTAATCTCCCAATTATTTGGCGGATTTACCAATGTAGCCCGAGATGCGGCAGCACAATACTGCAGTGTACCTGCACCAAAAGTTACATCGGGTTGTACAGTTTGAGCAGACCAGCCCGTTAAAAGATTATCATAATTTTCTGTAGATAAACCTGAGTTTTTCAGAAACGTAGTAGCATCCTGCAAATTACCAATATTCCAAGATCCAATATTTTGATTAAACGCAGTTGCGCCCTCAAACATGCGACCCATATTGGTAACCTGAGATGTATTCCACGAAGCTAGGCTCTGATTAAAACCGGTTGCCTGAAAAAACATTGAGTTCATATTGGTAACGGCCGATACATTCCATAAACCAATAGACTGATTAAATACAGGAGTCGCTTTAAACATGAAACTCATATCGGTAACATGCGACACGTCCCAACCAGAAATATCCTGATTAAAAACAAGAGCAGCTACAAACATCGCATACATATTAGTAACCTGGGAAGTATTCCAGGTACTAATATTACCGTTGAAAGCCAAGGCGCCCGAAAACATACCCGACATATCGGTTACATGCGACACATCCCAGGTGCTAAGATCGGCATTAACAGCTGCGGCCTCATTAAACATACCGCTCATACTCGTAACAGCAGACAAGTTAGGCGCATCGGCTGCTAAAATGTTCATATTGGAGGCTCCGGCAAAAGCGAAGGCCATTGAATTCCACACGCCAGTACCCCACTGATCTACAGATACTAACTTTTGCGCATCACCGCTATAATTAAAGAATATTTGAGGAAAAGTACCGCTAACAGCAAGAGTGTAGGTGCCGGCTACCGGATACACACAAGTAGCATCGCCCGTTTGACCTATCAACAGAGGATCTGGCCCATCATTAATATCGCAATCAACATCATAATTATAACCTGCACCATTGGTAGGAATTGTAAAAGCAGTTGAGGATGACGTACCTGGATTATCCGTTTTTATCGTTATAATAAAATCATCCGCAGTTGCCGCACGCGCACTGTGGGCAACACCCCACAATACAAAACTGCACACAATCGATACAGCTAACAATAATTTCTTTGCCTGTTTTTGCATATACAAATAGTTATCTATTTTATCTTTATTTGAATAAAAACTTATTAAGTAATAGATACACTAGCATGAACACAAATTTTGTCAACAACAAATGACAACAAAAAATCCCCGGTTTTGGCGGGGATTTTATTGTCAATTTTTGAATTATTTTGAAGCAAGATATTTTGCAACAGAGGCCTTGGTTGCTGGGCCATACAGACCAGTGGAAGCAATCGCTGCTGGGAAGAAACCTAATTTCTTAAGCTCGTCTTGCAATCTCCTTACTCCTAAATTTCTTTGGCCAAATTTCAAAGCAGAAATTAATTCATCAACAGACATGGTGGCAAACTTACTTTCAAGATACTTCGCAACCGCCGCCTTAGTTACCAAACCATAATATCTAGTTGTTTTAGCTTTAGCTGGGAAGAAACCAAGTTTTTGCAACTCAACTTGCATCTGCTTAACTTCATCGCTGGTAGAACCAAATTTTAATTTTGCAACAAGTTCATCCAACAAGCTGATCTGTACACCCAACACCTGACCTCCGGTACTGCCAACCGCCACAGTGGTACTTACCGGCCCAGAAGAAGTTCCGGCATTATTGAAGAATTTTACGTATACAGTTTTTGTACCTGAGCCTGAACTTAATTTCCACATTGCGGTAGTCTTGTACAGTTCCTGAACAGCATTTTCAAAAGTAGGGCTGTTAGAAATTGCCATGCGCACAGCTGTACCACCGGCAATTACCAGATTGGCAAAATTCATATCGCCAACTGTAGTAATACTATCAACTCTCACGCTATGATTTTCTCCGGCAAATACTCCGGAACCGGTTGTAGCAGGAATAACTGGAACAGCTGAACCTCCGCCACTACTTGAACCTCCGCCAGAAGAAGAACCGCCACCGCCTCCACCGCCAGATGTTGGAGGAGCAACCGGAACATCATTAGCACTTATTGTATATGCATACTCATTTTGAGCTCCCACAGTTGCAGCGTCTGCGTTCTCGATATAAAACACTGCTGTTTCATCAGATTCTTGAATAGCATCATCTACTACATCCAAATTAAAGGTGGTGCTGGTTTGCCCGATTAGCACGCTTGCCACCAAACCATGCAAAGTCCAATCTGTGTTGTACTCTGCGGTACTGCTTGCAACTTTGGCAGCTATATAAATATTTACTTGGGCTGTAGAAGGATTCGACAAATCGATAGCAAATCCAGGCTGTGCAGTTGATTCTGAACCGGAAGAAGCCGTGGCTCTAAATTGTACAGATGGAAAATCATTAGCGGCAATAGTATATACAAAAGTATTTCTTGCGCCCAATTCTGCGCCAACCACATTTGCCAAACTCAACTCAATAGTTTCATCGCCTTCGGAAAGATTATCATGTACTACACCTAAATCTAACACAACAGCTGTACCCCCAGCTAAAATTGTTGAGGTTACATAGGAAGTAGATCCACCGGTAAAGTCTGCGGGAAAATCTACACCACCCACAGAATACGGAACCATAGAAGCGCTACCACCATCTACTTTCCATTGGAAGGTAACGTCCTGGGTTAAAGGCTCTTCCAAAGCGACAGTTACCAACCCAGAGACAGTTTCATCAAAAGAATTATTTTGAATGGCAAAGCCTAATGTTGGAACCGTTGCTACATCATCATCGATAATAGTGTAACCAAACATTGTGTTTGGCCCAAACCCGATCTGACTACCGCCATTAGTTACGTCTATAATCTGCAAATTAAAAGGCTCATTACCTTCTTGTAAATGATCGTCTTGGATAATAAGATCAAAAGTGGTAGAGGTTGTATTAGGCGGAAAAACAATTGTCGTAGTTGACAACTGAAAATCAGCAGGCATAGAAGCATGTCCTAAAGCAGACACAGGCCCAATAGCTGCCACCACAGTATTTGTGCTTGGGTAGTTTAACACCATTGTCACAGGCACTGTACCAACACTTTCTAAACCAAAGGTTGATGTGACTGCAAAACCTATTTTAGTAATATCATTATCAGAGATAAAATAATTTCTACTTGAAGCAGTACCTAAAACAGCATTAACCGGATTGGATAAAGTGATAAAGAAACTCTCGGTGTTTTCTTGAAGATTATCATCTACCAAACCAACATCAACAGTGGTTGAAGTTTCTCCGGCTGGAATAGTTGCAAGGCCGCCAGGTATAGTAAAATCATCTGGATATACCGCTGTATTATCAGTAGTTTGCCAATTAAAAGTCACGTCTTGCGCAACTGCTTTAGATAACACAACCTTAAATTTGCTGTTTGAACCTTCTATAAAATTATAATAACCTACTTCTGAGGAAAGATTTACCGTAGCGGTATCATTGTCATTAATAAAGTATGTAAGGGCTGTTACGCTACTAGTTGGATCAAAACCAACTGTTCCTTCTGTCGCTTGAGCCCCATTTAATTGCACTGAGAAAAACTCACGGCTTTCTGGGGTTGAGTCGTCAATATTCTCTATAGGAATCCATACATAGTCTTCTGCTGCCGGAATAGTAATAGTGCCAGATAAAGCATTGCTGCCGTTAAACAAAAAATCGTCGATTGAAGCAGGTCTATCAGACGTTGTGGTTGGGACAAAGGCGTGATCAAAGATAATATCATAACTCACCTCAATATCAGATCGAGAAATGGCAGGGTTTCTGTGAAAAACAAATAATTGTATTGAATTAGTATTAATTGTACCCTCAACACCAGACGAACTCTCTTGATTAAAAGCAACCAAAATATCCTCTCCGGCTGCACTCACTGGTTTTGGAGTCAACGCGCTTCCGCCTAAACTAAAAACAAGCGCCACAAGCGCCACACCGCTTACCAAGCGATTCGCCTTTTTTTGCATATCTCGCATAATTAATTTTAATAAATAAATTAACAAGACAATATACCGTAATTTTGGCATTTTGTCAACCCCTCCTGATAAAGCTTTGCCAGTGTACCATACATCCTATAACCTGCCAAGAGAAAAGCTGGTTTAACCCCTTGTCTAGCCAAATACACTATGATAAAATATATTTGTTAATTTTTACTGTCATATCTATGCATATAAGCTGGCTCGGACAAACATGTGTTAAACTACAGACAAAAAACCAAGACAAAGATCTCGTAATTTTGCTTGATGCATACAAACCAAAAAAGGGAGATTTTCCTCGCAGTTTCAGCCCGGATGTAGCTCTGTTTTCCAACGGCACCGATAATGCCGCCACCATTTCTGCCGACACCTTTACGGTAAGCTCACTTGGCGAAATGGATGTAAAAAGCCTCATGATCTACGCAGTAGCCGCCAACGAACAGTGTATTGTCTACAAATTAAACGCTGAGGGACTAAACATGGTGCATTTGGGCCGCCTAAACAAAACTCTCAACGCCGAACAGATGGAAAAAATCATGAACCCGGATATTCTATTTATTCCGGTCGGCGGCGGAGATGCATACTTAGATGCTAAGACTGCTGCAGCACTGGCCAACAGCCTTGAACCTCGCATTATTATCCCAATCGCCTACGCTTGCGATACCGATCCGGACGCTTCTCCTGTTACTGCCTTCATTAAAGAAATTGGTCTCAAAGCAGAAAATGCCGAGAAAAAAATAATTATTAAGAAAAAAGATCTTCCTCAAGAAGAGACAAAGCTGATAATTTTAGAAAAAGAATAATTGTATGCCAAAAAAACCTCAGCGGGAACAGGAGCCGCCCAGCTCAGCCACCGTTCCGGTTGCCGGGCAAAACCGCTCTGCAACACACTGGCTGTGGGTACTCGTCAGCAGTTTTACATTCATTATTGCCGGCATGTGGATTTGGGCAACAAAAATATCGCTCTCTTCATTTAACTGGAGCAGGACGCCTGAGAAAAAAATTTTTGACAATAGTAAAAAAGAATGGAACGAATTGTTTAACAATGAAGCTGCAAATATACAAAACGAACAAATGAAAAAGAAAATACAAAACGTCATTGAACAAATCATGTCGACAAGCAGCACTACCAGCACCACCCCTATTTCCACTACCTTGCCTACCACTACCACAACCACCACGCCTTAATTCCATATTTTAAAAGACACGACAATAATTCATTTACCTATATGCAAGAAAAACTAGAAATTCCAGGTCAAGAAATCGGTCTTATCACCCCTACTTCGCTAGTGGGAGAAATGCAAACCTCGTATTTGGAATACGCCATGAGTGTCATTGTTTCGCGCGCACTTCCTGATGTGCGCGACGGTTTAAAGCCTGTACATCGCCGCGTCTTGTACGCTATGTGGAATATTGGCCTGCGACACAATGCTAAATTTCGCAAATCAGCTCATGTGGTTGGTGAGGTTATGGCCAAGTACCATCCTCATGGCGATGCCTCCATATACGATGCTATGGTCCGTATGGCGCAAGATTTTTCTATGCGCTACCCTCTGGTGCATGGCCAAGGAAACTTTGGTTCCATGGACGGCGATAACGCTGCGGCCATGCGTTATACCGAAGCGAAACTCACAGCTGTAGCCGAAGAAATGCTCTACGATATTGAAAAAGATACAGTTAACTTTATCCCAAACTACGACGGATCTCATGAAGAACCAACTGTACTGCCAGCAAAACTGCCCGATCTTTTGCTGAACGGTACTGTGGGTATTGCAGTTGGTATGGCCACCTCCATCCCACCGCACAATTTAAGCGAACTTTGCGACGGTGTAATGCAACTGGTAGAAAATCCTGATGTTTCCGTAGAAGAACTTTCCGAAATAATCAAAGGACCTGACTTCCCTACTGGCGGCATTATTTATAATAAAAAAGATATTTTAGCAGCCTACGCAACCGGTAAAGGCGGCGTTGTAATGCGCGCCAAAGCAGAAATACAAGAGGGTAAAGCTGATCAGTTTAAAATTATCATTACCGAAGTTCCATACAACATTAATAAAGCCACTTTGCTGGAAAAAATTGCAGATTTGGTACAGGAGAAAAAAATTGAAGGCATCAAAGATTTGCGCGACGAAACAAATAAAGATGGCGTACGTATCGTAATTGACCTTAAAAAAGACGCGTATCCAAAAAAAGTTTTAAACAAACTGTTCCAAATGACAGAGCTGCAAACAACGTTCCACTTCAACATGCTGGCTCTTGTAGACGGCATTCAACCGCGCGTTCTCAACTTAAAAAATGTTTTGGAAGAATTTATCAAACATCGCCAAGTGGTTATTCGTCGCCGCACTGAGTTTGATTTAAATAAAGCCAAAGAGCGCGCCCACATCTTGGAAGGCTTAAGCATGGCTCTGGATAAAATTGACCTGATCATCAAAACTATCCGCGCCTCCAAAGACAAAGAAGAGGCTAAAACAAACTTGGTTTCTAAATTCAAATTTTCCGACAGACAAGCTGTGGCAATTTTGGAAATGAAACTGCAACAACTGGCAAATTTGGAACGCCAGAAAATTGAAGACGAATTAAAAGAAAAACGCGCGCTCATAAAAGAACTGGAATCTATTTTGGCTTCCAAGGTAAAAATTTTAAATATCATTAAAGACGAAACCAGCGAAATTAAAGCAAAATACGGACAAGACAGACGCACCCAAATTATTGCGCACGGTATTAAAGAATTTACCACCGAAGATTTGATTCCTAATGAACCGACTATTATCATGGTTACTACTGACGGATATATTAAACGCTTGCCTCCTGACACCTTCCACCAGCAATCACGCGGCGGCAAAGGAGTTATCGGTGTTACCACCAAAGAAGAAGAAAGCGTACAAAATCTTGTTTCCACCAATACTCATGACAATATTTTGTTCTTCACCAATCGTGGTCGTGTTTTCCAACTTATGGCCTACGACATTCCGCAAGCCAGCCGCACTGCTAAAGGACAGGCTTTAATTAACTTTTTACAACTGGCGCCAAATGAAAAAGTGACTGCCTTGCTGGGCATGAACGACATGAACAACCGCAAATACTTGGTTATGGTTACCACTCGCGGCAATATTAAAAAAACCGCTCTGGAAGATTTTGCCAATGTGCGCCGCAGCGGGCTGATTGCTCTCAAGCTAAAAGCAGATGACAATCTTGAGTGGGTCAAACCAAGCACTGGCACAGATGAAATCATGGTTGCCACCAAACAAGGCCAGGCTATTCGCTTCAAAGAAAAAGATGTGCGCGAAATGGGTCGTACTGCCAGCGGCGTGCGCGGCATGCGCCTAAAAAGCGGCGACGAAGTAATTGGCATGGATATTGTTGATCCAAAAAATAAAAGCCTCGCCTTTTTAACCGTTGGCGAAAACGGCGTAGGCAAACGAACCGAGCTGGATGAGTATAAAGTTCAAGGACGCGGCGGCAGCGGCATCAAAACTGCCGAGATTACAGCCAAAACCGGAAACCTTACTTTTGCCAAAGTTGTAGACGCAATAGAAGCCAAAGAAAAAGATTTGTTGCTTATGTCTGCTAAAGGACAAGTGATTCGATTGCCGTTTAGCTCAATCTCCTCCTCCGGCCGCGCCACCCAAGGCGTACGCCTGATGCGGTTTAAAGAAGACGGTGATAAAGTTTCCAGCGTAACACTTATCTAAAAGATATAAAAAAACAGGTCCGCATATGCAGACCTGTTTTTTGTTTAATGATTGCTTTAAAAATTAAAATATACTAGAATAACTTTATATGCCCTATCGCGAAATAATTCCAAAAAATCCAAACATTACCGACCTGCTGGCTCAGATTAAAAACTACTACCATCAAGAAGATATTGATATGGTTCGTTTAGCGTATGATTTTGCTGAGAAAGCACACGAAGGTCAATTCAGAAAATCCGGCGAACCCTACATCATACATCCGGTGGCCACGGCCATGATTCTGGCGCACATGCGTATTGATCCAAACATCATTGTCGCTGCCCTGCTTCACGATGTGCCTGAGGACACCAGTGTTACTCTGGAAGATATTGAAAAGAATTTCGGCCCCGACATTGCCACCATGATTCGCGGCATCACTAAGCTCGGTAAAATTAAATATCGCGGCGTGGAGCGCTATATAGAAAATCTGCGCAAAATGTTTGTGGCCATGGCCGAAGATATTCGCGTAATGATTATTAAATTTGCCGACCGCGTACACAATCTTTCCACCATAGATGCTCTGCCGCAAAAAAAACGCTTTCGCATTGCCTTAGAAAGCTTGGAAATTTACGCGCCAATTGCCAACCGACTTGGTATTGGTGAATTTAAAAGTCTGCTGGAAGATTTGTCATTCCCCCATATCTTGCCAAAAGAATACGAAAAAACCAAACAATTACGCGAAACATTGCTGTCCGAACGCGGCGCATACTTACAACAGGTCATGGATCTTACCAAAAAAGAATTAGAAAATTCCGGCATTCCGGTAATCAACATACACGGTCGTGAAAAAACTCTATATAGTTTATACAGAAAAATTGCGGACAAAGGCGGCTGGGATCATGCTGACCAAATTTACGATATTGTCGCGCTGCGCATTATTGTAAATAATGTTGCCGACTGCTATGCCGCGCTGGGCATTATTCATAAATTATGGAAACCGCTCAGGGGCAGAATCAAAGATTACATATCTCAACCAAAACCAAACGGATACAAATCATTGCATACGACAGTTTTTTGCATGGACGGTCAAATTGTTGAATTTCAAATTCGCGACAAAACCATGCACAACGAAGCCGAATACGGTATTGCCGCGCATTGGCATTACGACGAACAAGGCTCTCGCCTCCCAGCCAAAGATATTGCATGGGCCAAAGAACTGGCGGATATTCAAAAAACTATTTTGGAAAAATTATCCGATCTTGACGAATTAAAAGTTGATTTTTTTAAGAATAGAATTTTTGTTTTTACACCCAAAGGCGATGTATTTGATTTGCCCGAAGATGCCACTCCGATTGATTTTGCATACACCATCCACACCGATATTGGCAATCAATGCAACAGCGCTAAAGTAAACGATCAGCTGGTCAGTCTTACCACCCCTCTTAAGAGCGGTGATGTAGTAGAAATTTTTACGGATAAAAACCGCAAGGGTCCAAGCCAAGATTGGCTTAAATATGTAAAAACACACCAGGCAAAAACTCGCATTAAAGAAAAAATGAAAACAGAAAAAAATCGGTGGCTCAAAATTATTATGCCGAAAAAATAAAGACCCTGCCTGGGTCTTTATTTGTATTATTTATGAGTAATGGCTTGTATAATTCTTCCCAACTCTTCATCCGAGTAAAAATCTACAGTAACTGTGCCCTTGCCGCCTTTTTTATGAATCGTTACTTTAGTGCCAAGCGCTGCGCGCAACTGCTCTTCTAAATATGCAATATTTGGATCTTTATGGCTTTTATGCGGCGCTTGCTTGCTTACCTCTCTTTCAATTTCTCGCACCGTAATGCGCTGGCCGAGCATTGAAGATAACATATCCAGCTGCTGCGCCGATGTTTCCAAACTTAACAATGCGCGCGCCTGACCCATACTGATTCTTTTTTCTGCCAAAGCAGTTTTAATTTCTTCGGGCAAGCTAAGCAGACGAATAAAATTGGCAATGGCGGATCTGCTTTTACCAACTTTTTCCGATACCTGCTGTTGAGTTAAATTGAATTCTTCCATGAGTCTTTGATATGCAAACGCCTCTTCAATCGGACTTAAATTTTCACGCTGGATATTTTCAATAAGCGCCACTTCCATTCTTTTTTGATTTTCAAACTTTTTAATCAGTGCGGGAACGGTTGCCAATCCGGCCATTTGAGAAGCTCGCCACCTGCGCTCGCCTGCCACCAGTTCATAACCGCCATCCGGGCGCTCCACAACCAACAGCGGCTGCAAAACACCATGCTCTTTTATTGACGCAGCCAATTCTTCCAAGTCAACCGGATTAAAATTCTGGCGAGGCTGATGCTCGCTTGGTTTTATGGAAGTTACCGGTACATACCACACCCTGTCTTGGCTACCTGTATCCGATATTGATTCTTTTTGTTTTGGATTGTTGGAGATTAACGCTCCCAAACCTTTGCCTAAAGCCATAAAAATACTATTGAAAAAAATTATTCTTCGCGCTCAAAACGATCTAAAAATTCTCTGCCTAAACGCTCGTATGCTTTTGAGCCTTTGCCGCTTGGATCGTAATGAAAAATACTCTGGCCAAAACTTGGCGCTTCTGCCAAACGGACCGTACGAGGAATTACCGACCTGAATATATTATCGGGGAAAAATTTATAAAGCTCGTTCATGACTTCTTCGGATAAACTGTTGCGCGCGTCATACATGGTAAGCACTGCGCCCAAAACTTTTAATTCCGGTTTTAAATTGGTGCGAATAAGCTCAATTGTTTTTAATAATTGACCCAATCCTTCCAAAGCATAATACTCGGCTTGAACAGGAATAAGAATATGATCGGCGGCGATAAGGCCGTTTAATGTTAAAATACCGAGTGATGGCGGGCAGTCAATAATAATATAATCGTACGCATGAGCAACTTCGGATAATACTTCGCCAAGTTTTTTTTCTCGGCCTTCCACATTTACCAATTCTACATTTGCGCCAGCCAGATCAGGGGTTGCCGGAGCTACACGCAAACCGGCATGAGCGGTATTGTGCACTACATCATGAAGACGCGATTGACCGGAAATACTGTGGTATAGCCCTTGTTCCAATTCCTGATACTTTATACCCAATCCTGAAGTGGCATTTCCTTGCGGATCCAGATCCACAAGCAACACAAACTTTCCAGCTTCGGCAAGTGCCGCTGCCAAATTTACGGCAGTGGTAGTTTTTCCTACACCGCCTTTTTGATTTACTACCGCAATAATTTGAGCCATACTTTTTATAATACTCACATAGTATACCATAAAGTTTTTAAAATAAAAATGAGTATTAAAACAGACGTTTTGTTGATACATTATAGCCAAAATAATAAAGACCCGCACTTGTGGGTCTTTATTATTTGTGCCGAAGGAGAGAATCGAACTCTCATGGATTTCTCCGCACGATTTTGAGTCGTGTGCGTCTACCAATTCCGCCACTTCGGCTTATTTATATTGTAAGTAAAATTATAATCTACAAATTTATTTTTGTCAATCTTGCCTATAAAAGCAACAAACCAGGCATTTGCATGCCTGGCACCGCTCGCGCCCGCCATCGGATTGCTCCGAACCGGGCGACACACTCCTTCACCTACTACTTACGCTTAAGGTGCTCTACCGTGTCTCTGATCCAATACCCCACCTTTTCGGCCCCACCTTCACGCACACTGATTGTCAGTCTTTCACCATCTCCAGAGAACAGATCCACCTCATCATCTTCATCCAGATCATCAGATGAACGACCTGTCGCAACCCCCTTCACCGTCTGTCTTCTGAACCTGTATGGCACAAACAACCACAAATAGATCAGGCTGACAACCACCCCCTTCACCGATCCGTCATCAAGCCGGATACGAACCATACGCACTGATGCTGGCACCAGAAACACAAGTGTCCAGCTCGGCAGATTGTGGTTCAACTGCGGAATAGACATGTAACAGACACATCCGGTGATCAGCACTACAAGCAACAAGCCAACATCCAACATCCACATCGTGGCTTTACTGCAACCACGCGATATCCACATCTTGACGTACATCATTGGCTGTCGCTCCTTGCAGACGAGGCGTTGCTCGCCTGTGGCTCGGGTTCTGTCACTTCACCACCCAACGCCTTCCACGCCTCCACATCGCTGATCTGACCAGTTCGGAGCAGGCTGTAGACCTTGCCCACACGATCACGCCAGCTAAGCAGACGGAACCGTTCGGCATGTAGATCATCTAGCTTGTCCCGGTCCTTGACCTTGCCGATCTTCTTATCCACCTTCACCACCTCTTCATCCACCTCAACCATCATCTGACGCATCCGTTCCAAGATGTTCTTCTGGTTCATCCCGTCCCGGACACTCCGTTCGTACAGACCGGCGTAACCGCCGGACTGAGCGGAGCCGGGCGTCACAACGGCATTGATGCCCTGCCCGATTGTCTCAGGCACTGCATCCACCACCTCACGCCCAACCTCGGCGCCGATGCCCGCACCGATCATGCCGCCGATGAGCGAGACAATCAGAATCACCGGCGCACCAGGTCCACTGATGAGAGCTGAAGCGATCCACACCGCAGCCATGGAACCGAGTTCGGCTCCAACAACACCGCCCACGAACCCTCCACCTTCCTGTGCAGCCACATGCAACCGCTGCCCTTCTTCGGCATCGTAGATGGTTTCAACTGCGTCCACGATGCCAAGCACTGCACCCGCCGCACTGGCCACCCGACCAACCTTAGCAACCCGAGTAACCCACTTGTTACTCTTGCCAGCCGAGTTGATTATGGCTCTGCTTACTGAAGGCATTTCCGCCATCTCTTGAGTAGCCCTGGCAACTACCTTCGCCTTGGGCTCTCCTCCGTCCATAACAGCTTCCTGATAACGGCTCCACTCGGGCGACTCTTCGCCCAAGAACTTCGCAAGTTTCGCAGAGTCACCATCTTCTCCCAGCACCTCCATCCCCCGACCACCATCTTCGGCATGGCGAAGAATGTCGGGCACCTTACGCCCCACCATCTGCTCCTCAGTCACCCCTCGATCGCTCTTGGTTTGCTGAGAAGCATACCTCCCAGCCGGAGAGAGCTTCTTGCGGGTTTTCCGCATAAGCTCATTCCTACCGTTGACCGCCTCACGACGGGCATCCATGTGATGGAGTTTGCCAGCCTTAACATCATTCAGGAGCTGATCTCGCATTTCTTGGGCTGGCTGCACATAGTCGGTCAACCGAACATGCGTATTCCACGCACTAACAGCCGAACTACCGCCGTTAGCGTCGTCCAACCCTTGCTGCAGGCCTTCCCACATCATACCAAAGATCCCCTGACCACCTTCTTCTGGAGGAGCCCAGAGCTGTTGCGTCTCGGGCACCGCAGGACTCTTCTGCCATGGCGCCCCGCCAAGGGCCTCCTGCTTGAGCACGGAGGGGTCATCCGGACGCTTGTCCGCGCCATCCCGCATTGAGTTTGGGATGCTCGGACTGCCCGGCAGGTTGGTACGGGCCGCACCGACGTAGTAGTCGATGTTGTCGATGAACTCGTTGATGGCGGTGGGACCGATGACCCACTCGGGGTACTGACGCTCCCGATGGAACGCCAGGTAGAAAGTCACCTCCCCCCTCCCGCAATGACGCGGAGATCCTGTACGGACCGGCTTGACCCGGACCGACAAGATTGGACGACACGAGACTACCCCACTTATCACCAAGCTCGCGCTTGATGACAGGAAACAGATGGATGCCTTCCACGGCATTGGATGCAACGGGACCTTCCGCGCTGCACTCTTTCTGGTCCCAGCCAATCGGCTTCGGCGACATCGCCGCACGCTCCTGGGCATCCATCTGATCCAGTGAGTCGGTCCATACCCGGCGGGCACCGTCATCGTTCGGATCGTCCCGAGGACCCAGGTGCAACGAGAACGCCTCGTCGCCGAGGACGCTCACCATTTCCGGCGGCTTCTTCGCCATCACCGACTCCACATCAGGCTTGATCGCCTCGTAGGACTGCGTGAGCACATCAGCGCGCTCGCGCAGTTCCAGGTTGGTATTGGCCTCCATCTTGTCCAGCAGTTTGAGCAGTCCGGACACAGCGTTGGTGATGCTGGTGAAGCTGCTCTCCAGGCGGTTTAAAACATCGCGTGCCTGACGGATCGGACCGCGATCGCTGATCAACCGCTGCGCCTCGGGGAGCAGGTCGTACTTGATACGGCTGAGCGCCGCGTTGCCATAGTAGAGGTGGTGTTCCACCTCGTCCTCGGGCCTGCTGGCCCGAGGTGCGATCCTGCTACTCATCGTCACCTTGCCGGGAGCGGACAGACGGCTCTGACCAAAGCCCGAGTCACTATCGTCGCCAAGCAAAGACTGGTTCTTGTACTGATCCAGAAAATTACCCATGGGCGGCCTCCCAATAACGTCGACGGGCGAACAAAGTCGCCCACGGATTGTCAAAGAGCCCCCCAGTATTGGGGAGTTATCTATGTTTATTGTTAGCAAAAAAACCTTATTTTGTCAATGTATAAACCGTAAAAAAATTATTTTAAATAAAAAGATAAATAAATTTTAAATAAAAAAATTATAAAAAATAAAGCAGCCTATTTTAATTAAGCTGCTTTATGCAATCCACGATCCCCCTCTTTTTTTGGTGGCACGCG
>CAZHYG010000003.1:60507-73193 GCA_964536615.1 uncultured Gammaproteobacteria bacterium
TTAATTAAGCTGCTTTATGCAATCCACGATCCCCCTCTTTTTTTGGTGGCACGCGTCGTGGTGGCACGCGCCAAATTTACCCTCCTCACCTTCTACAACACTATGGCTGTTAGCACACCAGCACTCACAAGTACCAGTGCCACCAACGCAATCAACAGATATGACGGTGTGTCAGCACGAGTCTGCATGGGAACTACCCCACGCTCAACCTCGCAGATTATATCACCATCCATCTGCCCCCCTCGCACCCGCAAACACCTAGCGGGTGCCACCAACAATCGCCGCATGTCCGCCCAGATGAGCAAGAGTGCTTTTCGGAGATCAACCGGGATTTGCCGGCTTCTTCGTATGTCAGATTCAGCCAGCAGAAGTTCTCTGTACTTCTGCTCATCCAACACACAGATGACCAACGAATCCCTACGGAACTCCTCTGGCGACAGCGATGGATTCAGAGATGTTGCCACCACATCCACCGCCCCCGGCACCTGCGCATCAAAGGCAGTCTTCAGTGCCAGTGCCAACCGCACCCACTCGTCCCGATCTTGAGCGCAGGGCATGGTTGCCGAATCCGCAACCAGGCTGGGGATCGGCGCCATCGCAAGCGTCACCGCTTGTACTAGTGGCGGGACCGCCATTCGAGCAGTAGGCATGTTTGGTGTGGTAACTCGAGGGTCGCGCGACGGCAAAGGTGTCGTACTTTGAACATCAAGAAAACTGTCAACCTTCCCCTCTGCCCAACGATCTTCACCCAAGTTCCCCAACACACCACCTTCTGGCAAGTTAGGCATCACCGGCGGTGGCGGCAAAGCCACAGGGCCGCTGTTGGGCACCGTTGAACCTGTATCGTCTACCATATCCGACGGAATCCCCCCAGTATCACCAAGCTCCACCTTGACATGGCGATCGGTGAGATCCTTCTGGATCTTGCCAATCACCTGCAAGGCAACTGATGGCACAGGCGTACGCACCGTCGGACCATCAAAAGCACTGTCAGTATCGCTGTCCGCCCCTTCTCCCGGGGCACGCTTGTCAGTCATGACATTTGCCTCTCTGGGAGAATCCTGGGCGTTGTAACACCCTCTCCCACCTTGTCCATTTTCATCATTTTCCCTCGTATTGCGACGCAAAACGAGAAATGACTATATAGTATTGGTAGCAGAATTTTATCATTTTGTCAATATTTCTTTATCCAAATTTTATTTAAACAAAAACAAAAAACCTTGTTCTCATCTTATGAAAAACAAGGTTTTTATTTTAAAATTACAATCTATTTATGGCCGTAATCTTCCGATTGTTCTTGGAAATGGTATAGCCTCACGAATATGCTCTACGCCGGTTATCCAACGAACTGTGCGCTCCAAACCAATACCAAACCCAGAATGCGGCACACTGCCATATTTGCGTAAATCCAAATACCAATCATAATCTGCTTCAGATAACCCTTCATGTTTTATGCGTTCCAACAGCAAATCAAAATTGTCTTCACGCTGACTGCCCCCAATTAATTCTCCTGCGCCTTCGGTTGCGATTAAGTCGTCGTTCAAAACCAAATTTTCATTTTCCGGATCTCGCTTCATGTAGAACGGCTTGATGCTCTTTGGCCATTTGGCAATAAATACCGGCACATCACTGTCTTTGGTCAGCAAACCTTCATCGTCATTTCCCAAATCTTCGCCATATTTGATATCCGAACCAAGTTCGTGCAATTTTTCAATTGCCTGGTCATAACTTAAACGAGTAAATGGCTGATCAGCTTTTTGCAGCGGCTCAAGATTGCGCTCTAACACCCTAAGCTCTTCTTGGCAGTTTGCCAAACAGTGGCGAATAATATGCCTCACCAAACCTTCTTGAATTTTTAAATTTTCTTCGTGCTCCACAAACGCGGCTTCCGCATCCATCATCCAAAATTCGGTTAAATGTCTTTTGGTTTTGCTTTTTTCGGCGCGAAATACCGGGCCAAAATCATAACACCTGCCTACCGACGCAATGGCTGCTTCTATATATAACTGACCAGACTGAGACAAGTAGGCTGTACCCAAATCAAAATATGGCACCGGAAACAGAGTTGTTGTTCCTTCACAGGCATTGGGAGTAAAAATTGGAGAATCAACTTTGATAAAATTTTCTTGGTGCAAATACTGGTTGATGGCGGTAATTATAGCGTCGCGCACGCGCAAAATAGCCCACTGGCGCTTGCTGCGCAACCACAAATGCCGATTGTCCATCAAAAAATCTGGACCGTGCTCCTTGTGAGCAATTGGATATTCTTGAGCAAGCTGTAAAGTTTTAAAATTTGTAACCTGCAGCTCAAAAATATTTTCTTTTTTCGGATGTTTGGCCACTTTACCAGTTACAACCACCGACGTTTCTTGGGTGGCTTTTTCTACCGTTTCCCAAACCTCGGCCGACACATCGGATTTGGCAACCACGGCCTGAATCCAGCCGCTGCCATCACGCAACTCCAAAAATGCAATCGGACCAGACGATCGTTTGTTATATAACCAGCCTTTTATTTCCACTTCCTGCCCCACCTGAGAGGCAAGGTTCTGTATAAATGTTTGCATATATATTCCTAAATACCTAACTACATAATCCTATCATGTTCAAAAAAATTAGCAAGTTTTTTAGCGCTGTGGTTCTGCGCAAAAACCAGCACCCGCTCATAAACACGGCGCGCATGCGCGCCATCTGTTGAAGCAGTATTTATGTCTGCCCATCTGCTTTTAAGCCACTGGTCATGCTCTGGCAAGCTAAAACCCAGATAGTGCCATAACTTTAACATGAAGCTAGTCACAATATGCAACGATTCAATTTTTTCCGCTGAATTTACAAACTCAAAAAAACTAAACAACAAATCAAAAATGCGCTCGTCTTTTTCTCCAGCCAAAACCTGCTCATGCACCAACAAGGCTGCATAGCTTGCCAAGGTTATTTTTTCAAAATCCGCATATATATGCTTAAACAAAACCGACGGCTGGGCTTTGGTAACATAGGTAATTTCTTTGCCATATGCGATTTCTATGTCCACACAAGCCAATTGTTCAAGTGTAGATGAATTCTTGCTGGTAATTTTTTTGATGCCTTTAGCTAGCAATTCCAGCTTTCCCTGTTCACGAGTATACAAAGAAATTGTCTGATCATACTCCTTGCTGTTTGTCCGAGCCAACACAATTGCCAGCATGTTATTTACACAAAAGAAGAAATAACTAATATGGCTGTGGCCAAAATTATTCCTATAATAGTAAGCCACGCGATAATATTGCCAATAATATGGTTTGTGTGCGCTCCCATTATTTTTTTACTATTTATGATGCGCATAACAAAAATCAAAATAAAAGGCAATAAAATACCATTAATATCTTGAGAAAATATCATTACCTTAAGCAGCGAAATTTTTGGGATAAGCACCAGCAAAACTGGTACGATAATAGAAAATAAAATAATACTATAAAAAATCTTACCGGTTTGCCAATTGGTGTTAAAACCATACTCCCAGCCAAATGCCTCGCATACTGCATAAGCGGTAGCTACCGGCAAAATAAAAGCGCCAAGCATAGATGCGCTAAATAGGCCGAAAGCAAATAATACCTGCGCAAACCGGCCAGCCAACGGGGCAAGTCCGACCGCCGCATCTTTGGCATCGGCAATAGTTAAACCATGCTTGAAAAAAACTGTTGCCGTACTGATAATGATAAAAAAACTAACGATGTTGGTTATAAATGCTCCCGCAAATACTTCGGCTTTTTCTACTTTGTAATGCTTTAAGTCTAAACCTTTATCTACCACAAATGATTGAATAAAGAATTGTCCCCACGGTGTTATGGTGGTGCCTATCAGAGCAATCATGGCCAATAAAAATTGACTATCAAACTGCAGGGTCGGCGTAATCATACTATGAAATGCGGCGCCAAAATCAGGCTTAACCACAAAGCCGTTAATAATATACACAATATAAAAAGCGGAAAAAATCAAAAAAACTTTTTGAGCGGTTTTAAATGACCCCTTATATAGCACAAACCAGACTGCCAAAGCGGCAATTGGCACAGTAATATATTTGCTAATATCAAATATTTCAAATGAAGAAGCTATGCCGGCAAACTCGGCTGTAATTGTGCCCAGGTTTGCCACCAACATAGCGACCATAGCAAACGCAGTCCATTTAATACCGAAGTTTTCTCGTATCACACCGCCCAACCCCTGCCTAGTCACTAGGCCTATGCGAACACCCATCTCTTGCGTGATAGCCAGCGAAAAAGTAATTAGAAATAACACCCAAAGCATTGAGGTGCCAAACTGCGCGCCGACCACAGAGTAGGTGCTTATACCTCCCGCGTCATTATCAGCGTTAGCTGCTATAATCCCCGGGCCGATAACACTAAAGAAAAACAGAAGTTTTGGTAAAAAATATTTTGATTTGGCAAACATAGTAAAACTGATTCTTAAGAAGATTTTTATGCATGCGGCACAAAATGGCGCATAATATCATCTACAGTGATAACTCCGAGCATTTTTTTATCCGCATCCAACACCGCTAATGAAGTTAGGTTATACTTTGTCATTAATGCCGCGATTTCAGATACTGTTTGATCTGGTGTGGCTGTAGCTTTCTCCGTACTGTGATCATCAAGCAATTCGCTCATGGTTTGATTTCTTTCCGAAACCAATAATTTACGCACTGAAACTACACCTTTAAACTCTCCAGCAGTATTGGTTATATAAACGAAATACACACCACGATGCAGGTGATAGGTTTTTCTAATCAGATCCGCCACTTCCTGCACCGTATTTTCTAAAGACGCAGACACATACTCGGTTGTCATTAAGCCGCCAGCCGTATCTTCATGATACGCCAAAATCTTCCGCACTTTTTGCGTACTATCAGAAGGCAGATTTTGCAAGATTTCTTTTGATTTATAGTCTGGCAGCATCTGCAACAAATCTACTAATTCATCAATAGACATTTTTTGCATAACTCCCGCAGCACGTTCTGCTCCCAAATTTTGTACCAAAATCTTCTGCAGCTCTGGCTCCAGCTCTTCCAACACGCGAGCAGCAATCTTTTTATCTAACACCTCCAACAGCTCACTGCCCTGATTAAGATTTAATTTTTCAATAATATTGGCAATATCGGCCGGGTGAAGTTTGACCAGCTCTTTTCCACTCATAGACAGCTGCAGTTTATCACCAAGCAATCGCACGTTATTCCACTCCACTAGTTCAGGACGCAAGAATGTAAAAAATCGCACATCAATGCCCAGACGGCGCAGCAATCCAAGCTTGCCAATATCTAACGCTACTACGCACACAGTTCCCTGAATAAGTCCGAACTGTAAATCATTAACACGCACTACTCGTACCCCAGCCAAATCTACAATCTGTCTATCCAAAACCGTTTCACGCAAAAAAACCAGATTTTTATCTGGATACTGTTCAATATCAACTCCTGCAAGATGATTTTTTAAAACTAAATACTCTGTGCCAAAAGTTTCTACATCCTTAGCGCTAATAATCTTTTTTTTCTTATCTTTGCCAATATATACAATTCCCGCCACCGCCGGAAAACCGTCTTTTTCCGTTGTAATCGCAATATCATATACTTTACCCACTACCTGATCTGATTGATCTCGTATTTTCCCGTTTAGAATATTGCTAAAAAACAACATATAATTTGTATATAGCTACATGCGACGATCCAAATAATTTTGCAAAATGATCATGGCCGATTTTTCATCTCGGCTAGCACCGCCGTTTAACCGGTCACTGGCGTGAGAAGAAAACATTTCATTAATAAATTCAATTGGCACGTTCACGCGTGCCTGCATTTCTAAAAAAAACTTTCTGATACGCTTCGTATTTTCATTTTCAGACCCATCTAACCCAAACGGCAATCCAACAATTATCTTTTCTACCTCCTCAGTCTGAACTAGCTGAATAATCTGGGATGTAGCACTTTCGTGATCTGTATTATCTATTATACCAAAAGGCAGCGCAATTGGCACGTCGGTACTGGCGCGCGCTAAACCGATATTTTTTGTGCCATAATCAACACCAAGCAATTTCATATGATTTTATTTCTCACCTGGTCTTCTGGTGGCAACAATATGACCGCTTTTGGTAATGATTATTGTGTGTTCAAAGTGAGCGCTCAAACTGCCGTCTCCCATCACAATTGTCCAACCATCATCAGCTGTTTTTACTTTCCATGTTCCCAAAGAAACCATTGGCTCAACTGCAATTACCATGCCTGGTTTTAAAATGATGTATTCCAAATTACGATCATAGTAATTAGGAATTCTTGGCTCTTCATGCACTTGATGCCCTACACCATGACCAACCAAATCTCGCACAATACCATATTTACCTTGAGATTTTATGTAGTCTTCAACAGCCCTGCCAATATCAGCAACTGTGTTTCCCGGTTTAATTGCTCTAATTCCCGCTTCTAAAGATTCTTGTGTTACTCGCAACAACTCTCTAGTTTTTGGCGCAATTTTACCAATCGGAACCGTTACAGCCGTATCAGTATAATACCCGCGGCTTTTTCCTGGAATTGGCGCTGGCCATTCCATGCCAATATCAACAGTAAATATATCACCATCTTTTAAGATGGTGCCTTTTTTAGGAATACCGTGCACCAACTCTTCATTGCGAGAAGCACAGATTGTTGCTGGAAACGCCGTATCGGCAAACTTTGTTTTATACCCCTTAAACGCAGGCCTTCCGCCGGCGGCAATAATTTTTTCTTCCGCGGCTTTATCAATATCAAATACATCAACACCAGGCTTGCACATAGCTGCCAGCTCTTCTAAAATTCGCCCCATAATATCGCCGCCTTCTTTGATCAATTTTATCTCCTCAGCATTTTTAATAAGCATATATTTACGCAGTTAAAATCTTATCTATGGATTTTTCAACCTCTTCAATTGGTTTGCTGCCGTCTACTGAAACCAGCACCTCCTTTTCAGCATAAAAACCGATGATCGGCGCCATAGCTTTGTTGCCTTGTTTTTCAATGCGCTGTTTTACCACCTCGGCATTATCATCGGTGCGTGTTACCAGTTCGCCCGAGCATTTTTTACGAACTGAGTATACCCTGCTTTCTCCCGCCGAAATGATTTCACCGCACCGGCTGCACATGCGACGAGCTGTTAATCGGACTAACGACTCTTCGTCGCTTAATTTTACTTCTAATACCAGTATTTCATTTGTTAAATTTTTTTCCTCAAAAAATTTTTGAAATCCATTTGCCTGTTCTATATTACGAATCGCTCCGTCCAGAACTATCCCCCTACCCAAAGCAAGTTCGTTTTCAATTTTATTAAATACTAATTTATAAACAAGCTCATCCGAAACCAGATTGCCAGATTGCATTTGCGAAAGAGCTTCTTTTTCGATTTGACTTAGCTCGTTTTGAGCAGAAAGCGCGCGCAACAAATCACCGCTAGAAATATGAGCGTAACCATACTTTGCCGCAATTTTCTTTGCCTGAGTGCCTTTGCCAGAACCAGGCGGCCCCATCATGATAATAATTTTTTTCATACAAATTTTATGGTTTTGATTGTTTTTTGACGCTTGTTTTAAACAAAAAAGGCTTTTCAGCCTTTTTATTTTATCATTTTTTTAGCTTCTTTTCAACCCCAATACCATCTTATACTTGATCGTACGCATGCATGGTTAACTGAGCGCTGATCTGCTTCGATGTTTCAATAGCAACTGATACTACGATAAGCAAGCTGGTGCCGCCAATGGCTAAATTTCTAGTACCCATCACATACTGAGCTACAAGCGGTAAAATAGCAATCACGCCCAAGAATAAGGCGCCGGTTAAATTTATTCTATTCATGGTTTGACCTAAGTATTTTTCGGTTTCAATGCCAGGGCGAATACCTGGAATAAAACCGCCTTGCTTCTGCAAATTTTCAGCCATTTTTTGCGGGTGGAAAATAACAGCCGTATAAAAATATGTAAAGCCAAATACCAGCAAGAAATACACGATGCCATAGAATAGCTGATTCTGGAACAGCACAATGGTTTTAGCTGCCAAAGAAGCAATCCAGGCGGTTTTGGCGTGAACAAAAAATTGGGCAATCAGCGACGGAAACATGACCAGGGAAATTGCGAAAATAATTGGAATTACACCAGACATATTCACGCGCAACGGCAGATGAGTTGAGTTGCCGCCATACATAGTATTGCCGCGCACTTGTTTGGCATAGTTGACTGGAATATTTCTCTGACCTTCATTTATAAATACAACACTCACCACAGTAAGCACTGCTAAACCGGCAAACAAAACAAACGTGTAAAAATCAGATGAGTTATAGTTGATGAAAAAATTGCGTACTGCACCTGGAAAACCAGAAACGATACCTGCAAAAATGAGCAGAGATAGGCCGTTTCCAACTTTCTTTTCCGAGATCAATTCGCCAACCCACATAAGAAATACTGTACCGGCTGTAATAGTGGTCATAATGATAGCCATGTGCAACGCAGACAAATCGGTAATAATTGGCAAAGCGGAATTATTAAGCAGTTTAATCATGGCAAACGATTGAAAGAATGCGAGCGGCACGGTAAGCAAACGAGTATATGAATTTATTTTTTGCTGGCCAGACTCACCTTCTTTGGAAAGCTCTTCCAAACTTGGCACAATCATAGTGAGAAGTTGGAAAATAATTGAGGAGGTGATGTACGGCCCAACACCCAACATGACAATGGAAAAATTCTTCATTGTACCGCCGGAAAACACATCAAGAAAACCGAAGATTTTATTACTTTCTAAAAAACGCTGTAAATTTGCTAAGTTTACACCGGGAATTGGAATATGTGCTACGACTCTAAAAACCACTAGCATTCCCAATACATACAAAATTTTATTTCTAATTTCTTTAATTTTCCAAATTTGCTGCATTTTTTCCCACATAGCAATGAAGTTATGAGTTGAAGACAAACAATATTATAATAATACCACTAGATGCGGTATTATTTAATATTTCCACCGGCTGCTTTGATTTTTTCAGCAGCGCCTTTTGTGCAAGCAACACCTTCTACAGTTAATTTCTTGGTGATAGAACCGGTTGAAAGCACCTTGGCAGTTTTGGCGTATGTATTAACCAAATTCTTTTCTTTCAAAGCTTCCATGCTTACAACGTCGCCATCTTTAAATTTATTTTCCAAATCGGAAAGATAAATTTCGCTGGCTTTGGTTTGTAAGCTGGTAAAGCCTCGTAATTTTGGAGTTGACTGCAATTGAAATTTAAAACCACGGCGAACAGTTCCGCTACTTCCGCCCGAACGAGCAGTTTGACCCTTGCCGCCTCGGCCGGCAGTAGTACCATGACCAGAAGCATTACCTCTTCCCACTAATTTGCGTGAAGATTTTGCGCCTTTGGCTGGTCTAATTGTGTGTATATGTAAAGACATAAATTTCCCTTTATTATTTAATCGTCCTGCTTCAAAGCAGTTTATTCAGCATCAGCTGGTTTTGCGACTGATTCTTTTTTGTGATCTTTTTTAAACATTTGCAAAGCCTGGAAAGTCGCTTTTACGATTGTAACTTTATTTTTTGTTTTGCCTAAAATTTTTGATGATACGTTAGGAATACCGGCAAGTTCAAGCATAGCTCTTGTAGCACCGCCCGCAATAATACCAGATCCTTTTGGAGCAGGCTTCAAAAATACCGTAGCGGCTTTAAATTTGCATACGACTGCGTGCGGAATAGTTTCATGGACAATTGGCACCACAATCATATTCTTTTTAGCTTGATGAACTGCCTTATCCACGCCTAATTGCACATCTTTTCCTTTAGCCAAACCGAAGCCTACCTTACCACGGCGATCGCCTAAAATAACACCGGCGCGGAAACTCATATGTTTACCGCCTTTGGTAACTCTGGTCACGCGGCTCAAATCTAAAATATACTGATCAAATTCAGGTTTTTCTTTTTGTTTGTCGCCTCTTCTTCCCATTGGTTTACTCATACTTAAATATCTACTTAATAACTATTTTAGAAAATCAAACCACCTTCACGGGCGCCATCAGCCAAAGCCTTCACACGTCCATGATATTTATAGCCACCTCGGTCAAATTTTACGGTAGAAATACCTTTAGCCTTTGCTTTTTCTGCTAATAATTTTCCTAACAAGTAGCTTACCGCTACTTTTCCAGATCTGTCTTCAGCCTTTTTTTCTTTTACTTCTTTAGCATCAGCAGCGCACAATGTTTTACCCACAGAATCATCAATGATCTGCACCTTCATCCCTCGTAAACTACGAAACACGGACAAGCGAGGCTCTGCGGCAGTGCCGATCAAAGCTTTGCGAATACGAACATGTCTTATTTCGCGTAATTTGCTTTTATTTTTATCAAATACTCGTTTCATATATTATGAAATAATGTTAGGTTTAAGCGGATTTAGCTGCGGTCTTACCTGCCTTGCGCTGAATAAACTCAGTAACATGCTTAATACCTTTTCCTTTATACGGTTCTGGTTTGCGCACTTTTCTGATTTGAGCCGCCATTTCACCCACCATCTGTTTATCAGGACCTTCAACTGTAATAATATTCTTTTCTACAGCAAATTTAATGCCGGGCATTGGCTTTACTTCAACCGGATGTGAAAAACCAACTTCTAGCATCAGATTCTGCCCTTTCAATGCAGCTTTGTAACCAACACCGTTAATTTCCAATTCTTTTTTAAATCCTTGAGTAACACCTTTCACCATGTTGATTATTAAACTGGCAAAAGTACCCCACAAAGCCTGATCTTGCTTATTATTTTCATTCGCAACTTTAGTTGTGATTTCATTATTACCGCAAGCAACAACCACGCGCGGATGAATAGCAAGTTTCAGTTCGCCTTTTGGTCCTTTTACGGAAATTTGATTTTTTTCTACCGTGGCGGACACTCCGGCTGGTAGGATAATGTTCTTTTTGCCTATTCTAGACATATTATTGTAGCTTGGAGCTGATTATTAATAAACTTCGCAAATCAATTCACCGCCCACATCGTGCTTGCGCGCTTCTTCATTGGTAAGCAAGCCTTTTGGAGTGGAAAGAATCGCCACACCAAATCCGCTCAACACTTTCTCAATCTCATCTTTTTTCACATAGCGTCGGTGACCTGGTTTACTGATTCTTTTAATATGGGTGATTGCAGGCGCAGATCCATTATACTGCAAAGTAAGAGCAATATATGGATGAACACCTTTTTCTGAAGAAGCATTTTTTGCTGACACTTCTTCAGCTTTTTTTAAATACCCTTCTTTAACCAAAATATTTGCAATATGCATTTTAATTTTGGAAAATGGCACAGCCACCTCTTTCTTATTGATTAAAGAGGCATTGCGTATGCGGGTTAGCATGTCAGCGATAGGATCCGTCATCATAATATATAAAATTAAATTACCAACTTGATTTACGAACACCCGAAATCTTTCCCTGGTTCGCTAATTCGCGAAAGCAAATTCTGCACAAACCAAACTCCCCTATATATCCGTGCACACGACCGCATTTCCAGCATCGTCTAACAATCCGGGTTGAGAATTTTGGTTTTCTATTTGATTTTGCAATTTGTGATTGGGTTGCCATAATGTGTGTTCTATGTGTTGATATATTATTTTACAAAGGGCAAGCCAATGTGAGTTAATAGTGCTTTGCCTGCGACCTTATTTTTTGCGTTTGTGTTGATAATGATCTGTAAACCGTGAATTTTTTCAAGTTCATCTGCTTTAATTTCCGGGAAAGCCAGGTTCTCTTTGAAACCAATTGCGTAATTTCCATTTTTATCAAAGCTTTTCTCGGATAAGCCTCTAAAGTCTCTAACACGAGGCAGTGTGATTGAGAGCAGTTTTTCTAAAAACTGATACATCTTTACGCCGCGCAAGGTAACTGCTACACCGATTTCCATTCCTTCTCTAGTTTTAAAATTTGAAATGGACTTCTTTGCTTTGGTGCGCATCGGCTTCTGGCCGCTAATCTTTGTCAATGTGTTTTCAACATTTTCAATAAAGCGAGGCTCTTTCACAAAACGTCCGATACCTGCATTCAATACAATTTTTTGTATCTTTGGCACTTGCATGACGTTTTTTAGCCCTAACTCTTTTTTGAGCGCCGGGACAATTTCTTTTTTGTATTTTTCGTATAAATTTACTTGCATACTAGTCAATTAATTCTTTACATTTGCGGCACACTCTTTGTTTGGTGTCGCCTTCAGTTTTGTAACCTACTCTGGTTTCTCGGCCGCATTTTGGACATACCAGAGCTACATTGCTCATATGCATCGGTCCTGCCAGTTCTATTACCTGTCCTTTCTCACCTTTTTTATTGGCTTTCATTGATTTCTTCATCATGTTGATTCCTTCCACTACTACACGCTCTTCTTTTGGAAAAACCTGAATAACTTTGCCGGTTTTGCCAGCATCTTTGCCGCTGATTACTTTTACTTTGTCGTTAGTTTTAATTTTCATAACACGATATTATACAGTTTTGAAATTGATTACGTTTTTATAGTACTTCAGGAGCTAAAGAAATAATTTTTTGAAAACCTTTAGCGCGCAATTCTCGCGCCACCGGACCCAAGATACGGGTTCCTTTTGGCTCTTTTGATTTTCTATCTACGATAATTGCAGCGTTATCATCAAAACGAATATAGGTACCATCTGGTCTTCGGGTATCATTACGCAAGC
>CAZHYG010000004.1:0-40664 GCA_964536615.1 uncultured Gammaproteobacteria bacterium
TGATTTTTAATATAATTAAAAAAATAGCTAATCTTAGCTATTTTTTATCGTGTCGGGGTAGTGGGACTTGAACCCACAATCCCCTGGTCCCAAACCAGGTGCTCTAGCCAATTGAGCCATACCCCGTTATTTTGTACAACCTTGGTGCCGCGGGTCAGAATTGAACTGACGACGCCAGCCTCTTCAGGGCTGCGCTCTACCACTGAGCTACCGCGGCAAATTGTGGACCCTATCGGGCTCGAACCGATCACCCCCGCGTTGCAAACGCGGTGCTCTACCAAATGAGCTAAGGGCCCTTAAACACTACTCCAGTAAAAAGTAAAAATATTCTACCAGTAATTAACAAAAACGTCAACAGGTGGTATTATATAGGAGTTGTGAATATAAAAAATTATATATGAATGAGTTGTTCTTAGTTTTACACGTGGTGCTCTCATTGTTCTTGGGAGGAATTTTAGGGTGGCAGCGTGAAAATAGAGGAAAATCGGCTGGCCCCCGTACTTACGCATTGGTTGCTGGCGGTTCTACTTTATTTACGCTTTTATCTATAACTGCTTTTGGATCTGATATATCACGTATCGCATCACAGATTGTGGTTGGTATTGGATTTTTGGGCGCAGGCACAATTTTGCACAAAGAGAATAGGGTGGAAGGGCTTACGACTGCTGCTGGTCTATGGATGGTAGCTGCCATAGGTATGGCCGTCGGAGTTCGTTATTATATCTTGTCTGTAGTTGCAAGTTTTTTGGTGTTGGCAATATTTATGTTTGATGACAGAAAATACAAAAAAGATCTTAATAAGGTTGATCTGAAATAAAATATATAAAATAAAAACCCTCTCGTGTTGAGAGGGTTTTTATTTTATTCTTCAGTTGGAGGCGGAACATCATCGGAAGTATCAGGCGATTCTTCTTCTGGCGCTTCGCCTTTTTCTACAACTTCCCAAATATCTTTAGAGATTGTCTTAATCAATTTTGGGTTATCTCTTAAGAATTTTTTGGCATTTTCTCTGCCAACACCCAATTTTTCTTCTTTATAACTGTAAGAGTTTCCAGATTTATTTATAACTTTATAAATGACGCCGTTGTCTAGTACATCTCCTGAGATTGAAATACCTTCGTTGTACATGATATCAAATTCACAGGTGCGGAATGGGGGAGCGACTTTGTTTTTTACAACTTTTGCTTTAACACGGTTGCCGATAATTTTATCTCCCTGTTTGATCTGGGCAGCACGGCGTACTTCTACGCGGAGAGATGAATAAAATTTAAGAGCATTGCCGCCAGTAGTAGTTTCTGGATTTCCAAACATCACGCCAATTTTCATTCTGATCTGGTTGATGAAAATAACTACAGTTTTTGATTTGCTGATAATGCCGGTTAGTTTGCGCAACGCTTGACTCATCAGGCGGGCTTGCAAGCCCATGTGAGAATCACCCATCTCACCTTCAATTTCCGCTTTTGGCACCAAGGCAGCAACTGAATCCACCACAATAACATCAACGGCGTTGGAGCGTACTAAAGTTTCTACGATATCAAGCGCTTGTTCTCCAGTGTCAGGTTGAGAAATTAACAACTCATCTACTTTTACTCCAATTTTTCGGGCATAATCCGGATCTAAAGCATGTTCAGCATCCACAAACGCAGCAATGCCGCCCATTTTTTGAACTTCAGCTACAATGTGTTGTGCGAGTGTGGTTTTACCACTTGCTTCAGGTCCGTAAATTTCAATAATACGTCCGCGAGGTACTCCGCCTACGCCTAAAGCAATGTCAAGCGAAAGACAACCGGTGGGCACAGTATCAACCTGCATAGTTTTGGCTTCGCCAAATTTCATGATAGCCCCGTCTCCAAATTTGTTTTTAATCTGTTCAATGGCGCTTTCAGCAGCCTTCAGTTTCTCCTTTACCTCCTCGGAAATTTTTGGCATACAAGATGTGTATAAATTATATAGTTAGTATGATAGTTGAGACTCTGTCATTGTGATAGGGTGGGGGCGGACAATGACATGGCGAGTAACAGTGGTTGTTTTACCGTGTTTTTTTGTTGCTGATATAGTAATGGTATTTACTCCGTTTGACAAGTCGATTGGCAATTCAAATTTTCCTTGGTTGTTAAGCATAGCCTCTTTGCCGTTTATGGTGAGTCGAACTTCTTTTTCTGTCTCTCCTTGAACGGTTGTGCCAAGGCGGTTAGAAATATATCCATCAAGCGGTGTGAAGACATATAATTTTGGAGGTTGCAGTACGCCGTTAATTTGCCATGCTAAATAACCGACAAAACCAGTAAGTAGTACGGTTATAGCTGCAAATTTAAACACGTGAGAAAGAGAATTGATGCGCCATAGAGAAAAACCTTGTTTGGGATGAATGGTAGGTAACGCGGTTAAATTTGATTCTTGTGAAAATTGATACAAAATGCTAGCGGGGTTTAGTTGTAAGATATGAGCATATTCACGAACATAAGCGAGTTGATGTGCTTTAGTAGCGGGTAAATCTGAAAAATGTCCTGCTTCAATTGCATGAATGTATTTGAGTGGGATACGTGTTTTTTTTGAAACTTCTTCGGTAGATAAAAGCTGCTGTTCGCGCGTTTTTTTTAAGCGTTCGCCCACGCGTATAAGAGGATCTAAATTTTTGAGACAAAACATTGCCATATCGTAAAGGTCAATAAAATCAGCCTATGTAATCAAATTAAAATTTTGTATAACGTTATAACGGCTGGGAGTCTTTAGGGTCAGAAAAAACTGGAGGACCGCCTGCATCAAAGGTTTGTTTTTCTTCAGGAATATCGTCGTCTTGTTCAGGGCGGAAATGCTCGGTAAAGACTTCGCGGGGTTTGGCACCGTCGGCTGGTCCTACTATACCAGCTTCTTCAAGTTCGTCCAAGAGGCGAGCAGCACGAGCGTAGCCAACCTTCATGCGGCGCTGCAAGAGAGAAGCGCTGGCTTTGCCGGATTCAATGATAATTTTTTTAGCTTCGTCAAAGAGCGGGTCTACATCGCTATTTGAACCGCCAAACATACTGGCTGTGCCGCCTGAGGAGCTGCCGGAATTTTTTGAAGTGATTGATTCGTCATAAACAGGAGGTTCGTCTCCTTTTAGATTATCAATAACTCGCTTCATTTCTTCTTCAGAAACAAAAGCGCCTTGTAATCGTTTTGGTTTGGAGAGTTCTGCGGTTAAAAACAGCATATCACCGCGCCCTAATAATTTTTCCGCGCCAGGAGAATCCAAGATAGTGCGTGAGTCAATGAGTGAAGCTACAGAAAAAGCGATGCGTGCCGGAATGTTTGCTTTCATTAAACCGGTAATTACTTCAACGCTCGGGCGCTGAGTAGCAACAATTAAATGAATACCAACGGCGCGAGCCATTTGCGCTAAACGAATAATACCAGCCTCCACTTCGCTGGCAGCCATAGCCATTAAGTCAGCCAATTCATCGATAACAAATACAATATAAGGCATTGGTTCGGCTGCAGATTTGTTGTACGATCCAATGTCGCGTTTGCCGGCTTCGGCCAGTACAGTAAAACGTCTATCCATTTCTCCAATAGCCCATTTGAGCGCGTTTACTGTCTTGGCAGGGTCGGTAATAACCGGTGTAAGCAGGTGAGGAATGCCATTGTATAAAGTTAACTCAACGCGTTTTGGATCAACCATGATAAAACGTAAAGTCTCAGCAGTATTTTGGTAGAGCAAGCTTAAAATAATAGTGTTGATACAAACTGTTTTTCCTGAACCGGTAGAACCCGCAACCAATAGGTGGGGCATTTTGAGCAGATCACCAAACCAAACTTTGCCTGCAACGTCTTTGCCAAGCGCAATCATCATGCTGTGTTTTTCTGGATTTTTAAATTCTGGACTCTCAAGAAGTTCGCGTATGGTAACCATAGCGACTTTTTGATTCGGTACTTCAATGCCTACCAGCGATTGTCCCGGAATTGGCGCTTCAATACGAATAGGATGAGCTGCTAAAGCAAGAGCTAAGTCATTGCTTAAATTGGTGATGCGAGTAAGTTTGATTCCTTTAGCAGGTTTTAATGAATATTGAGTAACCGTTGGTCCGACACGTATCTCGCCCATTTCTACATCAATGCCAAAATTTTGGAATGTGTCTCGGATAACTTCCGCATTGCTTTTAATATCTCCAGAAGTCGGTTTGCTTTTTGAAGTGTATAACAAATCAACCGGCGGCAAATCGCGAATAATTGGCTTAGGAGGTTTAGGCATTTCCATTGGCTGTTCTGGTTCTGTATCGCTTTCGTCATCTTCTTCTTCGTTTTCAGTTTCAGTCTCCGCTGCTTTTCTGGCCAGTATCTTTTGCTGAAATAATCTGCGCTGTTCTTGTTCATCATCAGTTTCATCTTCCTCTGTTTCTTCTTCTGGCCCTTCTTGATATTCGCCTCGTACCTGCAATTCTGTTTGATCTTTTTTAAATCCGGTAAAGAAGTTGACTATTTTTTGTCCTGCCCAGCCAAACATTAAAAATATTTGTTTGTGTAGATCGACAATATGCGCCAAAGACGTATTAAAAAGAAATATGATACCCACCAGTATGAATGCTATCAATACCATCATGGCGCCCCAATAACCCATGTAGGTAGATAAAAACCAAGCAGGCACATAACCGACAAGTCCGCCGCCGTATCCTTGGGTGGCTTGAAGAAACATTTCGTCTACAGGTTTTTGGAGGTGAACAATTGCGTTAAAACCAATCACAAACAGCGCTGAGCCGAGCCAGTGTGTGGCGCGATATTGATATTCCATGTCTTTTACAATCAAACTGGCAATAACAAACAAGATAATCGGGAAGATATATCGTACTTGGCCGAATGTGATAGCTAATAGTGAATCCAAAAATTCTCCCGCAACTCCTGCGAGTGAAAAAAAGCTAAGCGCGGATAATCCGCCGACAATAAAAAGCAAAATTGCCAATAGCCCGCGGCTGATGTCCGGGTTTAAATTGACATGTTCAGCCGAGGCTTGTTTTTTGGCTCGTTGTTTGGGCATATGAAGGAGTATGAAAAAGCAAATACACGCATATTATAGCATAATTTTCGGCTGCAACGGAAGAATAAAACAAAAATCTCTGTTTGGGAGATTTTTGTGCGTCAAAGCGCGCTCTTTTCTTCAAAAAGCTGCGGCAAGAATTGCATGTTTTAACTAACGGATCAAAGTTAGAAAACTTTCTCTGAACAAAGAAATGTTCAAGAGAAAAGAGAGAGATTTGTTTTAAAAATCCGATCCGGTTGAGACATCAGTTCTTGCGCAACTTCCTGAAGAAAATTGTAAAAGAAATTTTTTTAATTGAAATTATGCTTGATATTTTATAATGAAAAAATTATTTGTCAAGTTTGAATATAAAATATTTTTTTCAGAGAAAAATATTGTCTTGAGTTTTATATTTTTTAATATATTTTGCAGATGGAATGATTTTGTTTTAAGTAAAAATAATTTGTTTTACCTGCGCAAGAATTATATGTGTGCGTAACGTAAATAGATGGAAACTTACAAAATAGGCTATTGGTTTGGCGGTGTTTGGTGTTAAAAAAGTGTTGAAAGGGGAAAGTGTAGTACAGAAAAGACATGATGAAGGAGGTGAAATATAGCATGTTATCCGGGTTTGTGTATAAGTTGTGGATAGTTTTTTGGCAGGGAGTCTGTTTTTTGTGATTATTTATCTTGTTTTAGCCAAAATAAGTCTTTATCTTGACAAACAGAAAATTATTTTTATTGCTTGACAATAGTTTATTTTTAGCGTAATATTTAAGTACTTTTTACTTCCGTAGAAGAGAGAGAAAAAGTTTTGGCTTAAATTAGCGCAAAATTTCGCAATCCTTTAGAGAGAAGGTTGCAAAGTCGTGCAAGGAAATAAATAATAAAACATGCTGGCCTTGCTTTTACAAGCTAAATTTTAAGAAAAAGGAACAAGAAACGCCACCTGGCGCCATTTTTTGTTTCCAATACAATTTTTTGGCTAAAATATCAATAAAAACAATATAATTTTTCTAAAAAAATAATCAATAAAATTTAAAAATATGCCCATCTTTAAGCGCCAAAATCTGAAGACTGCTGAACGAAAGTTTTTCACCAACGTGCGTGATGCAATGCCGGTGCCAGACTTAATTGATGTGCAAAAAAGTTCTTATGACTGGTTTTTAAAATTTGGCATTAAAGATCTTTTTGAAGAAGTGTCCCCGATGACCGATTTTAGCGGCCGAGATTTGGAGTTATATCTTGAAAATTACTATCTTGACGAGCCAAAATTTGATGAAGTTGTTTGTCGAGAAAGAAATTTAACCTTTGAAGCACCGTTGCGTGTTACCGCTCGCTTGCTCAACAAGCGCACCGGGCAATCAAAATCACAGGAAATTTATTTGGGCGATATTCCTCTGATGACCTATCGTGGTACTTTTATCGTAAACGGTATTGAGCGTGTAGTGGTTTCTCAGCTTATTCGCAGTTCCGGCGCGTTTTTCACCGCGGAAAATATCCGTGGCCGCCGTTATTATGGCGCTAAAATCATTCCAAATCGCGGCGCCTGGATTGAAATTGAAACTGACATGAATAATGTCATTTGGATTAAAGTTGATCGCAAGCGTAAAATGCCAGCGACTTCTTTGTTGCGCGCATTTGGCTATCAGAATGATGCTGAAATTTTGGAGTTGTTTACCGGTGTTAATAATCATCCAAGCATTGACTATGTGGATGCGACACTGAAAAAAGATATTGCCACTAACCAAGACGAAGGTTTAATTGAAGTGTATAAAAGAATTCGTCCCGGAGATTTGGCTACAGCCGATAATGCAAAGAGTTTGATTTTTGCCATGTTCTTTAATTTTGATAGATATGATTTGGGCAGAGTTGGTGTGTATAAATTTAATACTAAATTTGATTTAGGATATAAAAACGAAGATTTTGATAAAAAGGAAAACAGAGTTTTATCTCCGGAAAAATTACTGGCGGTACTTAAAGAAGTAGTTCGTTTAAATGTCACTCAAGAAGAACCTGATGATATTGATCACTTAGGCAATCGTCGTATTCGCGCTGTGGGTGAATTGGCTCAAAACAGATTCCGTGTTGGTTTGGCTCGCATGGAGCGTATCGTAAAAGACAGAATGAGTACTCAAGAAATTGATGCGCTATCTCCAAATAAATTGGTAAATGCTCGTCCAGTAATTAGTGCAATCAGAGAATTCTTTATGAGTTCTCAGTTGTCTCAGTTTATGGATCAGACCAACCCATTATCTGAATTGGAACACAAGCGTCGCGTAAGTGCGCTTGGCCCGGGAGGTTTATCTCGTGATCGTGCTGGCTTTGAAGTTCGCGACGTGCACACTACTCACTATGGCCGTATTTGTCCGATTGCTACTCCGGAAGGTCCAAACATCGGTTTGGTAAACCACCTTTCCAGTTTTGCTCGTGTAAATGAGTTCGGTTTTATTGAAACTCCATATAGAAAGGTATTAAAATCCGTACCAAACGAACCTCAATTTACTGAAGGCGAAGTTTTGTTGCAAGATACGGCTGGAATTAAAGCTGGTACGCAAATTACCAAAGATCTTGCGGTAAAATTATCAAAAGAAAAAATGAAGGAAATTTCAGTTCGCGCTCGCGTTACCAACGAAATCGTATTTTTAAATGCGTTTAAAGAAGAAAAAGTAAACACAGCTGCTGCTACCACTAAAGTTGATGAGCGCGGATATTTCTTGGATGACACAGTTCCAGCTCGTATTCACGGCAATCCGGGCGTAGGTAGAACGAGTGATTTGGATTATATTGACGTAGCTTCAAACCAGATTATTAGTATTGCCACTTCATGTATTCCGTTTTTGGAACACGACGATGCTACTCGCGCGCTCATGGGTACAAACATGCAAAGACAGGCTGTGCCATGTATTCGTCCGCAACAACCGTTGGTTGGTACCGGTGTGGAAGCAAGTGCAGCATATTATTCAGGTTATGTAATCTTGTCTGAGGTTGATGGTGAGGTAACAGAAGTTGATGGCAATCATATTGTGGTAACCGATAAGAAAAATGTTAAGCATACATATTATCTCAGCAAATTTATTCGCTCCAACCATTCAACCTGTGTTAACCAGACACCAGTTGTTCAGTTGGGTGATAAGGTGAAAAAAGGCCAAGGCTTGACTGATGGTCCTGGTATTAAAGATGGTGAGCTGGCTTTGGGGCAAAATATGTTAGTGGCATACATGGTTTGGGACGGATATAACTATGAAGATGCGATCATTGTTTCAGAACGCGTAGTACAACAAGATCGTTTCACTTCTATTCACATTGAAGATTACACTATTGATGTTCGTGAAACTAAACTCGGACCGGAAGTTATTACAGCTGATATTCCAAATGTAAGTGAAGAAAAATTAAAGAATTTGGACAGCGAAGGTATTATCCGCATTGGTGCGGAAGCAAAGTCCGGTGATATATTGGTAGGTAAAATTACACCAAAAGGTGAAACTGAACTTTCTGCGGAAGAAAGATTGCTGCGCGCCATCTTTGGTGAAAAAGCTCGCGATGTGCGTGATTCATCTTTGTATTTAGAGCACGGTGAACACGGGCGTGTAACCGGTATTAAAGTATTTTCTACAGAAAACGGCGATAAATTGCAGCCAGGCGTTATTAAGCAGGTGCAAGTACGCGTTGCCGATCAGCGTAAAATTCAAGTTGGTGATAAAATGGCTGGTCGTCACGGTAATAAAGGTGTTATTTCAAAAGTAGTGCCTGCTGAAGACATGCCGTTCTTAGAAGATGGCACCCCGGTTGATATTATTTTGTCTCCGCTCGGTGTTATTTCTCGTATGAACCTCGGTCAGATTTTGGAAACCCACCTTGGGTTGGCTGCAAATGCTTTAGGGTATAAAGTTGCAACGCCTATTTTGAACGGTATTACTGAAGCTCAGATTAAAGAAGAGTTAGAAAAAGCAGGCTTGCCTACCAGTGGTCAGGTAACCTTGTATGATGGACGCACTGGCGAGCCGTATGACCATAAAGTAACTGTAGGTTATAACTACATGCTTAAACTTAACCACATGGTTGAAGATAAGATTCACCAACGTTCAACCGGTCCATACAGCTTGATTACTCAGCAGCCGTTGGGTGGTAAAGCTCAGTTTGGTGGCCAGAGATTCGGTGAAATGGAAGTGTGGGCTTTGGAAGCATATGGCGCAGCGCATACCTTGCAAGAAATTTTAACCATTAAATCCGACGATGTCCCTGGACGCTCCAAAGCATACGAAGCAATTATTAAGGGTGAGCAAATTAGTCGGGTTAATTTGCCAGAATCTTTCAATGTGTTGGTAAGAGAGTTGAAAGGTTTGTGTTTGGATGTGGAGCTGCTAAAGAAATCAGAATCTGGCGAGTATAGGCCAATGGAAGAAGTAAAACGACAACAAGAAAAAGATGCAAGGTCGGAAGGCAACGGAGGAGACGAAGGTTCGGAAGGGAAAGATAGTGATAAATAATCTTAACTTGAATAACCTTACTAAATTATATGAATGATAACATTTTCCCTGCCGACTTTGATGCCATTCGCCTCAAACTTGCTTCTCCGGAAGTAATCAAAGCTTGGTCATATGGTGAAGTTAATAAACCGGAAACCATCAACTATCGCACGCAAAAACCTGAAAAAGGCGGTTTGTTTGCCGAAGAAATATTTGGCCCGGTAAAAGACTGGGAGTGCTATTGCGGAAAGTATAAAAAAATCCGCTATAAAGGCATTGTTTGTGATAAATGTGGTGTAGAAGTAACTCATTCTTCGGTTCGTCGTGAACGCATGGGTCATATTGATCTGTCTACTCCGGTGGCTCACATTTGGTTTTTGCGATCTGTGCCTTCCAAGATTGGCTTGATTTTAGACTTGTCTGCTCAAGCGCTGGAAAAAGTTGTGTACTTTGCCGCGTTTGTTATTACTCATGTTAATGAAGAAGAAAAGAAAAAGACTGCCGATTTATTGCGCCAAGAATATAAAACTAAGAAAAAACAAATTGAAAAAGAAGGTCAAGATCAAATCAAAAATGCCAACGATAAAAAACTAGGCGCCAAAGATTTGGAAAAAATTCAAGAAGAAACCGAAAGAAAACACCGTGCTTTGGAAGAAGATTTCCAGCAGGCAGATAAAGAGCTCAAAGAATTGCAGGTAATGAAAATTGTTTCTGAAAATAAATATCAGGAACTTTCATTGCGCTACGGCCATTTATTTGAAGCTTCAATTGGTGCGGAAGGTATTCGTAATTTATTATCCAGAATTGATTTATTGGAAACCGTAAAGAAATTGGAAGAAGAACAGCAGAAAACCAAGGGTTCAAAATTGGAACGTGTTATTCGCCGCAAAAAAGTTTTAAAGAGCTTTTTGCTTAACAGTGTTCGCCCAGAATGGATGATTCTGCAAGCTATTCCAGTTATTCCTCCAGATTTGCGTCCAATGGTTGCTCTTGACGGTGGTCGCTTCGCTACTTCTGATCTTAATGACTTATATCGCCGTGTAATTAACCGCAATAATCGTTTGCGCAGATTGTTGGAATTGGATGCGCCGGAAGTTATTTGCCGCAATGAAAAACGTATGTTGCAAGAAGCGGTTGATGCGCTGGTTGATAATAATGCCAGACAAGCAAAAACTGTAACCGCCTCTACAGGCCAAAAGAGACAATTGCGCTCATTAGCAGATATTTTGAAAGGTAAACAGGGTCGTTTCCGTCAGAACTTGCTTGGTAAGCGTGTTGACTATTCTGGCCGTTCCGTAATCGTGGTTGGTCCAAATTTGAATATTGATGAATGCGGTTTGCCAAAACGCATGGCTTTGGAACTCTTTAAACCGTTTATCATGAGTGAGGTGATAAAACGCGAGCTCGCTCACAATGTTCGCAGCGCTTCCAAATATATTGAAGCCGAACATGATGAAGTATGGGATATTTTGGAAGATTTAACCAAGAAAACTCGCGTACTCTTAAACCGCGCTCCAACCCTGCACCGTCTTGGTATTCAGGCTTTCCACCCTCGTTTGATTGAAGGTAAGGCCATTCAGTTGCATCCATTGGTATGTACCGCGTTTAACGCCGACTTCGATGGTGACCAGATGGCTGTGCACTTGCCTCTTACAGTTGAAGCTCGCTGGGAAGCAGACAATTTAATGGCTGCAGAAAAAAATATCTTAAAACCAGCTACCGGCAGTCCGGTAATCACGCCAAAACAGGATATCGCTTTAGGATGTTATTATTTGACTCGGTATGAATCTGATGATGTGGCAGAAGTAAAGAAATACTTCAGTTCTGAACAAGAAAGTATTTTGGCCTATCGTTCCCGCGTCATTACATTGCAAGAACGCATCAAGGTTCGTTTCCAAGATGTGAGTCGTTTTCCTGAAGGAACAAATCCTATTATGGAAACTTCCGTCGGTAGAATTTTGTTCAATAAAATCCTGCCTCCACAGCTTCCGTATTTTAACGAAACCATTACCGTGAAAAAACTTGGTCATGTAATTCGTTTGTGCTTAGAATTATTAAGCGACCAACAAGAAGTTGCATTCTTCTTGGATGAATTGAAAAATCTTGGTTATAGATATGTAACCAAATCCGGCTATTCATTAGGTATGGATGATTTCCCAGCCATTTCGGAAAAACCAGGAATGTTGGAAGAGGCAGACAAGGTGGTTGCGTTGGTAGAAGAGCAGTATCAAGAAGGTTTGCTTACCCAATCTGAACGCCATGCCAAAATTTTGGAAATTTGGGCTGCAACCAAAGAAAAGATCGTGGCTAAGAACCAGCAAACTTTGCGTAAAGATGGTCCGGTATTCGCGATGATTGACTCTGGTGCTCGTGGTAGTTGGGGTCAGCTTGGTCAGGTTATCGGTATGAAAGGTTTGGTGGCTTCACCTTCAGGTGACACCATTGAATTGCCGGTTAAAGGCAACTTTAAAGAAGGCTTTGAGGTATTGGAATTCTTTATCTCTTCACACGGTACCAGAAAAGGTTTGACTGATACCGCGCTTCGTACCGCCAATGCTGGTTATTTGACTCGTCGTTTGGTAGATGTGTCTCAAGATGTAATTGTGTTTGAAGAAGACTGCGGCGACACAAACGGTGAACTCTTTACCGCTGCTCAATCAAAAGAAATGGGTGAAAAATTGTCAGATCGCGTTTGGGGCAGATACGCGCTTGAAACTATCAAGGCCGGCAATAAAGTGTTGGTAAAAGAAGGTGAAGCTATTGATGATAAAGCCGCCCGCGCTATTGATGAGAATAAGATAGAAGCAGTAAAGGTACGCAGTATTTTGCAATGTAATATGCAAAAAGGTGTTTGCCGCAAATGTTATGGCTTTGACTTATCAAAGAATAAGCCGGTAGAGTTTGGTGTGGCAGTAGGTATTATTGCAGCACAGTCCATTGGTGAACCAGGTACACAGCTTACCATGAGAACCTTCCATACCGGTGGTGTGGCGGGTGGTGGCGATATTACCCAAGGTTTGCCTCGTGTAGACGAATTATTTGAAGCGCGCACTCCAAAGAAACAGGCTATGCTCGCTGAAGTAAGCGGTGAAATTGAAATTGAAAAGGCGGATGGAAAGATTATTACTTCTCCAAGCGGTAAAAAGATTTTTGAAGGCCGCCGCGGTCAAGAAATTATCCATATTCATTTCTCTGGCATGGATGAAATTAAAATTAAGACCAAATCAGAAGATGAAATCATGGTAAAAGATGGTGATTCTATACAAAAAGATCAAGTTGTATTGGTGCGCGGTGCTTCCGGTGAAGAAGTGCTTGCTAAATATCCAAGTACAGTAAAAATTGAACGAAGTACCATTACTTTGGCATATGAAGGTCCGCATGTACGCGAATATATTGTGCCAATGGGTTACAAGATTTTGGTTAAGACTGGAGACAAAGTGGAAAAAGGCGATATTCTTACCGACGGCAGTATTAATCCGCATCAACTATTTGAGTTAAAGGGTAGAGAAGCGGTTCAACGATATATTTTGCAAGAAGTACAGAACATCTATTCTTCTCAAGGTCAGAAAGTTAACGATAAACACGTAGAGCTTATCATTCGTCAAATGTTTAGCCGTGTATACATAGAAGATGCCGGCGATACCGATTTGTTGCCAGGTGAAGTAGTGGAGAAATCCCAATTAGAATTTTCCAATCGCCAAGCTAAGAAAGATGGTGGAAAACCGGCAGTTGGCAGAGAAATGTTCTTGGGTATTTCCAAAGTTTCTCTTTCTACACAAAGCTTCTTGTCTGCAGCTTCCTTCCAGGAAACAGCCAAAGTGCTTATTAACACTTCTATCACTGGTAAAATTGACTACTTGGATGGTCTTAAAGAAAACGTCATTATCGGTAGACTTATTCCAGCTGGTACCGGATTTAAACAGTAAAATTGTTACCAAAAAAACCACTCTCGCAAGGAGTGGTTTTTGGTTGACGGCACACTAATCATGTTCTAAGATGAAACAAAGAGTATATATGCATGCAATTGAAGAAATAGGAATTAAAAATGCCTTGGTAAAAATATTGCCCTGTATGGTAGAGGCTGGTGTTTTGGCTAAAAAATTACAATCTTTGATTACCGATAATAAAGAAAATAGTTGTTTGGTAAAAGAAGGCGGTCGGTTCGGGGCGGTCTTAACTGATGCTGATATTTTGGTAGAAAGTATAGTGGGCTGTTTTTTGTATACTGCTTTTACTGATGTTAGTTTTTATGGTGAAGAAGCAGAGCATGACAGAATTAGCGCATACTTTCCTCGTCAGGCAGCCTATGAAATATCGCTTGATCCTATAAACGGCACGATTTTTTATCGCGACGGTCTGAAAATTTTTGATAGCATTCTATCAATTCGTAAAAACGGAACATTTATGGCGGTTGTAGATTATATACCGCATTCAGGTATTTTTTATATAGGCATAGAAGGCGAAGGTTTGTTTATTACCACTGATGCCGGAGTGCGAGATGGTAAAGAGTGGCGAAGGTACGCTATACCTCAATCTTCGGAAAGGGCTATATTTGGCAAGCATAATGCGGTAGAACAAGAGCAAAAATTAACGGCCGCAGGATTTACCGTTATAGATTTAATTGAGGATTATGAATCACGTCATGATTGGTCTCTTACCATGAACGCAATTCTTACCGGGCAGCTGTGTGGTTATATAAAAAAGGCAAACCATTTTATTGATTGGGGCGCATTGGCGTGGATGGTGCAGCTGGGTGGTGGGAAATGGAATAATCCGGTATTTGATCCTAAGACAGGGAAAGGAGACATAGTTGTAGCCACTTCACCGGAGTTGTATGAACAGGTTTTGTTGATTATTTCTTAGACCCAGTTTTATGTATAAAAAAATAATCATAATTGGTGTAGCTGCGTCTGTTTTGGCAGGCTTGATGTTATTTAGCCTTTTTAAAGATAATCAGGCAGTTTCTGTGCCTGACAATATTAAAGAAAGTATAGGTGTGGTTCCAGACTCACCAAAGCAACAGGTTGTTACGCTGCAGTTCTTTGGTGATGTTATGTTAGATAGGCAGGTAGCGGGGAAAATGGGTTCTAATGGGTTAGAGTATATTTTTTTCTATAATACCGCTACATCTAATATTTTTATTGATGCTGATTTGACAATTGCCAACCTGGAAGGTCCGTTTGCGCCAGCGCGAGTGCAAACCAGCAAAAGTATCGCGTTTCGTTTTGATCCGGCGCTAGTTACACAGCTGAAATCATATGGATTTGACGCGTTTAATTTAGCCAACAATCATTCCTATGATATGGGAAAGCAAAATGTGGCTTTTACTCGAGAGTTGTTGCAAAAAAATGAATTTGGCTATTTTGGTGATGAGTATCATCAAGGTTCGGAATATACCTATTTTGCCGGACAAGAGCAAGGACTGCCGTTTACAGTCGCCTTTATTGGCTTAAATGCCACAGAAGGTGAGATGGATATGCAAAAAGTGAAACAAGCCGTGGGTGATGCTAAGCGAAAATCAAAGTTTGTAATAGTAAATATCCATTGGGGAGAAGAATATAAGCGAAATTCTAATGCTAAACAGCAAAATATTGCGCATCAGCTTGTAGATTGGGGTGCCGATGCTATTATTGGCCACCATCCGCATGTAATTCAAGAAGCAGAAGTATATAAAGATAAATTTATCTTTTATTCTCTCGGTAATTTTATTTTTGATCAGTATTTCTCCAAAGAAACCCAAGAAGGAATAAGCGTTGGCCTGATTTTGGAGGATAGTGGAGAGGTGAAAGTGCGAGTAATGCCATTTTTTTCTAAAAAATCCCAGGTACAGATAATGACAGGCGAGCAAAAAGATGAGTTTTTTGATTGGTTTAATAAAAATAGCCGTCTTGGTGATAAAAAAATTGAGGTTTAACCTTGATTTTTTCTCAAAAAAATGGTATAATTTAATTATCAATATAAAATTTCGTTAAAAAATTTCTGCATATGTCCGGACACAGCAAATGGCATAATATTCAGGCAAGAAAAGGTAAGCAAGATGCCGTGCGCAGTGGACAGTTTACAAAGATTTCCAAACTCATTACGGTGGCCGCGAAAAGTGGCGGGGATCCAACTATGAATTTTGCTTTGCGGTTGGCGATAGAGAAGGCAAAAAGCGTAGGCATGCCGAAAGACAATATAGAAAGAGCAGTGAAGCGTGGAACAGGAGAATTGGCCGGAGAGCAGATAGAGGAGGCAGCCTATGAAGGATATGGTCCGGGAGGAACAGCAATAATAGTAAAGTGTCTTACTGATAACAAAAATAGAACAGTTTCCGACTTAAAACATATTTTTTCAACCCATGGCGGGACAATGGCAGGGGCAGGGAGTGTACAGTGGATGTTTGGGCAGTGGGGAGTAGTTTTGCTAAAATTAGAAGAAATAAGTAATAAAAAGATATCATTTGAAGATTTTGAGCTTCAGATGGCAGAAGCAGGTGCCGAAGATGTGCAGATCCAAGAAGAAAATATAGAAATTAAAACAAAAATTGAGAATTTGCAGTCAGTTTTAGGAAAAATAAGAGAAATTGGCTTAGAGCCAACTGAATCAGGTTTGCAGTGGCGGGCGAAAGAAATGGTGGAGGTAGGCCCGGAAATAGAAGGTCAGCTGAGTAAATTATTTGAGGATCTAGAGGAAAATGATGATGTTGAGGATTATTTTACAAATGCAAGTTAAGGCCTGTACCCTATATTATGAAAGAAGAGATAATTTTAGGAATTGATCCTGGATTTGGCAGAATGGGGTATGGAATAATAAAAAAAGGAAAAAGAGGTGAATGGGAAGCGGTAGTTTATGGCTGTGTGGAAACTTCAGGAAAGCATAGTTTTATTGAAAGGATAGCGGAAATACACAAGGAATTGTTGAAAATTATTGAAAAGTACAAGCCGACAAGGATGGCGGTAGAGGAGCTTTTTTTCTTTAAAAATGTTAAAACAGCCATAGAGGTAGGTCAAGCAAGAGGTGTAATTTTGTTGACCGGTGTGGAAAATCATCTTCCTATAGATGAATTTACACCATTGCAAGTAAAACAAGCAATTACAGGGTATGGCCGAGCAGAAAAATCGCAGATGCAAAAGATTGTAGGAACAATTTTAGGTGTAAAAGAAAAAATCACCTCAGATGATGCGGCGGATGCTTTAGCTGTTGCAATTTGTGCGGGACAAAGTTTGTGGATAAAAAAAATACAATAATTTAATAATTTTTAATTCACGTTCCTATGAGCATGAGGAAACCCCTTGGAATATCGGCGCTTCTAGCCGTTTTTGGCTTGTTAGCCTATTCCATTTTAAACTTACCGTCAGCGCTGGCTGATAGTAATCTAATTGAAGACCCAGGTTTTGAAACCAGTCTTTCAAATTTTGAGCCAAATCAGGCGGGTACATCTGTAAACATTAATACAACAAACCCGATTAGCGGCTCTCGAAGTTTGTCAGTAGGAATTAGCGGTTATGGAGATAGTGTCTTGTGGGCAGGAAAAGATCTTTCTACTTTTGCCACCAAAAGATCGTCTCAATTTACCGCTTCCGCTCGTATTAAAGCTACAGCAAGTTCTGCTTCTGGTATTTCTTTCTGCGGTTTAATAGATTATGCTGATGGTGAATTTGTAAAAAATTGTACTGAAGTAAGCGGCGCTGTTGGTGATAAAGGCACTGTTACTCTCAGTTTTGCCTTAAATAACAGTAAGGATTTAGAACAAGTTCGTCTCGGTATATTTCAAGAAGGAAGTCAGGCTTTGAGCGGAGTGTTAATTGATGATGTCTCAGTTGTTTTAGCTGGTATTTCTGCTGGTTCTCCTGCCCCAACTCCAACCGCAGTCAATGGTGCTTGCGGATCTTCAAACAACACCACACTTTCTTCCGCTCCTACTACTGGTTTATGCTCTGCTGGTAGTGCGAGCTCTGTTTCCGGTTCCGGCCCATGGTCTTGGACATGTGCAGGTGAAAATGGCGGAACAACTGCCAGCTGCAGCGCTCAAATGGTTTCTGCCCCAACTCCAACCGCAGTCAATGGTGCTTGCGGATCTTCAAACAACACCACACTTTCTTCCGCTCCTACTACTGGTTTATGCTCTGCTGGTAGTGCGAGCTCTGTTTCCGGTTCCGGCCCATGGTCTTGGACATGTGCAGGTGAAAATGGCGGAACAACTGCCAGCTGCAGCGCTCAATTTTCTCAGACAGCACCAACATTATTTGTTCTTACAGTTTCAAAGTCCGGAAATGGCACAGTTTCATCGCAACCGGCCGGAATTTCATGTGGTACCACTTGTTCTGCATCTTTTGCAAATAATACATCAGTTACACTAAGCGCATCCCCAGCCGCGGGTAATACATTCTCCGGTTGGACTGGAGCATGTTCAGGCACTGGAACATGCGCTGTATCTATGACAGCAGCTAGAACTGTAGCTGCAACTTTTGTGGCTGCAACTACACAGCCTCCAGTATCTGCGACCGGTGACAATTTAATTCAAGATCCAGGTTTTGAATCGAACACTTCAGATTTTGAGCCAAATCAAGGCGGTACTTCTGTTAACGTTACTACAGTAAATCCTATTAGCGGTAATCGTAGTCTTGTAATTAATATTGCTGGCTATGGAGACAGTATTTTATGGGCAGGCCGTAATTTAGCTAGTTTCCCAAATAAAAAATCAAATTTATTAGTTGCGTCAATTAAAGCAAGGCCTAGTACAGCCTCAGCTTCCAAAATATCTTTTTGCGCTCTTGTTGATTATGCTGTGGGTAGTTCGCTCCAGGAATGTACAAGCGTTAATGCAACAACCGGAGATAAAAATATTTCTTTGAATGTAAACTTGGATAGCAGTAGAGATTTAGATCGAGTGCGTGTTGGTATTTTCCAAGAAGGTAGTGCTCCGTTACAAAATGTGCTATTAGACAATGCTTCGGTAGTAGTTAATGGAATTACAATTCCTGTGGCAGCCACCCCTATAAATGGTGTTTGCGGATCTTCAAACAACACCACACTTTCTTCCGCTCCTACTTCCGGTCTTTGTTCTGTTGGCAGTGCAAGCTCTGTGTCTGGCTCTGGTCCATGGTCTTGGTCATGCTCCGGTTCAAATGGAGGTACAACTGCCAGCTGCAGCGCTCAAATCACTCAAACCAATCCAACACCAAATCCAAGCGGTGTATTTTCTGTTGGCCAGCGAGTGCAGACGACTGCGAACTTAAATGTTCGTTCAACTCCAAGCACAGCTGGAACTTTGCTTGGCACCCAAGCACTGGGTTCTTTAGGCACTGTTGTGTCTGGGCCAGTTGCAGGAAGTGGTTTTAACTGGTGGCAAGTAAATTATGATGCCGGTGCCGACGGTTATTCAGTTCAAGATTATTTAGCCGCATATTCCACACCAAACCCTACACCAACTCCAACTCCTACCCCTACCCCTATTTCAGGTTTAAGCATGTCGTTTGCAGCCTTTAATGTAAATGATCCAGCCGATGCTCCTCTTATCAAATTTGCAGAAACCTGGGCACGTAATTGGAATTTTGAAGGTCATACAGTTGATCCAAATTTTAGCGCTAACAGCGGTAATTGGAATTACACTGAAACTACATATGAACCATGGTTATTTGATAGAGCTTCTGTAGGCTACTATTTATACAAAAGAACTACCGATCCAGTTCAAAAAGCACGCTGGTATCAGCAATTCTTATCTGATTTTACATATTACAGAACACATATTGACGCAGAAGGTATCTTTACTCCAAAAGGGTATGGAGATACAAAATATGGATATGTAACACCGTTTTTGTTATATGAAAAAGAAACTGGTGATTCCCAGTACAGGCCAATTGCGCAAAGAATCTATAATTCTTGGGCGAGTGATTTCAGCAGTACCTATCAGCCAAGTTCTGCAAACTTATGGACAGAGCGAGAAATTGGTTTTGCTCTTGAAGCAGCAGTTTCATGGTACGAACTAACAGGTGATTCTGCAGCGCTCGCTAGAGCAAATGCGCTAGTATCACAATGGACATCTATTGCAAACGCAGGAAACGGCGCGCCTCTTGTTACCGTTGATAAACATGAAGGTGGTGGCGGTTCTCAACTTGTTACAAGCCCATGGATGAGTGCTTTATACTTCCAGGCTGCTCGCAGACTTAACGTGTTAACTGGTAATACTGAAGTGTTGCAACAGGTAAGTAAGTACGCAGATTGGATGGAACAATACGGATATTTTGATGGCAGTGTACTTGACTCTGCATTTACTGGTATTAAAGCAGCTTATTATCTCGTAGGTCCTACCGGCCCATACTTAAATGAAACTCCGGCTGAAGGAGATTTCGATCATTGTCTTGATGTTTCAAGTATTATAACTTTTGCTATCTCTGCAAAACAAGCTCTTAATCTGCCAACAGCTGCGGTTACTGCTCGTGAAGCACAATTACGATCTTGTGCAGTGCATGCTTTTACCGATGCTACCCGTACTACAGTTACCTTGCCGAAATATCGTGTAAACCCTCCACGCAAGTTTAATTGGTGGATGCGTTCCACAGTTGGCTATACTGGAACTCCGGCTACAACACCTGCTCCTACACCAACCCCAACCCCAACAACCACACCAGCTCCAACTGCTAACTATACACTGTCTGTCTCCAAAGTTGGTAATGGTACCGTTACCTCTTTGCCAAATGGCATTAACTGTGGCAGTACTTGTTCTGCAAACTTTGCCAATAATACTTCGGTAACTCTTACCGCCATACCTGCCAGCGGCAATACATTCTCTGGCTGGAGCGGTGTTTGTACCGGCACTGGCACTTGTACCGTTTCTATGACTGCGGCACGAGCTGTTGGTGCAACATTTGCTGCACCACCTGCAGCGGCTACCGTACGACCTTTGGCAACTGCTAACCCTCGTATTCTTTTGAATGATTCTTCTACCTTAACCAGATTGCAAAGCGCTTTGACCAGTAATACTGCTGGCGCTGCTCGCTTTAGAACAATGGTGAATAATGAATTAGCAAGTCCAGGTACAAATTATGCGTTCCAGGGTTGGTTTGCAGCGCTGATGTACCGTTTAACCGGCGAAGTTCGTTACGCAACATTTGCGATTAACAAAGTAGACGCGTTTGTAGCTGCCGAAGAGGCTAGAATAAACGGCGGTATGCGTCCAGTAGTTGCCGGCGATAGTTTCTTGGAAGTTGGTGATTATGTTGGCGATATTGCTCTTGTATACGACTGGGCAAACGACAGGCTTACTCCAGCTCAAAAGACTCGCTGGATTAATTACATGAATACCGTACTCAATAATTTATGGGGTGATCCAGATGAAGTACGCTGGGGAGGTGTTAATCATCCATGGTCTGGCTGGTCGCTCAATGATCCATTCAATAACTACTACTATTCTTTCTTAGAAGCCACCATGTTTACTGGTTTGGCAACCTACGGAGAAAATCCACAGTCTGCTCAGTGGCTCAATAAATTCTACAACGAAAAAATTCAAGCCCAATTAATTCCAGCATTCAATAGCTTGCCTGGCGGTGGATCTTTGGAAGGTACTGGTTATGGTACTGCCCAAAAACGTCTGTTCAAATTGTATTTCTGGTGGGAAAAATCAACGGGTGTAAATATTGCCAATCAAACACCGCACACCTTAGGCACCATGTTCTGGTGGGCAAATTCAATGGCTCCAACACTTAACAGGTTTGTGCCAACTGGCGATCAATCCCGTGATGCCACCGCTACATTCTATGACTATCACCGTGAATTACTTGAGAACTTAATGTCGCTCTACCCGAATGAACAAGTTTCGGGAGCTATTAAGACTCTGCTTGCTCAGTCCAATGTGCCTCAAATGCAGTACAGCGTAAGTTATTGGTCTGACTTTATCAATGATTGGCCTACCATTACTGCTCGTCCGTTATCAACCCTGAACACTACTTACTTTGGTACTGGCACAGGCAACCTGTATACTCGTTCTTCATGGAATACTAATGCTATCCTTCTTCATACTATCGCTGGGTTGTATGATCAAAGTCATGCGCATAAAGATCAGGGTTCATTTATGTTAAATGTTGCTGGTACTTGGCTATTTGACGACGCAAATTTGCGTTCTAACAGTGGTATTGATGGTCAGGAAATATACCATAACTTAGTTCGCATTGGTTCTGCTTCTCAGCGTGAAGGTTCAGCTCCGTCTCAAATCTTGGCTTTGTCTGACGGTTCTCTCTTCACTTACGAACTGATGAATACTAGACCGGTATACACCGATCCATATACCAACCAATTCTTGGTAGCAAAATCTGAACGTGAAATGTTGTTTATCAAATCAGGCGCAGTGGTGCTCTTTGATAGGGCTGTTGCAAATACTGCGGGCACTCCAAGAACCTTCCAGTTGCAAATGTCTGGCGCGCCAGCTATTTCTGGTAACCAGCTAACATTTACAGCTGATGGTCAGCGAGCAGATGTCTGGAGATTGGCTCCAGCTGGTGTATCTTGGACAACTACCAATGTATTTAGCGGTGTGCGTGCTGAGGCTGCGCATAGCAGTGGTACCGAATCTTTATTCCTGCACATCATTGGTGTAAATAATAAAGTAACCAGTGCTGTAGCCGATAATACAGCTACCGAAACTGGCGCCCGCATTAACTTTAATGATGGCAGTGTAGCAACAATACGTTTTAGCAATACTGGTCACGGAGGAACGCTGGTGTTAGTAAATGCAAGCGGGGTAACCCAATATAACGGTGCCTTGCCAACTACGGTAAATACGTTCCCGTTGTATCAATAAAATAATAGAACAAAATAAAAAACCGCTATAAAGGCGGTTTTTTATTGCATATTGATTGTTTATAAAATCCCTGATATATTTTTTGTATGCCCGAACATAAATTAATTGTTATTCTCCCGAATATTCGCAGCGGCCACAATGTGGGCGCAATTTTTCGTACTGCTGATGGCGCAGGTATTGATAAATTATATCTTACCGGATATACGCCATGTCCGCCGCATGTGCAGGTTGATAAGGTGTCACTTGGCGCAGAAAAATGGGTGCCATGGGAGTATAGAAAACAAGCAGGCAGATTGCTTAGCGAATTAAAAAAAATGGGGTATAATATAGTTGCGCTAGAGCAAACAAAGAACAGCCAGGATTTATTTTCCTGGAAACCAAAGTCTCCTGTAGCGTTAGTGCTCGGTAATGAAAAAACAGGCGTGCCACGATCGCTATTGCGATATTGCGATATGGCAATCGAAATCCCAATGCTTGGTAAAAAAAACAGTCTTAATGTAAGTGTGGCGGCGGGGGTGGCAATGTATTATATCAGTCATAATATTTAACTTCATGCAATCAACTTTGCAATTATTTCATCTTTTGTATAATCATGTGCCGCCCTTGGTGCCAGAACGTATCGTGTCGGCTATGGAAAAAGAGGTGGCGCGATTAGAACAGAATCCTAATACTACTCTGTCAGAAATAGAGCGTTCCATGATTGTGTTTGGTTATCAAATGTGGCCATGGAATCAAGCGTATGCGCATTTTTTACGCTTAACCGAGCATTCGCTCGGCGATCATTTTTTAATACCCAAGATGAGTGAAGGGTTGCAATCAAAATATGCTGCCTTTAAAGAGTTTGGCGGTACTTTGGGAGATGTCTATTCTGGCCGTCCAGCTTCGTTTTTTTCTGTAGAAGAAAGAGAAGAGTTAGGGAGGGCGCTGGTAGAAATGAGAATAGAATTAAAAGAATATGTGCGTCGCGAGTTAACGGGAATGGGGAAGCAAGGTTATTTACAAAAAGTAAGCGAGTACGAAGCTTTATTGGAAAAAATTAAAATAAGCATGGAGTCGTTGCATGACTTCTTAAAACAAGAAGAAGCAGGCTCGCCGTTAGCTGTAGAAATTGAAGCTAAAATTCAAGATTTTGAACACGGGCTATGTTTGCTGGGGCGGGAGTTGGATTATGATGCAGTGTGCCAAGCACAGGAATTTTTTACCGGACGAAAAGCAGAGCTTAACAGAATGAGAGGCATCAATATTCCGATGCAGATAGATTTTTATAATTCCACTGAAAATCTTTTTTAAGAAATCAGAGAAGGTTTTATAGAAGAAAATTTAGAAATGATTTCGGTCATTTCTTTTTTGTTTATACGGGATTGAGCAGTGTGTGGAGTGGAAATAATATGCGAGCTGCAGCCGATACCCCAAACTAGGGCAGTTTCAACAGATTGGTCGTGCAAGCGAGCGGCCAAGTATCCGGCTGAAAATGCATCACCTGCGCCAGTTTTTGAAACAACGGTTATTGGAAAGCCAGGGCAATGCCATAGCTGGTGGCCATCTCCTGCCCATGCACCTTTGTGGCTGTCTGTAATAACCACTTCTTTAGCTCCTAAGGCTAGAAGTTCGGAAATGAGAGTCTCAGGTTTAAGATTCGGGGAATTTTTTTTGTTTAGAATAATTAAAGCTTCTTCTACATTAACAATGAGAATGTTAGTATGGGTAATTATTTCTCTTACCATGTCTAGATTTTGCAGTTGCAAAGATCCCGGGTTATACGCTACACGTATATTTTTGTGCTTGCTTAAAAAATTAATAAAATCATTCTGCATGCTCTCATATCCTTCGCTGAGACTAGTGTAGTAAATCCATTGTGTTGCAGGAATTCGTTTAGGAAGCCGGTAGTTTCGTTTTTGGTGATAAGAAAGAATTGTGCGTTCTTGTTTGAAATTGAGCACAACGGCATAGCGCGTAGGGGTAGCAGCGTCAATATGAAGCAGTTTGGTCTGCACCTTTTGTTTTTTCAATTCTGCTTGCACCATTTGTCCGTTGGCATCTTTGCCAATAGAAGCAATAATGGCTGTAGAAAGGCCTAAGTTTCGAGCTGAAATTGCTACGTTGGCTGCGTTACCGCCTAAAGCTTGGAAACTGTGGGTGATTGGAATTTTGCCGGCATAGTTTAAGCAGAGCTGGCAGTTTTGCTGATTGATGTCGCATTCCAAAGTGGCGTTGTCTATAAAAACATGCGTATCAATGAGCGCATCTCCGATGGTGATAAGGTCAAGCATAAAATTATTTCTTTTCAGTTATATGCGGTTCAGGAATGCAGACATGATGGTGTTTGCCGAGTAGTATTTCAATAAGTTCTATCCAGCTGCCCACAAATAAACCAATCATAGCTAGAGAAAATATTTTGTTTCCTACCCACATGGCATATACCAGCAAGCATCCTGAAGCAATAATAAACACCGCGTCTTGGCGTCGTTCTGCTTCAAGAAAAACACCGTATGTTAAGAGGATTGCTCCCAGGCCCGCAACTACATTTATAATAATGTCTAGCAAGGGAAGGGGCAATGTAGAAAAAAGATTTAAAAATTCATTCATATATATTATTTAGTTTGAAATAAATTATATATGTGCGCCGAGCGGTCTTATCCCGAAACAAGCTACTCTGTCCATCTATTAATATACTCTATTGCAGCCAGGGCGGCAATAATTCCCTGTCCTGCGGCAATGCCGATTTGTTTGTACGCAACATCGGTTACATCTCCGGCAGCAAAAATACCTGGCACGTTCGTACGGCATTTTTGATCTACTATAATTTCTCCTACAGGATTTTTTCCAATTCCATCGGCAAATTGCGAGTTAGGAATTTGTCCTATGTGTACCATGACGCCGTCTACAGCCAATTCGTGTATGCCACCAGAGGTGTCTTTGTACACTAGTCCGGTTACTTTATTTTCTCCTTTAATTTCTACAGTTTCTGCTTCGTAAATAATCTCAACTGTTGGTAAAGCTTTCACTTTTTCAATTAAAATGTTCTCTCCTTTAGGAAAGCCGCCGTTTTGTTCTGGGGTATTGGCGAATTTACTTAGCAGATAAACTTTTTTGGCAATGCCGGCCATCATGAGGGCAGACTCAAGAGCGGAATTTCCAGAGCCAACTGTAACGGTTGTCTTGTTTCTGTATAGCGGACCATCGCATACAGTGCAGTAGGTGATGCCTTTTTGGTACAGCTCTTTTTCTCCGGTGATATTTAAATGTCGAGGATGAATGCCGGTTGCAATAATAATTGCTTTGGCTTCAAAGGTTTGTGTTTGTCCTCCGCCATTTGTGGCAGTTACCGAAAAATGTTTTTTTACAGGGGAGATTTTTTCAACTTTCCACCCCTCGTCAATTGTGACTCCGTATGATTTTACATGTTCGGTAAATTTTTGCGCGAGCTCAAAACCCTGAATAGAGGTAATGCCTGGCCAATTGCCAACTTCTCCAGATAAGGCTACTTCTCCGCCAGTATCTAACGTAATTACTTTAAAATTAAGATTGCGTCTGGCGGAATATATAGCAGCAGTTGATCCGGCGGCAGCCGCGCCTATAATGATAAGATCGAGCATAATATGAAACATTAAATGGTGGTTTCACCAATAGCTTTAATAAGATTTTCGTGAGCAGCTTCAGGGTTTGATGCTTGTACAATAGCGCTGCCAACATAAAGTTTATCAGCGCCCGCAGCAACCACGGACTGTATGGTTTGTTCGTTAATGCCTCCATCTGCAGAGCAAGTAGTTTCTACACCTAATTTTTTAAATGCTTTTATTTTTTCTAGAACCTCTTCCACAAAAACTGAGCCCTGATGTCCCGGATGTACTGTCATAAACAGTACTTCATCTACCATACTAATGTACGGTAGCACTTTTTCTAGAGGGGTTTCTGGGTTGAGAGCGATGCCGGCTTTCCAGTTTTGTTTTTTGATTAGATTGATGCATTGAGCAACATCCGCGCCCGATTCTATATGAAATATCGCACCAGTAATATTGGCTACATTAAGCCATTTATTAAGCTCTGCGATAGGGTCTTGAACCATCAGATGTAGTTCAAAATACGCTTCTGATTCTATGCTGTTAAGTTCTTCTCGTTCGCTAAATGATTTACTTTCTACTAAAATTCCGTCCATCACGTCTATTTGCACTGAAGAATAGTTGGTGTGAATTTTGTTAAGCTGTTCTTTAAATTTTTCTAAGCTATCGGTTAAGATTGCCGGAGTTATAAGAGGAATCATATTATTTTTCTAAGTCTTTAATTTTTTGATTTCTGCGCACTAAACGTTGGTCGCCATCAAATTTGGTTTCAAGAAATTTTTTGACAATGGCTTTGGCAAAATCCATAGATGCTGGAGTGCCAGGAAGGCACAAAATATTGGCGTTGTTATGTCTGCGGCCCAGTTCAGTGGCAGAAAGATTGTAGCCAATTATGGCATACGCACCTTTTATTTTGTTGGCGGCAATGCACATACCTTGGCCGGTGCCACAGATAAGAATACCCATATTTTCGCTATCCTGAGCCACTTTTGTAGCCAGTGGAGCAGCAAAATCAGGGAAATCATCAGTATCTATAAACGCCTCAGGTCCAAGATCTTCTATATCTCGGTTTAAATCTGTTGATATATATTTAAATAGTTCTTTTTTAAGCTGAAAACCAGCATGGTCTGAAGCAATATAAAGCATAAGTTGAGGTTAAATTACGTGTATAATTGTACCTTTTTGTGATTTTTTTGTCCACAGATTATTTTGACAAAACTTTAACATTAGATATAATTAAAATACAATTCAAACATCAAGAGTGCAAAGATGCTAAGGGATTTGGCCCAATGCTTTGCCCGCAACCTGTCTAAATAGAGATAAGGTGCGAATACCAACCCTTTATGGGGATGATGATTTTAAAAAATGCAATCCGTCCCTTCAGGGATGGTATTTTTTTGTTCTTTCACAAAAGAGGAGGATGCAATGGTAACGCAAAAAACAAAGGAAACTACACCTGAGACCGTGCGTTTGTACGATATTTCCCAGTGCAACTATCCAAATCAACGAGGGGATTCTTTCCGTAGTTTGCAGGTATTTGAATGCATTGTGTGTACCGCCATGACTAATTGTGTGGTCATGGGAGGGTGGCCAGGTTATGGAATGAGGATAATCTGCCCGAATTCGGGCGAGTGCTGGCATCATGAGATAGAGCTGAAGATTAAGTGGTTAAAAAAACCGCATCCAGCTGTGTATATGCAGGATCTGGAAATGGAAATAGAAACCATGAGAGGCGCTGCTGCTGAGTATGTTCGCCATGATCTTGCTGGTAATCCTGACATGAACCAGAGAGAGCTTTTTTTCGGTCCAAGCAGGATGCCAACTGGCTGCCGGCACTTCTAATGAACATCCGCATTTAAGTTGATGGTTATATCAATCTTGTTTTGAGCGTTGTCCACAACCTGTTTAGATTAAAAACTGTACAGGTTGTTTTGGTTAAATTTTTTGACTAAAATAAGCATTTTTGGTACTGTTTACTAATATTTATCTATTAGTATGAAACGTGAAACACAATTTGGTTCTGTAGAAATTAAAGAGCCGCGTCCGCATAAATTGTGTCATCCTATTTTTAGAGAACTTGCTAATATTAAAAACAGAGAACTCAAGGCGTTGCTTGAAGAAAAAATAGTGCCAATTAATACGCTTTTGAAAGATATTGAAGAAAAAATAGAAAACAGAGCCAGTGTGGCAAGGCCGGTAGAGCATGTGTTGGCTAAGATAGAAGATTGCCGCAGGGTAATAGTCGAGTGTGAAGATAAATTTCCAGATGGAAAAAATCATTTACAAATTATTAAAGATGTCTTAGATAATAAAATTTCCCCATATATTAACCAATTGGAAATAAGTTAAACGTATGTATAACTCCAATCAAGAAGAACAAGAAATACTTAAATTTTGGGAAGACAATCAAGTTTTTGAAAAATCTATTTTCAGTCGCTCCCAAAGCGAGCCATATCATTTTTATGATGGCCCGCCATTTGCCACTGGTTTGCCTCACTATGGCCATATTGTGGCGTCTCTTATGAAAGATGCGGTGCCTCGCTATTGGACTATGAAAGGCAAGCGAGTAGAGCGAAAATGGGGTTGGGATTGCCATGGTTTGCCAGTAGAAAATATTATTGAAAAAGAGCTGGATCTGGCTTCTAAAAAAGACATTGAAGATTACGGTGTAGATAAATTCAACGAGGCTTGTAGAGCCACGGTTTTAAAGTATGCCACTGAATGGAAAAAGACGGTAAATCGCATGGGGCGATGGGTGGATATGGAAAACGATTACAAGACCATGGATCCGGGTTTTATGGAAAGCGTTTGGTGGGTGTTTAGGCAGTTGTGGGACAAGGGTTTGATCTATAAAGATTATAAGGCCATGCATATCTGTCCTCGTTGTTCTACCACATTATCCAATTTTGAAGTTACCCAGGGGTATAAAGACATTAAAGATATTTCGGTGATTGGAAAGTTTAAGATCAAAAATCCGGAGAAACATAATTTGCCGGAAAATACGTTTGTGCTTGCTTGGACAACAACCCCTTGGACATTGCCGGGCAATGTTTTGTTGGCGGTTGGTCAAGATATAGATTATGTTTTGATAGAAAAGCAAGATATGGGAACAGGTCCTTTAGTTTACTTTGTGCTTGCCAAAGAAAGACTTCAAGAAGTTTTGAAAGATAGTGAGTATAAAATTGTAAAAGAGATGAAAGGTGTGCATTTGGTTGGCCTAGAATACGAACCGCTTTTTCCATATTACAAAGATACGCCAAATGCATTTAGAGTGGTTTCTGCTGAATTTGTATCTACTGCCGATGGTACCGGGATTGTGCATATTGCCCCGGCGTTTGGTGAGGACGACTTTAAAGTTGGTAAAGCCGAAGGGTTGCCACTCGTGCAGCATGTATCCATGGACGGTAAATTTGTAAAAGAAGTTACAGATTTTGCCGGCATGGAGGTAAAACCAAAGGACGATAATACCAAAGCCGATGTAGAGATTATTAAATGGCTGGCGCATAACGGAAAATTATTTAGTAAAGAAAAAATAGAGCACAGCTATCCGCACTGCTGGAGATGTGATACTCCGTTGCTAAACTATGCCACCACCAGCTGGTTTGTTCGGGTTACTCAAATAAAAGATCAGCTTCTTAAAAACAATCAAAAAATAAATTGGGTGCCGGAGCATATTAAAGAAGGCCGGTTTGGCCAATGGCTGGAAGGCGCGCGCGATTGGGCAATTTCCCGCAGCCGTTATTGGGGCACTCCATTGCCGGTTTGGCAGTGTGCTGCAGAAAAATGCGATGGAACTCTGGTGATTGGATCTGTAGCCGAATTTGAAAAATTATCCGGTCAAAAAATTACCGATTTGCATAAACATATTATTGATAATATAGAATTGCCATGTGAAAAATGCGGTGGCGTTATGAAGCGTATTCCCGAAGTGCTGGATTGTTGGTTTGAATCCGGCAGTATGCCGTATGGCCAAATGCATTATCCATTTGAAAATAAAGCAAAGTTTGAAGCGAGTTTTCCAGCTGAGTTTATTGCTGAGGGCCAGGATCAAACCAGAGGCTGGTTTTACACATTGCATGTACTGGCAACCGCGCTTACCATGGGAGAGCAGCCATCTATTCCGGTTACTGGTTCCGAGCCGGCTTTTAAAAATGTAATTGTAAACGGTATTGTGCTGGCTGAAGATGGGCGCAAGATGAGTAAGCGGTTAAAAAATTATCCTGAACCGGAAATTGTTATAGAAAAATACGGCGCTGATGCGCTCCGATATTATTTGGTTACTTCGCCGGTTATGGCGGCTGAATCACTTAATTTTTCTGAAGCTGGAGTGCGAGAGATGTACAGTAAACTGATAAATACTTTGTATAATGTGGTTGAGTTTTATGGCATGTACGCGCAACAGCAGATGCCGAAAGTTTCGGCCGTTTCAACCAATGTTTTGGATGTGTGGATTTTGGCAAAGCTGCAAATTTTAATCAAAGAAGTGGTGGTAGGTATGGAAACGTATAAGTTAGCCGAGGCTAGCCGTCCAATTGTAGAATTTGTAACTGAGCTTTCTCAGTGGTATGTACGTCGATCCCGAGATAGATTTAAAGGTGATGATGAAAATGATAAGCAAGCAGCGCTTACAACACTCCGTGAAGTCTTGCTAACACTTTCCAAAGTAATGGCGCCGTTTACACCGTTTATTGCCGAAAAAATATATCAGCAAGTAAAAGGCGAGGATGGTGCAGAAAGCGTGCATTTGGAAAGTTGGCCAGAAGTTAAGCAGAATTTTGTAGATGAAGAAGTCTTGGCGCAGATGCGTGTGGCGCGCGAGGTGGTAGAGCTTGGTTTGGCCGCTCGGGCTGAAGCAGGTTTAAAAATTAGACAACCGCTCGGCGCTATTTATGTTGGCAAGCTAGTGCTTTCTAAAGATTTGGAAGATGTGATTGCGGATGAATTAAATGTAAAACAGGTTATAAACGGCGATGGAGAAGGGGTGGTAAAACAAGCTAAAGACATAACTGTAACTTTAAGTACGGTTATTACCGATGAGCTCAAAAAAGAAGGCTTGTTGCGTGAAATTGTTCGAACTATCAATCAAATCCGTAAAGATCAAAAATTGACTATTTCGGACAAGGTTTCGGTATTGTACCGTACACAAGATGAAATGCTTAATACGGTGTTCTCTGAATATAACGAAGAAATTAAGAAGTCGGTTTTAGCGGAAGAGATGGCAGAGGGCGAAGGTGGAGAAGTAAAAGAAATTGATGGAATCGCCGTGAGTATATTAATAGAAAAAAAGTAATTCCAATATACTAAAAACATCCCTTGACAAACGGGTGTTTTTAGTATATCTTAATACCGCTCATATGTCGCGACTTCGCGATTAAGAGTGTGGCTACACACGACTGTAGCAAGACGATGGAGGTTTCTAACGAAACATCAAAAACCCGAGTCTACAACGAGCTGCGGAGACCTAACCTTTGAAGGAAGTATCTCCGCAGCGCCCTATAAAACAGCTTTAATCAAGGCTGTTTTTTGGTTGACAGTGCGGGTTTTTTAGAGTAAATTATCAATAAATTTATTCATTATATAAGCACCATTATGCTGAATTTTAAAGACATGTACGAGCTGGGTATCCGGATGGGAAAAGAGGCAGATCCGCGCGGAACAAAACGGGTAAAAGAGTACCTGGACAGGGTAAAAAAAGAATATGAAAATTTGAAACCGGCAGACAAAGCATATTTTGAAGAAGAGCGGTTGGTAAACCCTTATTTTGATGATTGTCGCATGCATACTGGCGATCCTAAGGCGCCTATAAAGCGAATTTTGGCTGGTATAGACGCAGATGCCGGTGAGGTGCTGCTCGCAACTCAGTTGAACGAGCGTGGTAAGAAAATTGACGCTGTTGTTGTGCACCATCCTGTAGGTGGTAGTTTGGCAACATTAAATGGTGTTATGGATATGGTAATTGAAGTATACGAAGAATTAGGCGTGCCCGTGCATTTGGCAGAAAAATATATGGAAGAGCGAATTACGGAAGTAGGCCGCGGTATTCATCCATATAATCATTATCAGGTAATAGATATGGCGCGATTGTTAGGCGTTAATTTAATGAACATGCATACGCCAACAGATAATTTGGTTAATGTATTTTTGGCGGATTTCTTAAATAAGAGAAAACCAAAAACAGTTGGTGATGTTATGGATGCGCTTATGGAAATACCTGAATACCAAGAAGCAAAAAGACGCGGCAACGGTCCTGTAATTTTCGCCGGCAGTCCAAAAAATAAAGTAGGTAAGTTTATTTTGGAAATGACTGGCGGTACGGAGCCGTCCAGTAAAATATACAGCGAACTCTCTCGTAGTGGTATTAGTACGGTGATCGGTATGCATATGCAAAAAGATTCACGAGAAAAAGCCAACGAGCATAGCCTGAACGTTGTAGTTGCCGGGCATATGTCTTCAGATTCCTTGGGCATGAATTTATATCTGGATGAATTAGAAAAGAAAGGTGTGGAAATTGTGCCGTGTGGCGGTTTGATTCGTGTAAGCAGAACAAAGAAAAAATAATATATGATCTCAATGCTTGCGGGTACAATTATTGAACAGCAGGAAAACACTGTTACTATACTTACCTCCGGCGGGGTTGGTTATGAGGTAATGGTAAATTCTCGTCCTGGATCCGCATCGTGGACAGTGGGCGCGCAAGTCAAAATTCTTACGTATTTGGCAGTGCGTGAAAACGCTATGGAACTATATGGTTTCGTGAATATTCAAGAAAAACAATTGTTTGAAAAGTTTTTACTAGTTAGCGGCATTGGGCCAAAAACAGCCCTGCATTTGCTTTCTTTGGGCACTGTACAAGAAATTTCCACGGCTATAAGCCGAGGCGATTTGGCTTATCTTACAAACGTAAGCGGAATTGGTAAAAAAACCGCGGAGCGTATTTTGGTAGAACTCAAAAATAAAATGGGCACAGGCGATGGTGTGGGGGCGGAGTTCGATGGTGTTTTGGCGGATGTGGTGGCTGGTTTGGGAGCGCTCGGATATTCAATTGCTGAAGCTCGCAATGCTATTAAAGACCTAGATATTTTTGGCAAAACCAGCGAACAGCTTCTTAAAGAAGCATTGCAGCGTATTAAATAATCGTTTTAATTTATCTAAATTATACATATGGACCTAGGATTTTTATTGCCAGTGGCATTGGTAATTATCATCGCCGGTTTTAAAGTAGTTCAACAGTATCAAAAAGGTGTTGTGTTTCGTTTTGGTAAAATTGTGGGTGTAAAAGAACCTGGTTTAAATTGGATTATTCCGTTGATTGATAAAGTGCGTACGGTAGATTTTCGCACTATCACATTGCCGGTGCCAACTCAAAAAATTATTACCCGCGATAATGTTTCGGTGGATGTCTCTGCGGTAGCATATTATAAAATTGTTGATCCGATTAAAAGCATTGTAGCAATTGAAAATGTGATGAGCGCCATCAATCAAATTGCGCAAACTTCCATTAGAAATATTGTGGGCCGATTTCAGCTGGATGAAATATTAAGCGAACGCGATCAAATAAATAAAAGCATTGCATCGGTTTTGGATTCTCATACCGAAAGCTGGGGTGTAGTGGTAACGGTTGTAGAAATTAAAGATATTGAATTGCCAGAAGGTATGCAGCGCGCTATGGCCAAACAAGCCGAAGCTGAGCGTGAAAAGCGGGCAAAAATTATTGCTGCTGAAGGTGAATTTTTGTCTTCACAGAAATTGGCGGAGACTGCTGATGTTATGGCAGCTCATCCAATCGCACTGCAATTGCGTAATTTGCAAACTATGGCTGAAATCAGCGTGGAAAAAAACTCTACGATTATTTTCCCGGCTCAGTTTATGAGTACGATTTCGGAAGTTAAAAAGTTTATGGAATTGGAAGGGAAAAAATAAATGTATTCTACGAATCTATGACCAGTGAAAATTTAGTTTTTTATGAAAAGCAAAAAGTGGCAGGTAATGTGTCGGTGTTGGGCGTGCCTTTAGATTTAGGCAAAGATACTGTCGGCACATATTTGGCCCCGGAATATATCAGAAATTGCGGTTTGAGAACGATGTGTGAAAATATTGGACTGCTGTATAAAGATTTGGGAGATGTGGAGTGTGCTAATAAGTCAGAGACGGAAATGGGGGATATCAAAGTAAAATATCTGGATGAAATTAGCCGGGTGGTGGAAAAAACCGCCATGATTGTTCGGGATGAAATTAAAATGGGCAATAAAATGCTGGTGCTTGGCGGCGATCATTCCCTGTCTATAGGCACCATATCTGGCGCGTCTGTGGCCTGCGGAGGAGATTTAGGGCTTATCTGGATAGATGCTCATGGTGATATTAATACAGATGAAACATCAATGTCCGGCAATATACATGGCATGCCAGTGGCAGCTGTGCTTGGTATGGGGCACCATCGATTAACCGAAGTGTTGCAGCCGGGAGCAAAAATCAAAAGTGAAAATATTATCTATATTGGTATTAAAGATTTGGATCAGGCTGAGATTGAAATAATGAGAAAAGAAAATATAACTGTGTTTACGATTATGGATTTGATGCGTGGCGGAATTGAGCCGTTGGCACAAAGCTTATTTGAACTGCAAAAAAGGGTTGGGCATGTATGGGTAAGTTTAGACGTTGATTCCATAGATTCGGCCTATGCACCTGCCACTCCAATGGCTTCACCAGATGGACTAACAAGAAGAGAAGCTTCAGTTATTACAAAGCTGATAGGTAAGTTGCCGGTAGTGGGTATGGACATTGTAGAGCTCGCGCCGGATTTGGATGAGAATAAAAAAACAGGTAACTTGGTGGTAGAGTTGGCCGCAAATTTGCTTGGTTCAGAGTATAATTGGTATACAAATTATATGGATCTGGAAGTTCAAAAGCAAGCAACACGAAGCCAGGGAAAATAACCTAGATAAATAAAAAATTCCAGAGAACCTGGAATTTTTTAGTATTTTATTTTATTTTTTCGCGAAGCAGTTTCTCAGCCACGGCCGGATCTGCCGACCCTTCGGTCGCTTTCATCACCATACCTTTTAAGAATTGCAATATAGCTTCTTTGCCGTTTTTAAATTGTTCTACTTGGGCCGGGTGGCTTTTTATCACTTCTTCTACCACCAAGGAAAGCGCGCCTTCATCGCTTATCTGTCCATAGCCTTTTTCTTCCATGACATGAGTTGGATCCAAATCAACACCAGAATCAAGCATCTCAACTAGAATTTTTTGGGCGTTAGTTGAGTTCACTTTATTGGTATAAATGAGCGCAACAAGCTCGGCAAAATTTTCCGGTTTTAATCTGAGTGTTCGTATATCAATAGATCGTTCAGTCATAGCGCCGACCAGTTTGCTGGTAAGCCATCCTCCGGCTAGGCGAGCAATTTGCTGTTGTTTGTTTTTTATAATTTCATCGGTATCGGTTTTATGCTCGCTTAAGCTGTGCAGCCAGGAAACGAGCTCGCTCATGACTTGTTCTGCGTAGGCAGACCAATTGAGGTCGTTTGTTAATAGCTCCGCATCTGCGTATGAGAAACCGTATTCATCTCTAAAGCGCGCGCGCTTGGCCTGTGGGAGTTCCGGCAAAGATGCATGCTCGGCTAAGACGCTTGGGTTAAACGGAGGAATATCTGGTTCAGGGAAATAACGATAGTCAGCGGCGGTTTCTTTTTCGCGCTGCATCACAGTTTCGCCTTTGGCATCGTCCCATCCTCGTGTTTGCTGTTTCCAAGTTTCGCCGCGCGCCAACATGTCTGTTTGTCGTTTAATTTCAAATTCTATGGCTTTTTCTACAGCGCGGAAAGAATTGATATTTTTTACTTCTACTTTTGGATTGAGCGAATATCCGTCTACAGGCTTGATTACCCCATGGTCATTAATAAATTTGCCTGTTTCCTGTATGGAAATATTAGCTTCGCAGCGCATATTGCCTTTTTCCATATCAGCATCACTTACACCCAGATAGCGGAAAATAGTTTGCATTTCTTGGCAGTATGCTTTGGCTTCAGCCGAGCTGGTAACGTCTGGTTCGGAAACAATTTCCACCAGCGGTACGCCGGCACGATTAAAATCCACCAGAGTATTATGAGCTGAGTCGTGAGCGAGTTTGGCGGTATCTTCTTCCATATGCACACGGGTAACTCCGATATGGGCCTTTTCTCGGTAGTTTTTATTTGGTAAAAATTCTAAATCAATATAGCCATGTTCGCCAATTGGCTGGTCATACTGGGATATCTGATAAGCTTTTGGCAGGTCTGGATAAAAATAGTGCTTGCGGTCAAATTTGCTGGAAATACTAATAGTGCAGTTAAGCGCCTGAGCAATTTTAACGGCCCATTCCAAAGCTGTTTGATTTGGCACAGGCAGGGTTCCGGGATGAGCCAGACAAATAGGGCAGATATTGGTGTTGGGTGCCGAAGTAAATGGATCGTTTTTGCATGCGCAAAACATTTTACTTTTAGTTTTGAGCTCTACATGGATTTCCATGCCGATAATAGGAGTGTAGTTAGCCATAGAAAAAAATAATGCTATGGTGTAAGAATATCATTTTTATATAGTAATTGCAACCAGGATAAAATGGCTGAGCTGTAACAAAAAACCCCGACTTTTCGGGGTTTTGGGCTAAGGAAATTTACTGTAGAGTAGGAGGCGTTTGTGCGGATGTTGAAACCGGGTTTTGTTTGGCGCTTTGGTAGAGAATAATAGCGGCTAGAGATAAAAGCGGGGCCATAATGCTGCTGATGAGCGAAGTGGTGAGGTTGAAAAAAATAGATTCTAAAAATTTTGGTAGATGCACTAGGCCGATAAGTGAGAGGGGGACAAAAGTGATAACGATATAAATTACCGCAAATAACAGGGCTGGTAAGAATAGGCGTATAATGATTGTCCACCATCGTCCAACAACCAATGCCTTGCTCGCATTTAAAGCTGCAAAACCGCGCTGGTTTTCAAAAGCAATTGCAAAAAAATAAAAGCTGTACCAAACCATGAAAATAATGCCCGGTATTATAAAAAGTAAAGCCCCACCTAGTACAATGAAAAATACGAGTATGGAGGATGAGAAGATGGGGCCGATAAGGTTTAGAGAAACAGAAAATGATTCCTTCCAAGGTAGGATTTGACCGTTGGTGAGCGCATAAAGTGTTTTAGCCAGCGCAATGGAAGCCCAGATGCTAAGTACTGCCACAGCTGTAGCAATAAGCAAGATAATCACATTGTTTACCATAAATGAGCCGGGTAAGAAAGTTTCGAGGTATAAAAATAAAGTGCCCATTACTGGCATTATCAAATTTTTTGGTACAAATAGAATAACCATGAACGGCACTAGAACTTTCCAATTTTTTTTATATACGCTCCAGCTTTCGCGTATAATTTCCGATGAATTTTTAAGCATAGATATGAATTATGTAAGTTTAAGGCAGTTTGAAAGCAGTTCAACTGCTGCTTGTTTCATTGTATCAATTTCAACATCAGTATTCAAGTAAATTACCTCGGTGCCGCGACTGGCAAACAAGTCTGTAAATTCTTTTGCTTTATATCGCGCTGCAGCTTTTTGTTGAAAATCCATTTTATCAAATATTGCATCATCTTGTTTGTCGTAGCGAGTAGCCAGTCTTTGCTGGGCAGTTTCGGGGCTCATATCAGTAAGCACCAAATAATCCGGTCGGCGCTGCAAGGCAAGGGCGTTTCCAGGCAAGCCTGCCAACATCTCGGAAGTAAGGTTGCCGCTTAAAGCCTGGTAGCACAGAGAGGTGGAAACTCCTCTGTCTTGGATAATAATTTTGCCGTCTTTAAGCGCCGGAATAATAATTTTCGTATACATAACTAGTCGGTCCAGAGAGTAGGCGTGGGCAATAGCTGTTTCAGGGTAGGTAGTGCCATTTTTTATTAGTTCCTCGCGAATAATTTTACCAATGCCAAAATAGGTTGGTTCAGCTGTGCAAATTACGTCGTATGGTTCTATAGCGCTATAATCTGGCACAGAACCTGTTTCTTGGCAGTATTTTTTTAAATCAAAAATTGTTTTATTGGTACCAAGTAAAAACTTCTTCCATGTCTCCATAATAGTGCTTTTTCCACCGCCTTCAATACCATCTATCATGATAAACATATCGCAGAATACAAATTAAGAAGTATGATTTTTAGTGTACGTAACAAAAGAAAAACCGTCATGATCTTCGCGCCAAGCTTCTTTCCAAATAGCAGGATTAATGGCAGGGAAGAATACGTCGCCGTCTGGTTCTTGATCTATCCAGGTAATATAGAGTGTGTCTACGCGATCCAGTGTTTGTTTGTAAATACTGGCGCCGCCGCAGATAAACACATCTTCGTTCCGTAATGCTTCCCAAGCATCGTCTAGAGAATAAAAAACTCGTACACCCTCAGGCGGTTTGAATGTGGTATCAAGAGTAATAACAACGGTTTGGCGGCCTGGTAATGGTTTTCCTAAATATCCCAAAATAGATTCAAACGTTTTTTGTCCCATCAGGCATGTTTTACCCAGAGTTGTTTTTTTAAAATACTGAAAATCCTCGGGGACATTCCAGGGGATTTTGTTGTTTTTTCCAATGCAATTGTTTTTTGCCACGGCGGCAATAAGAGAAAAAGGCATGCTAGACAGCGATTTCAAATTTGATAGTCGGATAACTTTGGTAGTTTAAAATTTTACTATCTTCATATTTCCAGTCAAAAATAGAAGTGAAGTTGTCTGTTTGAATAGTAGGAAGTGGGTGCAGGTTAGGATCACGAGCAAGTTGTTCTTTGGCGCCATCTATGTGATTTACATAAATATGGGTATCGGCCAAGAACCCAATCAGTTTGCCTTCGGCAAACCCGCCTTCTTTGGCAAATAAATGTAAGAGTAGCGCGTAGCTGGCAATATTAAATGGAAGCCCCAGCATAACATCAACAGATCGCTGGTTCCAAAGCAGGTTTAATTTGCTGTTGATAACGGTTATTTGAAAAGCGTAATGACAAGGAGGCAGTCCCATTTCTGTAAGCATAAGCGGATTCCAAGCGTTTACGATCATCCGTCTATCATGCGGATTTTTCTTTAATACTTCAACTACGGTTTTTATTTGATCAACCCCTTTGTCTAAAGAGCAGGTGTCGTGGCTCTCGTATTTTCCATTATAATTTCGCCATTGGTACCCGTAAATTGGCCCCAGGTCTCTTTCCTCGAGCATTTTCTTTTTGGATTCTTCGTCATGTCCGTAAGGGGCTTTTTTTGGGTGAGCCCATTCATCCCAAATATGGTTGTTGCGTTCCTGGAGCCATTTTTTGTCTGTAATACCTTTGAGAAAAAATTCTAATTCCGAAGCGACGAGTTTAAATGGTGTTTTTTTGGTGGTAAGTAACGGAAAACCTTTAGACATGTCATGCTCAAACATGGCCCCAGCCACAGCAATGGTGTCGGTGCCAGTTCGGTTTGATTTTCGTTCACCGGTTTCTAAAACCCGGCGAACTATGTCTAGGTAGGTTTGCATATGTTTTTGCCGTCTTTATTTTTGAACGTGGGTGTTATTGTTTTGACCGCCTTTTAATTTTGCTACAATCCATTTTAAGAACCCGCCTTGCTCTCGTTTTATTCTCATGGCTTCAATAGCAGTTTCAGGATCCCAGTCTCCGTCTGCATGTTCTCCAGGTTTTAACTCTCTTAATTTTAAGGATTTTAGGGTTGCTTCATCTTCTATAAGAGGAGCACGGTCTTCCTCCGCGATTCTTTGCTTAGTTGCTTTTATCCTTTCTTCCCATGCAGCATCCTCTATTTCAAGTTTGCTAGCGGGCCTAGTTAAATCCTGAGCCCATTCTGTATCCGGATTGCCTATGCCGCCAAAATTGTCTTTTCCTAAATTTGGATCAACCGGTCTTCGTTCTGAATTTTTCATATATTTAAAGTTAAAATAAATACATTATTGTCCTGTGCTGCCAAACCCGCCGCGGTTTGGACCGGTCATTTCGGCTGTTTCTTGCCATTCTCCTCGTTCGATTTTTACAAATACCCCCTGGCCAATACGTTCGCCTTTGGTGATAACTACTTCTTGATCGGAAAAGTTATAGGCCTGGAATAAAACCTCGTCTTTTTCTCCGCAATAGTCTTGATCAATTATACCAATCCCGTGAGGCACCAGCAAGCCCTTTTTTTTGGGTGTACTGGAGCGGCTGGCAATCATAAGCATATAGCCTTTTGGAGTTTCAATAATAAGATTTGTAGGAATAAGGCCAAGAGATTTTGGGGTAATAGTCATATCTATCCGGCTATACAAATCAAAAGCTACCGAGCCGGGAGTTTGGTATTCGGGTAGAGGCAGAGAACTGTCTATGCGTTTTATATTAACTTGCATAACGCATTATTTTTGATATTTTGCTAGTAGTGCGTCTAGATTATTTTCCAAATCTTGCATGCTGCCATTGTTGTCTATATGTTCGGTGGCATGGCTAATAACTTCGGGAATGGTAATTTCAGTTGAGCGTTTATGATCTTCCATAAACTGCTCAAATGTCTTTGTTGCATCATCGTTATTTTCTCTGCGCTGTGTCATACGATAATGCCGGGTGGCAGGTTCGGCAAAAATTTCCACTAAAACAAAATTTGGCAGCTTGGATAAATAGGTGATATCGGCCATGCGGCGAATGCCTTCTACAATAATAATATTATTATTGTCAGCCGATGCGTCACCGGCGATTGCCTTGGCCATAATATCTTCGCCAAAGGTGGTGCGAATAATTTCAGACATTTTTACCAGATTATCCCGGCTATGTTCCAGGTATAGACGATCTAGCAAGCCCCGCAGAATAGTAGAAAAACGATAGGTGGTGGCGCCGTATTTTTTTTGGTAATATGCTGC
>CAZHYG010000004.1:40764-63840 GCA_964536615.1 uncultured Gammaproteobacteria bacterium
AGGTTGGCAAATCTATAAATTGTTCAATTTTTTGTATTTTTCAGTTTCAAAAATGATTTTTTTTGCCACCGACAGAGTGTAGGCCGGGCGAGTGCCAAGCGCAGTTTCGTTGCACAGCATGATGCCGTCAGCGCCATCTAAAACAATATTGGTTAAATCCAAAATATCCGAACGCAGCGGGATGTAGTTATGAATGGTCCCTTCCAGAATTTGAGAGGAAACGATAACCTGTTTTTTATATTTTTTAATGGTTTTAATTGATTCTTTCTGGTAAATACCTAGTTGTTCAAATGGTAATTCCATTCCCAGCTTGCCCCGATTAAGAACAATAAGATCATAAAAATTGTCCTGACAAATTTTTTCCAGATTTTCTATCGCCAATCGATTTTCGATGCGGGTGATTATTTTTGGCCGCCAGCTATAATCTGATAATTTTTTTATCTCTTCGTTTATTGCCGGGCTTATGTAGGGGACGGCAATATAATCGGGTGCAATCTCTTCCAGCTGAATTAAAACCTCCTTGGTTTTTTGCAGATAATCCGATGTTTTCATGTGTGGGGTAATATGGATGCTGAGACTTTTTTGCAAAAATCCCTCGTTGAGAGCCCGAACCCGTATGTTATGGTTATTTATAATCTCAGTAACCTGAAGTGCGATTTTGCCGTGGTCTATGCTAGTTATTTGGTTTATATATACCAAATTACCAAGTTCTGGTGTGTGTACATATATATAATCTTCCTGTAAAGGTATGTGTGTGGCAGAGCTTAGAATAATTTCTTCGTTTTCCATTACCTTTCTTGGTGTGTCAGGTCCGGCCAGTCGAAGCTGGTTTGAAGGGAGGTTTACGATTATTTTTGCCGATGAATTTAGTTCGTCAATTACTTTTATGCCGGATTTAATTCTTTCCAGAGTTGTTTCTATCGGCCCGTATGAAAAACTATAGCGCAGCGCATCAGCACCCGCCAGAATTATTTTTCTGATTTTATCTTCGGAAAAATTATCTGTGCCGACAGAGGCAATAATAAACATATGATTTTATTATTTTTTTATCTAGGCCATATTTACAAAACCATCCCGGTGTTATCGGGATGGTTCATATATTTAGGCTGAAATTTTTATGGACGGACTCATGCTGGAGCAGACGGTAACATTTTTTAAAAATGTTCCTTTGGCTGTGTTCGGTTTCGCTTTGCGCAAGGCGTCTACAAAGGTAAGGATGTTTTCTTTTAGTTTTTCTTCGCCGAAGCTTACTTTACCTACAGCTTGGTGCACATTGCCATGATCGTCATTTTTAAAGGTAACTTTACCGGCTTTCATATCGCCGATCATTTTCTTAAGGTTGGTGCCAACAGTATCTGTTTTTGGGTTAGGCATTAAACCTTTTGGACCAAGTACGCGAGCCACTGAAGCCAATTTAGGCATCATGTCCGGGGTGGTTACGGCAATTTCAAATTCAATTTTTCCAGTATCTTTAATTTTTTTGATTTCTTCTTCTCCGTATACAAAATCGGCTCCGGCTTCTTTTGCTTCTTTTTCTTTTTCTGGGCTTACAAAAGCCGCTACGGTTTTTGTTTTACCGGTTCCGTGTGGTAAAACCACAGTGGCGCGAACTTGTTGTTCGCTTTTTTTGGTGTCAATGCCCAAGTTGGCATGCACCTCTACCGTAGCGTCAAATTTTACGCTTGCGGTTTCTTTGAGCAGTTTCACTGCTTCGTCCAAGCCATAGACTTTATTTTTGTCTATCTTGGCTCTGGTTGCGTCCATTCGTTTTGACATATTTTTAGATAGTTAGTGGTACAAACTCCCGAATGGTCGGGATCCCACGTATGCTCGGATTATAGTATATGAAGGCAGTCTTGTCAATATGGGGTAGGTGGTTTGACAAAACTTGTTTTTTGGCTTATACTGTAGTCTTTGCTGATAGTTATGGGGATAGAGAGCGTGATAAGTTCGTGCTCTATACCCCCGTAAATAACGCAACAAACCAGGCAATTCTTTGGGGAAAGATTGCCAAAACTTGGAGCTCGATAGTAATGAGCATTGTTGAATCTCCCGTTGAGCAGCCTCTTCTGCCTGCGTCCGCTGCAAATACGGAGCGGTATGAAGCGGACAGAGACGAGGTTCTTAGGTGTTCGCGCGAGCATGTGTCGGAGAGTATCTGCAACAAGCGGGATGGTGTCGCTCGTTTTTGGGTCGCTTGGTGTGGTCGCTGCCACTGTCATCGTGTGGTGTTTGTGAATGGCAAGACACAGCTGTTAGCGGATCTGTACGCTGTTGACGGCGATGAAGAAGCTGTGAGGCTGGCAAGGCAGACACTCTCCACAATCAAGCTCGAGCTGACCTTCTTTGAACTGGTGGGTAGGTCACAGTTTGCCACTGACTGCTTGATTGCGGTCAACGATCTGGAGAGGACAAATATTCATCGCGGATAGCTTGTCAGGGGGGGGCGAAAGAAGTTTTTTCGTCGTCGGTGTAGGTCTGTATATGCAAGATTTGTATATACAGACCTGGCGACGAATTTCTTCTCAAAAAATTTATATAAAACATCCTTCTAAGTAAAGGATGTTTTATTTTATTTACACGGAGTCTTTCTTTGTGTATCATAGCAAGCACTTAATCGTAAGTGCGCATTTTATGAAAAAACATGAATTTGACAGTGGAACGATGGTGCCAAACAAAGAAAGTGTCGGCATATCAGCTAAACCAGAAATCGCCGAAGATGCGTACGCTGAATTTCAAATTGAAAACAGGCCTAATCCTAATGTAGAAAAACCAAACAACTCGCCTCAATCAGCAGAGCTTGAAGATGTTAGAGAGGTAATTGCTTCCTTGGAACCATACTCAGATCGCCAAGCGGCGCGCAACACGGAGCTTCTACCGGCGCAAAAAATAGAATTAAGAAATAATATTGAAATTATAAAAAATAGTAATCGTTTTGCGTTGCCCGCTGTTGCTGCTGGTAATGCAACAGCCACAGAGTACGATTCCAAAGTGAGAAATTTTAGTACTATTACCAACATTGTTACATTGTCCGGTGGCGAAAAGTTGTTTGTTGTATATAATTATTCTGCTTCACGAGTGCATAGAGCGCTGGATGGTTTTATGAAAAAGGCAACCGGCTGTCGCATGAAAAAAGCAGATTTCAAAGAGTGGAAGGAACAGTTTGAGCAAAAAAGCCGTATACCAACAATTGAATGCGAAGATAAAAACATGGTTGTCTTGCCTTTTATACCAAATATTAACGCGTATGATTTGTTTGCCAATAGGGGTGTGATTAAAGATTTTGGCGAATGTGATTTTGCTAACACAGTAGATACTAATGGCTTGTTAGATATTCTTGAAAAAGTAGTGATGGAAATACAGGATTCTCACGCCAATAATATTACTTGGGGTGAATTAATTTTACCTAATATTATTGTGGATAAAGATCAGAATGTTCATATTTGCGACCCCGAAACAGCGTATGATGACGAGGTTCCATTATTAGAGCAAAAAGCGCGGGATTTGTTAGATTTAATTATCTCAAGCGCGGCCGCCTTGGAAAAAGACAATGTGGAGTATTCTGTGGTTGTGGATCGGATTTTAAATAAATATGATGATAAAGAGGTGCTTAAAGAATTGCAAGCATTGGCTCAGAAAAAACCGAGCATGCTAGAGAAAATATTTTTTGGATATACAAAAGCGCGGCTTGGTTTGAAAAATTCAAAACAGTGGAAAAGTATCAAGGAGGCTATTGTCAACTATTACACAGTGTAGTAGTATATATCTATTAAATTTTAACTTCATAATACATATGAAAAAATATCTCGGTATATTCGCGGGGTTCGGCGCTTTGTTAATTTTAGCTGGGGCTGGCTGTGCTGCGCAAAATACAGTTGTTGATGATCAAAAGACCGAGCAAGGCGAGTCGGTAGAAAATAAGGTTTCCAGTGAAAGTAATGAAGCTGTGGAAAATGAGATAGAAAATGAAGTTGAAGATGGCGATGATGCAAACCAAACTAAGACTGTTACCGAAACCAAGCCAGCTACAACTGAAACAGCTGGAAAGTCTATGCTTACCGTTGCGGAAGTTGCAAAGCATAATGTGCCGGAAGATTGCTATATTATTGTTCGTGATTCTGTATACGACGTAACTAAATTTACTGATAAGCATCCAGGTGGTTCTGACAAGATAATTCCTTTGTGTGGCAAAGACGCTACTGCGCCATTTACACAAGTTCATGGTGGTCAGCCAAAGCCTGAAAATGTATTAACTGGCTTAAAAATTGGCGCTTTACAAAAATAATATAACAATAAAAAACCGGCCATAATGGTCGGTTTTTTATTTGAGATATATATTATTTGTTTCGCGCTTCTTTGAGAGCCTGCGCCCACCAAACAAGTTGTGGAATCATGCGGGAAGATTTTTCTGTAGCTGCGGTAAACATGGCTTGCGCGTCTGCTTGGCCAAAGAGAACAGGGAAAAATGATTCGCCAGGAATATGAACTGCTTCGCGAATTGGCGCCATCTGTAGTTCTATGGCAATTAAGCGCAATTGTTCCACGGCTCTGGCGCCACCCACGCTGCCATAGCTTACAAATGCGATCGGTTTGTTGTTCCATTCTTGATATACCCAATCCATGGCATTTTTTAAAACGCCGGAAGTGCTGTGGTTGTACTCTGGAGTTACAATAACGTATGCGTCACCTTCGGCAATTTTGTTGGTAAAAGCTGTAACGACAGGATGCTTGTACGGTTCTTGCTTGTATGAAGGGCTTACCGGTTCGTTGAAGAATGGCATTTCATAATCTGCCAAATCTATAACCTCAACATCTAACCCGGGTTGTTTTTTTAATTCTTCCGCAATCCAAGCGGCGGCTTTGTCGCTGAAGCGTCCTTGGCGGGTGCTGCCAGCAATGACTTTTATAGAGAGGTTGCTCATAAAATATGTTAGTTAATTACTACGGCGTGTAGTATATATGAATAAAATAAAAAACGCAATATGCGTTGAAGTGGTTTTTATTTATCATGTGGTTGAAGCGCGAGAGCGGCATCATCACGACGCGGCTCTCGTGCTTGTGGGTTTTTGACCCCTGTCGCATGCAGGGCACGCAACTAGGGTCAGGCTTGGTCCCTCAGTCGTCGTCCTGGTTAGGAGGACAACGGGGACGAGGAGCTTCGCGTTGTTCCAGAAGTCGGAGCGCTCTCTTGGTGCGCTCCAGGAGCTCGAAAACGCTTGGCGGCTCCTTCTTCGGTGGCTGGTCTCCTTGGTGGTTGTTGGGTTGGTTGTTGGTGTTCTGTGATTCGGTGGACAATTTAACCCCCGCGAATTGTGGTTACGACCACTCCCCAGTGGTCGAATAAGCCTTATGTAAATTATACTATTTTTAAATCTCTGGCAAGAGCAAACAACCCACTCAGGTCATGAGTAGGTTGTTTGATCGATTTTTTGTCTTTAATTAGCTAAATATTTCACCTATTCAAATAGGTGATTGTAAATTGTAGAACTGTGGCAAAAGATACCCAGAATAAATATGGGATTTGCATATACGCAACCCAGCGAGCATGAGGGTAAATGGCGATGATGGTCCAAACTATAGTGCCTAAAACCAACGCAATATCTATAGCTGCCAATATGTTATTTTTTAGACCAAACTGAAGCGGGGTAAATGCGGCGTTAAAAATCAGGTTTAGAGCAAATGGTAAAGCCACGAGTGCCGGTATTTGTTTTTGCCAGGCCATAGCAAACACTTTGCCAAAAGAAATGGCAATCAGTATATATAGCACGGACCAAACCGGTCCAAACAGCCATGATGGCGGCGCCCACGATGGTTTTATAAGTTGAGCATACCAGGTGTATGATTGCATAAGAGGTTAATATAAAACTAACAAGGAGATTGTCCTTGTTAGTTTGGTAAAGTTATTTTCTTTTTTTAGCAGCTTTTTTTGCCAGCATTTCTCGTTTGGCTGCCAAACGTTTTTTTGTTTTTGGAGAGTGTCTGGACTTTTTCATTTTTTTAAGCCCTGTAGGTCTTTTTGCCATAGTATTTTTTATTAAATAAATTATGTATACGATAACGTGTATATAGTATACATGATTTTGCTGTTGAGCTCAATATGTAATTAATTTTTAATAAGCTTTACGGTGTATTTGGCAATAATAACTACGAGCAGTCCAATAATTACCAGCCATGGGAATATAACGGTGATTAAAACTGCCCAACAAAGAGAGAGGCGAAATACAACCTCCTGTTGTTCATTTGTAACCACGATACGGCGGCTATTGCACAAATCAACTCCTTTTTTAATTTTATTTTTAATTTCCGCACCAGACAGCGTGAATTCTTCCTTTGGTTCTTCGTTCATATACAAATAAATTATGACTAACAATCATACGGTATCAAAAAAAGAGGTTTGGTTCAACTAGGCAGCACCGATATGAAAAGGGGGGGGCAAACGTAGTGTAAAATTATGACATTGCGGATTCTTGGTGCCAAGGAAGAGTGTTGTGCTCCCTGAGTCGGTTCAGAACCTTTAAGTATCAATCAACCAAAGGCTTTTTTGAGTTATGAAATTGGAAACCAGGACGGGAGTCGGTCGGTTGCACAGAAAAAATTGGCTCCGGGGGCTGGGATCGAACCAGCGAAATCCACGTTAACAGCGTGGCGTTGTACCACTCAACTACCCCGGAATGTATAGGCGTAAAATTAAGAATATAATAATCTGTAATTATTGTCAATTTGAAAAAATACGCACAATAAAACCGCCTGTAACAGCGGTTTTATTTTTTTAATGATCTTTAAGTTTTATTTTGCCAAGTAGTTGGCTACGGCTTGTTTTGTAAGGTTGCCGTAGTAACCAGTGGCAGTTTGGTTCATAGGGAAGAATCCACCGGTTTTGAGTTCGCTCTGTAATTTTTTAACCGCAGCGCCTCTTTGGCCAAGTTTAAGCATTGTAGCCAAATCGTGCAAAGAAATTTCAGCAGCTTTGGTGTCAAGATATCTTTGTACTGCTGCTTTGGTGATAACACCGTAGTATCTCGTGGTGTTCATTTTGGCAGGGAAGAATCCAAGTTTTTGCAATTCGGTCTGTAATTGTTTTACTTCGTCACTGGTAGAGCCGTATTTTAATTTAGCAATTAATTCATGTAATACATTGATTTGCTCACCAAGAACCTGGCCAGAAGCAACAGGAGTAGATTCAACTGAAGTAACTGGAGCTGGGGTAGGAGCGGGAGTTGTAACAGCAGGAGTGACTACTACAGAACCTGCAGGTACGCCGCCAACAGAAGCAGTGCTTTGTGGAATGGCGGTGCCGTAGCTGCCAGTAGTAGCTGGGGTGTCGTTGTCAATAATCGTATATGTATAGCTTAGAGTGGTTCCAAGATTTACTCCTTGTGGCGCGCTTGGAATGGTAATTATTGCAGTCTCATTTCCTTCAGAATCCGCATCATCTTTGATGGTAATGGTTACTGGTAAAGAAGTTTGTCCAGCAGGAATGATACGCATTGAGTTTGGAAGATTCCAGTCGGTACCATCAACACTTAAGTCTCCGGCTTGAGCTGTGCTTGCTCCGTTTGTTTCAACAGTTATTTCTGTATCTAAGTAAGAAGGGTTGGAGAGAGAAACAGTAAGCTGGTGAGTATCAACACTTTCATCTCCAGAAGCTTCTGTGGTAGTAAATTGGATGCTTGGAGTATCGTTATCATAAATAATATAGGTGTGGTGAAGAGCAGTGCCAAATTGAGCGCCGGTTAAACTTCCAGTGATTCCCGCTTCAATAGTTTCGGTTAATTCGTACAAATTATCATTTTGAATGCCCAAATCAATGGCAGCTGTTAATTGGCCAGCAGGGATAATAACATCGATTGGAGCAATTGGTGCGTTGGTAAAATCAACAGGAAAGGTGTTGCCGCCAAGAATTGTCTCTATAGTTTGAGCTGTTGTTGCTGGGTAATCAGCGCTCCATTGGAAGGTTACATCTTGAGCTGAAGCACGAGATAATTGTGCTGTAATAATGCCAGCTTGATCCTCTGTGCCGCCGGAAGTTTCAGAGGTAAAGTTGATAAATGGTAAGCCAGTATTGTCATTTACTGTTACGGTAAATGTGGTGTTGGCGCCAAGTTGAACATGTGAGCCTTGTACATCAGTAAGAGTAATGATAACTGTTTCCTGTCCTTCTGTATCGTCTCCATCGTCAATCAAAGTTAATGGAATTTGGAGGCTGGTGCCGCTAAATGCAATTGCGCCAGCAGTTACAGAAGGGGCGTTATTAAATACGAAATCCAGGCTGGTACTAGCAGTGCCGGAAATATCATAAGAAATATTTGCGGTAGTGTTTGTTTCAGAAGTAATAGTAAGCATTAAAGTGTTGCCTTCAGTTGCTGTAGCGGTGGTTGCAGAAAATTGTATATCACTTACGATAACGGCTTTGGCGTTATTTGCCAAAGGCAAAGAACTCAAGGTTAAAATAGCCACGAGTAAAGCGCTAATTTTTGCGCTTAAACGATTTTTTGCTGTTTGTTGCATAGTGCAAAAGTTAATAATTTAATAACCACAGACTATATCATAAAATTGATGTTTTGTCAATAGTAGAGTCTGGATTCTAGATAATTTTAGGTCAAACTAGCATAGCACATATAAGATATATACACAAGGGTGTATGGCCGGGTTACATATAAATACTTGTATTTATCCTTTTTTGCTGATAATCTATCCATAAATAATTATTACAGTATGTCCAACAATCAAATTGAAAAAGCTAAAACTACTGGTGAGCTTAAAGCTATTGCTAAGCGCGGTGAAGACTATTCGCAATGGTATCTAGATGTTATTGATGTTGCTGGGCTGGCAGAGCATGGACCGGTAAAGGGGACTATGGTAATTAAGCCATACGGCTATGCAATTTGGGAAAATATTCAAAAGATTCTTGATGCTAAGTTTAAAGAATTAGATGTGCAGAATGCGTATTTTCCTTTGTTTATCCCCGAAAGTTTTTTACAAAAAGAAAAAGAGCATGTTGAAGGATTTTCTCCAGAGTTAGCCGTGGTTACTCATGGAGGAGGAAAGAAATTAGAAGAACCGTTGGTAGTGCGCCCTACTTCAGAAACTATCATGTATAGCACGTTTGCCAATTGGATAAAATCGTATCGAGATTTGCCATTGCTTATTAATCAGTGGGCAAATATTGTGCGTTGGGAGATGAGGCCGCGATTGTTTTTGCGTACCACCGAATTTTTATGGCAGGAAGGCCATACTGCTCATCAGACTGCCGAGCAAGCGCGCGAGTATGCTTTAATGATTTTGGAAGATGTGTATAAAAAATTTGCTCAAGAGTATTTGTCTATTCCAGTATTATCCGGACAAAAATCAGAAAGAGAGCGCTTTGCCGGAGCATTGTCTACATTTACTATTGAAGCGCTGATGCAAGATGGCAAGTCTTTACAGATGGGTACTGCTCATGATTTGTCTGATCATTTTGCCAAATCATTTGAAGTGCGGTATTTAGATGAAAAAGGCGAGCAACAGTTTGTATACCAAACCAGCTGGGGTGTAAGTACGCGTTTAATTGGCGGTATTATTATGAGTCATAGTGATGATAACGGTCTTGTATTACCGCCAAAAATCGCGCCAATTGAATTGGTTATTGTGCCAATATTTAAAAATGCAGATGATGCCCAGTTGCAGGAAGCAAAAAAAATAGCAGAAAATTTAAAAAATGTCTTTAGAATAAAATTAGATCAGCGAGATAATTTACGAGTAGGCGAAAAATTTTTTGAATGGGAGAAAAAAGGCGTACCACTTCGTTTAGAAATTGGACCAAAAGATTTGGCTGCCGGTCAATGTGTGCTGGTGCGTCGCGATACCGGAGAAAAAATTGCGTGTCCGTTGGCTGAGGTGGAAAAAACAGTGAAAGATTTACTTGAAAAAATTCAGCATAATTTATTTGAGGCAGCTTTGGCTCGACAGAAACAAAATACTATATTAGCAGACAATTGGAATACGTTTGTAGAATCTTTGGAAAAAGGAGGGTATATCTCCGCATTTTGGTGCGAGCGAGCGGAGTGTGAGTTGGAAATAAAAGAAAAAACCAAAGCCACAACTCGCTGTTTGCCATTTGACGCAGTAGAAGAGCCTGGAGCGCATACATGCGTGCATTGTGAAAAAACTGTGCCGCAAGGTAAGCGATGGATTTTTGCCAGATCATATTAATATGCAAAAACAAAAAACAGCTTAAATATCAAAGCTGTTTTTTGTTTTTGTCCCGACCTTCGTTTGCGGCGATGGTCGGGAGAGTCCATCGGCTGTTTGCTCGCACAGAATTTGCATCTGCTGCAAGTAGTTTTAGCCGATGTGGCAGTGGGCGCACAGGTCAAACCCCAGGTTTGTCAGCTGGTAGTTTGGTTCCCGTCCTTCCACCTGTACCTTTTGTACCACCTGTTGAAGCTCGAACGCTTCCAGAGTGGGGGCGATAAACGCCCAAAGCAAGCCTAAGGTTGGTATGGTCTGTTCCGGCGGTTGGTCGGTGCCCTCACTTGTTTCGTGCAGACGTTTGCAGATCTCTGACTCTGAAAGAGTGCAGCCCGCTCTTTTGAGAGTGCGGAGAATGCTGCGTCGCCCAACATCTTCGTTGACTGTTCGCGTGAGGTGTTCGATCCATACCATCCGCTCAATATCTTGCAACCCTCTTTCAATGCCAGCCAGGAGCACGTTTACCCCAGTTTGGATTGTGTCGGGTGTTTCTGCGTTTCGTTGCACCGTCTCAAGACGGCGGAAAAGAAGCGTGAGCGTTTCCATGTCGTGCATTACGACGAGCTGGAATACCAGCTGAGTGATGCGGAGTAGAGTTTGCATGGACATACCCGGGCTAATATCGCCCAGAATTTTTTGCAGATTTTCCATGACGACCTCGATTGTTTGCCTGTGCTGGACACTATACTAGATTGATAAAAAAATCAAGGGTTTTGGTGTATTTAAAAAAGCCACCTGGATGATGGCTTTTTTATAACTAAGCAGGTTTTTATAAGTTCTCATTTTTACTGCGAACGATTCTCCAGTGGATCAGGAATAGGGGAATGCCAACCACAATCATGGAAATGTCACGGACAATATTATTTTGCCTTTGAGCAACTCTGTTCTGATCTTCATTTTTTTGATTAATCTCTTGCTGTTTTTCGCAATCGGCCACGCGCTGAGTTTTAACTGCAGGGTCGTTTATTGGTGCGCCTTTTTCGTCATAATATGGCGCGGTAGGGCAGTCCATTCGATAGGTGTAGTTGTCAGCTTTGGTGAATATCCAGGTTTTAAGCGCCATGTTGATAAGGTCGGCGCTAGAAAATGCCACCATCATAAGCGCGACAAACGACACGAGGTAAAAATAAATACTTTTTATAATCATCGCCTTTGAATTTGTTGCTGGTTGAATGTCCATATGTAATTATGTTAATTAATTATTTATAATAATCCAATATTTTTTTTCACTTCGGCCATTTTTTTCTCAGCTACCGATGCGGCTTTATTGGCGCCTGCTTCCAAAATTTGTATTACAGACGCATCGTCTAAGGCATTAAATTTATTTTGGAATTCAGTTAGGAAATTTTTTACAATTTCACTTAGGCCTTTTTTGAAATCACCATATCCCTTGCCAGTATATTCTTTTTCTATATCTTTTACTGGCTGGTTTGAAAGCAAGGAATATATAGTAAGCAAGTTGGCAAGCGCTGGTCTGTCGGCGCCGGCGGCAACGGTTGTGCCTGAGTCGGTAACCGCGCGCGATATTTTTTTGGCAGCAATTTCTGGAGTATCAAGCAGGGAAATGTAATTGTTGGCGCTGGTTGCGCTTTTGCTCATTTTTTTGGCTGGATCATCCAAGCCCATGATGCGCGCGCCGTGTTTTTGAATGAGCGGTTCTGGTTCCACAAATGTTTTTCCGTACAGCGAGTTAAAACGCGCAGCCAAATCTCGTGTAAGCTCTACATGTTGTTTTTGGTCTTCGCCCACCGGCACCGCGTTGGTGTCGTAAAGCAAAATATCCGCGGCCATCAGTGCTGGATAGGCAAATAATCCAAGGTTAATATTTTCTTTATGCTGTTTGGCTTTGTCTTTAAATTGAGTCATGCGCTCTAGTTCAGACATTTTGGCGATCGTATTCAAAATCCAGGCCAGCTCGGTATGCTGTGGCACCTGTGATTGAACAAAAATTGTGCACTTGCTTGGATCTATGCCCAGCGCCAAATATGTTTTAGCAGCGTTTAATATATTTTGTCTAAGCTGTTTTGGATCTTGTTTTATGGTAATGGCGTGCAGATCAACAATGCAATAATATGCGTCGTATTGGTTTTGCAGTTCCACCCAGTTTTTAATGGCGCCCAAGTAATTGCCGATATGTAAATTGTTGGTTGGCTGAATGCCTGAAAAAATACGTTTCATATATGGTGTTATTTATGATACGTAGTGTAGCGAATTTGGCGGAGGTTGTAAATGACGGGGCAATTATTGACCAGAATTTATTTTTATGGTATTTAACATAGTCTTGTTATGTGATCTAGCTGGTATGAAAATGCTGCGGATTCAAACAAGATAAACTACCAAAAAACCATCAACCAAATAGCGGGGAGGTTTGTATGAGTGGAAAGGTTGATAACAAAAAGAGTGTTGCCCACCTATATCTGCTTTTGTATGTCTTGCTCAAAAATAAGATGACGCTAGACCAGGAGCAGATGCTGGATATAGATCCAAGCGATGTCGGGAATTTAGCCGCTCTCGTGTTTCAGCCACACTATGTGGCTGGACATTCTGGAAAGATGTTTCGAGGCAAGAACCTTGTGCGAGCGTTGCGTCTACAGAACCCCGCCATAGCAGAGTTGGCAGTGCCTAAGGGTATGAGCAATCAAGAGTTCATGTTCTGGCTGGAGCAGCAAGTAGCAGTATTCGGCCTGTGGATTCTTGTTAAGTCTGAGCGCGACAAAATGCGCTGGAATTAGAGGTTGGTAGTCAAGCGTGGGGTACGCGTTTCGTACTCGCCTTAGTTATGTTCATCAGTTTTGTGGTGTACAGAACAAATAAAAAAGAGCATACAGATGCTCTTTTTTATTTAGTAATGATATTTTTTTCCATTTGATATGGTCATGCTGCGGTAGAGCTGCTCCAGTAAAAATATCCGCGCCATCTGATGGGTAAACGTAAGGTTAGATAATGAAAGTTTGAGGTTTGCTTGTTTGATGACAGATGTATCGAGCCCCAGCGGTCCGCCCAAAATAAATATAAGATTGTTGGAGTTGTGCTGTGAGATTGCTTCTATCTGTTTTGAAAAATCAACTGAAGAAAATTGTTTGCCATGCTCGTCTAGAGCAATAATATAATTATCTTTTATTGTGTCGGTAATTTTAAAAATTTTATCCGCTTCTTTTTGTTTGATTTGTTCCACGTTATCTTTTTCAGAAAAAGATTCTTCTTTCAGTTCGTGGAGAGTAATTTTTGTCCACGGCTGCAGTCGTTTAAGATATTCAGCCTCGGCTTGCTGCCAAAATGTTTCTTTAAGTTTTCCGAGTGTAATGATGTGTAGATGTAGCATAGTTTCCTGTGCCACGCCCGCGAGTCGTGTGACTGGCGGGGTGGCTATCGAGGCTATGAGGGTCTTTTTTTCTTCCCCCCTTTCCTTGACCGCTTTCTGCCTCTGCCGTATTGCCGGTCTTCGCGACGTCGCCGAGTTTGTCTGGGCCGATCTGGCGGCGTGAAGACAACGGTTTGTCTGGTTGGGGCAGGCATTGTATACCCGCCAAGGGTGAGCAGCATGGCGATGAGTTGGATCATCGGAACCTCGTGGTTTTGGCAGACAATCGACAGTGTCGATCATCCGCAGTTGTGCGGACACGGTATCATAAATTTATAGTTTTGTCAAGAGGTACATTATGTATTTTATGCTTATTTTAGCAATAATTTATAAAATTTTAAGAAAAATTTACATTGACAAAATCATATTTTTTTGGTATAATATCTTTGTTAGAAATTTAGTTTTTAACTATCAAATATATGTCAAACCAAGAACGTCGCGGTGTGTTTGATGAAGCTCCGCTAGAGATTGCTACAAATCCAGATAAGCCTGTGGTAATCGCAACCGAAGTGCAGCCAGGCGTCTTAAAAGTAAAACGAGGCGAAAAGCCGGTTCAGCCATCAGTTCCAGCAGCCACATTAGAACAGGCCAGAGAAGTTGTTGCTCAGATAAAAGAAATTGGAAGAAAGCAAGGTGGTACTTCTCAAGGAAGTCCGGGAGCAGGTGGGCAAAAAGGCGGATATGATTACAGAGGTCGTTAAAACGTAAAAAACAAAAAATCCCCGAAAGGGGATTTTTTATTACATCCATCTTTTTAGTAAGTCTGTAAATGTGTCAGTACTAATTGCTTGTCGCGCCTGCTCCATAAGATTCAGCATAAAGTGTAAGTTGTGAATGCTAGCCAGTCGCATGCCTGACATTTCTTGAGCGTTAAATAGATGGTTTATATATGCGCGAGAATAGTGTTGGCAGGTGTGGCAAGTGCAGGCTGGGTCAATTGGGTTAAAATCTTTTTTGTAAGCGCTGCTAGTAATATTGATGCGTAATTTTTTATCTGTTTCGGGGTTAACAAATACCATGCCGTGCCTGGCCAGTCTGGTTGGTGCCACACAATCAAACATGTCCACGCCGTGTTCTATAGCAATCAGCAAATCGCGTGGCGACAGACCGATGCCCATAGCATAATGAGGTTTGTGTTGAGGAATAATATCATATACCCAGTCCAAAATTTCGGCTGTAGCCTCCATGTTATAGCCAACCGATTCACCGCCCACAGCAATGCCATCAAAATCAAGTGAAGAAATATATGCGGCAGATTCTTGGCGTAAATTTTTGTATACCGAACCTTGAATGATGCCGAACAAAAATTGTTTATAATCACGCGTGTTTTGTGCAGATAATTTTTGGTGTTCATCCAAAGATCGTTTTGCCCAGCGATGAGTGCGTTCCATGGCTTGGCGCGCATACGGTTCAGTGGCGGTGTCGGGAGTGCATTCGTCAAAGGCCATGATAATATCTGCGCCGATTTTGTGCTGGATTTCTATAGCAGTTTCGGGGGTAAATCTGTGGCTGCTGCCATCGATATGCGAGCGAAAAGTAACTCCTTCTTCATCTATGGTAACCAGTTTTTTGTTATTTATAGTCGCATCTTTTTGCAGGCCCAAACTAAATACTTGAAATCCGCCGCTGTCGGTTAGAATTGGCTTGTTCCAATTCATGAATTTGTGCAGTCCGCCAACATCGTTTATCAAATCTTCACCAGGGCGCAGATGCAAATGATAGGTGTTGCCTAAAATAATTTGCGCCGGCAAATTTTGCAGATCGGTTTGGTCTAAGGTTTTTACGGTCGCTTGAGTGCCAACAGGCATAAAAATAGGAGTGGTGATATCTCCATGGTCGGTATGAATTATGCCGGTTCTGGCGTGCGAATTTTTATCCTGATGAGTAAGTTCAAAAAATGACATATGCCCAATCATAGCGTATTTTAAGCAAAAAATCAACCCTATGGCGTCTGTGATAAAGGTGTGATATTATGTAGGTGGTTTTTTAATATTATTAATGCATATGCCAGAAGTATTTGGTTGGAACCCGGATGAAAAAGAGGGGGAAGATAATAAAAACCCAGATGTAGGCGAGGGTAAAGAGACTGAAGATGTTGCGGCTGTGCCAGCGGATGATTATGCAACCGGAGCAGATGATGAATACGCGGTGAAACCTTCGACTAGGGCAGATTTGCGTGGCCTTGATGCGAAAATAGCGGCTTCGACAGAAGCGGCAAATGCAGGTAATGGTGCGGGTGGTAAAAAGGGGTTTGGAGTTAATGCCCGTCGCGGAGGTATGGGGTTGGGCGCAAGAGAAATCAAACTATCCACTTCTCATGGCGCTCGACAGCGTGAAGCTGGGGAGTATGGCGCGGAAGCAAAAAATAAGGCTAATCAAGGAGAGCAAGAAGATAAAAATAAAGCACCTATAAGAACGCTTCTTAAAGAGTTTGGATTTGATCCAAAAGATTTCCGTTTGGAAGTTGCCAAACATGATAAGGCAAAATATTTTTTGAGAGTTCCTAAAACCGGCAGGGCTGGTTTTTCTGAAACAGATACGCTTGAAAATTTAGTAGCTTCACTCCAAAAGTTTTTAGAAGAGGTGACCGAAGAAATGAAAGGGTCTAAAAAATAAAAATAAATACATCTATGCCCAATGCAAAACTCACGCTCAAAGATGGTTCGGTGTTTGAGGGTTTTTCTTTTGGTTCAGAGGTGGGTGTGAGCGGAGAGGTGGTTTTTAACACCGGTATGGTGGGGTATCCCGAAACTATGACCGATCCTTCATACAAAGGACAGATTGTGGTTTTGACATATCCCTTGGTTGGGAACTATGGCGTGCCCGATGATAGCATGCCTGATTTGTTGTTTAAAAATTTTGAATCAAATAAAATCCAAATCCAAGGATTGGTGGTGAGTCAACAGTGTGAAGGGTTCTCTCATTGGAGCGCAACACAATCGTTATCTGAGTGGATGAAAAAATATAACATTCCCGGCATATATGGCGTGGATACGCGCCAGCTCACAAAAAAGTTGCGATCAAGCGGTACGATGCTCGGTAAAATTTCGGTGGAAAATACCGCTGAAGTTGAAATTGAAGATCCTAACACGCGCAATTTGGCGGCAGAAGTAAGTGTTACAGAACCAATACGATACGGCTCTGGTGAAAAAACGGTAGTCGTGGTGGATTGCGGTGTAAAAAATAATATTATTCGCTCGCTGGTCAAGCGAGGCGTGTCAGTTTTACGCGTACCGTGGAATTATAATTTTTTAGAAACGAAAGCCGACGGTATTTTGGTCTCCAATGGTCCGGGTGATCCAAAAATGTGTACAGACACTATTGCTCATGTGCGCGCGGCGTTGTCGGGGCATACGCCTATTTTAGGCATCTGTTTAGGCTCGCAAATTTTGGCGCTGGCTGCGGGGGCAAATACATATAAACTGAAATATGGGCATCGCGGACAGAATCAGCCGTGTGTAGAAATGGGTACAAAAAAATGTTTTATCACTTCTCAAAATCATGGTTTTGCCGTAGATACCAAAACATTGCCGCAAGATTGGCGCGAGTGGTTTGTCAATGATAATGATGGCACCAATGAAGGGATTATTCATATTTCAAAGCCGTTTTTTGGCGCGCAGTTTCATCCGGAGGGCGCTCCTGGACCGGATGATAGTGAGTTTATTTTTGATATGTTTATTCGGACGCTGTAATAATTTTGCTTATGATCAGAAGCATTAAGCCAAAAAAAATTCTTATTCTCGGATCCGGCGCTTTACAAATTGGACAGGCTGGCGAATTTGATTATTCCGGCAGCCAGGCCATAAAAGCTTTAAAAGAAGATGGTATAGCCACGGTATTGGTTAATCCAAATATTGCCACCATTCAAACTTCTGAGCATTTGGCTGACAAAGTATATTTTTTACCACTCACCGTTTTTTTTGTAGAGCAGATTATTGCTAAAGAAAAACCCGATGGTATTTTGTTGGGGTTTGGCGGACAGACAGCGCTCAACGTGGGAGTGCAGTTGTATGAGCAAGGAATTTTATCAAAATATAATGTGGCGGTGTTGGGTACTCAAGTTGAGGTGATAAAAAATACCGAAGACAGGCAGTTGTTTGCCGAGCAAGTTGCGCAGGTGGGCCTTAAGGTGGCGCGCAGTATTACGGCCGGCACTACAGACGAAGCTCTGGCTGCAGCCGAACAAATTGGATATCCGGTTATGTGCCGAGTGGCTTACGCGCTTGGCGGTTTGGGGTCGGGGATTGTGTACACTAAAGAAGAGTTGGCGGAAAAAACTAACCGCGCGTTTGCGTTTACCAGTCAAGTGCTTATTGAAGAATGTTTGTATGGATGGAAAGAAGTGGAGTATGAAATTGTACGCGATAAATATGATAATTGTATTACAATCTGCTCCATGGAAAATTTTGATCCCATGGGTATTCACACAGGCGACAGTATTGTGGTGGCGCCGGTACAAACACTTACAGCCCAAGAGAATTTTAATTTGCGCGCGATTGGGATTAAGCTGATTCGGCACCTTGGTATTGTGGGTGAGTGCAATATTCAATATGCGCTTGACCCACAATCGGGCGACTATAGAATTATCGAAGTAAACGCTCGATTAAGCCGCAGTTCCGCGCTGGCTTCCAAAGCTACCGGATATCCGCTGGCTTTTGTGGCTGCCAAACTCGCGCTGGGATACGGGCTTAACGAAGTTGAGAATATTATTACCAAAGAAACTTCCGCTTGTTTTGAGCCGGCGCTTGATTATATTACCCTTAAGTTTCCGCGGTGGGATTTGCAAAAATTTGAGATGGTCAACAAAGTGCTGGGTACAGAAATGAAATCGGTGGGAGAGGTGATGGCAATTGGCCGCAGTTTTGAAGAGGTACTGCAAAAAGCGATTCGCATGCTTGATACGGGCGCAAATGGCTTGGTGGGCAATGATATTGTTTTTGAAAAACTTGAAAAAGCGGTTACCGAACCAACGGATAAAAGAATTTTTGCCATTGCTCAAGCAATTAAAACAGGCTACTCTATAGATAAAATTCACGAACTTTCCAAAGTTGATCGCTGGTTTTTGTATAAATTAAAAAATATTATTGATATAGAAGCAGGTTTAAAACAGTGTTCGCTTAACAATATGCCGGCCGATGTGTTGCGTGTTGCCAAACAGGCCGGTTTTTCCGATAGGCAAATCGCTGACGTATTTGGTGTTATGGCTAAAGAGGTGCATGAAAAAAGAAAAGAGCTGGGAGTTATGCCGGTGGTCAAGCAGATAGATACGCTGGCAGCAGAGTATCCGGCCAAAACAAATTATTTGTACCTTACATACCATGGCACGGAACATGATATTGCTTCTGATGCTGCAGAGAAAAAAGTTATTGTATTGGGCAGCGGTCCATATCGTATTGGCTCGTCGGTGGAGTTTGATTGGTGCGGTGTAAATGCGCTGATGAGTTTGCAAAAAGCCGGGTATAAAACGATTATGATCAATTGCAATCCGGAAACAGTTAGTACCGACTATGATATTTCCGATCAGTTATATTTTGAAGAGTTGAGCTTGGAAAAAATATTGGACATCTATGATTTTCAAAAGCCGGAAGGTATTGTGGTGTCTATGGGCGGACAGGTGCCGAATAATTTAGCATTAAAATTACACAAAGCCGGGGCGCGTATTTTGGGTACCTCGCCAGTGCAGATTGATAATGCTGAAAGCCGTCAAAAATTTTCAAGTATTTTGGATGGTTTAGGTATTGACCAGCCGGAATGGAAAGAGTTAACCGACCTTGGTTCAGCCAAAGAATTTGCCGATCGCGTGGGGTATCCGGTGCTAGTGCGGCCAAGTTATGTGCTTTCTGGTGCAGCTATGAGCATTGCCTATAATCAAGAAGATTTGGAATTATTTTTGAAAAAAGCTGCAGCTGTAAATACGGAATATCCAGTGGTAATTAGCAAGTTTATTACCAAAGCCAGAGAAATAGAGTTTGATGGCGTTGCCAGTGGTGGTGAACTGTTTTGTTATGCCATTTCGGAGCATTTAGAAAATGCCGGTGTGCATTCGGGAGATGCAACACTAGTGTTTCCGCCGCAAAAAACATACTTAGAAACAACCAGAAGAATAAAAGTCATTGCCAAAGAAGTTGCCAAAGCGCTGGAAATTACCGGTCCGTTTAATATGCAACTCATTGCCAAAGACAATGACATTAAAGTTATTGAATGCAATTTGCGAGCTTCGCGCAGCTTCCCATTTGTTTCCAAAGTATTAAAAATAAATTTTATAGACATCGCCACACGTTTGATGTTAGGAGAGTTGGTGCCAAAATTAAGCCGATCTTCGTTTGAGCTTGATTACGTGGCGGTGAAAGCATCGCAGTTTTCGTTTACTAGATTGAAAGGGTCGGATCCGATTACGCGCGTAGAAATGAGCTCAACGGGAGAGGTTGCTTGTTTGGGCAATGATTTAAATGAAGCATTTTTAAAGAGTATTATTTCAGTCGGATTTACTATTGAGCCGCATTCGGTTTTATTGTCTATTGGTTCAGTAGAAAAAAAGACAGCATTTTTGGAAGAGGCAAAAATGCTGCGCGGTTTGGGGGTAGCTATTTTTGCCACGCCGGGCACAGGCGCGTTTTTGCAAGAAAATAACATTGAGGTGGAAATTTTACCGTGGGAAGCTGAGGCGGGCTTGCCAAGTGTTATGTCATATTTAGCTGGTAAAAAAATAGATTTGGTAATTGATATTCCAAGCAACACGGAAAAAGCCGGTCAAAGCCGCGGTTATGCAGCGCGTCGCAAAACCATTGATCAAAATATTTCTTTAATTACCAATCTGGAACTGGCGCGGCGCTATGTAAAAGCAATAAGCAAATATAAGATAAGTGATTTGAAAATAAAGAGTTGGGATGAATACGTATAGATTTGACTTTTTTTTGATTTTTCAGTATCATATAAAAATATGAAAGATTATCAATTACAAATTCAAACTAGTTTCTTTTTTAGCTTTTACGACTTGGTGAAGGCTTTGTTTGTATAGAATTGAATTATAAATATTTTGTTCAAGAGCCTTCGCCGAAAGCGGAGGCTTTTTGATTTGAATTTGAAATCGTTTTGAAAATTTAAAATTACAATATAGGTTTTCGAGTGATGAACGCGATGTCGCAGGAGCGATATTCGCGGATATCATCGGCAACCTTTGGACAGTAGAGGATCTTATGAATGAATTCGCCAGTTTGGTTCTGTCGTGTCTAGCCACGTTGGGTGAGCTGCGTTGGAAAAGGTGTGGTCGGAAACCAATTAGGCATGCAGTCACCATCAAACTTCCTGTCAGATTCGGCATGCTAACCTGTGATTGTTGGATGTTTGGTCCACATCAATCCAATGGCTTGTTTCGGGTCTATAAGGATGGCACGGTTCGTCACTGCCGCTGCGGCCAGGTTATGGCGCAAGTCAGTTTTCCGTAAAACAGGCAAGCAGGTTAAGTCCGTCTGACGATCTGTCTGTCAAACCGCTCTTTTCCATAGAATGATGACCGAGTGTTTATAAAAATAGGCGAGGTCGTCGTAAAGATGGTATGTGCGCCACACACATTTAAAGTGGCATCATAATTTGTAGATAAATAATTTGTATACAAATTAGGATGAAATTATTTAGATTAGCATATATTTTTTGTGTAAAAAATTATGATATGATACTATCTGTTAGTATTAATGTATGATTGATTACTCAAAAGAACTTAACGCTGAGCAGATAGAGCCGGTGCTTCGGGGCGATGGCCCATGTTTGGTGTTGGCTGGCGCAGGCAGCGGCAAAACCAGAACAATCACATACCGTGTGGCGTACTTGTTGGAGCAGGGCATACCGCCGGAAGAAATTTTGCTGGTTACGTTTACTAATAAAGCCGCGGATGAAATGATTCGGCGCGTGCAATATTTGACCGGTTCAACCAGCAGGCTGCCATGGGCAGGCACGTTTCATCATATTGCCTATAAAATTTTGCGCGTATATGCGCCGTTGTTGGGATATAAAAACAATTTTTCTGTGTTAGACAGCGATGATAGCGAGGCGATTATAAAACTCTGCGCCAAACCAGCGCAATCATCTTTGCAAAAAAATAAATTTCCTTCAGCTCGGGTTTTGCAATCCATTATTAGTTTTTCTCGCAACTCCGAAACCAGTATTGCTGATACGCTTGATCTTAAATATCCGCAGTGGCAAATATTTGCAGATGATATCGCGCGGATTGCCGATGAATATGCGGCAAAAAAGAAAGAAGCCCAGGTTATGGATTTTGATGATTTGTTAGTTTTGCTACTTCAACTGCTGCATCAGCCATCCGTGCTGGAAAAATATGCGCGCCAATTTAGATATATATTGGTTGATGAATATCAGGATACTAATAAAATTCAATCTTCAATTATTAAAAAATTATCTTCGTTTCATGGCAATGTGCTGGCGGTGGGAGATGATGCGCAAAGCATCTATTCTTTTCGTGCTGCCAATATTGCCAATATTTTACAATTTGAAAAAGATTATCCGCAGGCAGTTGTTACCAAGCTTGAAACCAATTATAGATCCAGCCAGGAAATTTTATCCGTGGCTAATGAAGTGATTAGCAACAATGCCAAGCAGTATAAAAAAAATCTCTATACAACATTTCAGAGCGGGGAAAAACCAATGCTGTGTCCAAAAATGGATCAAGCGGATGAAGCAGAGTTTGTAACTGGGAAAATTTTATCTTTCCTTGATGAAGGGGTGCCGGCTCATGAGATTGCTGTGCTATTCCGCGCCAGTCATCATTCGCAGCTTTTGGAAATGGAGCTGGTTAAAGCCGGCATTTCTTATGATTATCGCGGCGGTTTGCGTTTTTTTGAACGCGCCCATATTAAAGATATATTGGCATACATGCGTATTGTGAATAACCGCGCCGATACTGCTGCCTGGCTCCGCGTACTTATGCACGAAGAAGGTATTGGACCGGTGGCGGCTGCAAAAATTGCCGTTATCGCCAAAACAGCTGAAAGCATGGAAGAGGTTATTGAAGCAGGGGTAAAAATGCTTGGAGAGAAAGCGGGGCGTGGGTGGAGCAATTTTGCCTCAATTGCAGAAGTTGCGGTGCGAGCAGGGATGCATAACCCAGCACAGATGATTGTGGCTTTAGCAGGTTCAGCCTATGCAGATTATTTGCAATCAGAATATGTGGATAGCCGTGATCGGCTGGCAGATATAAACCAGCTTCGCGCATTTGCGGAAAAATATATTGATTTGGACCAGTTTTTAGCTGAAGCGAGTTTGCAAGAAGGCTTTGGAGCGCGTTCTCAGAATCAGTCGGCTGAAAAAATTGTGCTCTCAACCGTGCATCAGGCCAAGGGGTTGGAATGGCAGGTTGTATTTGTAATCAATATGGCCAGCGGTGCGTTTCCCGGTGATCGTTCTCTGCAAGAGCCAGGCGGTTTGGAAGAAGAGAGGCGCTTGTTTTATGTGGCCATTACTCGAGCCAAACG
>CAZHYG010000004.1:63940-66481 GCA_964536615.1 uncultured Gammaproteobacteria bacterium
GAATTGCCGCCAATGTGGAAAATTCCCATAGAATCGGGTGCAAGAAGAGATGTGGCGGGAGAAATTCCCAGCAAAAAAAATAATGTAGATACAGCAAACGCACAGAGGGCGGATGAAAAGAATCGGGAAAAAATCGCGGCACAGATGCAAGAAAAAGATTTCACCGCTGTGGATATTGCCATGAGGAAAATGCTTATAGAAGCATCAGGCGCCCAAGTTTTATCTGAGCCAGAAGCGAAAAATTTGGCTAAAAAAATGAAAGAAAAAGCCGGGGAGTTTGCCTTTTATGACGGGGTATTTTTAGATGAGATGCGAGCGGCAGGAGTGCCTTTGGTGGATACAAAAAGGTCAATTACAATCCAAACTGCAAGCGGAAAAGAGGCGGTATTTAACATTATGTTAAATACAGATAAAGGAGAGTTTAAGTTGCAAGGTGATGTACTCGATCCAAAAGGACGGTATGCTGAGGAGCTATTAAATTAATTTTTTGTACGTATGAGCGAAAGAGTGCGAGGAGGATGGGAAGGAGAGAAAACACCGCGAGTTTTTGATACTGCTCAAACCTTTGATCAAATTTTAGGATTGATTATAAATGCCCAACCAGGTGCATTTAAAAATAGTGCGGGCAGAGACATAAGCGCTCCAGATATTGTGGCTATTAAAACTTTAGCAGAAGGAGGTAATTTAGCCACTAAAACTATGGTTAATTTGATAACAAAAAATTATGGATTACGAGAAGCGGTAGTTCGGGCTATGGCACCTCGATTTGATCAAATGCAACAGTTAACCCAAATATATGCCTGGCTTAATTATGCCAAAAATCAAGAAGTAGAGTTGGGCGGGTTGTATGGTGAAAATGAAAAACCTTTGAATATTTTGTTTGATAGTAGTGAGAATCCAGTTGTTATAACAACTGCCATGCAGAATTTGGAGTATGTTATAGATTTCGTGCGACAGTATCCAGGCGCTGAAATGCCTAATGGCGAAGTATTTTTGAGCCGATTTACAAGCAAGTATGGTTTAAGAGACGCAATTAAAAAAGCGTTTACTATTGCCCGTAGCGGAGGGATGTTATAGACCTTCTATCAGTCTTGACATTTTTTCCTCCTTCATATATACTCATTTCAGAACGTCCCCGATTGGGGTTCTCCTAAAAACTGGAGAAAGAACTCGTGGCTGAGCACATTTCGTTCAGTTTTTTTATTTAGAATTTATTTTAAATTCAACGTATGCCAACAATTAATCAGTTAATTCGCAAAGGCAGATCCAGCAAAGTGCGCAAAAGCAAAGTGCCGGCTCTTCAGTTTACCGTGGATAATTTGCACCGCCGTAAAACTTATTTTGCCAAAGGAACATCCTTTAAACGAGGTGTATGTACAAAGGTATATACAACTACTCCTAAAAAACCAAACTCAGCTTTGCGTAAAGTTGCCAAGGTTCGCTTGAGCAACGGTATGGAAGTAATTGCGTATATTCCGGGTGAAGGACACAACTTGCAGGAACACTCTATCGTGTTGTTGCGTGGTGGTCGTGTAAAAGACTTGCCAGGTGTGCGCTACCATATCGTCCGCGGTGTCTATGATGCCCAGGGTGTGGAAGGAAGACGTAAAGGCCGCAGTTTGTATGGTGCTAAAAGACCAAAAGCTGCTAAAAAATAAATAAATGGCGAGTCGGGAAGCTGGCAAGTATAGCTAAGCGCCGATTCAAAATTTAGATCTACTCAATCATTCATAATTCTCATAATTCATATGCGAGGTGGAAAACAAGACTATAAACGAGAAATTCTCCCGGATCCAAAATATGGCAGCGTTGTGCTGGCTAAATTTATCAACCATATCATGGAACGCGGCAAGAAAACTGTAGCTCAAACAATCGTATATTCTGCGTTTGAAAAAATTGCAGATGCAAAAAAAGATCCAATGAAGGTTTTTGAAGAGGCTATGAAAACCGTTCAACCTCAATTGGAAGTTCGTTCCCGACGCGTTGGCGGTGCTAACTATCAGGTGCCAATGCCGGTAAGCGCCAATAGACAAAACGCTCTTACTTTCCGCTGGATTGTAGAAGCTGCACGCAATAAAAAAGGACAGGCAATGGCCGATAAATTGGCTACTGTGCTTATGGACAGTGCTCAGGGTGTTGGCGATGCAATCAAGAAACGCGACGATGTTCATAGAATGGCAGAAGCAAACAAAGCATTTGCTCACTTTGCCAGATTTGCTAAATAAACATTTTAAAATTATTTTTTATGCCTCGTGAATATCCAATAGAGAAAACTCGTAATATCGGTATCATGGCGCACATTGATGCGGGTAAGACCACCACTTCCGAACGCGTGCTTTTTTATACCGGTAAAAAACATAAAATCGGTGAAGTGCACGAAGGTGAAGCAACCATGGACTGGATGGAACAGGAAAAAGAGCGCGGTATTACTATTACTTCTGCTGCCACAACCTGTTTTTGGAAAGGACATCGTATTAACTTGATTGATACTCCGGGCCACGTAGACTTTACTGTAGAAGTAGAGCGTTCTTTGCGTGTGCT
>CAZHYG010000005.1:0-63313 GCA_964536615.1 uncultured Gammaproteobacteria bacterium
TTTCCGGGCATAAAGAATAATCCTACCCAAGCCGCCGCCGCCAATACGCCGCCAAATAGAAGTATGCCAAAAAAAGTTTTAAACGCAGAATGTGTTTTTTTGATTTTAATTTTTTTCATATCAGGTAAATGCCCTGACTCGTCTTGGTAAATTTGTGCCAGCTGTTTAGATATTTTTGTTTCTTTTAGACTCTCGCTGGATCGTGCAGCTGCGGTTTTCACCGCTCGCTTGCGGCGAGGTTTTTTAATTTCTGGTTCTGTATTTTCCGAGAGAGGGGTGGAAGAAAAAGATGGCTCTTCAGGCATATATATTAAGGTTAGATAATTTGTAATTATTCATTTTTTTTCATTACCAAACTCCAGATCTGATCCTGGTTAAGTGTGGTATTTGAGACAGAAATGCCGTTTGGCGCTGCTAAAACACCAAGGCCGTTATGCCAGGCTGGAGACCAGCTATCTGGGTAAATAACTTGGCTTTCAAATTCGCTATCTACGCCCGATTGCTTTTGAGCAATAAGCTGGTAGGTGGAGGCAGGATTCTGGTTTTGAAAGATTTTTGTCCAGTTATCAAGGTTCGTGCGAGCATCATCAGACCAGGCTTTAAATGGCAGTTTGTAAATGAATTGCACTTGGGAAGTTTGACCCGGTTCGGTAATGATCCAGTTGCCAAATGAGGTTTTGCCAAATTCATTTATGATTTTTGTTCCGGAGCTTGGGTCTGTGCCCATTTCTTTTTCCATTTGAGATAAGAAAATATCTTTTTGATACCAGTTTTCCGGCGCTTTAAACATTCTCTCGTCTGGCCAGGTAAAACCGCTCGCGCGCACAAGCTCGCTCCCTTGAGGCGTATAAAGCCGTAGGTAGTCTATATTAGTTTGGCCATATAAATCTTCGTCTGGATTTCCTGTGTGCTTTCTGGTGATAACGACACTGTCTAAAATTGTTCCGTCTGGTTGCACAACGGCTTGATGGCTTATATGCTGTTTAATTTTTGCGTCGCTTTTTTGTCCCTGGATATTGGTATTTATCACCATCATGTAATCTTGGTTTTCTTGAGTGGCGGAAATTTCACCAGTCCACCCGAATTCATGCATGGTGCGCTGAGTGTTTTGGTCGGTAAAGTATGATTGGATTTCTTTTTTCTGCAGCGCGTCTTCCAGGTTAATCAGTATTGGCAAAATATCCTGTGGTTTGGTGTGTTTGAAATTTTCAATAAAAATACCAGCTAAATCTGAAATAATCTGTTTTGGTTTTTTTTCTTTTTTCTCCGGTCCAAATTCTACAATATGCTGTATGGTATCAAGTGCGTTGTGTTGATCAATCAGCAGATTTCTATCTTCAGAAAGTATAGGGCCGGTAATCTGTAGCAGCCGGTTAAGTACAGTGGCGTTAATAGCAATAACACCATCTGCGGTAATATTGCGGCTGTGCCTGTAAAACCAAAGCATTTTTTGAGCGCTGGCGGAAAAATCTGGAAACCAGTTTGCGTCTTGGAATTCCCAGCGCTTATTGGATAATAATAGCGGGGTAGGAGGGGTAACATATTCGGATAATTGGCCTTGTAAATCATATGATCCGCCAGCTGGAATGTCTATGTTAACAATTTGCCCATCTTTGATGTCTGCTAAAGCAAAACTGCCGGCAAATCCTCCAGTAGGACGGATTTCTGCCGGGTTTTGAAATACGAGCAGGTATCGGCGCAAACCTTTGCCGCCAAATATTTCTTGCACAGCCGTGCTTAATTGGCTAATTTTTTGTAAATCTTGTACGTAGAGGTTAAAAAGTACGCGGAATTCTTTAAAAGTATCTTGGTATTCAAAAGGTAAAACATCGGAATCAATATCGTTTAAATCGGTGAGAGCGGTATTGTAATGCGGCAGGGAAGCATCAAGATGGTTTTTGATTAACGTTAGGTTTGCGGTTAGTGTTGAAGATGTGTTTTCTTTGATCTCGGATAGGCCCTTAAGTAGATAGGTGTTGCCTAGAGAAATCTCTTGTCCGGCTGTAATGAGTTTTTGGCGGCCGGTAATTTCTTTATTGACCACAGGCACGGATGCAACTATTTTTTGTAAAAAATTATATTGGTTGTTGATAGTGCCAACAGCTGCATCAAAATTTTGTAATGCCGCAGTAAGCGATGTTTGAGCATCGGATAGGTTGCCGCTCATAAGTGCTGAAGTTGAATCGTGCAACGCCGAAAAACCAGCAGTGCTGTTGTTGCTTACCTGGTCTGCAGTATTGCGAAGGTTTGAGTAGTAGGTACGGGCGTGAGTTGGAATAAAAAGCAGGCAGAGCACAGCCATGGAAATGCCGACAATATGTTTTGGAGCTACGGATTTTGCAACTGTGTGTACAGTGCGCTGGTGTGCGTTTTTTATATGATATAAAACTTTTTTTAGGTTTTGTTTGGTGCGAGATGGGCGAGCTGGGTATGTGATGGTCGTCTGAGGTTTTGGGGTGGCGACTGGCGCAGCAGGAATGTGAGGATTTTGTGTTTTTGCTTTTTCAGCCTCTGCCAAAATTTTGTTTGGAATAAAAGAGATTGCCGGCTGGGGCAGTGTTGTTTTTTTAGGGGTGTCATGGAAGAAATAGAAATCTTTTTTTTCTGCAGGCGCTGCCGATTCAATGGTGTGATGCAAAGAACTTGTTTGTTCTTTGAGGTTTACCACATGTGGAGACTCGTGATTTTGATATTGCACATGATGTACAAAAAAACTGAGCGGTTGGCGCACCGTTTGCCTGGTTGGTTCTGATGCTGTTTCTGTATATAGGGCGTGTGAGTCTTCGCGGTCAATTTTTTGCTGACAAGTAGATTTGTTATGCCCTGTTTTTTGGCAGAAACCACACCGGCGAACCTGAATTTGCGAGGTTGGCGCAGTTGTTTTTTTCATGAACAAAAAAAGTATTCTACTACCGTATAGTATACACTATTTTTGTGTTTTTGAGGACACTGTTTTTTGCAAAATGCCTGTGTATAATTTAGGCAATTGCCAGAGCTTTTTTGATATGCTCAATAAATGTTTTTTCAGAGAAACGATCCGCAGTTTTGTAACACTGGGCTTCCATAGCTTGAGCCTTATCTACGGTCATTGATTGTATGGCATTTTGTAGATCTGTAACGCTAAAATGAGGGGGTAGTAGAGTGCCAGTTTTATCATGGTCAATAATTTCTAATAGTCCGCCTTCAGCCACGCCGATTACCGGTTTACCAGCTTTCATGGATTCAACTGCGCTCATGCCAAAATCTTCTCGTATTGGTATGTAAATGGTTGCCAGGCAGTTGCCCAAATAGTGCAGCAACTGATCATTATCTATCCATCCAAGAATGGTTATATTATCATGCCCCTGAGCCATTTTTTTAATTTTTTCCAACTCTGGCCCGCCCGAAGCAACCACTAGTTTTTTATCAGGCATGCGTGTAAAAGCTTCCACGATTTTATCTACGCGTTTTACATCATATAGGCGAGCCCAAGAAAAGAAATAATCGCCATAACCGAGATTTTTAAACGGCAGCGTATCGCAGGGCGGATATACTATGGTGGAATCAAGACCGAGATATTGCTTGATTCTGCTTTGGGTATTTCGTGAGTTGGTAATAATTAAGTCGAGCCGTTGAGCGAGTTGTTCAAAACGCCAGCGGTTAAACCGAACAAAAGGGATGAAAATAATTTTTTTCCACCACGGGTATGAATTGAGCCGGTCTTGATAGGTGTCATACAGATGTCGAGGAGGAGTGTGCATGTAGGCAATGTGCCGAGGAAATGAGATGCCTGTTTTTTTGCGCAATGCTTTGCGAATCAGCATTGGAATCATGCCGATTAAGCAATCGCCGCTATAGATGATAATATCGTAATGTTTGGCAAAATATGTTTTAAATAAAAAAGATAGCTGAACCTGCAAATAGCGGAAGCCAGGCAGGCGCGACCATGATTTTTCTTTGTATAATTCTATAGCTCGGATACCTTCATCGTGGGGGTTAAATGCGTCTTTGGCAATAAAAGCTGTAGCTATATCGGCCTGTAGATTTTTAGCTAAACTGATTACCAGACGTTCGCCTCCGCCCTTGTAGATGAAATAATCATGCATTATAAGAATACGGGGTGTGTGGTTCGGCATACGGAAAAAATTAGTGTGTACAATATTGCGTATTATCCCACAGATATGCTCACTTGTTCAAGATTGCGATTCTAGAATTCGTAAAAAATTTTGAGCGGTATTGCGCCAGTTAAATTGGCTGGCTTGCGCTCTGCTCTTTTCGGAAAGATGTTGGTGAAGGCGTGGGTCAGAGATGATGCGGTTGATGGCTTGAGCTATGTCTCCCGGTCTGTTAGGGTCGGTTAAAATTGCGGCATTACCGGTAATTTCCGGCAAGGACGAACGGTTTGAAGTTATAACGGGCGTGCCACAGCTCATCGCCTCAATTACTGGCAAGCCAAAACCTTCATAGAAGCTGGGGTAAACAAATAAGCGAGATAGCCCATATAAGGCCGGTTTTTCCTGAGCCTCTACGGAGCCAATAAAATGGATTTTTTCTTTAAAAGGAGAAGATTGATAAGCGTGGTAGATTTGTTGGTTGTTCCAGCCTGGATATCCGGCGATAACCAGATGGTATTGAGGGGAGGCGGGAGAGAACAGTTCAAACGCTTTAATGAGTCCTGTAATATTTTTTCTTGGCTCAATAGTGCTTATGCATAAGATAAAATTTTTTGGAAGCGCATATTTTTTTGCAATTGATGCAGTATCTGCTGGTTGAATCAGATTTGGGGCGGTGACGCCGGGATATAAAACCTCTATTTTTTCAGGTGCGATACCGTATTTGGAAATAAGATCTTTTTTTGTATAAAGCGAGGGGGTGAGTATGCGATAGGCTGTTTGGCACTGGGTGCGCGGTGCAATGGCTCTATGCCATAGGCGCTGCTTGAGTGAAAAGAATTCGGGATACAGCTCAAAAGAAAGATCATGAACGGTTAGAATATGCTTGGTGTTTTTTGAGAGGGCTGTAAAATTTAAATTGGGAGAAAAGAAAAAATCTAAGGACGCGCCGTTTAATTTTTTGGTGAGCAGCGCATCTATGCGAGGCCGGTGCAATATTTTTGTCGCCAGGTTGAATACTTTATTTGGCCATGGGTGTGAGATGGTGTAAATAGATGGTTGGCGCCAAACGGGAAGATTCTTGCTGATATCACGATACGAATTATAAAAGAGGAAATATTCGTGCTGCTTGTCTGTGGTAAACAGAGCGTCAAGAAGTTGAAAGGTAAATTCGCCTACACCGGATCGGATTGGCGACATAAGCGGTCGTATATCAATGCCGATTCGCATATTAAGTGGCGGTCGTAAATAACGGCTCCTGTTTTAGATTGCGAGTAAATTCTTCGTATCGGTCGGCAATATATGTCTGTATACCTTGTTTAAAGTGTTGTGCGTCAAACTGTTTGGCATGTTGCCGTATTTTTGCGCTATCCCATTGTTGATGATTAAAACCAAGCAGGGTATCAAGTAGCGACTCCCAGGTCTGAGAGTGAAAAAAAATTCCAGTTTCGTTTGGTATGATGGTTTCGCTGGCGCCTCCATGCGCAAATGCAATTACCGGTCGTCCGCAGGCCATAGCTTCAACCGCGGTGATGCCAAAATCCTCCAGTTGCGGGTGGATAAAAGCGCGAGCACCAGATAGGATGCGGTATTTTTCTTCATCCGAAATATGGCCCAAGAATTCAATATTTGGTTTAGCCATCTTTTGTAAAGATGTTAGTTCTGGTCCGTCTCCAAAAATTTTTAATGGCCAGCGCAATCTGTTAAATGCCTGTATCATTAAATCAAATCGTTTGTAGCCAACGAGTCGTCCCCCGCCTACAAAGTAGTCGCCGGGCTTTTCCAAAGAACAGGAGGTAAGTTCTACTGGAGGGTAAATAACAGTGCTTTCTCGGCGGTAATATTTTTGTATGCGCTGCGAAACAGTGCGTGAATTTGCAATAAAGTGGTCAACTCTATCAACACTCATCTTGTCCCATATGCGAAGTCTGTGAATAAAAGAGGGAAGAACATATTTGATTAGACGGCTTTGTTTTAAATCTGTGATATAGGTGTGGTTGTCTGCCCACAGAAAACGAGCGGGTGTATGGCAGTAGGAGATATGCAGTGTGTGCGGTCCGGTAATGATGCCCTTGGCGAACATGCTTGAAGTTGAAATAACTATATCAAAATCAGTTAAGTCGTGCTGTTCGGTAGCGAGCGGCATTAGAGGGAGATACCATTGGTAGGCTGTATTATGGAACGGCAGTTTTGCTAAAAAAGATTCATGAATATTATTGTGGTTGAGATATGGTATTTTTTCTTTATCATGAAACAAGACAAAAATAGGCGCTTCAGGCCACATGTGATGTAGTGTTTTTAATACGCGCTCCGCACCTCCGTCTTGCGCCAAATAATCATGTACTAACGCAATTTTCATATCATGTGTTAAACCACAGAGCCTTTTCGGGTCAAAATAATAAATGGAGTCTTGATAAGAATTATTAAGTCCATGTATAGGCTCCAATTTTCAATATAAAATGTATCCAAATTTATTTCTTCTTCGTAGCTTAAGTTGCTGCGCCCGGAAATTTGCGATAATCCGGTAATGCCAGGTTTGATTGCCAAGACAATTTTATGCTGTCGTTTATATCCTTGTACTTCGCGAGGCTGGTGTGGGCGCGGCCCTACTAAACTCATGTCTCCGGCGAGGACATTGAAAAATTGAGGCAGTTCATCAATGCTCCAGCGTCGTAGAAATTTACCTGCCTTGGTAATTCGAGGATCATCTTTGATTTTATAAATCGGGCCAGACTTAATACTTTGTTTTTCAATAAGTTCTTTTTCTGTCGCCAGCGCATCTTCTCCCTGTTTGCCAAATTGAATGCCCGTTGAAAATTTTTGGTACATGGTTCTAAATTTGAGCGCGAAGAATTTTTTATCTTCTTGTCCAACCCGTTCATTTTTATAAATTATCGGAAAACCCGTTTCCAGCGCTACAATAAGAGAGCTGATGATAAATAAAGGTGAAAAAATTATGATAAAAAATATGCTGAGCAAAATATCGACTGCTCGTTTGATTATTCTGCTCCATCCGGTGAGGCGAGTAAGGCGCAGTTCAATAATGGGTATGCCGCCGAGAGTGCTTACAGCCATGTTGGTGGAGATGGTCGAGAATAAATCAGCTGAGTAGCGAAATGTAATATGGTGTTCGTTGGCAAAGTCTATGGCTTCTATAGCTTCGTCGCCGTGCGCTTTTGGGTCGGTAAAAATAATTTCATTAGGCCGGTTTTGCAAGAGAGCGTTTCTGGTATCTAGGGTAAAATGAGGGTAAGTGCCAATAACTTTATATCCCAGGCTTGGGCGCGAAAGAAGAGATTCTTTTATCTGTTCAGCAATTTTTTCTTTACCGATAATAACAGTAGTGCGCAAGCCAAAGCCCATGATATATAAAAGTTTTTTTAAACCATTCATAGCTATGCGTCCGGCGCAGACGTAGGTCATAGCCAATATCCATCCGACTAAGATTAGAAAACGCGAATCAAATTTTTGTAGGCTAAAAAATACATATATAGTAATGGCGGCAAAACCGGTTGAGCAGGCAAATACCACTTTGGTTAGGTCTCCGGCCAAGGTTCGGTGGTAGCTTGTTTTGTATAGGCCTGACAGTGCAAAAATAAGTATCCACCCCAAGGCGGTAATGAGTACGAGCGGCCAATATGTTTCCCAAGAAAGGTTAAAAAGCACCGGACGAATATTTTTTGTAAATGCAGTAAAGCGGAGCAGGTATGCGGTAAAACCAGCTAGAACGATCAGGATATAGTCAAGCGGCAGTTGAAAAAAAGCAAGGGTGAGATCTAGTTTTTTCATATATTGAAACCAATAGTGTATATATTTATCATATTTTATCCTAGTTTTTTGGTTTAAGCAAGAAAAAAATGTCTGTGGCCATGCTGGTTTTTTTGCCTTTGTTTATTGACAAAATGGCCAAGATATGGTATTCTATGGCCGTAGCGATGATCGCCTTGGCGCAAGCCAGGGAGGAAAGTCCGAACATTCCCTCTGTATAGTCACGCCGGAGGAGAAAAGTAGCGGGTAACTCCCGTCGCCTCGGGTAATACCGAGATGAGGTGCGAGCAGAGACGTTTCTTTTCGAAAGGAAAGAAAGAGCAAACCTTAAATTCGTGTTAAATCATGAGTTATTGCTTAGCTCTTAGCGGAGGTAACAAGCTAAGAGGTGAAACGGCTAAATCCTTACTCGAATGCAAGAGCAGCCCTAAATTGGAGTAATCCATTTTTTGGAAAAGTTCGCTCGCTTAAGAATGGCGGTAACGCCATCTCTAGATAAATGATCATCTCTCTTAAAAATTTATTTTTAAGAGTTACAAAATTCGGCTTAAGCTATAAAAAAATATCCCGGTAATACGGGATATTTTTTTATTTATTTTTTATTTGTTATGTCGTTAGCAGTTTTATTTTTAGAAAATGATTGTATATTTTCTATCGTAACATCCAAGATTCGTTGAATGGCCTCGGTGCTGTTGAAAGCGTTATGTGGTGTGACGATGCTATTTGGGTGGTCAATAATAATATTGTTGAGCATGGTTGTTTTTATCTTGCAATCATCTTTGCATGATATAACTTCTTCGTAGTTTTGAATTAAATTTTCATCTTCTAAGACATCAAGCCCAACTCCAGATAAGCGGTTGCTTTGCAAACCCCAGACAATTGCTTCTGGCTCAACTAGTGCGCCGCGAGCCGTGTTAATAAGATATGCCCCCGCTTTAATTTTTTTGATATTCTTCTTATTTATCAGATGTCGGGTTGAAGGCAAGAGTGGCGTATGCAGGCTTATAATGTCGGAAGAGGCGAGTAGTTTTTCAAGCGTAAGATAAGTAAAGCCGAATTCTTTTGCCTTATCTTTATTTGGAAACGCATCATAGGCAACAATTTTTGCCTCAAAGCCGGTTAGCATCTTAATTAAATGCATGCCAATATGTCCGGTGCCAACTACGCCGATTGTTTTTCCTTTAATATCAATACCTCGTAAGCCATGGAAATCGTACATGCCCTCTTTAACCCTTTTTACAGATGGAAATAATTTACGTGTTAAACCAAGTATTAGAGCCATCGCATGTTCGGCTACGGTGTTTTCTCCATAGGTTGGTACGTTGCAAACGGGAATACTTCGATTTTTGGCAGTTTCCAAATCAACATGATCAAACCCCGTACTCATGGTTGCAATCATTTTTAGGTTAGGAAGACTCTCTATAATTTTTTTTGTTACGGGTGCTTCTACAAATACAGCTAGAATGTTGGTTTGCGGATTAATATTTTTTTCGGTGATTTTTTCCGGGGATGTGAGTACAGAAAAACCTTTGAGTTTTGTTTTTACATATTCCTGCATTTCAGGCCAGATGCCATAAAATGCAACCGTTGGTTTTTTAGGCATATAAAAATTATTATACTTCTATAACCACTGGTAATATCATAGGTCTTTTTTCTGTTTTCGTAAATAAGAACTGTCCGACATAATCTCTGATTTTGTTCTTAATATCGTTTGTATCTGCCCATGAAAGCGGGTCAGAATCCGTAACTATTTTCTTTACCCGATGACGCAAATCTTCGATGAGTTCTTTATGTTCTTTTAAGAACACAAAGCCGCGAGAGATGATATCTGGATTTTGAATGAGTTTGCCTGTTTTACTGTCTACGGTTGCAATAATTACTACCATGCCATCTTCGGCTAGCACTTGCCTATCGCGCAACACAATATTGGTTTCGTGGCTTACGCCTAAACCGTCTACGAACACATGATCAGAAGGGATTTTGTTTTTGGTTAAAATACCAGCGCCATGACTAAATTCCATTACTTGTCCGTTGTCTGCGATAAAAATATTTGATTTTTGATAACCCATCGCTTCGGCAATTTTTCCATTGTATCTGAGCAAGAAGTGATTACCATGAATTGGCACAAAATATTTTGGATTGAGCAGGCGAATCATGAGTTTTACATCTTCCATCTTTGCGTGTCCGCCGGCGTGCACATCCATCATTTGGTGATGGATTACTTCGGCGCCTTTGCGGAACAATGTATCTTTTAGTCGTTGCACCATGCGTTCGTTGCCGGGAATAACGGAAGAAGAAAATACCACGGTATCTCCTTCAACCAATTTTATTTCTCGGTGTTCACCATTTGCAATACGCATTAAAGATGCGTTTTTTTCTCCTTGCGCGCCGGTGCAGATAATGACAACTTTGTTATGAGGGTAGTTGTCTAATTGGCGTAAATCCACCAGTGTCTTCGGGTTAAATTTCATGTATCCTAGTTCTTTGGCGATTTCCACGTTAGTTTTGATGCTAAAACCGCCTAAGGCTACCACCTTGCCGATTTTTTCGGAGACCTCAATAATTTGTTTAATACGAGTAAGCAAGGAAGCAAAGGTGCCGATAATAATGCGTCCTGGGGCTTTAGTAATAATATCTTCAAGGTTTACGCCGATTTCAGATTCTGAGATTTGATGTCCAGGCTGTGAAGCGTTGGTGCTGTCGGAAAGTAAAGCCAGCACACCTTCGCTGCCGATGCGCGCAATTTTTTGTAAATCAGCTGGTTGTTCGCCGGTTGGCTGATAGTCAAATTTCCAGTCACCGGTATGGATGAGGGTGCCTTCTGGAGTTCTGATAATAATACCCATTGAGTCTGGAATGTTGTGGTTGAGATGGAAAAATTCAAGTTCAAATGAACCAAGCATGAGCTTGTCATTGAGATTTACATTATGAATGTTGAGCGGTCGTAAATTTTTATAATCTTCTTGTCGTTTTTTAATTACGGCGTTAGTAAGGGGTAGTCCGTAAATAGGCGGATAGCCCAGCATAGGAATGAGGTGGGGGATGCCGCCAATATGATCGTAGTGAGCGTGGGTAATAATGACACCGCGAATATTTTTTTCTTTTCCTTTTAGGTAGGTCATGTTTGGAATAATATAGTCAATTCCAGGCATGTCCTCTTCAGGGAATTGAAGACCCATATCAATTAAAATAATATCGTCTCCGTATTCCATAAGCGTACAGTTTCGGCCGACTTCTTCCAAGCCACCGATCACTGCCACTTTTAGTTTTTTATCACCTGTTCTGAATCTACCGAAAGAAGGGCCTTCAGGAGCAGGTTTATTTGTGCGCGCGACCGATCTTCCAGTTTGGAATGATCGGCGCTGTCTTTGAGCCCCGGTACCTTGCTGTGGTTGAGGCTGGTTATAATGTGAGCTTCCTACCCGACCAGTGTGGGGAGTAAGTGCTTTGTTTTGTCCCTGATTTGGGACAGCTGAATATCTCATCATAGTATAAATTATACGATGTATTTAAAATGTGGGCGAAGAGGGACTTGAACCCTCAAGGATTGCTCCATACGCTTCTGAGACGTACGCGTATACCAGTTCCGCCACTCGCCCGTTGTAGGTTGAAGTCTTAGTTAGATTTGTTCCATTGGCGTTTTGTTTTAATGTACCAGTGCTCCATGTCGGCAAATCTGCTGGATGGGGAGGGGATAGTTGTAAAAGTAACGCCTTTTATTTCTTTGCTGAACACAAAATTGTAAATTGGCGTATATAAGAAAATAGCAGGATTGTCTTTAGTTATAATGTCTTGGAACTTGCGATAATTTTCAATTTTAATTTGTTCGGTAGTAGTGGTGCGAGCATCTTCAAGCAGCTTGTCGGCGGTACGGTCAGAGAACATAGATAAGTTTAGACCTGGATAAGCGGTTTGAGATGAGTGCCAGAACGGAAATGGATCAGAGTCTGTGCCGATAATTTCACCGTATAATAAGGCATCATAACTTCGGTTACGCAGCACTTCGCGAGAGATTTGAGTGCTAGCGCTTATATTTATATCGGTCTTAACCCCTACGGCTCGCCACATTTTTGCAATCTCAGTCGCAACCTGCTGGTATTCAGGGCTGTCCACAGTGGTGATGGTGATATGTAAAATATCATTGCTTTTATTTTTTCGATAGAAACTTTGTTCTGGATTCATTTCTTCGCGAATAGATTGAGCGGTTTCTTCTTCTATTTTTTTAATTTGCGCTTCTTGTTCTTCCGGTGGTGTGGTGGTATTAGATTTAATCGCTGAGATTTCCTCTTCTCTGGTTTTTAGGATGCTGTCGTATTGGGTTTGAAAAAAATCCTCAGGTTGAATTTTTTTCCAATTTTTATTGAGCGCTTCATTGGCCGCATCTACGTCAAACGCAGTTGTTTTTAATTCAGGATTATAGCCAAGCATTCCTTCAAGAATAGGGGAATTGATAAGTGTTGCATTTTTTTGTAAAGCATTCTCTATAATTGATTGTTTATCTAAAGCTGCAGCCAGAGCAGTGCGAATGTTGCTGTCTTTAAGAATAGATGAATCTTCGTTGAAAAATACAGCTGTATATTGAGGCAAGGTAAATGGTTGAGTAACAAAATTTTTACCGATAATTTTTTCAGTTAAATCATTGGGCAGAAAACTAACAGCATTTACATCTTGGCTTTTAAGGGCTGTGGCAGCCTGAATGAAATCAGGGTAGAACTTAAAGGTAAGTTTTTTTAGATAAGGAGGTTGTTTGTAGTATGTGGAATTTGGCTCCAAAGCATAGCTTTGAATATTGCCGCTTGCGTCTTTAGTTAGTTTATTGAATTTCCACGGACCGGTACCGACGGGCTGTAAGTTTGTTTTAGCTAAACGAACTCCCGAAGGAGGAATAGCTGACCAAATATGTTCTGGTAAAATACCTAGTGTAAGACTGTGTAAAAATGGAGAAAATGCGTCTTTTAAAGTAAAGCGCATAGAAAAATCATCAATTTTTTCTGCGGTTACACCTTGAAAGGCTGAGATAAGCGGGCTGCCAACTTCTGGATCTTGAATAGTTTGAAAAGTGAAGAGCACGTCGTTGGCGGTAAATGGTTCGTTGTCAGACCAAACAACGTTGGGTCGCAGTTTAATATCGTATATTTTTCCATCCTCGCTAACGGTATAGCTCTCTGCAAGGTCAGGCACAAGTTGTTGTTGGGAGTTATAGGAGAAAAGGCCAGAATACATGAGGGAAGCAATGTCCGCATCCACATCGTTAGCGCTCGCAAAAAGAGGGTTGATATATTTTGGTTCTCCGATAAGAGCTTCGGTGTATTCGCCGCCAGTTGCCGGCAGTACAGTTTGGTGTGAAAAAATCCAGGTTGTGCCTAAAGCAATTGTTGAAAGAATGAAAATTGTAGTAGAAATTCCGACTATTTTTTTTTCTAAGCCAGTTAAAAAATTCCCCACGTATTTTAGTTGGGACCATTTTGGAATAATGTTAGTGCGAATTCGTTTTACCAATTTTTGGTCAAAGGCGTAAGATGGCCTGGCCGGACGCGAAGCGCCTTTTTGTTTTTTAATCCAAAAAAATAATTTGGATAATTTCATGTACGTAAATTGAAGTATGAATTACGCATCAGGAATAAACTACTGTTTATGTTCGTAATGCCTAATTCCTAAATATGCACTTAGATAACTAAACGTGCCAGAGAAATGCTAAAAAAAGCAACTGCGATAACTATTGTAGATAGGTGTAAAATGCGATCAACACCTCGTTTGGTGCTGTAGATATTGCTTGATCCGCCAAACACACCGCTTAAACCAGTGCCTTTTTGTTGTAGTAAAATAACGGCGATAAGCAAAGCTGCCAAAACAAACTGCACGATATTTAAGATTGTTGCGATCATAATTGTAAATAGAAGAATTTTGAGCAAATGCATTATATCATTGCTGTTTTATTTTGTCAATGAGATGTATTTATAGTATACTTAACATATATTTTTAAGTTTGGTGTGTATGAGATGGTATCAGACGGTTTGGGGGATTGCCTTGCTGGGTGTAGCCGGTGTAATTATGGTAGGTGTAATCGCTTTTGGGGCCGTAACAGTGCGTTTTTGGTGGCAAATACGCCATGGCGGCGGTGCTGTTTTACAGCAACAGTATGGTGGTTTTGATCGGCAGCAGGCCAGTACCCAAGTAGCAAGTATTGATAGATCGGTTTTGGAGAAAGGCGACTTTCCATTTTTGGGTAATCCAAACGCGCCTATCACTATAGTGTTATTTGGTGATTTTAAATGTCCTAATACAAAAAATGCCTGGCCTATTATGCAGCGGCTTTTGGGCCAATATCCAGATAAGGTAAGACTTGTATTTAGACATTTTCCAGGAGAATCCATTCATCCAGGGGCAAATAAACTGGCTCAGCTTGGCGTATGTACTTACAAACAGAGTCAAGAAGCATATTGGGGTTTGCATAACTACCTTTTTGCTCACCAGAATGAACTGCCAGTCAGTTTGCCAGATCAGGATCTTGCTAAAATAGCCCAAGAGCTCAATTTGGATATCAGTCAATTAAATAGTTGCATGAGTTCAAGCGAAGCATCTCTGGTAAAAATTAATCGTGATTATGCGGATGGAGTGCGGTTTGGTGTCGGGGGTACGCCAACCTTTTTTGTTAATGGTAAAAAAATTGAGGGTGTGGTGCCGTGGGAGGTTTGGGACGGCTTTGTTAAACAATTTTAATTATATATATGTCTAGAAAAATTATTCTAGCTTTAACTCTGTGTGTTCTGATAATTCCTGGTGTGGCTGGAGCAGCTGTAGATGGGTCAAGTAAAATTCCGGCCCTTAATCCATTTTGTTGGCATAAAAAGGATTGTATAGAAGTTCGGGGTAAATATGTACTCGGTGACCCGTCAGCCGAAACCTTAGCTAAAGATGGTTTTGTGACTGGGCCAACCGCAGCGCCGTGTGTGGGTGGTGAAGGTGATGAAGAGTGGGGTCGTTGCTTGCCTGCAGGTGTATCCAAAACAGAAATTTCTTTTGGTGGAGAAAATCGCTTTGCCAATATAGGAGTGTTTATAGTTTCAATGTATAAATATTTGGTCGGTATTGCCAGTATTGTAGCGGTCATTATGATTATTTTAGCTGGTATACAGTGGGTTACTTCAGGAGGAAATAGCGAGACAATTAGCGGTGCTAAACACAGAATTTCGGGAGCTGTCATAGGTTTATTCATTGCCTACATGTCTTATTTTATTTTAAATACTGTTAATCCAGCTTTGGTTAATTTTCGGTTGCCGCAAGTGTGGCTGATTCGTCCTCAGCAGCTGATTCCAAAATTTTGCAAACAATTGGAAGGGGCTGAAAGCGGTAAGTTGAAATTTAGATTTTATTCCAGAGAAGACGATCAAACGTCGGCTGTGGATATTAAAAAGGCAGGCACAGAAACTATGCCATATGGACAAAAGGATACGAATAATTTGGATATATTTAGTTGCGGCCGAAGGTTTTTGCCAGAAGACAGCGGCACTCAAACTTGTTTTGCAGACATCTGTTCTTCCGAGCGGGGAAATAGAAGCGGGTGTGTTGAAGGTGAGGATAAAAAACTCGCGTGCTATTACGGAGAGCTGTTTTTAAATCTAAGTATTAATACTGAATCATTTAGCGCTGGTCAAGATACGCAGGATTATATTGCGGATTCAAGCGTGCCGGTGGTGAGTCAAGTATTTGGGGCATTTGTAAAAAAAGCTCTTAAAACTGACTGGAAGTTTGATACCGAAGTTTTTAGAGGTGTGTGTAAGGTGGGGGATACGGTATATTTGGCAAATAAAGGAGGTTCCAAGAGTTGGGATGCAGATTCTGGCCGTAAATCGGTAGTGCGAAAAGTAAAACCCGACACGTATTATGAATATACAATTGGATATAGAGGCCTTGCAGATCCTGAAGGAGTTGGATGGAGTTGTGAAAAAGGCGGTGAGTTGGTAGGTTATTTATTGAGAATAGAAACAGACGCAGACCAGTCTGCTTGGGAAAAATTTGGCCCGAATTTAAAAACATTAATTCCGGGTTATGGGCAGCTGGATTTTTTAAGCCGAGCGTTTAGTAGTGGGCCTCAGCCAAATTTGAGCGTTGGATATAACCGAAGCACAAAGCAGGCAGTTTTTGGTACTTTTTCTGATGATGTTAAAACGATTAATAACTACATACCTATAGAAGAGTTAAAAAAAGGCGCGTTGGTTTTGGATATTAATTTAACTTTAAGTAAGATAATCAGAATGAAAGGTAAAACAAGTCAGAACCCTGATGATTTTCCGGAAAATATAGATCCAGGTGTGTTGGCGCAATAAGTTTTAAAATAACAGCCTCCGTAAAGCGGAGGCTTTTGCTTTGTTCTGCTAATTGACATATCGTAAAAACCTGGTACAATATACCACTAATTTACACAGCACACATAACTCGTTAATTTATGCACGACAAGTTAATTATCAAAGGCGCTCGCGTACATAATTTAAAAAATGTTTCTTTAGAGATTCCGAAAAATAAATTAGTGGTTATTACCGGCCTCTCAGGTTCGGGAAAATCAAGCTTGGCGTTTGATACTATTTATGCTGAAGGCCAGCGTCGATATGCCGAATCACTTTCCTCGTACGCGCGACAATTTATGGAGGTGCGAGACAAGCCTGATGTTGATGCGGTAGAAGGGTTGTCTCCAACCATTGCCATTGATCAAAAAAGCTATACTCAGAATCCGCGCTCCACGGTTGGTACGGTAACAGAAATTTATGATTACTTACGCTTGTTGTTTGCGCGCGTAGGACAACAGTATTGCCCGGATTGCCATGAGCCGGTGCGAGCATATTTGCCAGGGGCAATTTTGGAAGAAGTGCGTCGAATTGTGCGAACCACAGCTAGTAATAAAAAGAAGAGCGCTGAGATTTTATTGTTATCTCCATTGGTTAGAAATGAGCAGGTGCGCAAAGCGAGCGTGGTAGAAAAAGTGGAAAAATCCGGATATGAATGGGTTCGTGTAAACGGAGAAGTAATGAAGATAAATGATTTTGCTGTTTATAATTTTCTTGATAAGAAAGCCTATTCAATTGAACTCGTTATTGGCAGAATAACTGAAGCTCAAAAACAAGATGTGATGAAAATGGTAGAAACAGCATTGGATCTAAGTGATGGAATTTTGGTAGTTTTTGACGGTCAAAAAGAATATGTATTTTCTACTATAGGCTTGTGTTTAAGCTGTGGCAAACGAGTGCCGCCGCTTGATATGCGTAGTTTTAGCTTTAATAGTCCGTATGGCGCGTGCAGCCGCTGTACCGGTTTGGGTGTTACTCAGGAGGTTGAACCAGAGCTGGTTATTCCAAATAGTCGTTTAACTTTGGCTGAAGGCGCTATTCAGCCATGGACACGCATTACTGGCAATCAAAATTGGTATCAAAAAATTATGGTAGAAGTTGCAGTGCGCCATGGTTTTTCCGTACATACTCCAGTTAAAGATTTGGGCGCGAAGATAAGACATATTATTTTGTATGGTACCGGTGAAGATGAGTATGTGGTAGATGGCAAAAAAACCAAGTTTGCAGGCGTTGTTCCAAATTTGCTTCAGCGGCATTTAGAGACAGATTCTGAATATGTGCGCCGTGAAATTGAACAATATATGCGTGAGGGCGTTTGTCCGGTTTGTAAGGGTAAACGATTGCAAGCAAGTTCGCTGTCCGTTAAAATTGGCGATTTTTCCATTGCTGATTTATCTGCTTCCAGTATTGAAGATTTGCTCGTGTTATTTTCTGGTGCAGGAACAGCAAAGAAAAATAACCCAGCTATTTTATCTGCGCTGGCTGATCCTCAAAAATTGGCGATTGCCAAACCGGTTATTAAAGAAATTGTTCAGCGTTTAGAAAGTTTAAGCAAAGTTGGCCTCAGCTATTTATCACTCGACCGATCAATGAATACATTGTCGGGTGGTGAAGTAACCAGAACCAGGCTTGCTACCCAGCTTTCTACCGGCTTAATTGGCGTTATATACATTTTAGATGAACCTTCTATTGGTCTGCATCCAAAAGATAATGATTTGCTTATTGATAGTTTAAAATCGCTCCGTGATTTAGGTAATAGCGTGATTGTGGTTGAGCATGACAGTGCGATGATGGAAGCGGCGGATTATATTATTGATGTTGGTCCTGGTGCGGGCGTGGGCGGAGGCCAGATTGTGGCTTCTGGTACGGTGGCACAAATTAAAAAGAATACACATTCTTTAACAGGTGATTATCTTTCCGGTCGCACAAAAATTACCTGCACGCTTACTGGCAAAAAAACACCGGTAGCTCAGAAAAAAAATTCTAACATGTTGCAGGTGATAGGCGCTAAAGCGTTTAACTTGCAAAATGTTGATGTTAACATTCCTTTAGGCAAGCTGGTTTGCGTAACCGGTGTCTCAGGTTCGGGTAAATCAACACTTGTCATTGATATTTTGGGCAAGGCGCTTACTAAGCATTTTTATCGCGCCAAAGAAGAGCCAGGTGAACATAAGACTATTAAGGGTATAGAACACATTGATAAGGTTATTGCTATAGACCAGTCGCCAATTGGTAGAACTCCTCGTTCCAGTCCGGCTACATATACGGGTGTTTTTACCTTGATACGAGATTTATTTGCGGATTTACCTGAAGCGCGCATGAATAATTACGATGCCGGTAAATTTAGCTTTAATGTAAAGGGCGGCGGCCGATGTGAGGCGTGTGCGGGTGATGGGTATACCAGAATTCCGATGCAATTTTTAGCTGATGTGTATGTGCAGTGTTCAGAGTGTGACGGAGCTCGGTATAATCGCGAAGCCCTGGAAATTCACTATAAAAATAAAAATATTGCCGACGTGTTGGCAATGACTGTTGATGAGGCGGCAGTATTTTTTGGCGATGTGCAAAATATTACTGAGAAGCTTTCTATTTTGAAAGAAGTAGGTCTTGGCTATATGCATCTTGGGCAGCCGGCTACCAAACTGTCTGGTGGTGAGGCGCAGCGCGTAAAGTTGGCTACGGAACTTTCTCGTGTATCTACCGGTAAAACATTATATATTTTGGATGAGCCGACCACCGGGTTGCATTTTGAAGACATTAGCCATTTATTGCAGGTGCTGAATCGGTTGGTAAGCAAAGGCAATACCGTATTGCTTATTGAGCATAATATAGAAATTATTGCATGTTCAGATTGGATTATTGATATGGGTCCGGGTGGAGGCAGGCATGGTGGCAAGGTGGTTGCACAAGGAACCGTGGCAGAAGTTATGAAAAATAAGCAAAGTTGGACCGGTAAGTTTATCAAGACAATTCGCTAAGATACGTCTATACATATTAAAAAAGACACCGATTTGCGGTGTCTTTTTTTGAAGTAAGGGTTTATTTAGTTTTCTTTTCTTCCATCTTTCTTTTGAATTTTGGATCGCGTAAGTAGCCAAGTTTAGCTCTGCGAACAATATATTCTTTCACTACTTCAATCTTGTCAATAACTGGGGAGTGTATTGGAAAAATTTTCTCTACACCCACACCATTTGATATTTTGCGAACTGTAATTGTTGCGCCAGCTTCTTTTCCGTGCTTAGCGGCAATAATAGTGCCTTCAAAGACCTGGATACGGTCTTTTTCTTCTCCTTTAGTGTTCATTTCTTTAATTTTTTGATGAACCTTTACCAGCATGCCTGGTTTGTAGGAGGCCTTATTTTCAGTGGTATTTTCTGACATATAGTATATAACGTATATTTAGTTGTTTTTATGTAGGGCTTATATTAGCCTATTGTTGGTTTTTTGTCAACCCCAAATTGCTCGCATCTTGAGAGATAAGGGTTTGCTGTATTATTTCGGCTACTTTTGCGATAGTTTCGTCTAATTTACCTTCTATATTTACAATTCTATAAGTGTAATCGACGGAAAGCTCGATTTCATTTTTCGCTATCTCTAGGCGTTTTTCAATAGCTTCCTGGTCTATACCGCCTCGTTTTTCAATACGCTGCCGTAAAATATCAAGGTTTTCTGGGGCCAGAAAAATAGCTAGGTGGGGAAAACCCATCTTGTCCAGAGCGTGTTTTCCGGTTACATCAATTTGAGTAAATACTATTTCAAAATTTGCGAGGCAGTCATTGATGATTGATTTTTCTTCGCCGTAATAATTTCCAGCGTAAATATTGTATTCAAGAAATGCGCCAGCTTCAATGCGGTGCTTAAACTCATCAGCAGTAATAAAATGGTAGTCAACACCATCGATGTTACCAGGTCGAGGTGGGCGAGAGGTGGTTGTAATTAGCCGGGTAGAGTTCGGAAAAATTTTTAGAAGAGCGCTAATAACAGTATCTTTTCCGCCTCCTGAAGGGGAAGATATTATAACAAGTAACCCTTTTTTTTGTTGAGTTGCCATACTACCGCAATAGTGTTAAAAAATCAGTTAATTCTTTTGGCAGAGGTAGTTCAAAGATTTGTTTTTGGTCTTGCAGGTCAATAAATCCAAGTTTGACTGAATGTAGAAAAAGTCTGCCCAGTTTTTCATCCCAGACACGTTTCTGTTTTTTGTGGAAATAAAGCGGATCGCCAACCAGAGGGTGGTTATAGGCAAATAGGTGAACACGAATTTGGTGCATGCGGCCTGTATGGATTTTTATTCTAAGCAGAGTGAAATTAGTAAATTGTTTTTCAATCAAAAATTCGGTTTTTGCCTCTTTTGCTCCAGGTGTGTTAATTGCGCCGGGCGGTAAAGCAGCCATTCGTTCGGCGTTTTCAGAGCGGGCGATAGGGAAGAGGATTTCGCCCCATTCGCGAGCTACTCGGCCGTGTACAAGCGCGCTATATTCTTTTTCAATTGTGCGGTTCTTAAACTGCTCTTTAAGATGGTCAAACATTTTTTGAGTCTTGGCTACAACGATAAGCCCGGATGCCTCTTTGTCTAAGCGGTGTACAATGCCGGGGCGAATTGGATCATCTCCGATTTTTTTGATGCGCGGGTATTTTTTGATAATAAAATCAACCAAGGTATTTTTTTCTTTAGCCATGGTTGGGTGTGTGAGCATGCCGATAGGTTTATTAAGAACCATATAATCGGCAGTATCGGCAATAACGGTTACCGGAGGGGTTTTTGCAGTAGTTTTTTTAGCAGTGGTGTTGGGTGTTTTTGGATTGGCTGTGGATTTTAGGGAAGCTTGATTGTTTAAGAAAGTAATAATATCTCCAACCTGTATGCGTTGAGCAGGTTTGGTGGTGTGGTTTTTATTTATCAAAACATTGCCCTGTTCAATGGTTTTTTGGGCCTGTGAGCGGCTTATGCCGAGTAATACAGATAGCGCGATATCAAGTCGTTGTCCGGACTGCTCCCCGGTAATTGTAATTTTTTTTATTGCAGGCATGTTAGATTTTTGGTTTAAAATTTTGATTTGTTTTTGGCAGGGTTTTTGTTTCAGGGTTTGTGCTGCGATTTTTTATAGCGCGGCTAATACTGCTAAAAATTTTACCCGATCGTTCGTTTTGTGCGGTATGGCTAACACTGTCCCCAAACTGGCGAAAGGCAGAGGTTCTGCCGGTTTGCCTGGCAATGCTGGTGATGCCAGATGGTTTGTTTGGCGATTTTGGTATGCGCAGCGGAGATGTGCTTAAGTTGAGCATAAATTATATGTAAGTAACGCTGATTATGCGGAGTGGTGCGCCCGGATGGATTTGAACCGTCGACCCCCGCCTTATAAGGGCGGTGCTCTAACCGCTGAGCTACGGGCGCTCAACAATAAACCCAAGTATAGCATGTATGATAATAATTTCAACCCTTGTTTGGGCAGCCTTTATATTGTCAAACCACTAGTAAGTTGCTAAAATTAGGATGTGTTATTGTAGTTCTATGAACGATATAAATACATCTATTTTCTTCGCAATCAATAAGCTGGTCGGCAGATCGCGATTTTTGGATAACTTTGGCCGTGCTGGGGCTGAGTGGCTTATTGTAGCTATGGGTGCCTGGTATGGAGGGGCAGTGCTGATAGCTCGCATGCCGGAAACAATTAAGGTTATCTGGCCGTTAGTATTTTTAGTGGCAGGATGGTGTGTAATGTGGCTTATCAATTTAGGTATTGCGTTTTTAGTTCGAGAATCGCGTCCATTTGTTACATATCCGCACATCAAAACATTATTTACGCCGCTTATGGCCTGGAAATCTTTTCCTTCCGATCACGCCGCATCTGCGTTTATGATAGTTTTCTTTGCATACATATTTGATTTGCCGGGATCTTGGGCGCTTATTCCTATGGCCCTCTGGGTATGTTGGGGCAGGGTTTTCGCTGGTGCCCATTATCCGCTTGATATTGTTGGCGGCTTTACGGTTGCATTATTTGTTAGTATGATAGCGAGGTATTTAGCAATGTTTTTACATCTAATGTAATGATATGAATGCAGTTATTTTATGCGGAGGGCTTTCAACTCGGTTGGGTGAAATTACAAAAACTGTGCCAAAAGTATTATTGGAAATAAAAGGCAGGACAGTCTTAGATTGGCAGCTGGAAAAATTAAAAAAAATTGGCATATCGGAAGTGGTTTTAGCAGCGGGGCATTTATCTGAAGTGCTTGAAAAAACCGTGGGCATGCATAGAAATGGCGTTGATATTGTGTATGCGATAGAACAAGAGCGTTTAGGTACTGGCGGAGCAATTAAGCATGCATGGGAATATGTTTCCAAGCCCGAAGAGCCCGTCATTGTTTTAAATGGGGATGTTTTTACTGGGGTTCATTTGGAAGATATGGCTCGATATGTGTCGCCGGCAAGTGATGGTATGATTTTGGGTGTGCGAGTTGATGATGCTTCCAGCTACGGCACATTGGAATATGACGCAAAATTTCATCTGAAGAGTTTTAAAGAAAAAGAAGGCAAAAAAGAACCGGGGTATATCAATGGCGGCATATATATATTTAATACGTCTGCTAAACAATATTTTCCCCATAAACAATCGTTTAGCATTGAGTATGATGTATTTCCGCAGATGAAGAATTTATATGTATTTGAATCAAATGATCCATGGGTTGATATTGGTGTGCCAGACAGATTGGAATGGGCGCGAAAAAATTGGAGTGAGCGCGATGTTTAATTTTCATGTCTTTTAATCAAAAAACAATATATTTTTCCGTGCTTGTAATTATGGCAGCCATAGTCGGCAGTGCTGTTTTTTTTAAAAAAAATACACGCACTCCTGCGCCGATGCTGTTAAAGCCGGAAGTAACGCTTACATTTATTCCTGGATGGGATTTGCGAGAAGTGGCTGAATATATAGTGCAAAAAGGCTTCGCTTCCAGTACGGAAGATGTATATCGGCTTACGGGTTATCCTGCCTATGATTATCGTGTAACGGCCGCCACACTACCTCGTGTCGGAACCGGAGCAATTGTGTCTGATAAGCCGGGGCATGCTTCGTATGAAGGATATTTGGCGCCGGAAACGTATCGTTTCTTTGCTGATGCTAGTGTTGAAGATATTATACGCAAATTAGTTGATCAACGAGATGGTGAGATAAGCGAACAAATAAGAGCTGACATAAAACGCAGCAACCATTCCGTGCATGAGATTATTATTATGGCAAGTATTTTGGAAAAAGAAGTGCAAAAACCGGAGGATAAGGCCAAGGTGTCAGATATTTTATGGCGGCGTCTTGAAAAGAATTGGGCGCTGCAAGTGGATTCAAGCGTGCATTATATTGTAGACCGATCCGGAGATGTGTTTACGCGTGAAAAAGAGCGGCAGATTGATTCGCCATGGAATACATATAAATATCCGGGTCTGCCGCTTGGTCCAATTTCTAACCCCGGAGTCGCTTCAATAAAAGCCGCGGTGTATCCAGAAAAAAATTCATACTGGTATTTTTTAACAGGCAAAGACGGCACAGTGCATTATGCGCAAACACTTGAGCAGCACGCAGCTAATAAAAAATATTTATAATATGCACACAACTGACTTTGATTACTATTTGCCGAAAGAATTGATTGCTCAAATGCCAGCTGAGCCGCGCGACAGCTCTCGTTTAATGGTTGTAAATAGGCAGAAAAAAAATATTATTCACCATCATTTTTCAGATATTGTAAATTTTTTACAAGCTGGAGATTTGTTGGTGTGGAATAATACCAAGGTGTTTAAGGCGCGCTTGAAAGGGAAGATAATGTTGGACGAGCAGATTATTAAGCCGCAGATTGATGTGCCTATATCCGATAAAATTTTAAATGTTGCTCCGGTTGAGATTTTTTTGGTAAAGCCGATGGAAAACAACACGGTGTGGAAAGTGCTGGCCAAGCCGGGGCGCAAGCTTCGTTTGGGCATGAAGGTGGTGTTTGCCAAAGATTTTGAAGCCGAAGTGATTTTGAAAGAAAATGACGGAACATATCTAATTCAGTTTGCCGAAGATGATATGTCGGTGCGAGCTAAAGCCAATAAATATGGCGAAGTGCCAACACCCCCATACATCGAACAGGCTCAAGAACAGACCGATGTTGTGGATCGGTATCAGACTGTATATGCAAAAGAGGAAGGGTCTGTGGCTGCGCCAACCGCTGGGTTTCATTTTACACCCGAACTAATTGAAGCGTTAAAACAAAAAGGAGTAGAGTTTGCCGAAGTTACATTGCATGTGGGGCTCGGTACGTTTTTGCCGGTAAAAACAGATGTTATTGAAGATCATAAAATGCACAGTGAGTGGGTTGAGATTACTGCAAAAAATGCGGATGTGATCAATCAGGCAAAATCTGAAGGCAGGCGAGTTGTGGCGGTGGGTACAACTACCGTGCGAGTGTTGGAAGGGGTTGTAAAAACAGAAGGGCTGCTGCGTCCATATGCAGGTGATATAAATATTTTTATTTACCCCGGTTTTGAGTTTAAGATAGTGGATGCTTTAATTACCAATTTTCATTTACCAAAATCAACATTATTAATGCTTGTATCCGCATTTGCTGGAGACAGAGAGTTTGTATTACAATGCTACCAAAAGGCGGTAGAAGAAAAATATAGATTCTTTAGTTTTGGAGATGCGATGCTAATTTTTTAATATATGACAAAATCAGAACGAGGAGAGGTAGTTTTTGACATAGAGAGCCAAAATATTTCCGAGCAAGACCGCATAACAATAAAATCCCTTGTTGAGCTTAGAAACATCGTTAAAAATGGCTGGCCAGATGAAACAGAGATTCAGCCCCAAGAAGTTTTGGTGGCAGAGCAGGCGGTTGATAGGTTTTTGGCTGGCCAGGGACGCGAAGCATGGATGCGGCAAAAGCTGGATGCGTTAAGCCCAGAGCAGCGCACGCGAGTGGTGCGGCGATTTGTGTACAGTTTGACTGGGCAAGGCAAGCCAGAAAAAGCTGTACAGTTAAATAAGTACGAGTTAAATCAAAAAGAAACAGATTTAAATATAGTGCTTATGGCACTGTGCTATGAGCAAAAAGAGTCGTTTGAAAAGGCTGCTGAATTGCTTAATCAAGTGTCAGATGATGAATTGCGCGAAGATATGCTTAAAATTATTCAGCAGAATAAAAATTATCGCCTTGTTAATTAGTTTATGCCAGTAAAACAAAAAAGCTCCCTAATCGGAGCTTTTTTGTTTTTAATATTTTTAGCCTTCGATGGTAACACCCATATTTCTGGCAGTGCCTTCCACCATTTTCATCGCCGCTTCAACAGTGTGGGCGTTAAGGTCAGGCATTTTCTTTTCCGCAATTTCTCTCACCTGAGCTTTGGTCAATTTGCCAACTTTATCTTGCAATGGCTTTGAAGAGCCTTTGGAGATTTTGGCTGCTTTTTTGATAAGCTCTGGAACCGGAGCGGTTTTCATGATGAAATCAAATGTGCGGTCAGCGTATACGGAAATAACAATTGGCACAACTTCACCTTTTTTATCTTGAGTTTTGTCATTAAACTCCTTGCAGAAAGCTTGGATGTTTAAGCTGTGCTGGCCAAGCGCTGGGCCAACTGGTGGCGCTGGATTTGCAGCTCCTCCGACAATCTGTAACTTGATTTGTGTGACTAATTTTTTAGCCATATATATGTATTATATTCTAGACAGAGAAGCTCCCAATAATCGGGACAGTCTAGTGAATTAATAAATTAACTCTTTTTAACCTGCATTGCATCCAGCTCAACCGGCGTTTCGCGTCCAAACATGGTGATAAGAACTTTGATTTTGCCGCGTTCTTGATCAACATTGTTTATCTTACCTTCAAAATTCTTGAATGGTCCGTCATTGATGCGTACGGTGTCGCCAACTTCCATATCAATTTTGTGCTGAGGCTCGGTGGCGGACATGCGTCGCAGCAACGAGTCAACCTCGGATTGGTCAATTGGAGTAGGGGTAGTACCAGAACCAACAAAGCCGGTAACATTTGGAGTGTTGCGCACAACATACCAAGAATCATCGGTAACAATCATTTCTACCAGCACGTATCCTGGAAATATTTTTTCTTCCACCACAGAACGTTTGCTGTTTTTAATTTTAATCTTTTTTTCTTTTGGAACCAAAACACTAAAAATCTTATCTTGCATGGCAAAAGATTCAATACGTTGTTCCAAATTGCTTTTTACATTTTCTTCGTAACCGCTGTACGTGTGGAGCACATACCAGCGTCTGCCTAAATTAAGTGTCTGTTTTGCCATACGAGAATGAGTTTATATGGGCTTTAGCCCTTGTGCTATTTTAAAAATACGGAAGTAATACCCAAGTTGAAAATGTAGTCTAAAACGCCTAAAAACAAAGCCATGCCAACACTGAGACCGATTACCAAAGCGCTATAGTTGATGGTCTGACTTTTGGTAGGCCAGGTAACTTTTCTCATTTCTTGGTATGATCCGACAAAGTAGTTTTTGATAGCGGTAAACATAATGTAATAGGTTATTTGATTTTAATCTGTAGTAGAAATCGAGGTTCGTTTAGAAGTGTTTAAGCAAGTTCTTCGCCTCGCTCGCTCGCTTGGTTTTTAAAACAGCCTTTGCGGGCTGCTTTAAATGTATATTCTAAGTATAGTTTAAATGACTGAAAAAGTCAAGTGCTTGTCCACAGGTTTTGAGCTAGTTTATATATCCAAATTACTGACGCTTTTGGCGTGGGTTTGGATAAAGCTTTTGCGAGGGCCAACTTCGTCACCCATAAGCACCTCAAAGACTTCATTGGCTAGCTCGGCGTCTTCAATAGTAACCCGCTTCATCATACGGTTTTGCGGGTTCATAGTGGTTTCCCAGAGTTGTTCAGGGTTCATTTCTCCCAAACCTTTATAGCGTTGAATGTTGACCTTAACGCCATTTATTTCCAAACCTTGAATGCTATCATCTCCATTTTCTGCTTCTGCTCCAGCTTCGGTTTTTTCTTCGGATTTGGATTTCTTTGCTGTATTTTTTGCTGCTGTGCCAGGTTGTGATTTGGAGATTTCAGCAAGAATTTTTTCTTTTTCTTCATCATTATATGCGTATTTCATGTTTTTGCCGTACTTCAAACTGTATAGTGGAGGTTGGGCAATTAAGACGTGCCCGCCCGTAATTAGGGCAGGGTAGTAGCGATAGAAGAAAGTAAGAAGCAGGGTGCGGATATGCGCGCCGTCTACATCGGCATCGGTCATGATAACCAGACGGTGATAACGTAATTTTGAGATATCAAATTGTTCGCCAATGTTTGTGCCCATGGCAATGATAAGAGATTTTAATTCATTGTTTGCCAAAATTTTATCTAAGCGAGCGCGTTCCACGTTGAGCACTTTACCGCGAAGAGGCAGGATGGCCTGGTGTTCACGGTCGCGTCCTTGTTTGGCACTGCCGCCAGCCGAGTCACCCTCTACAATGAATAGCTCAGACTCTTCAGCGTGCCGGCTGCTGCAGTCGGCCAATTTACCAGGCAAAGTAAATCCTTCCAAAGCGCCTTTGCGTAAAATGGTGTCGCGTGCCATTTTGGCAGCGTTGCGGGCGCGAGCGGACAGCAAGCATTTTTCCACAATACCTTCCGCATCTTTTGGATGTTCTTCTAAAAATACTAAAAACGCTTCGCTCATTACAGTTTCTACCGCAGCTTTTACTTCGGTGTTGCCGAGCTTGGCTTTGGTTTGACCTTCAAATTGAGGCTCGGTTACTTTTATAGAGATAATACAAACTAAACCTTCACGCACATCTTCACCAGTAAGATTAGAATCTTTTTCTTTTAAGAATCCTTTGTTACGAGCATAGCTGTTTAGACTGCGGGTAAGAGCAGTGCGAAAACCGGCCACATGCGTGCCGCCTTCAGGATTGTAGATATTGTTGGTGAAAGCAAATAATGATTCACTAAATTCATCGCTGTATTGCAGAGCAACTTCAACTTTAACATTGTCTTGTTCTTTTTCTATATAAAAAACATTTTCATTTTTTACTTCTTTATTTTGATTGAGGTGTCGAACGTATGAAGCGACGCCGCCTTCAAAGTAAAAACTGTATGTTGGGTTTGGAAACGCGATAGCGGTCTTATCCTGGGCTTTTTCTTCGCCTTCACGTTTATCGGTAATGGAAATACGAATACCTTTGGAAAGGTAGGCTTGTTGGCGGATGTGGTCTATAATTGTTTTCCAATCATAATCGATAGTTTCAAAAATTGTGTCATCAGCACGAAAAGTAATGGTAGTGCCGGTGTCTTTACATGTGCCAACTTCTTTGGCTTTTTTTACCGGTTTGCCCCCATCTCTAAATTCTTGAACCCAGATTTTTCCATCGCGATGCACCTCCGCTTTGGTGTGAGTGGATAGCGCGTTTACAACCGAAACACCCACGCCGTGCAAACCGCCTGATACTTTATAACTTCCGGAATCAAATTTACCGCCGGCGTGCAGTTTGGTCATTACCACTTCAAGAGCGCTAACGCCCATTTGCGGATGAATGTCAACGGGAATACCGCGGCCATTATCTTTTACTTCTATATAATGATCGGGGAGCAGAGCAATATCTATTTGGTTACAAAAACCAGCCATGGATTCATCTATGGAGTTGTCTACCACTTCCCAAATAAGGTGGTGTAAGCCAACTGGTCCGGTTGAACCGATGTACATGCCCGGACGGCGGCGAACAGCTTCTAAACCTTCCAGAACAGTAATACTTTGTGCGCTATAAGCTCCGGTTGGTTTATCAGATACTTTTGCTTTGGTTTTTACAGGCGCTGGTTTTTCTTCTGGTGCTGTTTCAATCCTCCCTTTTTCAACTTTTTTGGTGGGCATACGATGTTAGGTTATAAAACAAATCTGTTTAATTTTATAAAAATTTCATGTATAGTATTTTATCATAGTACCATGCGCAGGGCAAGAGAAAATACTCTGCGCTGGCGCACCTGTCAACTCTAGGGAGGGAGAAATGGAGTTCGCGCTTGAATTGTGCGCGGTGGTTGGTGCAGGGCCGTTGTGCCTGTACCTGGTGATTGTTCTTTATGTTCGGCTTTGGCCGAGGAAGGAGTCCGAAAACGTCTAGGCGTACGCCTGGCGGGGCGGCCGGTGCACGCATAAGAGGGGCGCCGGCCTTTGTTGTTTATAGAGCCAAAAAAATGTTTACAGAGATGCAAAGTTATTGACAAAATCACGTAAGTATAGTAACCTGTGTATACGATTTGCTCTTTTTATTAAGTAGTCAGATGAAGACAAGATGGTCGGTATATTATGGTTAGGATGTCGTTGCTTTTATACTAAGACCATGTAGAGAATTTATCTCTACATGGATTGAGGGAAAAGGGTAATATCATCCTAAACATAGCCGGCACACATGCTGTGTGTTTGGTTAATGGCTGATTGTTCTTCATAGGGGGCTTTGATGAGGAATCGTTTCTGGTTGTCGGCAGGGTGCATGCCTAGTGGGTCCAACACCGATTGTGCCACAAAGGACACCCGTCTCTCAATCCCATACCACCCGAAGCCGTCGGTGTCACCGCCGGCGACCGAGGCCGATTCGGAAGCGCCACCGCCGGCGACCGAGGCCGATTCGGAAGCGCCGTCCAAGCACGGCATCCCGAAGGCTGTCATCCGATGATCGTGGTGATGTGTTCGTGGAGGTGTTGGCGAATACCGAGGGCACCTCTTCGGTGTATTGGGGCGGAGAACGTCCCCAAGATCCCAATCCTCGTCTTCGCCTACTGCTACTTCTACGGCTGAGCGACTTGTCGCCAGCCGCCACGGCTGTCTATCTGTCCCGCATGCGGGCAGGAGGGGATAGACAGCCGAATTCGTTGCCGTGTCTTTAAAATTTTTGAAGCCAGTGCAAAAAACACAACTCTACAAAATAGAGTTGTGTTTTATTTTTAGTGTGCATAAAAGGCTTTGGCAACTATTGCATAAAAATTGTTTTTGATGTGTAGTCTTGTTATACTTTATGACAAAACGTTTTTATTCATTAATACACATTTATGCGTCATGCATATATGCGCTTTGCGGCAATAGTTGCAGTTGTTGTCGCGGCGTTTGGTGTAAGTACTGCTGCCCGTGCAGCCGATACTACACCGCCAGTAACAAATGTTACTGTGCCTGTTGCCGGTTCGGCAGTGGCGGGAACTGCGCTTACTCTTACAGCTACCGCGTCTGATGCGGTAGGAGTAATTGGTGTTCAGTTTATTTTAGACGAAACAGTTAGTTTAGGAGCTGAAGATGTTGTTGCTCCATATACAATGACATGGGATTCCACGTCTGTGTCAAATGGCTTGCATACAATTTCTGCCAAAACTCGTGATGCAGCTCGAAATTATGCGGTAAGTATTATTAATATTACTGTAGACAATGATGTACCTGCAGCCGGAACTATTCTTATTAATGGCGGTGCGGCATTTACCAAAAGCACAGCCGTAACCTTAACCTTGTCTGCTACTGACGCAGTTACCTCAATTACGCAAATGCGTTTTTCAAATAATGGAACCAGCTTTAATGCTGCCGTTGCGTATAATACAACTGCATCTTGGACGCTCACAACTGGTGCGGGCACTAAAACTGTATACGCACAGTTTAAAGATGCAGCTGGGAATTGGTCGCCTGTTTCAACTGCCACAATTATTCTTGATACAACCGCGCCAACTATTTCAGCAGTAGCTACAAGTAGTATTACCGGCACCAGTGTTACTATTACCTGGACCACAAATGAACCGGCAACTTCTCAAGCAAATTATGGTTTAACTACTAGTTACGGTACAACCACAACACTTGACACAACGCTCGTAACTTCTCACTCTATTACTTTAACCGGTCTTAATCCAAATACTACATATAATTTTCGAGTTCGTTCTAAAGATGGAGCTGGAAATGAGCGAGTAGGTACTAATTTTACTTTTAAAACCGCTTCAGCGACCGATACCACTGCTCCGTCAGTGCCAACCAACTTAACTGCTGCAGCCATGTCAAGTGCTCAAATAGATTTGTCATGGACTGCTTCTACGGATAATGTCGGTGTTGTAGGGTACGAAGTATTTCAGGATGGCGTGCAGGTTGGCACAACCGCAAATACATTCTTTAGTAATTTTGGCTTGAGTCCTGCAACTGCCTATACTTTTGCTGTGCGTGCTTATGATGCTGCTGGCAATCGTTCTGGTTTTTCTGCTTCAGCCATAACAAGTACAACACAGGTGCCAACTTCAACAGGGGCTGCTTCTTTAGGCGCACACACTTTAGCGTGGTTAGCTTGTGGTAGTAACGGTCCGATAACGACCTCTCCAATTACCACACAAAGTTCAAATAGCACTTTGCTTGCTTGGGTTGCACGAGGAAATATTAATGACTTTACTGCAAGTACAATTCCTACTGACAATAAAGGTAATGTGCTTAGTATGATTGGAACGGTTCACGATTATACCCCATACTGGGCTAATTCAGGAGAAGCAATGTATCAAATAGCTTCTGCCAATGGCGGAGCAAATCACATCTTTACAGCTCCACTACCAACAGCAGATGAAGTTACTATGGCTGTGGTAGAAGTGAAAAATGGCGGTGTTATTGCGGATGCGCAGTGGGTTAAGACAGTCGGCAGCGCCCCAAATACCAGCGCCAATGTAACAGTAAATGGTCCGGCAACTCTAGTTGCTTTATGGGCCGGAGATGGTGCTGATGTAAATATGACAGCTGTGCCAGATAGTGGCTTTACTGTTATTGATTCACAACTTGTTAATACTACTTGTGCTATCCAAACCGTGGTGGCTGTAAAAGAAGTAACTGCGGCAGGTACATATAACGTAACTTGGACTGCTTCTCCAGTGCAAGGTGCTCATCTATGGCTCATAGCGGTGCAATCTGCAGCTCCAGACACCACAACTCCTTCAGTTCCCGCAAGTTTAACAGCCGTTCCAGTTTCCGATACCCAAATTAATCTTTCTTGGACTGCTTCCACAGATAATGTTGGAGTAACTGGCTACCAAGTTTTCCGCAACGGCAGCACTACTCCAGTTGCAACCCCATCAACAAATTCTTACAGTGATACTGGTCTTACTGCCTCTACACTGTATACGTATACAGTTAAAGCAGTAGATGCAGCCGGAAATGTTTCTGGTACATCTTCGCCTGTGTCAACTACAACTTTATCTGTACCGCCACCAGACACCACTCCGCCAGTAGTTGTTATTACAGCACCATTACAGGGCGCTGTATTATCATCAGGAACAACTGCCACAACACTTAGTGTGAGTACAAATGAAAGCTCTACGTGTGCATACGCAACTACTGCCGGTACTCCGTTTGGTTCTATGACAGTATTTGGTACCACCGGAGCTGTGGCTCACAGCACTACACTTTCTGGTTTAACAAATGGTAGTGCATATACCTATTATGTAAAATGCAGTGATGTGTCTGCAAATGTTTCCAGCGATACATCCACCTCATTTTCAGTGGCAAATCCTGGCAGCGGAGTATTGGCACAAACAAATATTCAAAGCCAGCTCTTAACTGAATCAACTAATGCTCCAATCTCAGTAACAGGCGCAACCTTTACACCTCCAAGCAACTCGTTGTTGGTTGTAAGTACGCTTATGATGAGCAATCAAGCTAATGGTACCGAAACTGTATCGGGCGGAGGCTTGACCTGGACAAAGCGCATGTCTTTTGTGTCTCCAATACATCCATCTGGTTATGAATATACTCAAGAAATTTGGACTGCCCCAGTAAGTACAGCTTCTTCAATGGCGGTGACTGTAGACTCTACCGGTACTTCGGGAACAGATCCGACCCGTGTAAATTTACAAATTATTGCTTTCACTGGTTATGATACAGTAGCGCCAATCGGCGCCACTGCCAGTGGTTCCAGCTTAGGTTCTGGCACTGCAACCATTACCTTGTCTGCCGCACCTGCCACTAACAGTGTGGTGGTTGCTACCAAAGGCACTGCTGATGTTAATAACACCAACAGTTTAGCTACTCCTGGTACAGGCTGGACAGAAGTATTTGACCAAGCAACTTCTTACGGATATGGTGATATGGAAACAGAAGTTCGTACCGGCAGTAATTCTACAGCCGTAACTTGGAACGATATGGCAGATCCTGCAGGCGCATCTTTATGGGAAGCAAGCGCGCTTGCATTGGAAATAAAAGCCGCAAATTAAAAATATAAAGAAAAAGCATTTTAGCCCTGGCAACAGGGCTATTTTGTTTGATTTTTTATTGCTTCCGGTTATAATCAATAAAAGGGGGCAATCATGCGCAATCACATTATTGTGGCAATTTTCCTAACAGGGTTGTTTACGTGTTCGGGAAACGCGCACATACATATTAAACAGTGCAGGATTGTCTGTTTTAAATATGATTTTTAGAGTATACTATGAACATAAGAAATGGGCAGTAAAATATGTATGTTTAATATCTATAATTTTAAAAATAGAAATAATCAGGAGGGCGCTGGCGATTTGCTAACAAAAAAAATTGTAGAAAAACCGTCCGGTTTTATTACGTATCAAGATCCAAATAAAGACTTTACCTCTCAAGAGTTGCGAGTAAGTTTGTGGTATTTAAAAAATAAATCTTTGTTATATAAAATTACAGTGTTTGTTTTATTGTTTTTAGTTGTTTGTCTAATAGGTTTCAGCATATGGAAATGGACAGTGTTTATAATTGGCTTTCCGGCAGCGCAGCGGGTGGATAGCGGTGCGGTACGTTTTGTAAATTATACACAAATTAACACTCGCTTTGCTGCGCAGCCAGTGCAGGTGGTGAGAACGCAGGTTTTGGCAGGTCGGTCAGGGAGTTATGATGTGGTTGCAGAGTTGGTCAATCCAAATGATCGTTTTTTTGTTTCATTTGAATATTATTTTGTCATTGATGGTAAAAAAACCGAAGTGCAAAAAACATTTTTACTGCCAGCAGAAAGCAGGTTTGTGCCGGCTCTTGGTGTTAAAGAAACAGGCGCAGGCACGCCGGCCGTGGTGCTAGAGCATGTTGAATACACAAGAATCTCTAACAGAGAAATTCCTGATATTGCCACTTGGCAACAATACAGGCTTAATTTTACGGTGAGCGATTTTGTTTTTTCTCGAGGCTTAGCTCAAGCAGGCGATAATCCTGATGCAGTGCAATTTAAATTAACCAACAACAGTCCATATAATTTTGTTGGCGCAGATTTTTACGTGGTATTATTACAAACTGGCCAGTCGGTTGGTGTGCTGCCGTTGCATATTGATAGAATAAATTCGCTGGAATCAAAACAAATTGATCTGCGCAATTTTGCGCCAAATATAAATGTGACAGAAATAGCTTTGTACCCTGTTATCAATATTTACGATGATGCGGTATATGCGCCGTAATCCGTCTGTTTTCTATGTTGCGTCTTGATAAATTATCTCCTCGCAGTTTTGATTGGCAGCTATTTATTTGCGTTGTATTTTTGGTTTTAATGGGATTGGCATCTGTGTATAGTGTTGATTTGTCTCGAGGTTCGGAATTGTTTTATTTTAAAAAACAGCTTATTTCATTTGGAATCGGGTTGGGGCTGCTGTTGTTTGCCAGTATAAATCAGCACACGTTATGGCGATATGTGGCAAAGTGGGGGTATGCTTTTGCGGTTCTATTGTTAGCCGGAGTGTTGATTTTTGGACAAACTATCCGCGGTACTCAAGGCTGGTTTTCTTTTTTTGGATTCTCTTTTCAGCCGGTAGAGGTGGCAAAAGTGGCGCTTATTTTTATGATTGCATATATTGTTTCGCGGTTTGGCCGGCGGTTTGATCGTCCGTTATTTTTTTTCGGAACCGGGTTAGTGGCGTTTGCATGTATTGGCCTTGTAATGGCGCAGCCGGATTTGGGTTCGGCGCTGCTGTTAACATCCATTTGGTTTGGCATGATCTGGGCTGTGGGTGCCCGTCGACTTTATTTGGCAGGGTTTGTGGCGGCGGTTGCGGTATCAGCCGTGTTAGGTTGGTTTTTCTTTTTGCAAGATTATCAAAAAGATAGAGTATTGAACTTCATCGATCCATCGCGCGATCCGCTCGACAGCGGGTATAATATCGCTCAATCTACTATTGCCATTGGTGCTGGACAGGTATTTGGTCGCGGGCTTGGTTTTGGCTCTCAGAGTCAGTTGAGATTTTTACCAGAAGCGCAAACCGACTTTGTGTTCTCTGTAATTGGTGAAGAACTTGGTTTTGCAGGGGTTATAGCTATGTTTTCTTTATTTGCGGTGCTATTTTGGCGATTGCTCCGTATTATACAAAAAACTGAAGATGATTTTGTAGCTACTACCGCCACAGGTGTTTTAATATTATTTTTTGTGCAGCTTATGACTAATGTTGGAGCTAACCTGGGGCTTTTGCCGATTACAGGGGTCACTTTGCCTTTTGTCAGCTACGGAGGGTCATCCTTGATTGTAAACATGTTTTTGGTGGGCGTAGTTGAAAGCATGACGGTGCGGAAGTACTAACTCTCATGCGCACATCTTGACATTTTCTTTAAAATAATTTAGTATTAGTCCATATATTTAGCACCGAAAGGCTGCGGTATTCGTTCTAAGTAAAGAGCGGGTATGCTCTTTTTCTTATCATTATAGTATGTCGGCACATAATGGCAAGCACGATTCTTGGCGGAAAACGGTACAGTTGATAAGCCATTGTCCGGTTTGCAATTTGGGGTATCCGGCAGATGCAATTAGGGTTTTTTCGGATGAACATGAGACAAAATTTGTTCACTTTACTTGTCCTAATTGCCGTACTTATTTTATGGCTATTTTTATACCAATGCCAAAAGGTATTAGTACGGTAGGTATGGTTACGGATCTGAGTTTTGAGGATATGAAAAAGCTGTACTCGTTACCCTCAATTTCAGTGGATGAAATGATTGAAGGAAGACAATTTATTAATAAAGATTTTATTTTACCGGTCAATTCCGGAAAAAATGATTTAATTCAACAATAATATGACATTGCAATTAGCAGCTCAGAAACGAGAAGCGCGCGGCGAACAAGTTCGTACTAAAACTGTACTTCCAGCCGTCGTATATGGTATGGGTGGCGCATCAACCTCCATCACTTTAAATCATGACGAATTTGTTCGTTTATACAAACAGGCCGGCGAAGCAAGTTTAATTGATTTGTCTTTGGACGGTAAAGATGAGGGTAAAGTTTTGATTCATGATATTGCCTACGATCCAGTATCTGATGCAGTTATTCATGTTGATTTGCGCCGCATTGATATGAATAAGCCAATGACTGCTACAGTAGAATTGCGCTTTGTGGGCGAACCACCAGTAATTAAAGAGCAGGGCGGTACCTTAATGCATAATATTTCAGAGGTAGAAGTTAAGTGTTTGCCAAAAGATTTGATTTCTCATATTGATGTTGATGTTTCTGTTTTAAAAACATTTGACGATCTAATTAAAGTTAAGGATTTAGCCGTGCCTGGATCGGTAGTAATTACCAGTCCTCAATCTGAAGATTTGGTAGCAAAAGCAACTCCAGCAATCAGTGAAGCCGAGCTGAAGGCAATGGAAGATGCAGCAAAATCCGCTGTAGACTTGAGCAAGATTGAAACTGCTGGTAAGAAGAAAGAAGACGAAGAAGCTGCTGACGCAGCCGCAGAACCTGCAGCTAAAAAAGAGTAGTATACACATATTAAAAACTACCAGACATAAGTCTGGTAGTTTTGTTTTTGGTTTGTTATCATATATCTATGAAATTAAATTTTTCAAAATCAATGGTATATGGTGTGTTAGGACTGGTGATAGTAACTGGCAGTATTTTTGCGTATACATTAAGGCGGGTGGTAAGTACGGGCCAGCCAGTTTCGTCTGGTTCTTTTAAAAAAATATTGCATACTCCGATTATTATTAGTCCTCTTGATGGTTTGCCTGCCAGTAGTTCTGCGGCTCAGGTAATCGGAGTTATGATTGACAATCATCCTGATGCGCGCCCGCAGTCGGGAGTGGCGCAAGCAAAAATTGTCTACGAAACTATGGTGGAAGGTGGTATTACTCGGTATTTTGCTTTGTATGATGCGGCTCAGCAAGTTGATCAGATAGGTCCAGTGCGCAGTGCGCGATTATATTTTTTGGACTGGATTCAAGAATACGGTGATGGTTTGTATGTACACTCCGGCGGCTCCCCACAAGCGCTGGCGGCAATTAAGCCGCGGCATGTATTTGATGCAAATGAATTTTTTTGGGGAAGATATTTCTGGCGCGACGATCGTAATTTTGCTCCGCATAATTTATATACTAGTACTGAAAAATTACGCGCCATGATTGAGTATAGAGGCGTTAGCACTACGCTATTTACGCAAGAAGATGCTTGGAAATATGGAACAGATAACACAGCCGCCTCAAGCAGCGCCGGAGTATCAATAGATTTTAACTCCGCATATCAGGTGCAGTGGAGGTATGATCCCGACCTATCTTTATATCAGCGTGTGCGCAACGGTAGAACTGAAAAAGATTCTGACGATAAACTGGTTCAGGCGCACAATGTGATTGTGCAAATAGCTGATGTAGATGATATTGCTAATGATGATAAGGGACGGCAAGAAATTGCAACAGTGGGAAGTGGGGAGGCATGGGTATTTAAGAAGGGTATAGTTATTCACGGTACTTGGAAAAAGAAAACGACTGCCGGCCGTACCAGGTTTTTTGATGATGTTGGTAAAGAAATTATGCTTACACCGGGCAATACATGGGTAGAGGTTGCGCCAAAAGAAGCTGTGGTAAATTTTAAATAATATTATCCTTGTAGTTTTATAATCACTAGCCGATCAAAACCTGATAGGTCTTTTTTAATTTCTATGCTCGCGTATGGCAGGTAATGTTGGATAAGTTCAATGATTGCCACAGATTGAGAGGGGTCAATTTCGAGCAAAACAAAAAGTTGGCAAGCTGGCGGCAAAGTTCGTATCTGAGATAATAAGCTGTTGTATGCAGCTAAGCCATTATGTTCAGCTACGAGTGCGATTTTTGGCTCTCGCTGAATAGAAGGTTCGGATTTAAATTGAGCTTCGCTTAAATATGGGAGGTTGGCGGTAATTACTACAAAACACGGCGTACCCAGCAAGGCCTGTTTTTTAAGCAATGGTTCAAGTAGGTTGCCATGAAAAAATTGTATCGGCGCATTGTATTTGCGCGCATTTTTTTTGGCCACTGTAAGCGCTTTAGTAGAAATGTCAATGGCAAAAATGCGAGCTAATTGCGGTGTGGCGTGAGAAACCGAAATAGGAATGCAGCCGCTGCCAGTGCCAACATCAATATATATAATATCCGTTTTCTTTGCTTCCAGCTCATGCCTGATTAGGCGGATTGCTTCTTCAGCCATTATTTCTGTATCGGGACGGGGGATAAGAACATGTTTGTTTACAAAAAAATCAAGTCCTAAAAATTCTTTGTGTTTTAGAATCGCGGCCACAGAGTATCCTCGGCGATACTTAGATATGTAAAAATTGAATCGAATTGATTCAATCCATGAGAGTTTGTATTTTGGAGAAGAGTATAAAAATTCTTTTGGTTTTTGTGTGGCGCCTGCCAGCAAAACATCAATATCAAGGAGCGGCAGCGTGTGAAATTTTGTTTGTATTTCACGTACAGTCATATTTATTCTTCGTCTGATTCTGCTTCTTCCATATCAAACCCATGAAGTTCGGCAATGCGAACAGTTTCGATAATTTGACCTATGTCGCCATCAAGAATTTTTGGAATATTGTTCCAGTTTTGATGAATGCGGTGGTCGGTGATGCGGTCTTGAGGAAAGTTGTAGGTGCGAATTTTTTCACTGCGATCACCGGTGCCAATTTGGGAGCGGCGTTTTTCAGTGATGGCTTTCATTTGCTCTTCGCGCTGAGCCGCATAGATGCGGGAACGTAAAACCGCCATTGCTTTTTCTTTGTTGGCAGTCTGTGAACGTTCATCTTGGCACTGTACCATAATGTTGGTTGGAATATGGATGATACGCACGGCCGAATAGGTGGTATTTACGCTTTGGCCTCCGGCACCACCTGAACAGAATGTATCAATGCGTAAATCTTTTGGCTCAATTTTAATTTCTGTTTCTTCAATTTCTGGCAATACAGCTACGGTTACGGTTGAAGTGTGAATGCGGCCGGATTTTTCCGTATCAGGTACGCGCTGTACGCGGTGTACGCCCATTTCGTATTTTAAATCTTTATAAACATTTCTGCCTTTAATAGAAAAAATTACTTCTTTAAAACCGCCGATGCCAATGCGGTTGGCATCAAGCATTTGGGTTTTCCATCCTTGGCTGTCAGCGTATCGATTGTACATGCGGTAGAGCTCTGCGGAAAATAAAGCGGATTCATCACCGCCCACGCCGGCGCGGATTTCCATAATAACATCTTTTTTATCAAATGGATCTTGCGGGCGAGTGAGCTCCTCTAGTTGAGATTCCAGCTCGGTTTTTTTCTGCTGCAATTCTGGCAGCTCCGCCGCAGCCAATTCTTTCATTTGCGGGTCAGATTCGGTTTCTATAATTGCCTGGGTTTGTGACAAGTTTTTTTCCGTAGTTGCCAATATTTGAACAAGATCTGCCACCGGTTTAAGTTCGGTATATTCTTGAGAGACTTCTTTTATTTTTTTAGGATCATTAAGCACAGCCGGGCTTTGCAGATCGGTTTCAAGTTGTTTAAATTTTTGTTCTATGTCCAGGTATTTTTTTTGCATACGGATATAAGCTGAATAATTTCATTAAAAAAACAGACTAAACATGAGAAGTATTATAGTCTGTTTTTTGAGATTATCAAAGCTAGGCTTTTTTGTCGGCAGCTTTCTTAGCGGTTTTTTTAGCGGCAATAGCAGCCTTTTTAACTTTTTGTCCTTTGCGTACGGCTGCAGCTGCGCTTTTCTTATCAGTGCGTTCTTGGAATTTCTCTACGCGGCGAGCAGTGTCAACAAATTTCTGTTTGCCGGTATAGAACGGGTGGCATTGGTTGCAGAGCTCAATACGAATTGATTTGAGGGTGCTGCCGGTAGTAAATTTGTTACCGCAAGCACAGATTACTTCCGTATCATTGTGGTATTCTGGGTGAATGTCCTTTTTCATAAATATGTTAAACACTATGTATAAGTGGTAATATACTAGCATTATCCCCGTGTCTTGTCAAGGATTTTATGGTATTTCGTGTTGCGGGTAGATAGCTTGACTTTTTTCAGCCGTTACTATATAATCCACCCATCATTTATTCTCGCTAGCTATCTTTTTCCTCCCTTGGACCACTCCGGGGCAAAGCTAGGAGGCAATAATAAGGAAAATATGTCAAAGAAAATGCCAACATTGTTGGAAATGTTAAAGGCCGGTGTTCACTTCGGTCATCAAAAATCACGCTGGCACCCAAAGATGGAGCAGTTCATTTTTGGCGTACGCAACGGCGTGCACATTATTGACTTGGAAAAAACCCAAGCTCAACTTGAAAAAGCGTTGGAATATACCAAAAACTTGGCCGCAAAAGGTCATGTTATTTTATTTGTGGGCACAAAACGACAAGCTCGCGAAGCTATCAGAGAAGCCGCGCTTTCATGCGAAATGCCATATTTGGTAGAGCGCTGGATTGGTGGTTTGTTAACTAACTTTGAAGAAGTAAAACGCCGCTTGAAGAAATATAAGAATTTGAAAGACATGTTTGACAGCGGTGAAATTGAAAAATACACCAAAAAAGAACAAGTGGTAATGAAAAAACAATTGGAAAAGTTGGATAAATATCTTATCGGTTTGACTGGTTTGGAAAAATTGCCAGATGCAGTATATATTGCCGACATGAGAACGGAAAAAACTGCTTTGGCCGAAACCGACAGAACCGATGTGCCAACCGTGGCTGTGTGCGATACTAATACCAACCCAACTAAAGTACATTATCCAATTCCTGCCAACGATGATTCTGTAAACTCAATTAAAATGATCGCCGATATGATGGCTGAAGCTGTTAAAGAAGGCAGAAAAGAATTTGAAAAGAAAAAATTAGAAAAAGCCAAAGAAGAGCCGGCAAAACACCGTGTTGAAAAAGAAGAAAAGACTGAACGCAGAGCTCTTAAGAAAGAAGAATCCGTATAACAGGGTGCGCGCTTGCGCGCGATTTGCTATACTATACGGTATCAATAAATCATTTATCATCATACATATATGTCAATTACTGCCTCAGATGTTGCCCAGCTTCGATCTCTTACTGGTGCGGGCATGATGGATTGCAAAAAAGCGCTTGATGAAGCAGCTGGCGACATGGAAAAAGCTGCGGAAATTTTACGCAAAAAAGGTATTGTTAAAGCTGCTAAGCGCGCTGATAAAGTTGCTGCCGAAGGCGTTACCCAAGTTGTGGTAGATGGAAATACTGCCGTGATTGCGGAAGTAAATTCCGAAACAGACTTTGTGGCGCAAAATGAAGACTTTAAACAAATGGTGAGCAATATTACAGCTGCGCTACTTGCCAACAAGCCAGCTAATTTGGAACAGGCCATGTCTGTAACAGCTGATGGTGTGGCTTTGCAAGATGTTCTTAATAACTTTACCGCAAAAATTGGCGAGAAGATTTCTTTGCGTCGTTTTGCTGTGGTTGAAAAAACAGATGCCGATGCCTTTGGCGCATATTCGCACTTGGGCGGTAGAATCTCTGTTCTGGTAGTTTTGAAAAACAGCACTCATGCTGGTTTGGCTGCCGATATCGCCATGCATGCAGCTGCTTCAAATCCAAAATATATTAGCCGCGATCAAGTGCCTGCCGAAGTGGTAGAAAAAGAAAAAGAAATTTATACTGAACAGCTTAAGCAGCAAGGCAAGCCGGAAGCAGCTATCGCTAATATTTTGAAAGGCAAACTTGATAAATATTACAGTGAAATCTGTTTGCTTGAACAAGCATTCATCAAAGATGAAGAAAAAACCATTCAAAATCTATTGGGCGAGCAAGTAGCTATATCTCAGATGGTTCGCTTTGAACTGGGAGAAGGCTTGGAAAAAGCCGTAACCGATTTTGCGGCAGAAGTGGAAGCTCAGTTAAAATAAAAATCTTGTAATTATAACCAAAATACCCGGCCATTGCGCTGGGTATTTTGTTCTTGTATTATATGGCATAACTTTGGTATACTCTACTCACAGATTCAATATATTTTTATGACTACTCTTATTGTTCATAGGCAGAGAATAGGGCCGGTGCTAGGCAGGCATCCCTGGGTGTTTTCCGGTGCATTAAAAAATATTCCAGATGGTCTGGAAAGCGGCACGCCGGTGCGGTTGGTAAATGAAGAAGGCGGTTTTTTGGCGCAAGGATATTTTAATTCATATTCGCAGATTGCGGTTCGTTTGTGGAGCTGGGATGAAAACGAAACTGTTGATGAAAAGTTTTTTGAGAAAAAAATTAGCGATGCCTATGCGCTGAGAAAACAGCTAGTGGCAAGTAAAAAAACCGATTCATATCGCTTGGTGCATAGTGAAAATGATTTGTTGCCCGGTCTTATTGTTGATAAATATGGCGAGTATTTGGTTTTGCAATTTCATACAACCGGCATAGAGTTTTGGAAAGAAGCCATTGTTAAAGCGCTAAAAAAAGTGCTTGAACCGACAGGTATATATGAGCGATCGGATGTGCGCACGCGCGGCATAGAGGGTGCTGAGAAAAAAGCAGGCTTGTTGTTTGGCAAAGTGCCGGAACGCATAAAAATCTCTGAGAACGGCTATAAATTTTGGGTAGATGTCATTGGCGGCCAAAAGACCGGTTTCTTTTTGGACCAGCGCGACAAGCGTCAGGCGCTTGTCAAATATGCAGAAGATAAAACCGTGCTTAATTGTTTTTCGTATTCCGGTGGTTTTAGCGTGTATGCGCTCGGCGCCGGGGCAAAGCATGTGGTCAGTGTAGATGCGTCTGAAAGCGCTTTGGAGTTAGCGGTAGAAAATGTGAAGCTTAATAAACTGGATGTTAAAAAATGCGACTTTGTCTGCGGCGATGTAAAACAATACTTGTTTGATGCGAACCAAGAAGAAAAGAAAAAGTTTGATGTAATAATTTTGGATCCGCCGGCTTTTGTTAAAGACAGGCACAAAGTAAAAGAAGGGTTAATGGGCTATAAAAAAATAAACGAAATGGCTTTGCGGATTTTGCCGCCTAATGGCGTGCTGGTTTCCGCGTCTTGTTCGGCGCACGTTACCTTATCTGATTTTAGATATATGCTATCCGAATCTGCCGGCCATACCCGCCGCAGTTTGCAGGTTTTGGAAACCTACACGCACGGCATAGATCATCCGGAGCTTGTTTCCTTTATGGAAGGGGAGTATCTCAAATGCGTGTTTGCGAGAGTGGTATAAAACCGCTATAATAATTTTATATGAATAACAAATTACTTGGTCGGGCGGCGGTTCATGCCGGTCTGGCATTTGCCTATATTTTTTGCATTGCATTAGGTTTGCGGTTTACTGCCAAAGATGGGTTTAGCAGCGTGCCAGATTTTTTTGCTCCGATTATCATGTTAACTCTGCTTGTGTTATCGGCAGCAATTATGGCGGTTTTAATTTTTGGCAAACCGGTTTTATTGTATTTAGATAATCAAAAGAAAGATGCAATAACCTTGTTGTTTTATACGCTTGGTTGTTTGGCGGCTATTTTTGTTGCCGTGGTGTTGGTGTTAATAATGGTTTATTAGTTTTTTACTCATTTCGTATATATTAAAGTTATAATTAATTTTTTAGAGTTATATATGAATATTGCAATTAATGGTTTTGGCAGAATTGGCCGTCAGGCATTTAAAGTCGCTTTTGCTAAAAAACATAAAATTGTCGGCATTAATGATTTGACCGACACCAAAACTTTGGCTCATTTATTAAAATATGATACCGCGTACGGCACCTATGATATGCCGGTAGAATATGATGAAAAAAATTTAATTGTAAAAGGCAAAAAAATTCCGGTGTTTGCCGAAAAAGATCCAAGCTTGTTGCCGTGGGCAAAGTTGAAAGTGGATGTGGTTCTAGAATGCACAGGCAGGTTTACTGATAAAGCCGGCGCCGAGCAACATGTAAAAGCCGGTGCTAAAAAAGTAGTTATCAGTGCGCCAGCCAAAGGCGGTGATGTGCCAACCTATGTGCGCGCTGTCAATTGCGCCAAGTGTAAAAAAGAAACAAGTAAGGTTATTAATAATGCATCCTGCACCACCAATAGTATCGGTCCGGTAATGGCAGTTTTAAACGAAAAGTTTGGTATTGAAAAAGCTATGATGAGTACGGTGCACGGGTATACCGCTGATCAAAATTTGCAAGACGGTCCGCACAAAGATTTGCGCCGCGCCAGAGCTGCTGCTGAAAATATTGTGCCAACCACCACCGGCGCCGCCATTGCGGTTACCGAAGTTATTCCCGCCATACAGGGTGTGTTTGATGGGCTAGCTTTGCGAGTACCGGTGCCAACAGTTTCGTTATCCGATATGACAGTATTATTAAAGAAAAATGTTACCAAAGAAGAGATAAATAAAGCCTTGATTGACGCAAGTAAAACAGAGCGTTTTAAAGGAGTGCTTGGCACTACCACTGAACAATTGGTGTCTTCCGATTTTATCGGCAACACTAATTCTTCTACGGTTGATTTGAGCTTGACAAATGTTGTGGGTGGAAATTTGGTAAAAGTCGTTGCCTGGTATGATAATGAAGTGGGGTATGCAAATAGATTAGTGGAGATTGCGGAGATGTACGTTTAAATTTGTATGAATAACGAAAGTCCGTCTTTTAATCCAGAGAGAAAAGTGGCTCGCACTAAGGAAGAGCTGCCGCCGTTAATGCATGATCATATTCGGTTGGTCCATCTCACTGCAAAAGAACTTGCAGAAAAAATACTTAAAACAGGATTAGATTATAGCAGGCATGGGATGCTTCAGTCTGTGGCTAGAGGCTGGAGTGATGAAAAAATAGTAGAATTTTCTAGCGAAGATCCGCGGTTTAACGGTGAGGGGGTGGTGGCAGTAGTGCTGGATATGCCGTTTGATGAGCATAGAAAGCATGAAAGATCTGGACAGTCGCCAGGAGTAGTTCCGTCTGAATATATTGTAGGTATAATTCCAAGTGAGAAATAATATTAAGATAGAAAATATGAGAATTCTTTCAACCGAAACAACAGATAAGGTGGGGCAGGAGGTATTGCTTAAGGGCTGGGTAAACGCTCGCCGCAATATGGGTAAGATTGTTTTTTTGGATTTGCGCGACCGAAACGGTATTGTGCAGGTTGTGGGCGTGCCATCCGAACTGGATGAAGCTTCAAACGAAAGTTTGAAAGAAGTGCGTCCTGAATGGGTGTTACAGATTAAAGGAATTGTAAAAGAGCGCGGTGAAAAACAAAAAAATCCAGATATGCCAACCGGAACCGTTGAAATTTTAATGAAGGAACTTGTGGTGCTTAATACCGCCGAAACTCCGCCATTTGAAATAGATAAAGATACCAAAGGCATCAATGAAGAGTTGCGCCTTAAATATAGATATTTGGATTTGCGTTCCGAAAGAATGCTAAGAAATCTGGTTTTGCGCGATAAGGTAGAAACTTTTTTTCGCGAATATTTGCATGCCAAAAATTTTATTGAAGTTGAAACTCCAAATTTAACAAAAGGCACTCCGGAAGGATCGCGAGAATTTTTAGTGCCGTCTCGCGTGCACTCTGGCAAGATGTATGTGCTGCCTCAATCGCCCCAGCAATTCAAACAGTTGCTTATGGTGGGCGGTGTAGAAAAATATTTTCAAGTTGCCAGATGTTTTCGCGATGAAGATCAGCGCGGAGACAGACAGCCGGAGTTTACGCAGCTGGATTTGGAAATGAGTTTTGTTGAACAAGAAGATGTTCTTAATCTGGTTGAGGGTATGATGATAGAACTGGTTGCCAAAGTGGCTCCAGAAAAAAAGATTCAAACCGTGCCATTTCCAAGAATTTCTTATAAAGAAGCGATGGAAAAATATAATAGCGATAAACCGGATTTGCGTGAAGACAAAAATGATCCAAATTTATTTGCGTTTGAATGGGTGGTAGATTTTCCAATGTTTGAAAAAGCAGATGATGGCTCTGTGCAAGCAGTGCATCATCCGTTTACTTCTCCGCGCGCCGAAGATGCAGATAAGCTGGACTCTGATCCGTTTAGTGTGCGCGCCAACGCCTATGATTTGGTGTTAAATGGCAATGAAATTTTTGGCGGCAGTATTCGTATTCACAAGCGTGAATTGCAAAATAAAGTGTTTGAATTATTGGGATTAGATGAGCAAACTATCCAAGAGCGTTTTGGCCATATGTTGGAAGCGTTTACATTTGGCGCGCCTCCACATGGCGGTATTGCATCAGGTATTGATCGTATTTTAATGTTGCTTGCCAATGAAGAAAATATCCGTGAAGTTATTCCGTTTCCAAAGACTGGCGATGCTAGAGATTTGATGATGAACGCGCCGTCGGAAATGCCGGATAAAGCGCTGAAAGATGTGCATATAAAATTAGACAAGTAACTCAATGCCTACAGAATTAAAGCTGGAAAAATTTGAAGGTCCTTTGGATTTGCTTTTGCAGCTGATAGATCAAGAGAAGATGGATATTAGCGAAATTGCTTTGTCTAAAATAACAGAGCAATTTTTTGCATATTTGGACAAGTTGGAACAAAACCGACCTGAAGAGCTGGCTGATTTTTTGGTGATAGCTGCTCGCCTTATTTACTTGAAGTCCCATCATTTGCTACAATATGCAAACCCATCCGAAGAAACCGGGCCCGATTTGGCGGATCAGCTTAAGTTGTATAAGCAATATGTAGAGGCCAGTAAAAAAATAAATGCAATGTGGCAGGTTGGGTCGGTGGCGTATGGCAGGGTGGAGCCCCCAATTAAAGCTACGGAATTTATCATGCCGTCCAATGCAGCAGCGCGCAATCTGCATGCGGCCATGACTTCCATTATTCGCCGTCTCAAGCCGGTTGATCCGTTGCCAAAAGTAACTATTGATCATTCGCTTTCCGTAAAACAAAAAATAGACAGCATTCGGCATCTGCTAAAAAATTCTAAAGAGTTCAACTTTACGCATATTATACAAGCTGCAAAGAATAAGACAGAAATAATCGTGAGCTTTTTGGCAATTTTGGAATTAATTAAAGAAAAAACCGTTTCCGTAAAACAGGATTTAGCGTTTGATGATATGGTAATTGTTAGGCGTTAATATTTTTCGCGTATGAATATTTCATCACAAATCGAATCAATATTATTTGTTGCTTCCAAGCCGCTTACTGCAAAAAAAATTGCGGCTGTGTTGCAGGTGCCAGAAGCAGATGTAGATCAGGCATTACAGCAGTTGCGCTCCACTTACAGTCTTGAATCATCGGGCATTGTTTTGTTGCAAAACAATAATGAATGGCAGATGACAACCAATCCGGAAAATAAAGCGCTGGCGGAAAATTTTATGAAAGCGGAAATCTCGGGAGAATTAACCAGGCCTCAATTGGAAACACTTACGGTAATTTCATATTGCGGACCAATTACCAAGCCGGAGTTAGAGCAAATTCGTGGCGTCAATTGCGCTCTTATTTTGCGCAACCTCATGATGCGCGGTATGGTAAAAGAAAATGAAGACAGTGTCAGTTTGTTGCCGACATACGAAACAACTATGGAATACTTGCGCCATATGGGCGTAAGCAGTTTGTCTGAATTGCCGGAGTATCAGGAGTTGCACCAACACCCATATATTAAAAATATTGTTACTGAATAGTCTATGTTTGAAAAATACAGAGATTTTTTGTCTTCTTTTGGGATAATGCTGCTTGGTGTTTTGCTTTTATTTTTTTCTTCCGTATATTTTGGTTCTGAAAAAAATTTTTCATTCGCACGGTTTCCGCGTAGCGATAAACGAGTGATAGAAGGGGGAGACGTGCAGGTGCAGGCGTTGCCGGTTAGTAAACCATCGGTGCCGTTACTAGATAAAACTGTGGCTGACGATGGTTCAATTTCTGGGCGCCTTACCGCTGTTGCCGCAGTTGTACTGGATGCTAAAACAAAAACTGTTTTGTTTAATAAAAATGCAGCCGATGTGCGTCCGCTTGCTAGTATTACCAAGCTTATGACCGCGATGGTACTCATTGATTCTTCGCTTAATTGGAATACTGTTGCAACGGTGAGCGCTGAAGATATAGAAGGAGATCACCATATTGAAGCCGGTGAACAATTTACACTCGAAGATCTGTGGAACATTGCTTTAATCGGTTCTTCCAATTCTGCTATCAATACTCTGGTGCGCAGCGCTGGTTTTTCTCGGGAAGATTTTGCTGTAAAGATGAATCAGAAAGCGCAGGCGCTGAGGCTTTTATCAGCTCGTTTTGTGGAACCGACCGGACTCTCAGAAAATAATATGGCTAGTGCCGCGGATACTGCAAAAATGCTGATTGACGCGTTGAAATTTGATAAAATTTTTACCACAGTACAGGTGGGAGAATATTATGCTCATCCGCTTGGCAGTAAAAAGGCGCGGCGAGTATGGACAACTAATTGGTTGTTGACCAATTGGGTGCCAAATAAGTTTAAGGCTGAAAATATTGCCGGCAAAACGGGGTATATAGAAAGCTCTGGGTATAATTTCGCCGTAAGTTTAAGCGATGAATACTCTCATTCAATTGCGGTGGTAGTGTTAGGCGCATCTGGAAATGAACAGCGTTTTAGCGAGGCGCGCGATTTGGCTGAGTGGACATTTGCGCATTTTGTCTGGCCTGACGAAGAAGGGTATAGCGCTCTGGCGGAATAAATAATTACCTCGTGTTATTTTTTGTGGTATAATGTATAGCGATAAGAGCGCATACCATGAATATTAAACATTTTGATCAAGCGGGAAAAATATCTGGAAAGACCGTTTTAGTGCGGGCTGATTTTAATGTTCCAATTATAGGTAAAAAAATTAAAGATAACTATAAAATTAAAAAAGGTTTGGCAACTATTCAGTCGTTAGTAGAAAAAGGCGCAAAAGTGGTTATAGCATCCCATTTGGGTCGTCCTAAAAAAAATGAAAAAGCACTCAGTTTAAAACCTGTAGCCGAAGAGTTGGGTAGATTTTTGCAAAAAAAGATTGCTCTTCTTGATGTAGTTGATTTGAAAAAAACTAAACAATATATTGAGCAGCTGCCAATGCGGTCGGTGGTGATGTTGGAAAATATCAGATTTTTAAAAGGAGAGGCTGTGAACGCGCCGTCCCTTGCAAAAGCATTAGCTGGACTGGCTGACATATTTGTCTTGGATGGCTTTGCTGTGGCGCATCGCGATGCCGCTTCAGTTTCCGGAGTAGCCGCTTATATACCTGCTTATGCCGGTACGCTTCTGGCGGAAGAGGTGCGTGGTTTAGACAGGGCTCTTAATCATCCCAAAAAACCGTTTGTAGCTGTTCTGGGAGGTATTAAAATGGAAACAAAAATTCCAGTTTTAAAGAATTTTTTAGAGAAAGCCGATTATATTTTGGTAGGCGGCGGTATTGCCAATACATACATGTGGGCCAAGGGTGAAAAAGTTGGCGCTTCTTTGGTTGATGCTGGTTTTAAAAAACAAATTCTTGCGTTGTGCGCTAAGAAAAAAGTAATTATGCCTATTGATTTTGTGGTAGGGCAGAAGAATGGGAAAAAAGCGCGTATCGTACCTGCAAAACAAATGATGCTTAAAAAGACCGAAGGAATATTTGATATTGGTCCGGCCACTATTATGATGTTTGCGTCCTATATTAAGAAAGCAAAAACAGTTGTTTGGAATGGAGCTATGGGTAATTTTGAACAGCGACCATATCAATACGGCACTTATTCCATTGCACATGTGGTGGCAGCTCGTTCTCGAGGCAGAGCCTATGGCGTAGCTGGTGGAGGTGAAACAATTGAGGTTCTTAAGAAATTGCAGATACTCAATGATATTGACATGGCTTCAACTGGAGGCGGATCTATGCTAGAATATATGGGAGGCAAGAAATTGCCCGGTTTGGAAATATTAAAAAAATAATTTTACTTACTTAATAATGATAGTTTTGTTCTTACACAAAACTATCCGGAGGATTTTATATGGGGCTTATGCCAGAGGGAAAAAATAAAACAGAACAGATGATGGATTGTTGTAGTTTGCGCGGTGGTTACGGTCATGCGCATGGTTTTGGAAAAAAGTTGTTATGTACCCTGGTTGGTATTTTAATGGTGTACGGCATCTTTTATGTTGGTACTTTGATAAGCAATAACATAAAAAAGAATGCGTTTATCGGTCGTGCCGATCGTATGGAGCGCACGGTAGTTATAAATGGTTTTGGCAAGGTAAATGGTAAAAACGATATTGCCATGACCACTATCGGTTACTCTAACACCGATAAAGATGTTTCAAAAGCTCAGGCAGATAATAAAAAAGTGATGGATCAAATTTATGCCGATCTTAAACAGATGGGCGTAGAAGAAAAAGATTTGCAGAGCAGCTATAACATTTATCCAGAATATAATTATACGCAAGAAAAGGGTCAGGAGCTAAAAGGTTATAGAGTTTCAAACAGCCTGACAGTAAAAATCAGAGATTTGAGCAAGGTCAGCAATATCTTGGCTTTGGCTGGAAAATATGGCGCTACTGAAGTTAACGGTTTGAGCTTTACTATAGATGATACCGAGAATTTGAAAGCGCAAGCCAGAGAGAAGGCATTAGCAGACGCCAAATTAAAAGCGCTTAAGACAGCTCAGGCGCTGGGTCTTCGCCTTGGTTCGGTGGTGAGCTATAACGAATATGAAACCAGTCCTAATTATGATTATGGTTATCCTCGTTATGCAGAAGCAACCGGTATGGGTGGTGGCGGTTCAGCTCCAACTGCGGTTTCTGGCGGGAGTATGGATGTAAGTATGAATGTAAGTATTATCTACGAAATTGTTCAATAAAATTTAATAAAGGAGCCCGAGGAGGGCTCTTTTTTGTTAGCAGAGAGTGTGGTACAATTCTTCAACAAATAACCTATCATACCAATTATGAAAATTAAGCAAGTAATAGCCAGAGAAATTTTGGATTCTCGCGGCAATCCTACAATTGAAGCAAAAATAGCGCTTGAAAACGGCCTTACAGCGGTAGCAAAAGTACCATCTGGAGCATCTACTGGCGCGCATGAGGCGTGGGAGTTGCGCGATGGTGGAAAACGATATGATGGCAAAGGTGTTCTCAAAGCCGTTAAGCATGTTAATGTTGATATTGCGCGTGCGGTGGTCGGTATGGAAGTATTTGATATAGAAAAAATTGACGCGGCCATGATTGCTTTAGATGGTACATCGAATAAATCAAAGTTAGGAGCAAATGCTATTTTAGCGGTTTCTTTGGCCGCGGTGCGTGCCGGTGCTGTGGCTGCAAGCAAGCCTCTGTATGCTTATATCAGACAGGCATACCGATTGCCGGAAAAAGAATATCGCTTGCCGGTATTGGGAATGAATATTATAAATGGCGGACGTCATGCTGATAATGGTCTTTCGGTGCAAGAATTTATGATTATGCCAAAACATAAATTATTGCGTGAGCGCGTACGCATGGGCGCGCAAATTTTTCATGCTTTGGCAGGTTTGTTGCATGAAAAAGGTTTTGTAACCGGAGTAGGAGACGAAGGCGGTTTTGCGCCTGAGCTTCTTAATAATGAAAAAGCAATTCAATATATTATGCAAGCTATCAAGTTGGCTGGTTGGGAGCCTGGCAAGCATGTATTTTTGGCTTTAGATGTGGCGGCTTCAGAGTTTTATAGAAATAAAAAATATTATTTTTTAGGAAAAAAACAAGCTTGGAGCGCCAGCGACATGGTTAGTAATATTAAAAATTGGATTAAAAAATATCCGATTGTTTCAGTGGAAGATGGCTTGGCGGAGGATGATTGGTCCAATTGGGCAACACTTACCAAAGAAGTTGGTAAAAACGTGGCGTTAGTCGGTGATGATTTATTTGTTACCAACCCTGATCGTATTGCAAAGGGGATTGCCGAACATGTAGCCAATACCGTGCTTATCAAAATTAATCAAATTGGCACTGTTTCAGAGACAATTAAGGCTGTGCGATTGGCTCGGCAGCATAACTATAGTATATTTGTATCTCATCGCAGCGGAGAAACGGCCGATACGTTTATCGCGGATCTGGCAGTGGCGGTAAATGCGGAATATATGAAAACTGGATCCCTGTCTCGTTCTGAGCGAATTGAAAAATATAATCGTTTAATGGAAATTGAGCAAGAATTAGAATCAGTTCTATGAAACATCAAAAACAAACCGTACTTGTTATAGTAGACGGATGGGGAATAGGGAGTCCAAAAGATCCAGGTAATCCGGTTACCGTTAAAACGGCTCCGCACTATTTTTCGTATCTGGAAAAATATCCTAACACGCAATTAAAAGCCAGTGGTGAAAATGTTGGGCTTTTTAAAGGGCAAGAAGGAAATAGTGAAGCCGGGCATCTTAATCTGGGAGCGGGCCGAATTGTAAAACAAGATGCTTTGTATATCTCAGAAGCCATAAAAGATGGGTTATTTTTTAAGAATAATGCCTTTCATGAGGCAATGCATTATGTGAAAAAGCATGACTCCGCTGTTCATTTGATGGGTTTGCTTTCAAACCATAACAGTGCCCATTCTTGCCCTGAACATCTGTATGCGTTGCTGGAATTGTTGCATAGAGAAAGAATTAAAAAGGTCTATCTGCATTTATTTACGGACGGCCGTGATTCCAGCCAGTTTGAAGCGGCACGGCATTTTAAAAATTTAGAGAAGCATTTTTATGGCAATGAAAAAGTGGCAACAGTCATGGGCAGATTTTATGCTATGGATAGAAATAAAAGCTGGGCTCGCATCAAACGAGCGTATGATGCGCTGGTGCTTGGTTCGGGCAACAAGGCCGTAAACGTGAGTGATGCATTGCGTGAATCATACAATAAAGGCGATAGCGATGAGTTTATTGAGCCTACAGTTATTGTGGAAAAAGGAAAACCTGTGGCCACGATTAAAGATCACGATGCTATTTTCTTTTTTAATTTGCGTAGTGATCGGGCGCGTGAGTTGACTAAAGCATTTGTGCAGCCTAATTTTAAAGAGCTTAATCCCGGCGCGTTTACTCGTTCCCGATGCCCAAAACATATTCAGTTTGTAGCGTTAACAGATTTTGGTCCGGATTTGCCTGGTATTTTAACTGCATTTCCAAGTCGAGATGTGCCAAACAGTTTAGTACAGGCGCTTTGTCCAAAAAAACAATTGTATATTGCCGAGTCTGAAAAATTTGCTCACATTACATATTTTTTAAACGGCGGTTACGCGCAGCATTTTTGCGATGAAAATTGGGTAAAAATTTCTTCTGTGGAATTAAAAGATTATGCCAATAAGCCCGAAATGAGCGCTAAGCAAATTGCAGATTATGCTATCGGTGCGATTAAATCAGAAAGCTACGAGTTTATTGCTTTAAATTTTGCCAATATGGATATGGTTGGCCACACCGGAAATTTTGCAGCCGGTCAAAAAGCAGTGAAGGCGGTAGATGCGGCTATAGACCGTATTGCTCAAGTTGTGTTAAAACATAAAGGCCAGCTTATCATTACGGCCGATCATGGAAACATTGAAGAAATGATCAACGCAGAAACTGGTGAGCCTAACACAGAACATTCAACCAATCCAGTGCCGTTTATTTTGATTACCGATGATAAAAAGATTCCGCGATCTTTGCGGCAAGGCAAGCTCGCCAATGTAGCTCCGACTATTCTTAAATTGATGGGTGTGGCTAAACCTGCTGAAATGACAGCCAAAAGTTTGGTTTAATTTTTTAGGAAGTTTTACAATGATGTTATGCCAAAGCGACCGATAGTATTAATTATAATGGATGGATGGGGTGTTGCGCCGCATGTTGAAGGTAATGCGGTTTTTAGAGCTGAAACTCCAAATTTTAATAAATTTATTACCAATTATCCGGCCATGACATTGCATGCATCTGGTACGGAGGTTGGTCTTTTGTTTGGTGAAATGGGGAATTCCGAAGTAGGCCACCTAAATATTGGCGCAGGCAGAGTGTATTATCAAAGTTGTCCACGCATCAATCGCGCCATTGAAGACGGAAGTTTTTTTGAGAATGAAGCGCTGTGCGCCGCAATTGATCATGCCAAAAAAAATAACTCAAATTTACATTTGGTTGGGTTGGTGAGTTCGGGTAATGTCCACTCCAGCAACCAGCATTTGTACGCATTGCTTGATTTGTGCAAAAGAAAAAAGTTTACAAAAAATGTATTTATTCACGCGGTGCTTGATGGTCGTGATGCTTTGTATAATTCCGGACGTGAATTTATTGTGGAAGCGGAAAAAAAGATTTCGGAATATAAAATCGGAGAAATTGTCACGTTGTCCGGGCGATATTTTGCCATGGATAGAGATAACAGATGGGACAGGTGTGAAAAGGCATATCGAGCAATTGCCGAAGGCAAAGCAGATCGGTATGAGCAAGATCCGATTACGGCTATAGAAAAATCGTATGAGCAAAAAATATATGATGAAGAATTTATTCCAACTGTCATAACACGCAAAGATAAACCAGTAGCCGTGGTGGGGGAAAAAGACGCAGTTATCTTTTTTAATTTTAGACCTGATCGCGCTCGACAATTGACCGAAGCATTTGCGCTGCCTTCATTTAATAAATTTGCCAAAACATATTCAAAAGATTTGTTTGTGGCCACGATGACGGAATATGAAAAAGATTTGCCTGTAGCCGTGGCGTTTGCGCCGGTGGTAGTGCATAATTGTTTGGCTGAAGTGATAAGCAAAGCAGGGTTAAAGCAAATACATATAGCTGAAACAGAAAAATATGCTCATGTTACATTTTTTTTAAACGGTACAGTTGAAGAACCTTTCCCCGGTGAAGATAGAATTTTAATTCCTTCACCGCATGTATCTAGTTATGATCAGCAGCCAGAAATGTCGGCTTTAGAAATTGCTAAAGAAGCGGGCAAGGCGATAGACAGCGGCAAGTATGATCTTATAGTTCTCAATATTGCCAATGCGGACATGGTGGGGCACACCGGTAATCTTGAAGCCGGAATAAAAGCATGCAAAATTGTTGATAAATGCCTGGGTGATATTGCGGATCATGCTTTGTCTCAAAATGGTGTAGTGGTAATTACAGCGGATCACGGCAATGCCGAAGAAATGACCAACTTGCAAACTGGGGATATTGATAAGGAGCATTCCACCAATCCGGTACCTTTAATTATTATCGGTAAAGAATTTTTAGGTCAAGCCGGTCCTTCAGGAGACCCTCCGGAAGGCGACCTAAGTTTGTTGCAGCCTGCGGGGATTTTGGCAGATGTTGCCCCAACTGTTCTTTCGTTGTTGGGAGTGTCTCAGCCGGAAGATATGACAGGTGCAACACTTATCTAGTTTATATTACAAATTTTGACAGCGATTTTTTTGTCGTGTAGAGTTGTGTTTAAGAAGAGCTGTTTTTAAATGTCTCAGTTTTCTATTTGATTTACTTTCATATAAAAAAGTAGGTTAACCTGAAGGCTGGAACAATATCCGGTCTTCTCTTGGCCCTTTTGGTCGAGATCGTCCCCCACTTTGGGGAGAAGGCAAGTCATGCGGGATCGTACGGCTTCATTCAAAGCTCTGGCGAAGATTGTTGCTAATCTCTCCGATGAGGAGCAGCTTGCCATTATAGATCATCCGAAGCGATTCGGGGATCTGATGTGCCAATTCGCTGCTGAAGTTGCTTCAAGTACCTACGTGATTCCTGTTCACGATAAGGACGTGCCGCTGCCACACAGGGCAGCTGCCAGAACTTGGCGTCAGTATGCTCGTGCACACGACTACAATGGCCCTATCGCTTGGAGGGTCAAGGAAGGCTTCACCCTCAGGAGTCATGCCCAGACGGCTGGTCCGTGCTCAGGTCTGAGGTATATCTCGTATTGGGACGAGATCACAGGCGATGCACCTACGGACAAATGTATCGTGTTCTGGGTGCCACGTTTGGTTAGTAGTTCTATGGACAAGACCTTTGTCCAGATGGAGGAACGCCGTGAAGAGGCAAAAAGATGTCTCGAGCTGCCAGACAACCATGCTACCAGTTTTGGGGGTATTTCACTCCTCTTTGCGCTCGTTTTGGCCCATTTTAAGCGAGTAGGTGAGCGCGTACCGCTCAAGGAGTTTTTTGCAGTAAGCGACTCCTTGGGTGTGGAAGGGAACCGCTTGATTGTGGGTGGTTTCAATAAGAGCGGGTTGCAGTGCGCCAATACGGTCGGTAAGCCTCGCTATGACGTAGGGTTCTTCCTCTTGGGAGTGGAGTTGCTCTAGTAACTGGTGCCAAACGTCGAGCCTTCGCAGTTCGCCGCCTAACACCGCTTTGTAAAGATGTATACTTTTTATAAAGCGGTGCGGCGAATTTTATATAATTCAAAAAGACTCTTATTAACTAAGGGTCTTTTTGTATATTTATAGCGCAACACTTATCTAAAATAAAAAATAAACAGAGGGTTGACATGCCCTCTGTTTTGGTATACTGTTTTGTATTCCGCACACACGCGGAAAAAGGAGGATATCATGTCGACCAATTCGTTTGGCGATGTCTGCCAAGCGGTGATGCGCTTGTTTCCGCCTACTCTGGAGATCGACCCTTCTGTCTGTGATTTGGGGTTGGTTCCAGACTTGGACAAGCTGCATGCCTACCAGTTTGCGCGTCCAAGGCTTGACGGCACTGTCCCTGAGGTTGTCGAAAACGACTTCTGGTACATGGCCTTGCAGGGCGGCTATGACCGGTATGGGCTGGGGTTGTTGAATCGGCTATGGAATGTGCCGTATATGGAATGGCCGGCATCGTTGATGTCAGTGGGTGACACGCTCGTGTTTGGTGGTGCCAAGTTGCGGCGCAAGGGCATGTTGTTTGTGGCCACTCTTGCGATTCAGTATGATTTGCGTACCGAGAGGTTGGTGCCTGTGGTTGGTGCCAAGTGGACAGGGTCTCCGTACTGGCCGTATCAGGCTGGGCTAGTGTGTGAAGCGTAGTCGCCACGTTGCGGCGCGCTTCGGAAACGTGTGGTGGCCGCAGGCTTGGGAGAAGCCGGCGGCCTTTGTTGTTTTAAATAAAAAATACCGCGTTTGCTATAAAATGCACGCGGTATTTAGATGGTTTGCAATAATTTTTTTATTTTTTCCGTAACTTCGATTTCAACCTCTTTAATGGATTTGCCGGATATAGAAAATGATGCGGATCGTTTGCTGCCCTCGGGTTTTAATCCTTGAAGCAGTTCTTTTGCGTCGTGCTGCTTGTCTGTGCAAAGTAATCCGTGCACCGCATGTTCTCCTTTTGTATCTTCGTGCAGTAAAAGCACAATACGCGCTTCAGGAGAGTTATGCATCAGCTCATCTGTAAGATCTTTTAATTCATCTTCGCTGGCGCCGGCTCTGGCAAAATCTTCTCTGGTAATAGTAGTCCATACAAAACCGGTTTTAGGATCGTTTTCCATGTGGGTAAGTGCAATACCCCAAATGCGCATAGATGAGATGCTTTTTGTTCTGTATAAATTTTTGACAATTTTTTCTCTGTCTGCCCCCAAATTCATAAGGGTGCTGGCGGTGTTGAGTGTATCCGGACTTACATTGGCAGTTTTAAAACTTTGAGTTTGGCTAATCATGCCGGTAAGCAGATAGTTGGCCATTTCTGCGTCAATTTCTTGCGGATAAAGACGCGATAAAGTTTTAAAAACAATCTCGGAAATTGATGTAGCGCTTAATTGTACAACATTGATCTGCCCGAAATGTTCATTGCCTGGGTTGTGGTCAAAATTTACCAGAGGAACTTTGTAAAACAAATCGGTGTTGTGCAAGAAAATATTTCCTAATGATTCCAAATCCTGAGCGTTAATTGCAATAATCAAATCATATTTTAAACCAGAGTGCGCCGTGCGCAATTCATTTTTGGTGATGATGCCTTGTTTGGGAGTGATGTAAATGGAAAGCCAATTATCTTTAATGTCGTAGCTCAGGCTATCTACTTTTACATTACTCACATCAACTTTGAGAATAAATTTTTGCACGTTTGATATAATGGGTTGAATTTCTTCCAGGCCTTTTAAAAAACGAAGCGGTTTTGGAATAGAAAAATTTTCCGCAATAATATCGGCCTGTTTATGATGCCTTTCCAGGATTTTTTTCCAAGCCATGGCAGCGCAAATTGCATCTGTGTTATGGTTGGCATTTGTAACAAGTAATATATGCTGGCTGGATTCAATTATGTGTCGGAGTTGTTCCGTTTCGTTAAGCGACATACCCTAGTAAGTTTTTTAGCTCGTGTTTATTAAAATAACACGCTATTCTAGCAGAGATATAGGCTCTTGTCAAATATGCAGCCCCAGTCGGTTTTAGCGCAAAAAACACACCTTTTTTCGGTGTGTTTTTTTATGTATTTTCTGACCGCTCGCGTTGTGTATGCGCAATATTTTGTGTATACAAAGCGAAAAACGAGCGGTCGGTCAAGGGGGTGGCGTCATCGGCGTGTGGGCCGGTGCGAGCGTGCCCCGCTGCAGATTGGCGCAGCCGCGTTGATTGGCAGCTGAAGCGCCGGCAGAATCCGGTCTTCGTTCCGGAAGTTCAGTTGGTAGGCGTTTTTTGGCCCTGGTAGCCAGAGCACGGCAATGGCCGCTATAGTAGCGGACACAATGAGCGCAAGCGCCCACTGCAATGGCGTTTTCATGGCAGTTGCTCCTTCTCGGGTTGATATGGTACTGGTACCATGCCTCGGATAGTTTTGTCAATGGGGTTTGGTTTGATTTTTTTATTTAACTTTAGTACAATAAGAGCCATGAAAAAAGAACTTGCCAAGGCATACGAACCTTCAATTTACGAAGATGCCATATACAAAAAATGGGAAGAGTCAGGGTTGTTTAACCCTGATATTTGCGTAGCACAACATATTGCCGAACCGGAGGCGCCATATTTTTCTGTGGTACTTCCTCCGCCAAATGTAACAGGCACATTGCATATGGGTCATGCGGTTATGCTTGCTGTACAAGATGCCATGGTGCGGTATCATCGCATGAAAGGCGAGCGTACATTATGGGTGCCTGGTACCGATCATGCCGCCATTGCTACGCAAGCAAAAGTTGAAAAATTAGTCATGGAAAAAGAAAAAAAGACTAAATATGATTTAGGACGATCTGAATTTTTAAAGCGGGTAGAACAGTTTGCGCAAGAAAGCCACGACACTATTGTTAATCAGGCGCGAAAAATGGGCGCATCGCTTGATTGGAGCCGTGAAGCATATACATTAGACGAGCAGCGCAATTTAGCTGTACGCACCGTGTTTAAAAAAATGTATGATGACGGCCTTATCTATCGCGGCTATCGCGTAATCAACTGGTCTGTACAAGGCCAGTCTACTATCAGCGATGATGAAATTGTGCATGTTGAACGCCCGGCCAAGTTATATTATTTTAAATATTCCAAAGATTTTCCAATTACCATTGCCACCACCAGGCCCGAAACAAAATTAGGCGATACGGCTGTGGCGGTTAATCCAAATGACGAGCGGTATAAAAAATATATCGGACAAGAATTTACGGTTGATGTCGGCGCTCTTGAACCTCTTAAAATAAAAATTATCGGCGAAGATACGGTCGATCCTGCTTTTGGTACAGGCGCGCTCGGCGTTACTCCCGCTCATAGTGCCGCAGACTTTGAGATGTATCAAAAACAAAAAGCGGCCGGAAACGAGATTGGCTTTATTCAGGTAATTGGCGAAGATGGAAGGATGACCGCATCTGCAGGCAAACAATACGCTGGTCTCTCGGCTTTGGAAGCAAGGAAAAAATTTGTGGCATTTTTGGTAGATAATAACTTGTTGGAAAAAGAAGAAGATATTGTTCAAAATGTTGGTACATCCGACAGGTTTGGCGATGTGGTGGAGCCGTTGCCAAAAACACAGTGGTTTATTGATGTAAACAAGCCGGTTGCAGCTCGCGGCGGCAAAACTCTTAAAGAGTTAATGCAAGAAGCGGTGCAAAGCAAACAAATTGCAATCGTGCCGGATCGTTTTGAAAAAACATATTTCCACTGGATAGATAATTTGCGCGACTGGTGTATTAGTCGTCAGATTTGGTTTGGACACCAGATACCTGTGTGGTACAAAGATGAGAAAATATATTGCGGTGTGCAAGCGCCTGCAGGCGACGGTTGGGTGCAAGATCCAGACACGCTAGACACATGGTTTTCTTCGGGTTTATGGACATTTTCTACATTAGGATGGCCGCTTACTACAGTTGGTTTTGTGCGTCATGGTGAAGCAGAAAATAATGTGTCTTTAACTGTAAGCAACGACGTAGATAAATATCCTCTTACTGAAAAAGGCAGAAAGCAGATTGCTGATTTAGCAAAAGAGTTGCGCGGCCAAGGATATGAACGCATTATCGCGTCGCCAATTTTGCGTACCAAACAAACCGCAGAAATTTTATCAGATGCATTGGGTCTTCCGCTAGAATTTGATGATCGTATTAAAGAAGTTGGATTTGGAGAATATAATCATCATGCAGAAATTGAAATAGAAGAACAGCGAGCTCGCAATGGCTGGATGGTTAAGACTCCGTTTAATATGGAATCATATGCATCGTTGCGTCAGCGTACGCATGCGTGTATGGCCGATGTAACGGCACGCTATGCGGGCCAAAAAATACTTATGGTTTCTCACGGTGATACGCTGGCGGTGTTAAAACAGTTTGGCACCGATGTCTATACCAACGAGTTGGGTGTGTTGCAAAAACGCGGCACCTGCGACATGCGGCAGTTTGATACCAGCGGACGGCAGGCAAGTGATTTGGCAGCGTTTCATCCAACATCGGTTATGGAAACCGGCTATGATATTTTGTTTTTCTGGGTAGCGCGCATGATACTTATGACCACCTATACGCTGGGAGAGGTTCCATTTAAGACAGTGTATTTGCATGGCTTGGTGCGCGATGAACAGGGAAGAAAAATGAGCAAATCATTGGGTAATATTATTGATCCGCTAGACATGATTGCAAAATATGGCACTGACGCTACCAGATTGTCGCTGCTTTTAGGCAATACGCCAGGCAATGATATGAAATTATCCGAAGAAAAAATTGCCGGCTTTAGAAATTTTACCAATAAATTGTGGAACATTTCTCGGTTTATGCTGCTTAATATTGAAGAGCCGAACATGAATGTTCAAGAGCCAAAAGCAAAAACGTTGGCAGACACATGGATATTGGAAAAATTACAATCTATTGTTGTTAAAACTTCCGAGCATATTGAAAAGTTTAATTTTTCTATGGCTGGCGAAGAGTTACGCGATTTTACTTGGGGAGATCTGGCGGACTGGTATTTGGAAATTGCCAAAGTAGAGGGGGGTAAATCAGAGATTTTAAATTATATTTTAAATACAATATTAAAACTCTGGCATCCATACATGCCGTTTGTAACCGAAACTATTTGGCAGGAAGTGTATGGGCACGAGCGCATGATGATGGTAGAGAAGTGGCCAATTGCAGTGACGCATAAAAAAACTGAAGGCGATGATTTTGAGTTGATACGTTCAATTATTACCGGCATACGTTCTTTGCGCGCGGAAAATAAGATAGAGCCAGCCAAAAAAATTGGCGCGCGTTTAAATATTGGAGATAGAAAAAAATTAATACAAAAAAATGAAGAGGCTATAAAGGCCCTGGCTCGGTTGGAAAAATTAGAGTTTGCAGATTCGGGAGCCGAGATCGCTTTGGATTTGGCCGGAGCAGTAGATGTGGAAAAAGAAAAACCAAGGCTGGAAAAAGAAATAGCCGAACTTGTCAAATATATTTCTGGATTAGAAAATAAATTGTCTAATCAAGAATTTGTAAATAATGCGCCAAAGCCGGTGGTAGAAAAAGAACAGGCCAAGTTAAGTGAAGCAAAAATAAAAGTAGAAAAATTACAACAGCAACTTGAGAATTTAAAATAATTATATGCCAGTTAATACCGATTCACAAAAAATAAAAGAACTCCTGGAGAGAGGTGTAGAAAACATTTACCCTAAAAAGGAATTTTTGGAGGCACAGCTTAAGTCTGGCAAACAGCTGACGCTTTATACTGGCTATGATCCAACTGCGCCAACTTTGCATATTGGCCATGGCATTACTATGCTTAAACTTCGCCAATTTCAGGATCTGGGGCATAAAATTATTATGCTTATTGGTGATTTTACGGGCATGATTGGCGATCCGACAGATAAAACTTCTGCTAGACAAAAATTGACTCGCAAACAAGTGCTGGAAAATTGCAAAAATTATAAAAAACAGGCTGCGGCAGTGTTGAATTTTTCTGGCAAAAATCCGGTGCAGGTAAAATTTAATAGCAAATGGCTGGCTAAAATGAGTTTTGCCGATGTAGTAGAGCTGTCCTCGCATTTTACCGTTCAACGAATGATGGAGCGAGATATGTTTGAAAATCGCATGAAAGAAGAAAAGCCAATTTATCTCCACGAATTTTTGTATCCTTTAATGCAAGGTTATGATAGTGTGGCTATGGATGTGGATGGTGAAATTGGCGGTAATGATCAGACCTTCAACATGCTGGCTGGTCGAACCTTGATGAAAGATTTAAAAAATAAAGAAAAATTTGTTTTAACAACCAAATTGTTAGTTGATTCTTCCGGTAAAAAAATGGGTAAAACCGAAGGTAACATGGTGGCGTTTGCTGACAAGCCCGAAGATATGTTCGGTAAAGTAATGAGCTGGACCGATGGCATGATAGCAAACGGATTTGAGTTGTGTACCACTTTGCCGATGGCTGAAATTCAAAAATTACAAACCGAAACTGCCAATCCGCGCGACCTTAAAATGCGTTTGGCGTACGAAGTGGTAAAAACATTTTTGGGAGAAAAGTATGCAAAAATCGCCTCCGATCATTTTAGTAAAGTTTTCCAAGAAAAAGCTAAGCCGCAGGATATTCCAGAACTCAAACCGAGCGCGTTAGATATTATTACAGTCTTGGTTGAATCTAATATTTGTAAAAGCAAATCCGAAGCGCGGCAAGTAGTGGGGCAGGGCGGGGTAAAAATAAATGATGAAAAAGTAACGGCAATTGATGCGCAAGTAAAACCGGG
>CAZHYG010000006.1:0-54301 GCA_964536615.1 uncultured Gammaproteobacteria bacterium
AAAAGATACGGAATATGCTCGGTACCCCAAGCCCAGCGCCGCTGTTGAAAATATAAATTTTTCAAACTTCGCCACAGGCTGTCATCGCGAACTGTATCCATAGAAACAGGAATATACATTGGCGTAACCTCGTAATCACCGCCGTATTGCAGCCAACACTGATAAAAAATACGCGAATCTTCACTCACAATATCCTTGCTGTGCCCGCCACAATCCATAATAGCTTTAAAACTCATGCTGTGCGACGAAAACGTGATCAAATTATCCAAACGAGCCAAGCTAAACAACATCCAAAAACTGGTACCAAATGCCATAATACGAATTATTGCGGGCGATTCCCACAAGTTATTGTTATACAAGGTAAGCGGCTGAAACGAGCTGTGGTCAGGACGCGGATGCTTATTGTATAAATAAGAAAGATGCGCGAAATATTCCGGATGAACAATTGTATCAATATCAAATACCGAAGCAATAATATCTATATATTGCCAACCTCGCGCGTCGGCGTATTTTTTAAATTCCCATTCGGCATGATGAATATTTGAACCTTTGCCAGGTATTTCTCCCTGCAAATCTGCCGGGTGCGTGGAAAAAATAATATCAGCAAACAAATTACCATATGCCTGTTTTACTTTTTCCTGAATATGCTGCCAGTGCTCCAATTTGCGAGCTTCTCCCGCCAAAACTATATATATGTGCTTTGCCGGCAACGTTGATTTAAGAAAGCTGTTTAAAGTTTGCTCTACCACTTCCCATGCTTCATTATAGATTGGCAAAAATACAACATTTTTTCTCTGTTCCCAATTTGGACATTCTCGATTTAAGCGCGCCAGCCAATCTACAGCCACAGCTTTGCGAAATCGCCTCCAAGACAAAAAAAGATAAAACGAAAAATACATGACGCGCAACACCCAATACACATCAAAAATCAAAATGAAATAAATCATCCATAAAGGTTTTAAAAAAGAAAGCCCGACCGTAAGAACCAGCGTAAGCCAGATACTGACGCCCGGCAATATTTCATACAACCTATACCGATGATAATTGGAAAGCATACCCGAAATTATTAAGATGATACCCCGCCTACACGGGCTTCAGCGCTATACACTGCAGAAACATACACACCGGCATGCGCTCGATCAAATGAGCGCAACACATCTTGTTTGTCCGCATGTTTTGCCACTGCAAGCACCGGCACACCCAGGGCAAACGCCAAAGCATTAGCAAACGTTACAATAAGGCGAGCTGAGGTAAACCCTTCCGCGCCTACCACCACGCCAATTCCCTTAATTTTTTTTATAGAGACACCGGCTTTTTTTAAAAAACGATCCAGCAAAGCCGCATGATTATTATTTTTCTTTCCCACCGGAAGCGCGGAACGAACATATGTCTTCTGAGACAGCAGTTGAAAAATAATTTTTTCTTCTTCGGTATTATCTATCACCAAAAACATATATTGTTTATGCAAATTGATTTATTTCATCAATCACGATAAGATGCTTACTCTCAAAAATACTATACAAAAATTTATCGCCTATTTCTTTGCGGTCGCGGAGCTCTTTTTCGGTCATAATAGTATAGCGCAATGTCTTACTCATCTTTTTTTCAAATTCTCCAATAAGTTTTGAGACTAATTGCGGACGAATATCCCCAACCATAAGCAAATCGGTTTCTGCGTTTTTGGCATCAGTAAAACAACCGGTAAATAATAACAGCCTAATCTTCCCAGCTTTTGATTTTAAAACCTCAATAAGCTCTCGTTCATACAAAATTTGAGCTTTGAACAATAGTGATTTTAGTTCGGCATACAACAAACAGGCCGGATCTAATTTATAATATTTAGATCTGCCTGTACCGCTATTTTCACTGGCCTCACTCTCTTCTACTGCTACCGGCATAATAAGGCCGACTTTTTGCAAATTACCCAACTCTCGACGAACAGCATTTAACTGTGATTCGGCTAAACGAGCAAGCTCCCGCACATAAAACGGACGGTCTGGAGACTGAAAAAAAATATGCAATAATTTCACTCTGGTCTTTGAACCAAAAAGTTGTTCAAGCATATGCTATGACGACAAATTAAAAATTACCCGATAAGAACTTACAATCATGATAAACAGGCTCTATTTGACACTTGATAGACTGTTGATTGTTAATATAGTATAATAATCAATAGCTAAAAAGTCAAAGTAAGGAGGCTTATATCAAGCTACTATGGAACAAACCCTGCATTTACATGAATTTTTCGTGGAAGGTCATAACCCTGAAGAATCGCATGTTCTGCTTAATATAACCGAACCGTCTACACCCGAAGAACGAGATAAGGGATATTTTTTTGTTATCTGCGAAATAAATAATGGCGACACCGAATATATAGCGCGAATGCAGGGCATTATAGACGAAATTGAAAACAGTTACTATGAAATCCCAGACCAAGTCGGACAAAGCGCTCTAGAGGTTATTCTCAATAAGGTTAACCAGGAAAATATCTCAATGATTCGTCCTGATATTTCTTTGCACTGCATTATCGGAGCGATTCGGCACAATGATATTATTTTTAGCTTCTACGGACATCCACAAATGCTGTTATTCTATAAAACAAAGGATGATAGCTTCAAAAAAATGGATTTAGTAGAAGAAAATAAAAGTAATGAACACCCGGAAAACACCCAGCTTTTCTCTCAATTGGTACAGGGCAAAATTGGACAAAACGATTTCTTTTTTGCCGGCACGCCAAATATTACCAGCTACTTCAACCACGACCGATTGCAAAAAATAATCACCACGCGCCACCCAAAACAAAGTTCCGAGCATTTGCAAAAAGTGCTGTCCGAACTGCAAAACAGCACGTCATTTGGCGGCATTATTATTAACTTGCAAGAGGCATCTGAACCAATACAGATAACTAAAACATCACCAATCAAAAAGGGCGGATCGGAAAAATCATTACGCAATCTCTTTAGCACCGAAAAGACAACCGCGGATATATTATCCCCTTCGTTTTTGCCTAAATTTCAAGAAAAGGTTAACGAAACCTTTACAACACAGCACGAACAAGAGCGCCTAACCCAGCAGCAAGAAACAATGCGGGCCAACACCGAGATAACTTCATCCCATTTACGAGCGCGGCAAGATAAAATCAGGTATGCTTCCAATAAAAATTACCAGCAAACAATAGTGGCAATCGCTCAATTTGCATGGAAATTTATTAAGTTCTTTATCCGCATCTTACTTTCAGTGCTTATTTTCATAGGCAGCATCTTTGCGGCGCTGGGGCGCAATCTTGGCTTATTATTTTTTGCAGCCACCAACTATCAAAACAGGCGCCATAACATAATCTTGGAGTGGAAAACGGGTTGGCGAAACTTTAAAGATAACATAAAAAGACTGCCCTTAATCACTAAAATTCTTTTATCGGCCTCCATATTACTTATCCTGGTATTTACCAACGGCATTATATATATAAAAAATAAACAAAAGAAAGAAGAAAGAATTCGTACATACACCGAAACTAGAAACACTATCAACAGCAAACTAAGCCAAGCCGAAAGTGCTCTGGTTTATGGCAATACCGAAGCCGCTTTGGCGCAAATTGCCGAAGCGCGCCAATTAAGCCAGACACTTCCCTGCGACACCGTTGCCGAAAAAACTGCTTGCCAAAATCTAAAAGAAAAACTAGAAACAGCCGCATTGCGCGCTCGCAAAATCACTGTGGCCAGCGCTCAAACTTTAACAGATTGGAATGAACTGGCGCAAGGCGTTGAATTTAACAGCATATTCTTCTTAAACAATAAAATATACGGATTCTCTGCCGACTCATCCGATATACTCACCTACGACCTGCTAACCAAAGAACCGCAACGAATTACTCCAGGCGTATCTATAAAAAATTTCGTCGCCGCTTCGGTGCCAAAAGAGAATGACTATGCCGTTCTTCTGTCTCAAAATCAAGATGTTGTGCAATTTAACCCAAGTGATAATACATGGAAAAAAGTAGACATTTCGTTTCCAGCTCAAAATGCACATATTACCAGTTTGGCTGTATACAACCGCCGCTTGTACACCCTTGATGCGGAAAATAAAAAGATATATCGTCATGACGCGATTAAAAATGGATTTTCCATGGGTAAAGAATGGACCCAGAACAACCCAGCTGATTTAAGCGCCGGCATAGACATGACTATAGACGGAGATGTATTTGTTCTAAACAACAACGGTTCAGTGGTGAAATTTACCAAAGGACAAATGCAAAACTTTGCCTTTTCAACCATTGATCCGCCTCTGGCCGCCGCGAATAAAATATGGACATATAACGATATTAAATATACCTACGTACTTGATAGCGCAGAGAAAAGAATAGTTATATTTGATAAATTAGGACAAATGAAAAACCAAATTACCGCCAATGAATTTTCCAACCCAACAGGCATGATTGTAGACGAAGAAAAAAATACAGCTTACATTTTGGACGAAAACACGCTTTATCAAATTGGTTTATAATAAAATAAAAAAGAGCCTTACAGCTCTTTTTTATTTTTGGTATGTAATTATTTCAAAGTTACTTTACCACCAGCTTCTTCGATCTTTTTCTTGATCTCTTCAGCTTCTTCTTTCTTTACACCTTCTTTAACCATCTTTGGAGCGCCGTCTACCAATGCTTTGGCATCAGCCAATCCCAAACCGGTCAATTCTTTTACAACCTTGATAACGTTAATTTTACTTGCACCGCCGTCGGTCAACTCAACGTTGAACTCAGTTTTTTCTTCGGCAGCAGCAGCGCCAGCAGCTGGAGCAGCAGCCATCATCATAGCTGGAGCAGCAGCGGAAACGCCGAATTTGTCTTCCAAAACCTTTACCAATTCGGAAAGGTCAAGAACAGACATCTTTTCGATTTCAGCTACTAAACTTTGAAATTTAGCAGGCACTTCAACAACTTTTTTTTCTTCTGACATATGATTTATAATTGATTATTTATTAACAAATTAATTATTATGCTTTTGCTTTGGCAATATTGTTCAATACACCTACCAAGCCACGCAAGTTTCCAGCCAACACGTTGACGAATCCGGAAGCCGGAGCGTTGAGCGTGCCAACCAATTTTGCGAGCAACTCTTGTTTGCCAGGCAAACTGGCCAAACTTTTTACCATGGCAGCATCGATGAATTTTCCTTCGAGCACGCCACCGAAGAGCTGTACAACTTCGTGAGTTTTTGAAAAATTAGCCACGATTTTAGCTGCAGAAACTTCGTCTCCCAAGGCCATAAAGGTTGCTACGCCGCCAGTAAATACTTTCGGATCAATATTTGAAAGACCCAATTCTTCACAAGCTCGTTTCACCAATGTTTTCTTGGCTGCGACTACCGCAACATTATTTTTACGGCATTCACGACGCAATTCTTCAGCTTCAGAAACCTTCAAACCTTGAAAGTTGGCAAATACTACAGCTTTAGCTGATTTTAAGCCAGTTTCCAATGTTTTAACTGTCTCTTGTTTTTGTAATTTTGATTTTGGCATATTTTAGTACAAAAAAATCTGTGTTTTCCACAGACCCCTATAAGCACAAATCGACCTACGTCTAGCTAATATTAGCCAAGTTTTGCACCTCGGTAGGTAATTAAGCGATATATAGATATCGCACCTACTGTCTATGGTTGAAATAAGTATACAAAAATAAAATAAAGCTGTCAAGAGAACCAAACCGAAAGCTTATTTTGACTACTCTTCTTGTTTGCCAGTGCTATAATATTCCGCCAAATCAGCAATTCCATCTTCAGTGTCAAGACGCACAACATACGGAAAAACACTAACATCTATTCCCATTTCTCTTTTTACCATCGCTCTATCATCGGCATTATCAAGTAAATTAATCGAAACACCCTTCATCGTGCCATATGCTCGTTCAATAACACTTACCATGCGCTTCATTCTTCTATCAAGCGCTTCCGACAAACGCTGCCGAACCTGCTCCAACTGCGCTTTATTTCCCACGCCAGATTTTTGCAAGCTTAAAAACAGCCTGATTAATTCTCTAATTTTTTTCATTTCGGCTTTTTCGTCAATTTTTTCATCGGCTTCTGGAGAATACCCGCTTTTTTCACGCGACATATATAAAAATAATTAATCTTTTTTATAAATTACAGTGCCTTGATAAGCCAAACCTGCGACAGCTTGCTCAAATTCTTTTAAATCAGACCCCTTTACAAACTTAACTGTTAAGCCAAGTGCGGATGCAATTTTGACAGCCTTAGGATCAAACGGAAAATTACCGCCCGGAGTCCATTTGTTTCCTATTATATTTTTCATTTCTTTCCATGTCAATTCCGGTAGCGGCTTAGCATTTGGGTCTTTTTTAGGATCCGCGGTATAAACATAACTAATATTGGAGGCATTGATAACCTCGCGCGCGCCATATGTTTTTGCCAGCAGCACCGCATCGGCATCTGTAGAGCAGCCGGGCTTCCATCCCGCAGCAATAATAATCGGTTTTTTAGTTTTGATTTTTACGGTTGGGTCGGTAACAATCTCGGCATGCGCATAGCCTTTAAACAAAAAGCGCACGAACTCCGCGTTAAACATGGTTGATTTTATTCCCAGCCAATCAAGATCAGCAGACGACATAGATGTTACCTGCCCAGCTGCATTCTGATAGGCGCGGCACGTTGCCCCACCCCCTACTACCAAAATAAAACGATCGCCTTTTTTAACACGCGACAAAATAAGTTTTTTAAACTCTTGTAAAAATAGTATATCAAAACCAGAAGCAGGAATAATAATAGATCCCCCTATAGAGATAATTTTAGGAACGGCCATAATATGTATCTTTAAAATCAATTGGTTTCAATGTTTGTGCCCGCGCTTTTATTTGGGCGCTATGCATGGATTTATTTGCTTTAAACAGGCTGGGCGTACGATACGCCGTTTTACCTTTCTGGGCCCGATTTGAAGCATAGTTTTTCATAAATATTATTTCTGTTCAAGAATTGAGTTGGTAAACCATCCTACCAGCCACATTATGGCAGCGCCCCAAAAAGCGGCTGAAAAGCCTGAGACATAGAAGCCTTTTACTACCGACGAGGCAAACCAAAACAACAAAGCGTTGATCACCAGCGTAAACAAGCCGATTGTTACTATATTAATAGGCAGAGTCAATAACAATAAGATAGGGCGAATTAGGGCGTTAATAAGCCCTAAAATGAGCGCTGCCACCAACGCAGCATAGAACCCTGAAACCACAATGCCGGGAACTATATACGCAACCATCATCAGCGCCATAGCGCTTACCAGCCATCGTGCAATTAAATACATATTATATTTTTAATTCTTTAATTTTATTATCCATAGTGTCCAGGTATTCTTTAAGCTCTTTAACAAGCTCGGCGCCTTGTTCAAATTTTTTGATACCTTCTTCCAAATCAACTTCTTCTTTTTCAAACCAGGCTACAATTTTTTGCAGCTCAGCATACGATTTGGCAAAATTAAATTTTTTATCAGCAGTCATAAAATTATTTGCAATTATAACAACTTTTTTTGAGTGGCAGCTCCTGGAACCGACACATCAGCAGCAATGGTTCCTTGTTCCAATTCTATCATAATCCGCTCTCCGGCTACAACCTGCTGCGCCCGGCGCACTAACTGTCCGCTAGCAGTACGAACAATACTATACCCGCGACGCAGCACCTGCCGCGGATCTGACTGCGCCAATAACCGCTGGGCAAACTGCACTGCATCTTGCTTCTGGCGAACCTGCAAAGCAAGAACCGAAGTAAGCGCGCGAAACTTTTCTACCAGTTTTTTACCACCATCGCTTACCTGCTCTAGTCGATTACGCAAAGAAGCAAGCGACTGCTCTATATTTTTTTGTTTTATTTCAATAGCATGCCGAACTGTTTGCTGCGCATGCTCAAGCTCGAATTCAAGCGCGGAAATAAAATCACGCTTATCGGGAACTACAATCTCCGCCGCATGCGACGGCGTGGATGCGCGGACATCGGCGACCAACTCTGCCAACGATACATCTCGCTCATGTCCAATACCGACTATCACTGGTGTTGGTGAGGCATACACAGCTCTCACTACTTCTTCGGTATTAAACGCTGCCAAATCTTCAAGCGATCCTCCTCCGCGCACCAGCACCAACACTTCCGGGCGCATTTCGTCCGAGGATTGGCCAAAATCCGCAAAGGCTTGGACAATCTCTTCTACAGCCTGCTGCCCCTGCACCGCAACATGCCGAATAATTATTTCTACACCCGCCCAGCGGTTATAGACAATTTTTTTGAAATCGCCAAATGCCGCACTGTCGCGAGAAGCAATAACCCCAATACGCTGCGGTGCGTACGGCAATCGTCGTTTTCGACTTTCGTCAAAAAAGCCTTCGGCTGTTAGTTTTTTCTTAAGCAGTTCATACGCTTTTTTAAGCGCCCCTTCCCCTACCATTTCTACCCGCTGCACTGTAAAACTAAATTTACCGCTTTTATCATGTATTTTTGGATAACCATAAACTCGGATTTTCATACCATCCTCCACCGGAGTACGCATCATAAACACGGTAGAAAAACACGACAACACCGACCGCTCATCTTTCAAACTAAAAAATATCCACTTGCCTTGGGATACCGAATATTGAGAAACCTCACCTTCCACAATAAATTCGCCGGCCACGATTCCGTTTATCTGCTCAATAAAATCAGAGACCGACAGCACGGGTATCATATATTTTAAAAACCGGTGAGTAATTTAAAAATACCGTTGATAATTGGCGCGATTAGATCAAATAAGAAGAATACGAAAAACAACAGCACAATATATCCGTATCGCTCTAAAAAATTTTTTACTTCATACGCCGAGGAAGGTAAAATTGCGTATAAAATTTTTGAACCATCAAGCGGTGGGATTGGCACCAAGTTGAAAACGGCCAACATGACATTTGCATACACAATGGTTGCCAGCACAGATGTAAGGCTTGAAACTGGCAACACGCGCAAACATAGCGCAAAAACTATAGCCAGCAATATATTGGCAATCGGGCCGGCAATAGCCACCAGGACCGGCCCCCATTTTTGATCTTTTAAATTATATGGGTTATACGGCACCGGTTTGGCATACGCAAACATAAAACGGCCACCAGTCGCTATAGACAGCAAAATAGGCATAATAATTGTCCCCCAGGGATCAATATGCGCAGCTGGATTGATGGTTAACCGACCAGCATAGCGGGCGGTTGGATCGCCGAGCATATCAGCCACCCAGCCATGAGCATACTCATGGATAATGGCCGACGGTACAATGATTAGAAAATAGAAGATAAAGTCCATATATTGACAAAATAATAATAATGACGTATACTGATATCGTTATACAATTATACTTAAACATCATTAAATTTTCAACTGTATAATCGAAATGAGTGAGAGGCAAATACCGCCTCGCGCGCGTGAGATTATCTGTATTATACTATGTCTAGAGCTTGTACTATTTGTGAAAAATCAGCTGCTCGCGCCAACCACGTAAGCCACTCCAATGTTAAGGTGCCACGCAGACAAAAACCAAATCTTCAGCTAGTTCGCGCCGACGGCAAAAGCATCAAAGTATGCTCCACTTGCCGACGCACTATGGTGAAAAAATTGGCATAAATTTTACTTCAATAAAACAAAAAATCGGGTTTATACCCGGTTTTTTGTTTTATATACTTTGACAAAAAACGGCCAAACATATTATATACCTAGTATACGTTTGGCTGCGTTAAATCCGCATTAACGCGGATCACGCCACCCAAACAAGGAGCCCCCGATGCCCAAACAAACACAAATCGTAGTCGGGGTGTTCTGCGCCCTGTACATGATCATCTTCCTCGTGTTGTACGGCCCCAAACCAGCAACCATCCTTATGGCCGCGGTTGCAGCCCTACTACACTGGCTATTCAGCTGGACGATGTACCAATCTTCCAACTGGAGGAAATGACGATTCGCAAGGCATCCATTTTTTCCGGCCAGTGCCACGCACTGGCCGTTGACGTTTGTATACACCTTTTATAACTTTAACAAGAAACAAGAACATGATATGATGACATGTGCGTAAATTATATATGAATAACACAAAACAAATTCTATTATATTTTTCAATTTTTTCCATTACACTCAATATTATAAGCTGTATTGTGCTTCGCACTATTTATCCCGCTTACTTAATATGGAATCTTTTTCTGGCATACCTCCCCTATCTTTTTAGCCAATATTTGGAAAAATCAATCGATAATAAACGGCCGCGATGGGCACAAATATTTTTAGGCGCTGCGTGGCTTTTTTTCTTTCCCAACACCATCTACGTACTGACAGATTTTATTCATCTCTACGATCAGATTCGCCTGCCGGTATGGTTTGATATTGCAGAAATATTCTGCTTTACTTGGATTGCTTTTATGCTTGGTTTTTTTTCTTTACGAACCGTGGAGCAAATTATTGCCAAAAAATATACACCTCGCCTTACGCATATCATAATAATTTGTATTATAGCGTTAAGCAATATTGGCGTATACATCGGCCGAGACTTGCGTTGGAATAGCTGGGATATTTTTATTCAGCCCTGGCGCGTAGCTATAGATTTCTTTTATAATTTTACCAACTGGCATAGCGCGCTCAATATTACCGGCATGGTTTTTATTTTTACCGGATTGTTTAGCGGCGTATATTTCTCTCTCAGATCTTTAGAAAAAACATATCTTAACCGATAATAAATATATATGAAAATCACCACACATTCTTTGCAGGAAACCGAACAGCTTGGCAAAGACTTGGCAAAAAAACTTCAGCCTGGCGACATAGTTTTGTTATACGGAGATTTAGGCGCAGGTAAAACTTCTTTTGTAAAAGGTATTGCCCAGGGTTTTGGCGTGCGCAGCGACATTACCAGCCCAACTTTTACCCTCATGAATATGTACCCTGCCAAACACAAAGAAATCGCAACTTTAGTTCATATCGACACATATCGCTTGCAGCACGAGGATGATTTAATAGAAATTGGCGTGCGAGATTATCTTGGCAGCAATCATACCGTAACGCTTATTGAATGGCCGGAAAAAATAGAAAACTTGCTTAAAAACAATAAACACGGAAAACAGATTTCCGTGCATATTGCTCATACCGATAATCCAAACGATAGAGAGATTTTAATTTCGTAAGCGAACCCATCTATCAAGTCCCCACACTTTGCCAGCCTGAAAATGAGCCAAAACAAACAACGCGGCAATGTAAATAATATGTTCATCAATTATATATGAATGCTGGCCTGCCATGGGAAATTTTAATATTGGCAAATACAATAAAAACATCATGAGCGCTCCCAAATACGAGCTTAAACAAACAAACAAACCCAAAATCAGAGAAATACCCAACAGCACCAAACCCCACTTTACCATAAAATCAACCACTCCAAGCACTGGCGGCTGAAGCAATATGTTATAAAACCAAGTTGCAGTCGCGGCGCCTTTAATATATCCTGCGGAAGTCCACTGCGGATCCAACACCTTGCTAATGCCGGCATAAAAATAAAACCAGCCCATGACCACACGCAATACGAGCAAAGTCGTACTTTGTAATTTTGACATACGCTTTAATTAAAAATATATAATAATTATATACTATATGTAAATAAACTCAAAATCGCAAACGCAATGGCCAAATAAAACGTACCTTGTGATACCGGATGCAAAAGCTCAACATTAAACAAAATTGAGATAAGTAAAATAACTACGCCAAGTACTTGCAGATTCATTTTTATCTTACCCCAAATATTTGCCTGCATATTATGATCTCCGTTTGTTCTTTTAAAGATTGCGGCTGCAATAATAATTGCTTCTAAAATAATAATTGCCCAAGCGGCATACGGATCAATATATTTCAAAACTAATATATACACCACGGTTGAAATCAAAATTTTATCTGCCAAAGGATCAAACATTTTACCAAATGATGTAACCTGGTTTCTGGTTCGAGCCATTGCCCCATCAAGCGCGTCCGTAAACGAGGTAAGCAAAAACAACACGCCGCCGCCAACATATCTTTCCTGCCAAAATAGCCATATAACAAACGGCGTGAGCACTAAACGAGATGCCGTTAAATAATTAGGCCGCATCCAAGCAGGGAAAATTGGCAAAAAAACTTTTGCTAAAAAACGATCGCTTATCGTAACTTTAATTTCTTCCGACATATATATCCGCCTTACGGCGTAATTTTTATAATTAATTTAATCATTTCGTTGTTAAAAATATTTTCTTTTTTGCGCACCGCAGCTTTAAGCGGCAACAAATACGCGCCGGATTTTTTATCAGGAAAAATAGATGTATCCCATGTTGTTTTTCCCACAGTTACTTGCACCGGCAACGAACCCCAGCCTCGTTTTTTCGTGTCAAAATCTATTTTAATGGCGGTAGATTCTTTTTTTGGAATTGAAATAAAATGCCACCCTGCCAAACCGGGATACAACCAGACACGAGCCTTGATTGCATATAGATTCTTTGCCATAGTTTACCACGATAATAATTCGAGCGCCTGCAGCGCATGAAATTTAACTTTTTCTGAAATGCCAAAGTCATTTTTTTCCAAATCTTCTTTGGTAAACCAGCGGCAATCCTCGGAGACTTCCGTTTCTGACAACACTAACTTATCTGTGGCAGAGGTGCCAAAATACACGAACACAATATGGGTATGCCGCTCGCTCACAGGATGACGCAATACATACTGGGGAGGAATAAGAGATATGTCAATGTCATCGGAAAAACTAGGCGTCTTGGCCGGATCTCTATACAAAACTACATCTAAACCAACTTCTTCTTTTGCTTCTCGCACCGCGGCTTCAGTCGGATCTTCGTCTAATTCAATGTGGCCGCCCACACTGAGCCATATCTTAAATTTATCATGCTTTCGCAATAATACTTTATTTTTAAAGACCACAAATACCTCTGAGCAAAAATCAATTTTGTCATGGATATGCGGCATAACAATTACTTTTTTAACAAATCTCTAATTTCTGTAAGCAACACTACATCCGGGGCTGGCACAGCTGGCGCTGCCGGTTTTTCCGCTTCTTTTTTCTGTAATTTATTTAAGACTTTTATCATCATAAATACCGCAAACGCGATAATCAAAAACTCCAGCACGGTTTGCAGAAAATTACCGTACGCAAACGTGGCGGCTGGCGTGCCATCGGCAGCACGAGATAAAACCACTTTCAAATCCTTAAAATTTATACCGCCTATTAATAATCCAATGGGCGGCATAATAATATCGTTTACCACTGACGTAACAATTTTGCCAAACGCCCCGCCAATAACCACGCCAACGGCCAAATCCACCACATTACCCTTCACAGCAAATGATTTAAATTCTTGTAATAACGACATACAGATAAAATTATTTTAACTTGAGATAAAACCCTTCGCTGCCATAGAGGGTATAGGTGCCATCCCCTTTATCTTGCGCGTATACCTCAACTTCTTTGCCAATAAAGTTTTGCAAATCTCCAAACCCTTCCACGCCTTGAACCGAACCGACTGTTTCCCTACTCCACCCCATAATTGTTGTAATATGCTTGCCACCTACCACCGCATAACATTCACCATCAGCAAAACAGCCGGTATTTACCTCTTCCAAAGGCCCAGTAAAATTAGCAGCTTTTAATTTACCCGGTGTTGTATTTTCTGTTTGTTCTGGCGCGCCTACACGACGACCACCGTCATTGTTTGTTTCACTTGTCTTATCATCGGCAAGTTCGTTTGGGCGTTGACGCATAGCAACATACGCACCTCCACCCACCAACACAACCACTGCAACTACGATCAAAAATTTCTTCATACTAGATTATTTAATAATAATTGTTTGTGCCGGTAAAGCGGCTTTAATAATGTTTAAATCTTTTTCAGAATAGGGATTGCCGGAAATAGTAAAGGTTTTTAGATTCTTCAGATTGCCTAGTTCGTATGGCAAACCTGTTAATTGGTTATTTGAGACATTGAGTTCTTCTAAAGACAACAGTTGTCCGATTTCGGCGGGAAGACCCGTCATTTTATTATTACTAATATTGAGCGATTTTAATTTTTGTAAACGCCCAACTTCGGCAGGTAACGAACCGATAAGGTTATTGCCAGACAAATTTAATTCCTCTAAATCTGTTTGATTAAAAACAGATTCCGGAACTTTTGTTATATTTTGCGCGATCAAATCAAGGCGGGTATTCTGGTTTGTATTTTTTAGCGCCGCCACCCCGCAACCACTTAAAAACAAACAGCTTGCGAGAAGTAAAAAGGCAGCATATTTTTTTGTTTTTATCATAAAAATATATCAAAATTTAGCAAAAAATCTATACCTATATAGTATACCAAACTGAAAAAAAATAACAACAAAAAACCAGAGCCTACTCAGGTCTTTTATATTAACATGCTTTAATTACTCTGCGGATATGTAAACAATAAAAAATACGAAGAATATCGCACGCTCGTTGAGATATATCTTTTGCCGTTCTTTTCAAAAAAATATCCAGAGCCAAGCTGATCTGCCAAAATAAACCCATCGCGCGCCATAGTATTAACAAAAGAGTCAAGATCCTTGGCAAGATATTTTGTTTCATCTACCGGCACAGCCTCGGAGCTAAACAGCGCTTTTGGCAAAGACAGCATAATAGCCGCATGGTTTTCTGACTGACCTAGCGCTCTGCCAAAAACAACAAAATATACGGCAATAGCGCATACAACCACAACAATCATTGTCCAAAATAATTTCTTTCTCATACGCAGACATCGTCCCAATTTACATCATTTGTGTTTTTTATCTGGAACAGCCAACACCACCAATCCATCGTCTTTAAAAATCCCGCGCTCAAACTAGTTAAGCCAAAATCTTCTGCACCCTGCCCAAACTGCCGACCTCCGAAAAACGCACATTACTAGCGTCCATTTGTATATGGCGGCGCACAACTAATGAAAACGGCATTAGCATTATGATTGTATTTTTAATATAATCCTGTATAATGCTAATGTGTATTAATTATACAACAGTCATATGATAGAAGAAAGAGAAAAACCATGCCCAAAATGCAAATCTGTAAACACATACATTCTCCACACAACCGTATATTCATGCCCAGAATGTGGAAATGAGTGGGATAGCGCAAAAATAACTGAAGATGAAAATCAATCGGATGAATTAATAGTTAAAGACATGAATGGAAATATCCTTCAAAATGGGAATACTGTTCTTTTTATGAAAGATATGCCCGTTAAAGGATCGCCAAAACCTATAAAAACTGGCACCAAAATAAAAAATATTCGCCTTACTAACGGCGACCATAATATCAGCTGCAACATCCCAGGATTTGGAGCAATGGAGATTAAATCTGAATTGGTCAAAAAAGTTAATTTATAAATCGTATCAGTATAAATAATTTAAAAAACATCGCTTATTGCGATGTTTTTTAAATTACATAAACTTATCATCAAATATAACTTGGCAGAAGGAGAACCCCCTTTGAGGTGTAAATTTTTCTTCCCTTTTTTTATATAGTGCGGAAGGAGAGGGATTCGAACCCTCGAAACCTTTCGGTTTACACGCTTTCCAAGCGTGCGCACTAGACCAACTATGCGATCCTTCCAATTGATTTTTGCCGTTTAATCTTACCTAAAGCAAAGGATAAAGTCAACCCGCACAAAAATACCAGCATACCCCACTGAGCCGGCGTTAAGTGTAAATACCTGGCATCGCCTCCAACAATTTCCTCGGGGATACGCAAAAAATCAAGCCAGAAACGAATAAACGCATACGCCGCTCCGGAAAAACCAGCCATCAAACCCCAGCGAATTTTAATTATCTTTTTAAAGGTCAAAATACAAATAATAAACAGGGTAAAGCCAACCAACGATTCCATCAAACCAAGATCAAACCGAGCGCCGCCCGGAAACTGCACGCCTAACAAAAAACTGGTTAATGTGCCTGGATGATCGTGAATAAGAAAACAGCCAATTCGCCCTATACCCCACCCTAGCCAAAGCCCTATAGCTGCCATATCAAAGTACGGCAATAATTCGGCATAGGTGAATTTTCTTTTTTTTGCGAATAGCCACACGGCCATGCCTGCCCCTGCAAACCCGCCTAGAGACGATGCGCCGCCGTGCCAGATTTTAATAATTTCATCGGGTTGCGTCATAAAATATGCTGGATCGTAAAACACTATATGAAATACTCGCGCCATTACAAACGCGCCAACCAGAGCCCAAATTGACATATCAAGCAAAATTTCGCCTGATAAAAAATATTTTTTACACAAAAAGTACGATACAGCAATGGCTGCTGCAATCCCCGCAGATACAAGCAGTCCCCATACCTGTATCACTACCGGACCAAAATCAATAGCCGTAAACTGAAAAAACGGAATCATGCGATTATATTATTTTTTAATATACTGAAAAACGTCATCAGGAGAATCAACCACCTTAAAGAACTGCTCGTCTAAAACACTAATGGTTTTAAAATCGTAATGCAGAGTATGTACAAAATCTATAAGCGGCTGCCAAAACTGTTTACCGTACAGCAATGTCGGCATGGCTGGAATTTTTCCAGTTTCTTGCAAGGTTAACATCTCAAACAATTGATGCAGCGTGCCAAAACCGCCCGGAAAATACACAAATGCTTCCGAAGGAGTTGTGATAATCAGCTTGCGAACAAACGGAAAGAAAAATCCGATAGACTTGGTAATGTAATTGTTTACGCGCTCGCCTTTTTCCAGCCGCATATTGATGCCCACGCTTACCCCGCCTTTTTCAAACGCACCACGGTTGGCAGCTTCCATAATACCCGGACCGCCGCCAGTTACTGTCATAAATTGTCGTTCCGCCAAAAGCTTGCCGACTTCGTAAGCTGCGTTATAATACACTGTTCCTGGCAATAAACTTTTGGTGCCAAGAACTGTAACACCATTGGTAATTTTGGTTAAAAATTCAAATCCTTCTACCAATTCGGCCATAATTCTAAAGACGCTCCAATCCGGACCTCCCTGGCACATAATATTGTTTGGATCTATATCACAAATAGGAATATCGCTCGTATTTTTAATAAATTCAAACGCTTCTTTGGCGGTTTCTACCACATGCCACCGCTCCACTTCGGCTTCATTTACCGAATGAACTTCACGTGCTGATTTTGCTTTTAAAAAACTTAGGATAGGCCCCCAGAATTCTCTGCCAACCAACACCACAGGAACTTTCTGCATATAGCCATTTTCCATGTTGTCTACAACTTCAAAAAATTCATCGAGCGTGCCAAAACCACCAGGAAAAAATACAAATGCGTTAGCCGGGCTGGTAAGCATTACCTTGCGGCTAAAAAAATAATAGAACGCAATTGATTTTTTTACATACGGATTGATGCGCTGTTCAAAGGGAAGCTGAATATTTAACCCAACAGATTCTCCCCCAACCTCAAACGCGCCGCGATTTGCAGCTTCCATAATACCCGGACCACCGCCTGTAATGGTGGTAAAGCCGTTTTTGCCTAATAAATTACCCAATTCTTGCGCAATTTTATAGTATTTATTATTTGCCGGTAAACGAGCCGAACCAAGAATAGTCACTTCTTTTTTTAAGCCACTCAAAAACTGATAGCCTTCCACAAACTCGGTAATGATTCTAAAAATCCTCCAGCTATCACGATAGTTTACCACTTCACCGGCTAGAATCGCTGAATTGATTCTCTCTTGATCTGCCTGTTCCGATATATCTTTATATGGATCTTTGGGCATAAGAAAAAAATTATTGTAAAGCATTGCCAATGGCAAAAATAAGGTCTTCATGCGCGCGCGAACCAATGATTTGCGTACCGATTGGCAAACCAGCGCTGTCTACACCTGCCGGCACTGATAGCGCAGGCACACCCGCAATAGCCGCTGGCGAAACCATCACATCTGCCAAGTACAAAGCAAGCGGATCGCTGCTTTTCTCACCAACTGTAAACGCGGTAAATGGCGATGTTGGCGTAATGAGTACATCAACTTGTTTAAAGACGTCATCAAAATCTTTTTTTATAAGAGTGCGCACGGTCTGCGCTTTTTTGTAATAGGCATCATAATATCCAGCAGATAAAGCGTAAGTACCGATTAAAATACGGCGTTTTACCTCTTCAGGAAAACCTTCAGCACGAGAAGTTGCATATAAATCATACAAATCTTTTCCAGATTTGCGCGCACCATAGCGGATACCGTCTAACCGTCCAAGATTTGAACTATCTTCACTTGGCACTAAAATATAATATACAGCAATTGCGTATTTAGTATGGGGCAAACTAACCCCCTCAATGATACAGCCTTTATTTTTTAGCTGTTCAATCTGAGCCTGAACAGCTTGCTTAACTTCACCTTGCAAACCGTCTAGTTCAAAATATTCTTTTGGGACTCCTACACGTAAACCAGCAATATCTTTTTGAGTCGCAGCCACATACTGTGGCACAGCATCAGGAAGCGTGGTAGCGTCAAGCGGATCTTGCCCGGCAATTTGACTCATAACTAACGCAGCGTCATAGGCAGTTTTTGTAATTGGACCAACAGTATCCAGCGAAGAAGCCATTGGCATAATACCCGAACGAGAATTGCGGCCATACGTTGGGCGAAAACCTGCTACACCACAAAAACTTGCCGGCTGACGGATTGAACCGCCCGTATCTTCGGCGATAGAAAAGATACACATATTATCTGCTACCGCTGCAGCCGAACCACCCGAAGAGCCGCCTGCAACCTTGTCCGTATTGCGCGGATTGCGCACCGGACCATACATACTATTTTCATTGCTTGCTCCATGGCCAAACGCATCACAATTGTTTTTACCAACCAACACAGCGCCCTGCTTGCGCAGTTTTGCAACCACGGTCGCATCATATGGAGGCGTATAATTTTCCAAAATTTTGGCCGCGCCCGTAGAAAGCACATCGGCAGTACAAATTGCATCTTTTACGGAAAATGGAATACCGGTAAGCAAATTTGCCTCTCCAGCTGCAAACAGCCCATCGGCAATCCGAGCTTCTTCCAAAGCGGATTCTTCGCAGACGGTAATAAACGCATTTATTTCACCATTACGAGCTTTGATTCGATCCAAACAAGCGCGCGTAAGCTCAACACTGGTAAATTTTTTAGCACGCAACCCTTCCTGCGCTTCTTTGATTGTAAGTTCATTAAGATTCATATAGGCAATAATACATTTTAAACTTCCTCGGCAAACACGGCTGGCACAACCAATTCATTTTGTTCAACCTGTGGCATCTGTGCAATTAGAGCTTGTTTAATACCGGACTCAACCACCACATCAGCTCGCATAACATTGTGCAAACCGGTAACCTGGGCAGTTGGCTCAACTCCATCCACCTGCACTTCGTTTAAAATATCCATATACGCCAATACAGCCGATATGGTTTTGGCATATCGCTGCTCTTCTTCCGGGGTAAGCGCTATGCGCGCCAATCGGGCTATTTTTTGTACTTCTTCAATAGATAAGGACATACAGAAATTATATCTACAGATAAATAAGCAATGCGTATATTTTACTAAATAAAATCGGCTCTGGCAAATAAACAAACAACCCGCTAGAACGGGTTGTTTGTATTGAAAAAATCTAGAAAATATTACGGCTGAACCAGAATTGACGCAGCTCCCCCGCCATCACATGTTATGTAATGAGTGCCTGGAGTGGAAGGCGCAGTTGCAATTGCGAAGTTATAAGCGGTTATATTAAAACTTTGACCGCCAACAATAGAAATCTTGCGGGTTTTATTATCACGATTATCAAGCATGAACTTCTTACCCTTTTTTAATGTTAATGAACCTGGTAACCCATGACAGTCTACAAACTGGAAATAGTATCCGGCGGTTTTATAGATCTTTATAGCATCAAGATAACGCTGAGTGGCAGAAAGCGGCGCAGGAGCAGATTTGATTACTGGTTTTTTTATTGTGCTTGTAGCCGGTGTTGAGGTTGCCATATCGACAGTAGATGTATTTACCAAGCCAGACTGCTCACCGGTGTTTGAAGCATTATTCGCATCATCCGAATCGCTCTTTTGCAACACAACTGCTACAAGCACTATAAATACCACAGCAGCCGCTGCATATACGTATTTTTTTGGCATGGTTTTTATTTTTTCTAAAAGCATATTTATATTAAAAAATTATTTATTTATGCGATGGATTTCTATGTTCATTTGCAAGGGCACCTCTCATGCGATCAAAATATCCTTGCGGGCCAATTTCATCCATAGTCTCTTCTCGATACATGTCAGAGATAGCAGTTTTAACATATACCTCTACTAACTCAGGATTAGCTTCGCCAATAATAGCCTTTACCACTTCGCTTACCAAATCATGTAGCGCTTTAGGGTCTGTTACATCCACCCCCTCATGAACAGAATCAAACATAACGCGCTCGGCGATTTTTTTTAAAATATTCTCGTCTGGTTGAAAATTACCCATAATTTAACTATACGATAATTACAATTAATGATACCACACTAGGCAAAAGAAGACAACAAAAAAACAAGGTGTGGTATGTTTTTTACCATATATTAGCCAAAATAATTATTTTTGGCACAAAATAAACCATTGACAAAAATAGGGTTTTGTAGTACCCTCCTCACAAGGAGGAACACTTTGTCTGCGTTCGAATATATAATCGCTACTTCGGCAATTCTAGCCGGTGAGTGGTGCTTCTTGGCCCTATTCGACTGGCTCTTGCCTCCCAAGAAGTAGGCAACAAACCCCTCCGCCAAGGGTTTGAACACAGTAAGCACGGCGGACCGCGGGAGCCCGGACGGCTCTCTTTTTTTTAAAAAATACCCTAAACTGTTCTTGGTTTATACAAATCCGGGGAAGAAATCTTTTTTAATTTGCCTGTTTTTCAACCCCATCTTGGCAAGCACATCGCTAAACGAAACCACCATGCCATGGGTGCCGGACAAATAAAATGTTCTGTCTTTAAAATCAGGCACTTCGGCGCGAATCATAGCCTCATCTATAAAACCGCACTTCCCTTTCCAGCTTTCCGGATATGGACAATCCGTGATTGTGTACACTACTTTAATACCAATCTCTTTGGCGGCTTGATCAAAAATTTCTTTATACGCCATATCTTCAACAGTGCGATTGCAATACAGCACAACAATATCTCTTTTTTCTTTTTTATCAATCAGATACTTAACCATACTTCTAAACGGCGTAACGCCGATACCGCCTGCAATAAAGGCAAGTTTTTCATTTTTATTTTTTGGCATAACAAAATCACCGGCCAGCTGAGAAGCAACTATAGTATCACCTGGTTCCAAAAATAACATTGACTGCTTAAATGTGCTTGGGTTCGGGTAAAATTTTACACCCGCCATTACTCTAGATTCGGTCGGTGAAGATGCGATGGTTATATACCGCCTAATACCTCGAGCATCCTGCGATTCGTGCCCTAAAGTCCATTCCAAATATTGACCAGGCTTGAATGAAAGTTTTTTATCACTCTCAAACCAAAAATCATACACATTATTTGCGGATAAAACTTTTTCTTTTAACCGTAAAACTAATTTCAATTTTGGACTAATTGCGTATGAAACAATATTGCCGGCAAGCAGCGCGAGCTCGGGAGTAAAATAAAAAGATCCAATATGAAACGATGGGTTAAACAAAAAACCCACAACCGCACCATATACAATACGAAGCGGACGAGTTGGCGGCGTAGTGGCCGGCTCTGTAAGCATCGCGAAACCAAAGAATAAAATCGGCGAATACATAACCACCTTTTGTATCATGGCAACGGGATCAACGTGATTAACCCAGCCATTTACCATAATGGAAACGGTAGCCACCGCAAAAAAACTTAGCACCAAATCAAAACGGCGTATTTTTCTTACCAACAACCAGCCGCCTATTACAACCAAAGGCAGTAAATAAACACTGTTCACCCACCAATTTGCAGATCGGTGAAGGGTTAAAGCCACAATCGCAACCGCAAAAGCGGCCGGATTAAACAAATGTTTTTTATGTAGCGCAAAAATATACTTTGAAGCCATGGCCCAGACTGCCACCCACACTAATAACGGAATCGCGGCCAACGACTGCGCCGGCGGAAAGATTATGGCTAGAAAAAATACCGTTGCGTAGACAGACTCTACATTGCTTGGCGCGTCAAATACAAGCGCAAAAACAGTATTAACCAAATACGAGACAATGAATAAAATTGCACCGGAAATAATTATTTCTAATGGGTTATACGGCAATACGCCAAAAAAACTGACTGCTATGCCAGCAACCCACAGGCCGAACACATAATAAATCACCAACCGATACATTGTGATTTGATTGAGCCACTTATCAATACGGGCAAACATATGCATTACATTAAATTAACATCTTAATTAGATTAGATTAGATTAGATTAGATTAGATTAGATTACATACTGGCTAAACCCGTCCGTAAATACAGCCGTGCCATCTGCCGCTACCATATACCCTTCACAATCTGCCTGAGCGCCGATAAACGCAATACCGTTTTTTCCCATAGCAAACGCGGCGGTAGCAAATCGATCTGCCTCATATACATTAGCTGCCACCACAGTCATACTTACAATATCAGAAATTTTTTCTTGATATGCATGAGGGTTATATATATGATCACCGCGCACATATGTGCCCGAAGTGGCTACACCACAATCATCAAGCTTTAAAACTTTAATTATTTCACGCTCGTTAAATGGGTTGCGTATACCAACTCTCCATGACTGGCCATCGGTGTTTTTTCCCGACACCTGAATATCTCCACCCGCTTCTATATAAAAATTTTAACACCATTTGCTTCCATGAGACGCGCCGCATTTTGTATTGCCCATCCTTTTACCAATCCGGACGGATCATAGTTGCCATCGGCCTGCCGTATATCAAAATAGCCGTTTGTTTCCTGTTTGGTTTTTTCAGAAAGAACAAATACTTCGCGCATTTCCTCGCTATACGCATCAGGCAAAACAGCACCTTTATTGATCTGAGAAATTTCACTGCTTGTTTTATAGGTGCTAAATTTTTCATCTACATGCGTAAAATAGGCAAAAACTTTTTCAAAAATATCAGATGGAAATTGCACATCCGCAATAGCAATGGTTATCGGCATACCCATTATGACACGAGAATTCTGCATGGTACATCTAAATTACAGCTTCGCCTGCGCCAAAGCTGAGGCCAATGATTCTCGAAAAGCGCGACTGGTTTGCGTGGCGCCCGAAACAGTATCCACCTGGGCATTTTGCACAGCAATCGCTTCCGATCGCAATATTGGCACAGCACGGCCATTTACCTCCAAAGAAGTACTCTGCTCATGCGGACGATCTAGAAAAACCACCTCAGTAATAAAACCCTGATTTACTACTACTTCAACTTGCACGCGCCCATAGTAGGCATCAGCGCTTATACCTGTATAGCGGCCGTCTTTATAGAGAGGCTGGCGCCCTGTTACGCCGATAGTATCTGTATTGGCGGCTGTGTTAGAAACAGGGTTAGGCGCGCCAAAATTGCCAGACCAGGTTCGGTAGTAAACTATATATAAAACAAATGCGATTATGGTTACGGAGGAAAGAAAAAGTTTTTTCATCATACATGTGGCATTAGATAATTGACGATTATCCTATCATTAAACGCCGATTGGTTCAAATAAAGAACCGGTATCGTATCACACTTCTACTACATAGTGTAGTATTTTATACACAGTCTGGTTTTTTTATTTTTTACGCGTATACCACCAGGCGGCCAAAAACGTACTGATCGGCACCGCAAGCACAAGCACTGTACTACCTACCATAGTACGCACAATTTCTTCGGCAATAAAAGCGCTATTTATGGTCATCCAAAATGCATGTGTCTTTTGGCTGCTGTATAGCAAAAGCAACGGCAAAGAAACTCCGGCATACGCTAAAATAAGCGTATTAACGAGCGCTGCGATATGCTCTCTACCCACTGACAAGCCCCGTTTATACAATTCTTTAAATTTAATATGATCACCGACCAGATAAATTTCTTCTACAGCCGCAGCTTGAGCGGTGGTTACATCATCTAAAATACCCAGCACACCAATTAAAATGCCGCCCAACAATAGCCCTCTCACGTTGATGGTATCGGTGCCAAACTGTAAATAAAAAACTTCTTCCGTACCGGTGCCGGATAAATGCGCCAGAGTTACAAACAGCCAATCAATTACCACGGCCAGCGCCAGGGCGATAAAACTGCTGGCAATTGCCACACGCGACCGACGAGTAAACCCATGAGATACAAGCAACGACACAAACAGCATAGCAAAAGCGCCAATTGAGCATATTAAAAACGGATCATGCCCGGCTGCCAGCAGTGGAATAATAAATTTAAAAATCACCACAATACTGAATATCAAACCAAGCACGGAAGTCAAGCCTTTTTTTCTGCCAAAATAAATAGCAGTAGCAAAAAAAATAAAAACAATAAACAACAACCGATATACTCGATAGGTATCAACAATATAATAGACTGACCTACCCTCAGACGATGCTGGAGTTTTAGCCACAACCACTTTTTCTCCAGCCTTAACTTTCTGGCTTTCTGAGATAGCAAAACTTCCGCCGTGATCTATGGTTATTTTTTTACCTTTCTCTTCTCCGTTTATAATTTCAATTTCAACTGTTTGATACATTTGAAAATAGTCGGGCTCTACCTCCCTTTCGCCAACTTCTATAATACGCAACACTCTGCCCACGTAATAGGTATCCGACAAATCCGCTTTTTCTGGAGCATTTAATAGATCCTCATTGGCGGCTAACGTGGGAAATTTAAAAACCATCAATCCCGATATAAATAAAAACAAAAAAAATATTTTCTTAAACATATTCAATATTAAGCATTATGCGCCGCGCAATCGGCACAAATACCAAAAAACTCAAGCGAGTGTTCTTCCACACGCGCAAACCCTAATTTTTTTAATAATTTTTTTTCAATCAAACCAAGACCGCAATTGGCTATATCGGCAATTTTCCCGCATTGCGCGCACACCAAATGATGGTGATGTTGCTTTTCTACCAACTCAAAATATGCCTGCCTATCTTTTAAACGAATTTGACGGCAGATTCCCAGCTGCGCTAACGATTCCACATTTCTATATAAAGTTACCTTGTCTATTTTAGACCCTTTAAGCTGCGCAAATAATTCATTCACACTGAGCGGTTTCTGCGCATGTTTTAAGATATCCAAAAGCCGCAAGCGAGCCGGGGTAGATTTAAGGTGTCCTTGCTTAAGCAAAGACCGGGATTCTTGGTTGTGTTGTACACATTTCATAGCTGGCTTACTATACCATAAATGCAAACTACTTGCAAGTATTTTAAATCTATGCTAGAGTATAAATATATTATACATTATTCACCATATCTATGAAAACCAGAAATAAAATACTTATTGCTTTAGCTATACTCTTGGCTGCGTATTTAATATTGGAAAAAATGTCTTTACCGGGAAACGCGCCAACTCGACCTACCACCGAAAACAGCTCCCCACAGATACAAACATCAGTTAGTTTTTACCCGCTCGCTTACCTTGTTGAGCAGATAGCCGGCGAAAACGCACATCTTATTACTATTACTCCTGCCGGCATGGAACCGCATGATTTTGAACCATCCCCTACTGATATTGCCAAAATATATGGTTCAAAGATTTTTGTTTTTAATGGCAATGGCTTGGAGCCATGGGCAGAAAAAATCGCCGGAGATGTTACCAAAGAACAAAATACTTCCGTAATTAAACTCAGCGACTACTTAACATCTATTCAAGAGCAAAATATTGGAGCAGATCCGCATTTTTGGCTTGACCCAAATAACATGTCTTTGGCTGCGGATAAAATCACCCAGGCGTTTATAGACACGGACCCTGCCAACGCCCAAACATACGCTGCAAATCGCGACACTCTCAAACAGGCTTTAGAGCAGATTGATTCGGCTTACACTTCGGGTTTAGCGCGCTGCGCCAACCGAGAAATTGTTACCACTCACAATGCGTTTAGTTATATGGCTAAACGATACAACTTTACCACTCTTCATATTTTAGGCTTATCCCCCGAAGAAGACCCGTCGCCAAAAACCATTGCCGAGGTGGCAGCTGTGGCGAAAAAAAAGAATTTAAAATATATTTTTTTTGAAAACGCCGCTAGCCCAAAACTCGCCCAAACCATCGCTCAAGAAATCGGAGCTCAGACTCTTGTTTTAAACCCGATTGAAACTCTAAGCGACACGGATCGTGCGGCTGGCCAGGATTATCTTAGCCTTATGAATACCAACTTACAAAACTTGCGAACTGCCATGATATGCAAATAAATCCTATCATTTCCGCAGAACACCTAACATTTTCATATAACAATTCACCGGTTATAAATGACATTTCTTTTGAGATAACTGCCGGTGATTATGTGGGAATTATAGGACCGAACGGCGGAGGAAAAACTACCCTACTCAAAATATTGGTTGGGCTAATCAAACCCCAAAGCGGCACTATCAAGATTAACGGTAAAAATATTAAAGATAAAAATGCTACCGCCGATATTGGCTATGTACCCCAACGGGTTGCCATGGAAAACAGCTTATTCCCAGCTACAGTTTATGAAATTATTGAGAGCGGATTACTAGCGAAGAAAGGACTGCTTGGCAGAGCTACACGCCACGACAAAGAACGAATAGACACCGCTTTAAAGGAAGCACAGATATACGATCTTAAAGATCGGCTCATGAGCAGTTTATCTGGCGGACAAAGACAGCGTGTATACGTTACCCGCGCCTTGGCCAGCAACCCTAGTATTTTGGTGCTTGATGAACCGTTTACTGGCATTGATATGGCATCTCAAAAAAATTTCTACGCTTTTCTTAAAGAATTAAATACAAATAAGCATCTTACAATTCTTTTTGTATCTCACGATATTGACACCATTACGCAAGAAATCAAATCTGTTTTATGCTTAAATCGCGGACAGTTCTGCTTTGGCGCCAAAGAAATAATCCACCAAGAAAATACAATTGAACAAATTTACGGAAAAAATATTACTCACATTCATCACGGTTCATAATTATATGCTAGAAATTTTTCAATACGATTTCATGATACGGGCATTTATCGCCGGTATTATTGTAGCATTGCTCGCTCCAGCTATCGGAATTTTTCTCGTGGTAAAGCGATACTCCCTGCTTACTGACACGCTTTCTCATGTTTCACTCATTGGTATTGCTATTGGCATTTTGGCAGGCCTGAACCCAATCATTACTGCAGTAGTTATTTCTATTATTGCCGCCTTAAGCATGGACAAGCTGCGTTCGGGCAAAAAAATATTTGGCGAAGCAACATTGAATTTATTCTTATCCGGCGGCTTAGCCTTATCCATAATTTTGTTTAGCATCAGCAAAAATCTCAATACAAATATTTTTACATATTTGTTTGGCAGCATTACCACCGTCACCGACTTTGACTTATATTTGATCAGCGCTTTAGGAGCGTGTATTTTTGCCATTATCATTTTACTATTCAAACGATTTTTTATTACCGCATACGATGAAGAGCTTGCCCAGGCAAACGGCTTGCCGGTTTCAAACCTCAATGCCATTCTTATGATCTTGGCCGCCACCACTGTATCTATCAGCATGCGTATTGTTGGCGCGCTTATGGTTGGCGCGCTTATGGTTATTCCGGTACTGACCGCCCTGCAATTTGGCCATAGTTTTTTAAAAACTTTTTTATACGGCTTGGCAGCATCGCTTATCTCTGTTTGCTCCGGGCTTTTTATCTCTTTTTATCTTGGCCTGCCCAGTGGCGCCTCCATTGTCTGCGCATCACTTATCTTATTTCTTGGCAGCCTGACTGCAAATAAAAAATAAAATAAAAAATCGCCGTTACGGCGATTTTTTATTTTCTATAATTCCTACGGCCTGGTCGGTTCATTATCTGAAAAATCAGATGACAGAGGCGTTCTCTCTTCTTTTGGCACTAATCCCATACTTCCCAGCACAGCACGGCGATCTAGCGTCATTTCCTGTATAAAAGCAGCACCCGGCTCTGGAGCTAACATATCGCCATCATCAATAACCGGTTGCACACCATTTTCTCCCCCTATTTCTAATTCCGGAACTTCAGCAAACGCCTCTATCCCAGCTTGTTCGGTTGCGGTTAACGGCTTGTTTCTTTCCCCTCCTGGTCGCATTCTTCGTTCAGACATGCAACACAGTAATAATAATTAAATCTTTTTTGGAAAAATAATTGATAAAATAATTGCTGCCGCCAACGCTCCCATAATAACACCAAAAGAAATAATTGACGAAATGTGCAGATCAATAATACCTGACAACATTTTAGCTCCTATAAACAATAAAATAAAGGCCAGGCCTTTTTGCAGATGATGAAACTTGTGCAAAACGCTTTCCACCAAAAAAAACAAAGCCCGCAACCCCATGATAGCAAAAATATTTGATGTAAATATGATAAACGCATTCTGAGAAATAGCAAATACGGCTGGAATGGAATCCACGGCAAAAATAATATCAGTTCCCTCTACCAGCATCATAATAAGAAACAAAGATGTAAGCATGATACGCCCGTGCTCCTTTACAAAAAACTTGCCATTATGATGATTTGGAGAAAACGGTAGAAATTTTTTAGCCAGCACGGCAATTTTATTTTTCTCAAAATCTACATGCTCTTCTTTCTTATCACGTAATAGTTTAATTCCGGTATACAAAAGTATTGCTCCAAAAATATAAAGCACCCAATGAAACTGACTGATAATTACAGAGCCGACACCTATAAATATGGCCCGAAATACAATTGCGCCCATAATACCCCAAAACAATACTCGATGATGGTATTTTTCATCTAGCTTGAAATAGCTAAAGATAAGCATGATAACAAACAGGTTGTCTACCGACAGCATTTTTTCGGTAACATACGCGCTTAGAAATTCCGCCGCCAATGTTTTGCTTAAAAACAGGAATATTAGAAAACCAAAGCCAAGCGCAATTCCTACCCAAAATAAAGATTGATTAACCGCTGATTTAATTTCAACTTTATGCACTTGCCGATTGAAATATCCCAAGTCCAGGGCCAAAAAGCCGGCAATAATCACAAAGAAAAGAATCCATAAACCTGTTTGTGCGTCCATATAAAATATAAATAAAATGCCGATATAGTATAGCATTACGGCAAAATATAACAAGCCATAAGATTGACAAACACCAGTTTTTTCCCTATACTACGCGCTATTGCGCCACAAGGAGACGCGTAGTGAAGAAAACAACTAACGACGTAATCTGCGCCGCAGCCTACCTGGTCACAGCTGCGACCATCCTGGCCCTGGGCTATTGCCTGACCCGCAGCACCTATCTCCTGGTACAGGAGATAGTCTGGGATGGGAAGAACCCATCCGCGTGGTGGCAGCAGATTGTTGCCACAGCCCTGAGCTTTGCACCACCCATGGCGCTCGGAGCAGGGTTGTACCGGCATCTTTTCGGACCGCCCATGGCGGAACCACCCTTACCCGACGCAGGAGTGCAGCACCGTCGGTGAGAACATACTCGAAAGCCGTCCTGAATTGCCTAATGTTTCATAAAATATGAAACCTTGAGCAATGGACGGCTTTTTTGTTTGTTTTAGGCGCCCATCAAAATCTCAACACAAACAAAAGCTAGCCAAAATAAAAATAATAACACAGCTTCTTTTTTGGATAATTTTTTGCCCGTACGCATAAACGTTAACAGCAGTATAGATGCAGTTACCATAAAAACGCCGGTTACATAAATAATATGTACCGGAAATGCAAAAGGTCGAATTACTGCTAAAATCCCAACTACAACGGTCGCGTCTGCCAAAACAGTTCCTAAAATATCCCCCACCGCCAAATCATCTTCTCGTTTTTTAGCGGCCTTGAGCGCAAAAAACATTTCCGGCATGGTGGTGCCAAGGCCCACCAGCAACATACCAATAATAATCGGGCTTACCCGCAATAATCCCGCAAAGTTTGCCGCGGACACAACCGTAAAATGCGAACCGACAATAAGTATTGCCATGCCGAGCAGCAACATCAGAAAATCAACGGCGCGCTGAGTGCCGCTGGTTTTAATTTTTATTTTCTCTACTCCGGTTTTAAACGCAGAATAATAAAAGATGCCGCCAAAAATAATTAAAGCCGCGCCTTCGGCCCGAGAAAAAAAACCATCCAGACCAAGCACGAGCGGCAACAGCATAAGCAACGGATACACTTTATTTTTTGCCAGAATCTTGCTTTCTATGGAAATATTTCTACCGGCCAAAGCAATGATAACCGCAAATACAAACGTCATATCCGCTACATTTGACCCAAATAGCGTACCCAGGCCAAAAGAAGGCATGCCAGTTAAAGCGGAATTTATGGCCACAAACGTTTCCGGCAAAATGGAGATAAGAGAAACAATAATAAACCCAACCGCATACCGTGACAACCCAAAACTATCGGCCAAGCGCGCCGCGTATTTGGTGGAAAAAGTAGCGCCCTTAATAACCAAAGCTACTGAACAGATAAAAATAAAGGCTGTCTGCCACATACATTAAAATTGCACATGAACATCACGGTCTCCGAGCATTAAGCGCACCAATCGTTCAATTTCACGGATGGCATTATCTTTACTTTCGTTTTGCACCGCTTCAGTTTGAGCAGCAGAAAGAGCTGCTTCTTTTAGCTGCGCATATGCCGCGTTATAACCATTATCATTATTAAATACTTTTTTCAAAATTCCTTGCTTATTCTGCAGCGCAATGTCGCCAACCAATTCAACCCCATGATTTTCTAATGGTGGCAAGGTAATTGTAACAGCAGTTTTTTCTAACGATATATCTTCGGCAGATATTTTTCGCAAATCAACTCCCCAGCTTGATTTCATTGTGCCAATGGCTGTAATGTCTTGCCCCCAAAAGAAATCTTTAAACGCGCTACCTGTGGAACGGTCGATGGTAATTTGCTGAGTTACCACATATGTTTCGGTGATCAAAAATCCTTCACGCTGCAGCGCCTGCATAATTGATTGCGACGTAACTTCGGCTGTTTTTTTCTGTGGCAACGCCAAACGATAGCCAACAAACCCGCCCACTCCAAGCATTATAATAAAACCTATAATAATTAATTTTGATTTTAATGACATAAAAATATAAAAATAAACTATTCTAACTGTAGCATAACCTGACCAGAAAAACAAAAAACCGCCTGCTCGCTGGTTTCTATTTTTTAAAAACCAATGAGCATGAAGGCGGTTTTTGTTTCCGTCTGCACACCCCGCATCGCTGACGAATGTCATCTCATCATGCGAAGCGATGGAAGCTCAGTTCACCGTGGGCTGCATCGGCGGGCGTGTGGGCCGCTTGCGACCAGGGTTGGGGCGGCAATCACCGCCCTTCGGACGCTTGTTGGTAGCCGGCGCCTCCTCCTGCCGGCCCTCCGTCTGAGGCGGTTTTTCGCCGAACCGCATCTGGGCATGGTTGAGCGAAAAGACCTTGATCCTGCCACCAGAACCACCACGCAGCATGTCCACCACCGCATGCATGCCCCGTGCCGTGTGGACGACCCGAACCGGATCGGGACCGCGCACCGACGGCCCCCTCGACTTGAACATGGGTTGAGTGGCTGCGTAGCTACCACCCTGAAACAGCGCCCGCCCCACACTCAGAGGCAAGGCCTGCACACGATAGGTCAACAACGACCTGTCCGTCTCGCCCTTCGTGATGAGAACACAGATACAATCTCGCTGATCCATTGTCAGAGTCTCCTCAAATCAGCACGATTTGCGCGCAAAGCCCCTTTGGCATCTAAGAAACTGAAAGAAATATCAGTCTCTCTGCCTTTCTTCGCGCACTTGGCACCGATCTGCACACAGCATATCTAGATGTTTTAGCTATGCTTTGCGCAAATCAGCGCATCTAAAAAGAACCTTGCACAGTATATACAAAAAAAGAGGTTTTGTCAATAAAAACCTCTTTTTTATGGTTATATTTTATAATTCTATGGATGTATTTTCACCTAATAGCATTTTTTGTTCGCCAGCTACCGCCTCAGAAATAGTTACACCGACGCCAATAATGCTTTCTTTTAATCGAACCGGGCTGTTGATATGGCATTTATTCAAAATAATAGAATCCTGTATCTGCGCTTTTTTAATTGTACTGCCCGCGCCAATGGTGGTGTTGGGCAAAATGACACAATCGGCCAAAGTACAATTTTCACCAATGAGCGCCGGACCGTAAATTTTGGTTCCAGTGTTTACCGTTGTGCCTGCGCCAATACGAATCTTCCCCTCAAGCTGCGCGCCAGATTCCACTGTGCCTGAGACCGTAAACTCTTCTGGTCTTACTTCCGCCAGCAATAAACGGTTAGCAATAATTAAATCTTCGGGCTTGCCAGTATCTTTCCACCAACCGGTAATTTCTTTATACCCTACTTTTAAATTATTTTTTAAAAAATCGGAATGAATGCTGGAAATTTCATATTCCCCGCGCTCACTTTTGGTAATATGATCAAACGCTTTAAAAAATACATCAGGGCCATACAAATAAATTCCGGTTACGGCAAAATTGTTAGGCGGGTTTTTTGGTTTTTCCACTACGTCTATTAACTTTCCTGCCGCATCCAGCACCGGCACGCCAAAACGTTCCGGATCAGGCACTTGCGATAACGCCAGCATACAGTCGTAATTACCCGCAGAAAATTCATCCACAAATTCTTGCAAGCTGCCCAAAATAACATTATCGGACAGGTAGAATAAAAATGGATCGCTGCCAATAAATTTTTGCGCCTGTTTTACCACATGCGCAATACCTTGCGGACCGCCCTCTTGTTCAAAAAAAGCAATCTTTACACCCCAATGTCCGCCATCACCAATATGTTTTTGAAGCTCAGTTTCTCCCGGATTGGTATTGATAAAAATTTCTTCCACGCCAATACTGGCTACTTTTTCTATAGCATGAAAAATCATCGGCTTGTTGGCGAGCGGAATCAGGTGTTTGTTCATGGTAGAAGTAACTGGACGCAACCGTGTTGCTCTCCCCCCTCCAGTTAAAATAGCTTTTTTAATTTTCATATAGAATATACGTTTACCAGAAAATTAGCTTTTTCGCAACATACCAGTATGCAGACAACATTGGGTTGGCCACATAGCGCAGCACCGGGTTATCTATATCTTTGTTGTCAAAAATCACGACATCAGTAGCCATACGCAACAAATGCGCGTCTGATACGGTTCGTGCCGCCTGTATGCGTTTTCGTTTTTCCAACCACATCTTCCAATGAGCCAGCGTAAGCCAATAGGCATACACTTTAAGCCGCACCCCAAACCAACCGTTTATTATAGAAAACCCTATCAGTCCCAGTTCCATTATTAAGGCCATTGGCAGTAACAATAATAATGTTTGCCATTTAAAATACAGCAACATCACTCCAAAACGATTTCGCTCCATATAATAAAATTTCTCCTGATTGCGGCTAAATTGATACTTATGGTAAAACACCGCATCGCGAACCAGCACCACCGAGTATCCAACCGATTTTAATCGGAGCGAATATTCTAAATCCTCATGATACAAAAAGAAATCAGCATCCCACATGCCACACTGGCGTAAAGCCGAAACACGCATCAGCAAAGAAGCGCCGCTGGCATAGCCTATCTCTTCCACAGGAGCTATATGCAAATCCGAACGACGAGTGCGAAAATTATCACAATAGCCAAACCCGAGATAATGAAACGCATTACCGGCTGAATTTACTAGTTCTGTTTCAGGATATAACAGCAACAATGATTGCGCCGCACCGATTTTGGCATCCTGCTCCAGCGCCTGCACCATTTTTTCCAAACAGTCGGCCACCATAAAACCGTCGTTGTTGTGGAAATATACATAATCAAAATCATGCGCAAGCGCCCAGGCAACCCCCTGATTGTTGCCGCCGGCAAAACCCAAATTTTCTTTTTGCGGCAATAATGTAACATGCGGCAAGCTTGCCCCTGATAACGGCAGCAGCCTATCCTCCAAATTGGCTATAGAAGATCCGTAAACCGGATGCGGATTATCAACCACCACCAACTCAACCCTATCTTTGGGATACGTCATTTTTTCCAACGAAGAAACAACATCGTTAAGATAGATGTCAGAATTAAACGAAAGATAAATAATCGCAACTCGTGGAGCCATATATATTAATATGGAAAATGTTTAAAATTATTGCGCCACTTCCACATATACTTAAACCAGCTATACAAATGAGCGCGCGCTAATTTATTTTTTATCAAGGCTTTAAAAATACCGGGGACCTTGGCAGATTCGCGCGCATGTTTATGCGTAATTATAATATCATGGACATAATATATTGGCCATCCATAATTCCACATAGTACGGCACAAATCATTATCTTCCAAATACATAAAATATCTTTCATCAAACCAGCCAACCTGATCCAGAGCCTCTTGGCGCGCCACCATTGCTGCCCCTAACACCCAATCCACGGGACGAGTGGTGTTATGGTCAAAATCTTTCATGAGCAAACGATCGGAAAATTTTCGTATCCATTTATATTTTTCGTCCAAATGTATTTGCTTAAAAGGCTTAATGAACATAGACAGTAAATCAAACCGGTAACATGAATATTGCAAAGTACCATCTGTATTTAACAATTTTAATCCTATACCGCCCACGCGAGGATGTTCGTCCATAAATCGCACCACGCGTTCTATAGCTCGGCTATTTTCCGGAATTATGATATCCGGGTTTAAGGCAAAATAATAACGAGCTGGAGCGGCCATAAAGCCAACGGTATTACCTTTGCCAAACCCTACATTTTCACGACAATCTATATAACGAACCATGGGAAATTGCGCAGCCAATGCTTCCTTGATTCCATCTTGATTCTGCGAATTATCCGACACGGTAATCTGCACCTCATACGGACATCCGGCAATATCATTGCGCACCGAAGCAACCGCATGCAGAATCTCATCTTTCATGAAGTAGTTAACAAAAACAATATTGATGTCTTTTACAGATTCCATAGTTGCCGAATTTCTCGCCAATTTATTTTTCTTTGGCTGACAATCCATTGCCTTTTCTTTGCTAATTCGGCATGCATGCGCCATATATCTGCCAACCCGCGCAACGCCACCCGATCAAACATAAGAAAAAATATGAATTTCTTTAGTTCATACCACATAATCCACGGAAAATCAAGGATCAGGTTCTGCCAATATTCGTTTTTATACAGGGTCATTATATGGTTTTTATAGCTCAGATATTTCACCAATTGCGACTGTGTTTTTTTGTTTGCCATGGCAGCATGGTCAGCAGTATCTTTAGGACCAGCAGCGGAACGATCATGGTATGCCACTGCGCCCAGGAGCACGCAAGCGCGCTTACCGCTGGAAGCTAACCGATATGCTAAATCTACATCTTCTTTGTATGCATGATATGACGAATCAAACACTTCGCCATTCTCTAGTAAAACTTGCTGCAATGCCGAACGCCGAAAAACCGGCAGAGCTCCAGATATACCAAATACTGCCGACTCACCATCGCGGGACATAATTTTTTCTTTTATATCATCCCAGTTTTGCTGGGCAAATTTTTCCACGACTCGCCGATTGCGAAACACTTGAAGCCCCAACGAATCTATCTGATCGGTGAAACTGCTCTGTAAATTTTCAGTCGCCTTGGAAAACTCCCATTTCATAAGCCGGGGCGCCACGGCTGCGCAATCTTGAGTTTTATCCAAAAGTCGCACTAATTTTTCCATGCAATCGGATTCCAGACACATATCCTGATTGAGCATCAACACATATTCTGATTCGGTTTTTGCAAAAGCAAAATTGTGCCCGCCGGCAAAACCCAAATTTGTTTTATTTTCGACCAGCTCTGCATGAACAGGAAACTTTTCTAATTCTTTTTTAATGGCCGCAACAGTTTCATCAGCAGAATTGTTATCAAGGATAAACAACTGCCAATCTAAAAAAGTCTGTTTGCGCAAGGAATCAAACAGGTACGGTACGTATTTTGCACCATTCCAGGTAATAAGGTGTACGGATAATTTTGGCATATTTTTAAATCCCCCATTTCCAAAAATATTGGAGCATGCTTTTAATAAATTGTTTTTGCTTCCACAAAGTGTTTCGCTTTTTAAAACTTTGGCCAATAAAATCTACGCAGCTAATAACAGGAGTATACATAACTTTCCAGCCCATTTTTTTTACTTCTCGGCACAAATCAACATCTTCAAACCAAATAAAATATCGCGGATCAAAAACTCTTCCCAGTTTTTCATATACTTCTCGTCGCATTATCATAAAAGATCCTTGTACCGAATCAACTTCCTGCTCTACATTTGGATTAAAATCTCTAAAGAGATAGCGGTCGTTTATATGAGGAAAAATATGCGGCAATTTTAAAATGATTGCCAGCTGACTCCAAACAGTTGGAAGCCGCCGCGGCTGCGCAGATAGATTAGGCTTGCCATGCTCATCAATTAACTTACAGCCTGCCAACCCAACTTGAGGATTTTTTTTCATCCACTGCACCATGCTGTCTAGACTGCCCCGCTCTACGCGCATATCTGGATTTAAAAACAGCAAAAAATCACCGGCGGCGAGCTTGGCAGCAGCGTTATTAGCAGTCCCAAAACCAAGATTAGCGCTATTTTTTAACAGCCTAACCCCTGGAAATTGTTTCTCTATAATTTCCACCGTATTATCGGCAGACGCATTATCTGCAACAATTTCTTCCGCAACAATATGCTCACAGCCGTCTTTAACCGATTTAATTTGCGCCGGTATCAAGGCGGCAGAATTCCACGTAACCGTAATTACGGAAAGATCCATATATTATTTCTTGAGCGCTGCTTTAAAAAAATCTACAAACGGAATGGCGGTTGGATCTATACCTTGCAACACGGCTGAATAAAAACTGATATAACTGCCCAAAACTAACACCTCACAGGCTTGCAATAATTTTGTTTTCTCCTGGCAAGCATACGACTGTCGGCTAATATTATTTTTATCTAAAATAGCTTTGGTAATTTCATATCGCTTTTGCACCCGTTTATCGTATAGCACGGATTCAACAAGCATCATTTTTATATTCTGCGCATTATTCTCGGGGTATAACATGCCTTCCATTAAATGATGATTCATTTCGGGAATTAAAAAATACCCGGCAAAACGCTTAGCGTTTTCATTCATTTGATTGGCGGCAATATGCGCATTACCAGACAAATGTTCCGAGGCGGCATACCATACGCTGGCGCCGGTTAAATTTCTGGCAAGCTGTTTGGCTGGATTTTTTGTTTCAACAGCATGCGCGCCAAACAAAGTATTATATTTTTCTATAGTCTGTATGCATCGTTTAATTTCAGCCGGAGAAAATGACAGAAGCCCAGCCTGCGCCAGCATTATAATTTGCCCGAAAATTGAATATCCCAGACCCATGCGCGGCGAACCGCACGGATTATTATGAGTGGTAAAAACCAAAGCGGGAATTTTATTTTTTTGCGCCCAGGCAGCCAAAGCGCCGCCGGCACAGATAGTTATAATTTTTGCTTTTTGTTTTTTTGCATTTGCAACCGCAGACAACACTTCTTCGGTGGAACCGGAATAACTGGAAGCAATCACAAGGGTTTTTTCATCCACAAAACCAGCTGGTTGATAGCCGTTTACAATTTCCACAGGAACGGCCAGATTTTTGAAAAATACGGATTTAATGACATGCGCGCCCAAAGCTGAACCGCCCATGCCAAGCACTGCGATTTTATGTACTTTTTTATACGAAGCAGGAATTTTAACAGATTTTGCCAGAGCATAAACTTCGGCAACCTGCTCACTCAAAAGCTCAATGCTGCCTAGCATGTTTTTTGAATCCAACTGCCGTATTTGTTCTATAGAATCAAGCATACAATACTATTAAAAAGTATTATTATTTTTGATCTTTTTTAGCTGCGGCATATTTTACCAGCGTATCCCGAACTGCTTCTTTTACTGGTCGCATATGAATTCCCAGTTTGGTAAGATTGTCAGAGCGTAAAATATTATTGGATCTGGTTTTTTTTGCCAAACCTTGCGCTACCAGCTCTTGCGCGGAAATCCATTCATTAGTATGAGCTGAATCAACAATTTCTTTATACATTTCCAAAATTTCCGTATGCTTGATAGCGCCCGGATTTGTAACATGAAAAATACCGCTCGCTTGTTTTTCTAACAGCTGCTTAAACACTTCAATCATATCCTCTACAACCGTAACGCTGTTTATCACATCAACTACGCGCGGATATGAAGCGAGCTTATCAATTAAATTTCCCGGGGATGGCTGATGATCAATTGGCATTCTAATGCGCGCAATGCCAACATTAGGCAAAGTTGACAAAGCCAAATCTGCAGCATATTTAGTGCGAGTATACACAGCCGAAGGATTTGGGAAATCATCCTCTCTCCAGCCTTCTGGATCTTGCGAATACCCATAGAATACGCATCCTGTACCCATATGGAGCAAATACACGCCTTTCTTTTGACATGCTTCGGCAATAATCATCGGCAACATAGTATTGCCTTGTACAGTTTCCAATTGATGTGTTTCACACCAGTCCACATTTGGCTTACCTACAATACCGGCGGCATTTAAAATTGAATCGGGCTTGTGCTGATCAATAAGATCTTCAACATCTTTAACGGAAGTAATTATTTTATCGGATAAAACTGCTTCCGGCCAAGCCGCAGCGCATTTTTTCCCTAAAAAACCACTACCAATGATAAGAATTTTTTTCATACAAACATTATTTAGATTCTTCGTATTGTTTCTTAAAATATGCTTTATGTTCTCCGCTTTTGAGCGGCTGCCACCATTGCGGATTATTTTTATACCACGCGATTGTTTCTCGCAAACCGTCGGTAAAATCTTTTTCAGCGCGCCAGCCAAAATCTTGCTGCAATTTATCGCAATTTATCGCATAGCGCCGATCGTGACCCGGACGATCTTTAACCGGTTCAATCATTTCATCGCCAAAGCCCATTTCGGACAAAATCAATTTGGTTATGGCAATATTTTCCAATTCTTTTCCAGAACCAATGTTATATACCGATCCTGGCGCTGCCTGGTGAAGCATAATATCTATGGCTTTACAGTGATCGCTGGTATGAATCCATTCACGCACATTTTTACCATCTCCATAAAGCGGAACTTTCTTGCCTTCCAATAAGTTGGTAATAAAAAACGGAATGAGTTTTTCTGGATACTGATTGGTGCCGTAAAAATTACAGCTATGCGTTACTACCACCGGGGTTTGGTATGTAACCGCATATGCGCGGCACAAGTGGTCTCCGCCGGATTTGGCCGCAGCATACGGACTGTTCGGAGAAAATGGAGAATCTTCAGTGAAGCTGCCCTGTTCAATACTGCCATACACTTCATCGGTAGAAATTTGCACCATTTTTTTTAATTGAAATTTTTTAGTTGCTTCCAATAAATTAAATGTTCCCAAAACATCGGTGCGCAAAAACGCATCCGGATCCATAATAGATCGATCTACATGCGTTTCCGCCGCATAATTTACAATCGCTTCAATACCGTAATCGGCGATTACTTTTTCCACTTCATTACGATTGCAAATATCGCCTTGCACGAATGCGTAACGTGGATTGTGCGCCACTTCGGTCAAATTTTCTAAGTTGCCCGCATAGGTTAACTTATCAAAATTAACCACGGTATATTCGGGATATTTTGCCAAAATATATTTAACGAAATGAGAACCCATGAAACCTGCGCCTCCCGTAATTAATAATTTCATATGATGTGCTATACATTACTAAATCGGCTAATACCAGCCACAACTCCCATGCTTGCTAAGCCAATTATCAGCGCCGAACCTCCATGGCTGATAAACGGCAGCGGCACGCCGGTAAGCGGCAACAACCCGATAATAGTGCCGATATTTAAAAAAGATTGCCACATAAACCATACCATAATACCTGAGGCAAGTAAACGGCTGAACTGGTCAGGCGCGCCTTTGGCTATACGCAACCCGCGCAACCCCAAAAATGTAATAAGCAACACAAGCGCTGAAGTGGCAAAAAGCCCCATTTCTTCGGCAATAACCGCAAAAATAGAATCGGCTTGCACTTCGGGCAGGTACTGAAATTTTTGTCGTGAATGCCCCAGACCAAGCCCCCACATACCACCCGAACCGATAGCTAAATATGCCTGATTGATTTGATATCCAATACCTTGCGGATCGAGCTCGGGGTGCAAAAAAGTAGTTAGTCTGCGAACTCGGTATGGCGCCAAAATTAACATAAGCGCAAAAAGTGCCACACCAGCCAAACCTAATACAAACAAAAATTTTTTAGGTGTACGCGCCACGTACAACATTGCAAAAACAATAACAGCTAAAATTGAAAGCGTGCCAATATCAGGCTGCAAAGCAACCAAGGCAGCAGCGGGCGAAATGACAAAAAAAATCGGCAATAATTCTGATTTCCAATCTGATAAATCACCGCTTTCAGAAAGCATTTTTGCCAAAATAATAATTACTGTCAGTTTTACAAACTCTGAAGGCTGAAAACTAAAACCGGCTAACTGCACCCAGCTGCGAGATCCGTTAATTACCAACCCAACCCCGGGTATAAATACCAAAAATAACAATACGAGAGAAGCAATATACGCAACACCAGAAAATTTCAACAACAAAGAGGCTTTGGCGCGAATAAAAAATAAAAACAAAACAACACCCGGCAACAACCCAAATAAAACTTGTTTTTTTATAAAAAAATACGGATCATTAAACTTGGCAAAACCAACCGGCGCGCTGGCTGAGGTAAGCAAAACCAATCCGGCTATAATTAAAATGCCCAGTAAGAACAAAAACAGTCTATCAGCTGGTTGAGTAGCTTTTTCCATAGTGCAGCTATCTTAAGAATTGAGTCTGACCAAAAAAATTATCCCAGCTAGCAAAAAAATATGAAACAGCAACACCCATCCAGTGAGCACTCGGGCCAAAAATTTATCAGCTCTGTATACAAATAAGCCAAAAATAACGTTTACCAGCAATACCATAACCCCAATTGCGGGCAGATAGAAAATCTGCCACCAATTACCTACCTTATCAACCCCAATAACAATATTATAATGCAAAAAAATCTGCCCCTCACCCTGCGGTATATTAATAAACAAAAAAAGCCACAGAAATGCCTGCATTAACAGCGAAGCCGCCACCGGCATGGACACCCATAAGTCTTTAAGGTATAATTTGGAAAAATAAGGCATAAATACGCGCAAATACACAACAGAAAATACGCATGTATTCTAGCAGGCGGGGCATATATTGACAAGTTGCCTAGATTGTACTATAATAATCCCATATTTTCGTAAATATAATTGCTAACAAAAAGATATGTCCCATAAAAAAGCAGGTGGATCTACGCGGTTGGGTCGTGATTCTACATCGAAACGCCTTGGCGTCAAACTCCACAACGGTGAAATTGCCAACAAAGGCATGATTATCGTTCGCCAGCGCGGCACTAAATTTTACCCTGGAAAAAATGTTAAAAAAGGCGGCGACGATACTTTGTTTGCCATGGCAGATGGAAAAGTAAAATTCAGCCAGCGCAAACGACGTCGTTTTGACGGAACAATGAAAATGACTAAGTTTGTCAACATTGAAGAATAACATTATTTCAAAAAACCAAAAAACCTCGTTCCATACGAGGTTTTTTTGTACATTGACAACGACCTATATACAATGTTACATTTTTATAATCCATACCTATTTTATTATGCGCGTACCATACAGAAAACCAGGCAAATACAGCCAAATGAAGCAAGACCACATGCTCACTGAGGCTAAAGCAAAGGAACTGCAAGAAAAACTTGATCGGCTCAAAAATTATAACCGGCCTAAAGCCGCCGAAGAAGTGCGCCGCCTAGCAGAACTTGGAGATTTTTCCGAGAATGTTGAATACCAGCTTGCCAAAGGCAGACTGCGCGGCATAAACAGCAGCATTCTTACTATAGAACATCAACTCAACAACGCTGAAATAATCTCAGACCCGAACACTACCGACAGAGTACAAATCGGACATACAATCACCATAACCAACGGCGAAAAAGAAAAAACATATCTTATCCTAGGCTCATCTGAAACCGATCCTACTAAAGGCATTATTTCACATGCCTCCCCTCTTGGCACAGCTCTATTGGGGAAAAAAATTGGTGATACTGTGCAAATAAAATTAGGCGAAAAGGAAGTCGGTTACACCGTTATCAAGATAGAATAAATGGTTACATAATCCGTCCACATTGACAAAATCAGAAGATTTTGCTATGTTACGGTGTCGTTCAGACATTTTGTTCTTTAAAAAATTACAAGAAGAGGCGCATGTGCAATTTTCTATTTTTGCACATTGACCCCTTCTTGTAATACCAACCGCCAGACTGGCAGAAATGCCGTGGGAGAATACCATGCGTTCTGAAAAACTGTGGAACATGATGGGCTTTGCGGTTGCGCTAGCTGCGATCGCGTCAATCATCGGCCTGCTTATCACCTCACCACCTCCGGCATCTTCCAAGATGCCCAAGCGCCGCATCTCCAGCACAGTTCAGGTGCTGAGCCAGCACCACCACCCCCAACCGACGAAGATCGGCGACGAGCCGTTGAGCGCAGAGGTCGGTGACAAATTGGAGGTAGTTCTGGCTCCACAGGAGCGGATCACTCGACCCATCACGGAATTGCGGATGTACTGCCCCCACATGGACAACGGGTACTGGCACGCATTCGCCGACACCAAACCCGTCGTCATCATACCGCTCAACAACGCGGGGTACTGCCGAATCGTGCTCATCGAAAGCCTGTTGCCTGTTCCACCAGGAACAGGACAGTTTGACGGGGACATGTTGAAGCTGCGGCAACTGCCACAGCATTTCAACTGCCATTTCAACCCGCTGTTCACACGAATCGTCATCGCCCCATAAGCAGCGACAGCAGGGGGGGCAGGCGCGCACCATCACGAGGCGCGCCGTTATATAAATTGACTCGTGATCCAAACAAAAACCACCTATACTTAAGGTGGTTTTTGTTTTACGTTAAAATCTTTTTATTTATTCCATGTGTTCTTTAGAGATTTCCAGGCGTATTTTGCCAAGACAAAAATTATCAAAGCATACACCAAGTATGGCAGCAACTTAAGAAGGGTTGCTAGTAGATTGATAGTTGCATTCTGCACAGCAATATTTACACTGTATACAAAATTCTGCACGGCTGCCACCCAAGAATCTTTTAGATTTTCTCCATCAAAATATTTATTTTCATAAATATTAACATTGAAGTAGGTATACGCTAATTTATCCATTTCTTCTGCCTTAGCTTTGGCCAAATAGTCCAGCTGTTGATTTACGTTTATTTTTTCTTGAGTTAATCGTTCAATAACCTGCAATTTACTATCAATAATTTTTGCCAAACTTGCCACATCTTGGGTACGGGCCGCCAAAGCGCTAATCTGATCATAGGCAGCTACGGCATTTTTAAGTGTATCGTCAATTGATGATAATTTTTTTTCTAAAATTTCCGTCTGGCTGGTAAAGTCATCCAGCTCGCGTTTAATTGTACGAGTATTTTCATACAAATCTTTTGGATTCAAACCCTTAATTTTTGCCAAGATTTCCGGAACGTGATTCTTTTCAACTTTAAAAGTATAATTGCAATTACGATCCGATTCCTGCGCGTTCTCAAAAATTACATAGGACAAGCTTTTTAAACCGGAGACCTGTCCGCAAACTTCTTCTTTATTTCTAGCCTCAACGGTCGCGCTGTAATCGGTAACTTCAAATTGTTCGGCAGTATTGCCGGTTGTGCCTTGCGGATATGGAACGGGCATAATATTTTGCACCGACAAATCGGCTATCCCCCCGCCCATTTTGCCGTTAAAATATACGGCATCTTCGGCCACTCCATATGATGGCGCTACTGCCGAAGTTGCCATTTTATTTTGGCGATTTGCCATCGGCCGCACGGTGTTGTTAATAAGACTTACAACAAACACCAACACTGACACGCATAGGACAGCCAAGACTGTCATTTTAAAAATGGTTAACGGTTTAATATTTTGATTCTTAAAAAATTCCATACTGTATATGCTTAAAAAATAAATTTACTTAGCCTGTATTTGTTTCCATGCACGCACGGTTTTACTGCTATAGTACAACGCAACAAAAAATATAAATGCTAACACTTGATTGACCGTAAAATACGCCCAATCTATATTCATGCTCGTTGTGGAAGAAAGATAGTATTGCACAGCCGTATATTGAAAAAATCCACAGCCAATCGCAGCTGCAATCGTATTTATCATCACAATTGTTTTGTGATTAGGGCTTTCAAGCCCAGATAAGAATGCCAATACGATAATCGCGGCAACAGAAAATGGCAGCGACACTGTAATGAGAGATGAAAAAATAGCCAGAGTGGCAAGCATTAAAACACCGGCTGCTAAAAATAACTTGCGCACAATATCGCCATAATAATGACGGGGCGGCGTTGACATGTTTGGCTTATTTTCTTGAGACATAGAAATATAAATATATTATGTATTATAAACCCTGCAAAAATACCTGTCCACTACCTAAAATTGCCGATTAAATCGTAAGTAAATAGGCGGCACTTGCACAAATAACGGCCAGCGCAGATACAAAAAATAATACCGCAAACCTTTTCGTACCCTGCAAAAAAGAATACAAGGTTTTACTAATTAAATTAGTGGCGTTTACTAAAATAAAGGTAAAAAATGCGAATTCAAAAGAGATGGTTCGGCCGGCCATTTCAGCCAAGTTAACCAAAATTGCATCAAGCCCTGCTAAAGACGCAATAACAGAACTGATTACAAATCCAGATTTACCAAATACAAGCAAAGAAATTTTAGTAACAATTTTTACCGCTATTAAAATGCCTGCGAATTTTAATGCCGGGATCAAAGAAAATATTTTAGCCGATTTTACCTCTTGTGAATCTGATGTATCAGATTCTTTTTTCTTTAGAAGGAAAAAAGCAAGCACCCCGGCAACCAGCACCATAAGCAGGATGCTAGGCCCAATAAAGATAAGCCATTTGGGATTGAGCGGGCCTACCAGCAGGAATACTTGTAGAAAACTGGCGAGATTGGCTAGTAATGCAGCCCCAACCAAATAGTTTGCTGTGGAAACTTTTTTGCTTTTTTGAGCCAAAGACTGGGTTGCGGATGTAGATGAAACAAATCCGGCAATAAAGCTTGTAAACGCAAAGCCTTTTTTATTGCCAACAATTTTTCCTAAAATATACCCGAATACATCTATGCCGGTAATAAGTACAACGATAAACCATACCTTGCGCGGATTGATTAACTCGAGCAAGCTAAATTGCCCCATGTCTACTCCAAGACCATTCATAATAGACGGCAGAACTGGGATATCCGATAGCGTATATCCAACATCAGGCAAGAACGGCAAAATCACCAGTGCAATTACTGCATAACTAATAAACGACTGGAGTTCTTCTCGAGAAATACCAGCGATCAGCTGGCTTGTTTTTGATTTTATAGATAAAATAAGCATTAACATCACAAAAACTGCCACGATAATTTGAAGCGGGATAATATTTAAAACTAGCAGCAAACCAATAAGAAAAGTAATAATTACGGATAACTCGGTTGTAAGACCGAAGTCGCTCGTAACAGCCACGCCCGAAACATAGTACGAAATAAGAAGCACAAACAAGCCTCCTGCAACCAAAAGCGCCAGAGAGGAAAAATTATTAGTAAAAAAAACGCCTACCAGTGCGCCCACAAGCGCAATAAGCGAATAGGTGCGAATCCCGCCAAGAGCGCCTGGGCCTTGCTTGCTACCTTCTCGCTCCAAGCCAATTGTCGCCCCTAAAATAATCGCGAGCACTAATTTTGAAAATAACCCTGTAAACATATAGATATATCATTAAAATCTACTATTAGTTTATTAGAAAAGAAAAATCCTGTCCAGACAAAAAACTTCGCATGTTATACGAAGTTTTTTATATTATAAATATTTCAATATTAAACCATCAGTGCTTTACCGCCAATTTCCACTAACAAACTGGATAATTTCTCCACCTCTTTGACCTTATCTGCAGATACAAAATCTTCCGCATACATCTCCAACCGCTCAAGCGCTTCGGATAATTTTTCTTTACCCGCAGAAGTCATCAGCACAAAACGAATACGCGCATCATCTTCTACAGGCCCGCTTTTAACCAAATGCACTTTTTCCATAGGCAGCAACAGTCTTGTGACCCCTGAAGCTGTCATGCCAATTTTTTTAGCCAGTTCAATGCGGCTAATTTTTTGATCTTCAGCCTGGCTGATGTAATACAATATTAAAAATTCATTAAAGCCCAAACCGCCCAAACCGCGATCAAATCGATTGGTTAATATAGACTGAGTTTTAGCCAAACTAATAAAAAACTTTATAGCTGAATGTGTGGAAGACATATATGCTTAAATTAAGATTGATAACTCAAGTATATATCAATTACACATCAATGTCAAGTGGGAGTGCTAGACTACTTCTTCTTGGGGCGAACGTAGATACACTACGGCCAGCACGCTTATGAGCGTATAAAAAATCAAACCGTACGCGCAAGTAGGCAAACCCAGCGCATAAAAAGATCCCCCTGAAAGCAAACGAGCAATTTCCGGCACGGTAAAATATCCAGCAAACACAATCCCCGCCACGCCAACCACAAACTGGGCAACTGCGGTTTTTCGGGCAGCCAAACGTCCGGCCAGCGTAACTAAAGCCAGCACCGTAAGTGTTAAAAACAACCCGAATCCATACCAGCAAGCAGGGTAACCCAAAAAATATGGACAAGGCTCGCGCAAGGCACATGTGGCCGTAAATAATTTTACGGCGCTCAAATAACCGGAAAAAGCAAATCCTGCCAAACTAACTACGGTTATGGTTTTAACGTATAGAGAGCGCTTCATATTTTAATGTACATTAAAATTAAACAGACTCAACAGGTTGAGCTGTGTTAAGCTTGTGATAACTCACATACGAAACTACCAGCACTACCAACGCCACAACTGGAAAAAGAGCGCCTATCTTTAAACCATCAACTACCACCAAACTGACAAACGCAGAAATAAAATCAAAACCAAAGCCGGCATATGCCCATTCTTTCACACGTTTCGGAACTATGGGTATAATGAGTGCCAAAGACCCTAGCACCTTAAACATCGCAAGCATAACACCGAAATAATCTGGGTAGCCCAAATGCCTAATCCCCTCTTTAGCCATTTCAGTTTGTGAAGTAAGCGCAGGCATCACACCTTCCAATAAAAAAATAAAGCCGGTGCTCAGCCAAAAAATTATTTTATATTTTTTCATAGATATTTTATAAAAATAAAAAACTTTTTTATATTAAGACAAAACCGACAATCTGCTGGCGCGCAAAGCATTAAATATAACCAGCACATCAATTAACTCTTGGAAAAACGCACCCAATAGTGGCGGTACATATCCAAAAAGAGCGCAGAACATCAAGAATATACTTAAACCTATGCCGACCCAAATACTCTCCAAAGCAATTCGGATAGTTCTTTTCGCGATTGAAATTATAAATGGAACTGCAGAAAGATCGCCGCCCAAAAATACCACATCCGCCGCTTCAGACGCCGCCGTATGCTCTTCGTTGCTAAACACCAAGCCCACATCGGCCGTGGCCAATGCCGGCGCATCATTGATACCATCGCCAATCATCGCCACCACATCTCCTCTTCTCTTTAAATCTTCTACTCTGGTTTTTTTATCTTCTGGCGTACAATTGGCACAGACAACAATCCCGGATCCAGCATCGCCCAAGTGGCCGATAATTTTATCTGCGTTTTCTTGGCGATCGCCGGTAAACACATATAACGCCATGCCGATTTTTTTCAACACACTTACGCTTTCAACCGAGTCATCTTTCAAACGATCTTCAAACTCAAATCGCGCCACCACACTGCCGTTGCGCAACAGCTCAACTGCATTGCGATGATGCGTATCTTTTAATTTCTGCAACGAATACTCTGCCCCGGAAATAATCGCGGAAATTCCCGATCCGATTTTTTCATTTATTTTTTCTGCAACAATCCGCGGAGCGCCAGCTTCTTTGGCGCTAGCAACAATTGCTTTAGCTAGCGGGTGCAGCGAGTTGCGCTCTATCGCATCGGCAATACTATATACTTGCGGTAAATCAAACTCGGGATTAACCACTTCAACACTGCTTACAATCGGCCTGCCGGCTGTAAGCGTACCGGTCTTATCAAAAACAATTGCTGACACACGAGATAAAATTTCTAAGCTGGAAATTTTTTTGGTAAGTATTCTGTGTTTTGCCGCTGAATTCATGCCCCCAAATAAAGCAATTGGCGTGGCCAAAATAAGCGGACACGGCGTAGCCACCACAAGCACAGCCAACACGCGTTCCAAAGAATGATCTAGAGCATACCCGGCTGCAGCTAAAATAAGCGTAACCACGGTAAACCATACGCTATAGCGATCTGCCAAACGAATAAGCGGCGCTTTTTCAATCTGCGCCTGACGCACCAACTCAATTATTTTTCTATACGTTGAATCTTGGTCTGCAGTTGTGACTTTCACCACTATAATATTTCCCATATTTACCGTGCCACTACGCACCGCACTGTCTTTGGTTTTTTCTACCGCAAACGGCTCACCCGTAAGAGATGATTCGTCAATCATCGCATCATCAGATAATAAAATACCATCAAGCGGCACAACCTCGCCTTTACGCACCATAATCTCTTCACCGGGTTTTACTTTTTCAATTGGCAGACTCTCTCCGGCCTTCCCCTGATTCCACAGCACAACTTCATTTGGAATACGTTCAGTAAGCGCAGTAAGAGATTCTTTGGCTTTGGCTGTGCCGTATTTTTCCAGAGTTTGGCCACCCGACAACATAAGCACAATAACCATAGCCACCAAATACTGACCGCTTACCAAGCCGACTGTAATAGCTAGAATGGCAATATAATCCAAAGCAAATTGCCTATTTTTGAGCGAAATAATAGTTTCTTTAATCGTATCAAAACTACCTAAAGCAATAATACCAAGGGCAATAACCGTGGCTTCCAAATTCATTTTAAATCCGTATAACAATACACTATATACCCCAATGCCTATCAAAATAATGAGCGGCAGTTTAAAAAATATAAATAGATTTTTAACCGAATTTGTCATATATAAAACACAAAAATCGAAATAATCCCATATCCAGCATAGCAAAAAACCCCAATAGATTCAAGGCATACAAGATATAAAAAAATACTTTGTACGGCTAGTACAAAGTATTTATTTTTTGGAATTCTCCAGAGCGCTTCTATAGCCAATATGATTAGCAACAAAAGCGCATGACTCTGGAGAATATCTATTCCTCAAAGAGCTGCGCAACTACCTGGAGCGATCGCTGCGCTGGACATGCCGGATACCGGCGACGAACTGAAGCAAATCCTCCGGCGCATCACGCAGCACACCCTCCTTCCATGCAGGATCGAACTTGAACCACCTGACATTACAGCAACAGAGATAGCCCCCGCTCACTTTCTCCGGCACACTATCACCGGGGTACAACACATAGACCTCTCTGTCAGACACAGGAGCATCAAATCCACCGAACAGCACCATGAACTTCCGCCGGCCATCAGCGCGCTCGATCATCAAGACCGGCGTATCACCGTAGTTCTCCAGAAAGGTCCGGAGCACAGACTCCGGCGTCGCGATTTCAGCTTTATTGCTGGGCATAACAGCTCCACGATCTCCGAAGAGATCTTGCTATGGGTTTTTCCCTACTATCAACATTCTATAAAATGCTCATAGCAGAGAAAAATCGCAGATTCTTTGAAATTGTGAAAGAAACTACCATAAGAGACGGTAGCAAAAAACTATACCATAAAACCAAACTAAAGTCAATCAGTACATCTTCATTTTTTCTTCATTACCTGTAGATTATACTTCGGTTACATGCTATAGTTTTATCTATACAATTATATGCGTATTTTAGTTGTAGAAGACGAAGAAAAACTTAATAAAGGCTTGGTGCAAGGACTGCAAAAACGAGGTTATGCGGTTGATTTTGCGTTTGACGGCGAAGAAGGAGAAAAGCTTGCTCTTTGGAATGATTATGACGCAATTGTGCTTGATATTATGATGCCAAAACGCGATGGCCTAACCATATGCCGAAATATACGCGCCAAAGGCAAACAAACCCCGGTATTATTTCTCACTGCCAAAGACGCTACTGAAGATAAGATACAAGGTCTTGATGGCGGCGCAGATGACTATCTGGTTAAGCCGTTTTCATTTGAGGAGCTGGCTGCGCGCATTCGTACCCTGCTCCGCCGACCGCCGCTTACCGCCAACACGGTACTGCAATTTGATGATCTAAAAATTGACACTGCTTCGCAAATTGTAACATTAAACGGAAAACCTCTAGAATTAACACTTCGTGAATACGGCTTGCTTGAATACCTAGTTCGAAATAAGGGCATAGTAAAAACCAGAGAAGACATTTTAGAGCATGTGTGGGATAGATTCTTTGACTCATTCAGCAATGTCGTGGATGTGCATTTAAAAAATTTACGCAAAAAATTACCTACTTCATATGCAAAACGCATTAAAACGGTTTGGGGCAAAGGGTACCGGCTGGTTTAAAAACCTATTTCAGCTTTCTTTGTGGAGGTTAACTATATTTTATACCGTAATTTTGGCGTTGATTTTATTTATTTCCAGCAGCTTTATTTATAGCGCTTTTTCCAAACGGCTGGAAAACCGCTTTCGCATCTTCCGCGCCCCTATGGCGCCAGAAATTATTCGCATCTCACCTGTTCAGCCAACTGCCGATGATGTGCGCGCGGATTTAGTTAACTCAATATTTATTGTCAATGGATTATTACTAGCCATAGCCGCTCTGCTGAGCTATTTTTTGGCGCAAGCAACCATTGAACCGCTACAGGCCATGGACGAAAAACAAAAACGGTTTTTTGGCGATGCTTCCCACGAACTGCGCACGCCGCTGTCTATTTTAAAAATAGATTTAGAAAACGAACTTGAGCAAAACCAAAACGATACTGCGGAAAAAGCACGTCTCACTAATTATTTAGAGGAAGTAAACCGTATGACCAAATTAGTAAACAATCTGCTGACTTTATCTCGATTTGACGAGCATAATACCAATGAGGATCGCCTGTTTTCACCAGTCAACCTGACACAGCTTGTTAACACTACCGTCCAGCATCTTAAAACTCTAGCGAATCATTACGGGATAACCTTAACGGTTACGCCAAATAACGAAATAATTACGACCAAATCCAACGAAGATATTTTATCTCAAATTTTAACTAACGTAATAAAAAATGGAATTTTATATAACAAGCCAAACGGCGCAGTTACCGTATCTACGCGCGCCAACAATACCAACGCAATTATTACGGTCACAGATACGGGCATGGGCATGACAAAAGAAGAAATAAAAAAAATATTTGATCGTTTTTACCGTACGGACAAAAGCAGATCAAGCAAAACCGGAGGCAGCGGCTTGGGCTTATCCATTGTCCACTCATCCGTACAGTACCTAGGCGGAACCATACAAGTAGACAGCGCCCCAGAACAAGGAACCGCCATCACTCTTTCATTGCCGCTATAAACTACTTATCTTCATACTTTCTTCACCGGCCTTTTGTTACACTACCCGCATAATCAAAACAAAAGATTATCGCGACGAGGAAAGCGAAAACTTCCGTGCCTCATTAAGTGCCTTATATAGGTAATACCTATAGGACTTCACGTTAGTTTACTACATATCTTTTGCGCGATATAACGGAAAAAGCACACTGCCGCCGGACATGTCTGGCCAGCATCTTTGACACCGATTTGATGATCACAAATCGACAAAGGCTGAAACCGCAGCACGCATTTTCCACTCCTAATTTATTTAATATAAATATATGAAGTCAAAGAAAAAAATTTATATTGCCGCTTTTACTTTAGCGCTTCTTCTTACTGCTGGTGGTGCCGGCGTGATCCATGCAGCCTCGGTGCCTGGCGGAATTGGAAAAGATCCAACACATAATCTGGCAACCCTGCTCGCACAGCGATTCAATCTGAATGTTACTGATGTGCAAAAATTCTTTGATGAACAGCGGGCGCAAATGGAAACGGAGCGGAAAAAACAATTTACTGATCGCATAAACCAAGGCGTTACGGATGGAAAATTAACTCAAGCACAGGCAGATAAAATTATAGCCAAACACGCTGAACTTGAAGCTTTGCGCGAATCTCTCAAAGACAAAACCGAAGCCGAACGCCAAACTGCTATCAAAGCTCAAATAGAAGCTGTAAAAAAATGGGCGGAGGAAAATAATATTCCATCGGAATTCATGATCTTTGGCGGACCAGGCATGGGCAGAGAGCACGGACGAATGGGTGAAGGAAAAGAACATCGCAATTTCAACATGAGACCAGACCTGACCGGTAATGCTTCTACAAAGTAATATTCTGTTAGCAAAACACCCTCAGACGAGGGTGTTTTTTATTAAATTGAGTTTTTATTATTTGATATAAAATGAGCCTCGAACCACCGCAGTTACTTGTTTCTCTAGCGCAGATGTATCATAACTGCCGTAATCGCTTACATCAACCGAATTAACTGCCGTTACTTGAAAGACACCCATATCGGCGGATTTTAAATCACCCACAGCGCGCCCGGTGCTCTTTGCAATTTCATCCGCTCTTTTTTGCGCGTTCTTGGTAGCTTCAGCCAGCATAGCAACTTTAAGATCGCTAAACTTGGTGTAGTAAAATTCTTCTCCATCATTAGTAAACGTCAAACCGCGCGCTGATAATTCCGATGGGGCTCTTTTTTCCAATTCAGTTATTTTAGAAATATCGCCAGACTGTACTTCCAGACGCTGAGTTATCGTATAACCAGCCAGTGTTTGCGAACCATTATAATAATTATATATAGGCTGCATATTAGCGGGACTTATAGACAATTCGGAGGATGTGATTTTATTATCGCTTAAATATTTTTGAATAATATTAAAATCACCCTGAATGCTTTTATATCCAACTGCCACTTCCGAAGGACTCACATTTCTAACAAAACTTGCTTTCCATTTCACCACATCGGAAGTAATTTTTTGCTGGGCCGATCCGGTAACACTAATTACATTATCCAGTTTTTTTGTGCTATAAAAAGCGGCAGAAGCAACCAGCACCGATGCCACCAAACCAAGCGATAAAGAAATTCCTAAAAATAACAACCCTTTATTATTCATATAAAGCAAATAATATTTATACATTTATAATACTACCACACAATTTAGCAGTCAAATAAAGTTACGATATGTTTACGCAACAAGAGAAGTTGTGTTAAAAACGACCGTTATTTAAAAAGCTTACTACCGCAGCCGCGACCGCGCTATCTCTCATTATCCAAGTATGCCCCTGTTCTACAACAAGAAAATCTTTCATATACTCTAACTTAGTTCGCTCCAATAAAACTTTCTTATCATATTTTCCGGCTATTATCCCGACCTCATAATTTGGCGCCGGAAGCTTATTCACAAAACTAAACTGATCGGTGGTCATTTCCGCTAACGCCGGCCCCATTAAAAAATTAACGATTCTATTATTTACCCACCTATCTGCAGCTTCTCCTCCCCTATTAGGAGGCGCAAGCATTACCACCCTGTGCAAATTTTCTGCTTTATGGGTGGCCAAATAATATCGAACCATTACCGCCCCCATTGAGTGAGTTACAAAGTTTATCTTCTTGTTTTTATCTATATACTTTTTATCCAATTCAACTGCTATATTATTTTTAACGAGATTTTCAATTGTATCGCTTCTTGATGGATAGCTTATATTTATTACTCTATACCCATTTTTACTCAGAGACACCGCCAATTTTTGCATTGACAGCGATGTTCTGCCCAAGCCATGCAAAAGCACCACATACTCCCCTTCATTATCTGCAACTGATTTTGCAACAATATGTCTTTCATACAATATAGTCGCACCGAAAATCAAGACGGCAAAAATGATTATATAAAGCAGGTATTGTAAAAGCTTTTTCATATATACTGAGATATAATTATATTATACAGGAAAAATCCGCGCGTGAAAAAAACAAAAACACCTCGGAAATGAGGAGCCTTATGTTTTGCTC
>CAZHYG010000007.1:0-47562 GCA_964536615.1 uncultured Gammaproteobacteria bacterium
GGGCGTGTAGCTCAGATGGTTAGAGCGCGTCACTGATAATGACGAGGTCCCCGGTTCGATTCCAGGCACGCCCACATAATTATTGCGCTATATCGTATACAAAATTTTGCGAAGCGGGCAATTAGCTCAGTTGGTTAGAGCGTTACATTGACATTGTAAAGGTCAGAGGTTCGAATCCTCTATTGCCCACCATAAAAGCATCGTCATTTCGCTTATGTTTATGGTTAAGTGTAATTTGCTAAAACAGTTTCTCCAGAGTACAATACACCATATCTATTATTTGTATGTCAGAAGAAAAAAAATTACAGATTAAAAAAATAATTACATCGCTTTTGGGCAGTGCGGGACTGTTTATTTTGGAAATGCTCAAAGTGGTGGTTTTAGCAGGTATCACCATTTCACTGGTGCGATATTTTTTGTTTAAGCCGTTTTATGTTAAAGGAGCTTCAATGGAGCCGAATTTTTTTGATAAAGAATATTTAATTATTGATGAAATTAGCTATCGTTTACGCGCGCCGCAACGAGGTGAGGTGATTGTGTTTAAATACCCTGAAAACCCTAAAGAATATTTTTTAAAGAGAATTATTGCTTTGCCTGGCGAGCGAGTGAAAATTTCCGAAGGGAAAATTACCATCTATAATCAAGAGCACCCAGAAGGTGTTGTGCTGGATGAGCCGTATCTGCCTGCAGATTTGCTTACGAGCGGCGAACGTACTTTTGTGCCGTTGAATGAAAACCAGTATTTTGTATTAGGAGATAATCGAGACAACAGTTATGATTCTCGTCGATTTGGAGCGGTTGATAAAAGTCTGGTAGTAGGACGCGTGTTTGTTCGCGGCTGGCCATTTAATCGCGCGCAAGTTTTTAACCATCCCGATCTTAATATCTAACCTTACTTATTTCGATTATTGCGTATGCCAAAACAGAAAAAAATAGAGAAGAAAAAAATAGTTAAAAAACCTAGGGCTGATAAGCAAAAACCGCGATCCGCAGAGTCAAAGGCGGATACTTCTGCATCTTCAGCTGGAAAAAAAGCATATTCTTTGCTGCGCGGTATGCATGATATTCTTCCGAAAGAAGAGAAGTATTGGAAAAGCCTATATCATGCGGCAGAAAATTTAGCAGAACATTTTCAGTTTGGCAGATTAGAAACTCCTTTGTTAGAGGAAAATAGTCTATTTGTTCGTTCAATTGGCCGAGGTACAGATGTGGTAGATAAAGAAATGTATTCATTTGAAGATCGTGATGGTAATAAAGTTGCTTTGCGTCCGGAAAACACTGCTTCAGTAGTTCGTGCATACATTATGCATGGCATGTGGAATTCTATTCAGCCAGTAAAAATGTGGTACTGGGGTCCGATGTTTAGGCATGACCGACCGCAAGCGGGTCGTTTTAGACAATTTCATCAGGTTGGTTTTGAAACAATTGGCGACGGAGATCCGGTGCAAGATGCGGAGCTAATTTTGATTGCGCACAATTTTTATAAAGATCTTGGTTTGCCGGTAGAAGTGCATATCAATAGTATTGGCATGCCGGAAGAAAGACAAAAATACAAAACCGCACTAGTTGAGTATTATCGCAGCAAGCGCAGCTATTTGTGCGATGACTGTAAACAGCGGCTAACTAAAAACCCATTACGTCTTTTGGATTGCAAGCAAGAAAAATGCCAGCCGGTTAAAGAAGAAGCGCCTCAGATTATTGCTTGGCTTGAAGAAGAATCAAAGAACCATTTTATGAAAGTGTTGGAGTATCTGGATGAATTATCCGTGCCGTATGTATTAAAACCTAGTTTAGTACGCGGTTTAGATTATTATACTCGTACCGTATTTGAAATTTATCCAGTCATGGGAGATTCTCCTAACGGAGAACAAGGTTCTCAGAGTGCTTTGGGTGGTGGCGGAAGGTACGATCTTTTGGTGGAGGAAATGGGCGGTAAACCAGCGCCGGCAGCCGGGTTCTCATTGGGTATTGAACGGTCCGCATCAGCTTTACGCCAGTATTTTGATGCGCAGCAGATCAAGTTTGGAAATATGCAGTTTGATGCGTTTATGGCTCAGCTTGGAGATCAAGCTCGCCGTCGCGCGCTTAAAACGATTAACGAATTGCGTAACTCCGGCTTGAAGGTGGCGTATAATTTTTCTAAGAATTCGTTGAAAAGCCAGTTGGAAACTGCCAATGGTTTGCAGGTGCCGTACGCTCTTATTTTAGGTCAAAAAGAAGTTCAGGATGGTACGATTATTATCAGAGACATGGAATCGGGTGTGCAGGAAATCGTTGATCAAAAGAAGGTTGAAAGTATTCTAAAGAAGAAAATTGACCGGTTTGACGCAACGGAAAAAAAGTAGTATTATTAAGATGTTATTTATAACATATAATTTAGAAAGTGAGGTGACATTGTGTCAGAAGTAAAACGAAAGAAAAATGAATCATTTGAAGCTTTTTTGCGTCGTGTAAAGAAGCGATGGCAACAATCCGGTAAGATTTTGCAAGTCAAAAAAATTCAATTTTACGAACGCCCAAAAAATAAAAATATGCGCAAGAAAAGTGCGCTACATCGTTTGGCGGTTTCTCAAAAAATTGAGTACTTGAAAAAAATCGGACAAATGCCTGAAGAAACAAAGCGTTTTGGAAGATAAAAGTTGCGCTGATTGCAAAATTATTTTTGCTATGCAGACTCTTGTTCCTTACGGTTTCGTTTAAATAAATTTTAAAATTCCATTGTCCCATGCTTCAATGGATGCAAAAAAAATTTATCTCAATCCTAAAAATTGCCATTGCGGGAGTATTTCTGACTTTGGCTATTTTTAGTTTGCCCGATATAGCGTATGGACAAAGCGTGGCTGATCCAAATAGTAATTTACAAACCGGAGTGCAGGTTATTGAGCAGCCCCTCGGCTTGCCTGCTACTGATATCAGATTGGTGATTGCCCGTATTATTAGAGTTGCGCTCGGCTTGTTAGGTATAGTTGCGCTCGGTCTTATTTTATATGCCGGATTTTTGTGGATGACTGCTGGGGGCAATGAAGAGCAGGTTGCTTCCGCAAAAAAGTTTTTACTTAATACCGTTATTGGCTTAGCAATAATCTTAAGCGCCTATGCTATTGTTAGTTTTGTGATAAGTAAATTAACCGATGCTACCACTGCGGGAGATATAGGAGATGGCAGCGGATTTGGCGCAGAAACAGTCTTTGAAAATTTCCAAGGCAGCGGCGCTTTGGGTCAAATAATTAAAGATCATTATCCGGCGCGTGAACAAATAAATGTTCCGCGCAACACTCGTATTGTTATCAGTTTCCGCCGTCCGATTAAAATGGATAGTATCGTGGAAGATACAAGTGGCGACGGTGTGTTTGGTAATTGTAAAACAACCATAGAAAATTGGTACAATGACTGTGATAGAGTTAAAAATATTGACGATAATTTAATTAATATTAGAAAAGCGAACGGGGGAGAGCGAGTGTTTGGAGCTGTGGCTTTAGGATCGGTAAGTACAGAAAATGGCGTTACTGGTGTTTATGCAATAACAATCAAGCCAATAACAGATCAGTCCGATCCGGCAGGCGGTTATCTTGGCAGCGCTACAGAGCCGATGGCTTATATTGTGCATCTCGGTCCTGATATTTTGCTTGACGATCCTGCAAATAACAATCCTTCCGCTTTTAACAGTGGTGTTCTTGGTAATAATTATTATCAGTGGGGTTTTAGTAACGGCACTGTCTTAGACATTGCGCCTCCAACTGTAGAAAATGTGTTTCCGGGAGCTAATACAACCGTAGATAAAAATACAGTTCTGCAAATCAGTTTTTCCGAGCCTTTGGATCCAACCGGTATTACCGGTAAGTTTAATGTGGGAGATGGGCATTATTATATAGATGGGCAGAATATTTTTCTTGCTTCGCAGTATAGTAGTATGCCGCTGGGAAGTTTTAATTTAACCAATGGTTTTAGAACTTTGGAATTTACCCCAGCGCAAGAATGCGGTAGAAACGCCTGCGGCAACCCGGTGTTCTGTATGCCAGTGTGCGACAAGCCAGGTGCGAATTGTTCTCAGGATTCATACGAGGTTTTGTTGCGAGCTGCAAAAACAATCAATCAAAATTCTTTTGAAGCGCAGCCTTTTTCAGGAGTAACTGACTTGGCCGGCAATGCTCTTGATGGTAATAAAAATAATATTCCAAATAACGCAGGCAATGCGTTGCCAGTATTTCCAAATCAGAAACAGCCGGATAATTATTTTTGGTCTTTTTCCTTGGCTGATAGCTTAGATGTTTCTTCGCCGTTTATTCAAACTATTGTACCGGGTATTGATGCGGAGCGTGTTGCTTCAGACCAAGAAGTAAGCATGGTGTTTAACAAAAGAATGAGAGCGGAATCCATGTATGATATTGGCTTAGAAGAAAAACCAACGCACCAGGTTCCGATTTGGAAAGAGCCCGCAACTTCCTTTAGATCAGACGGCACGACCTATGTTAGGTTGAGTCATGGGCCATTTATTGACTCATCTCGTCAATATTATTTTCCTACCGTTAGTTCTACAGTTGAGGATGTTCATTTTAATTGTTTTTATCCAGGTAAGGGACCGGGTATGAGTGTTTTACCAAACACTATTATTTCTCCAAGCTGTCAAGCGGACAATCCGCAAAGCTGCTGCCAGGTAGTGAATGAACAAAACAGGGCTTTTTGCTGTAATGGCGCAGCATCCGCGGGTATGACAGCGTGCTTGGATTTTTTGAAACAGAGTAGTCTATAATTTACAGTTTTAATATGAAACAGAAAAAAATAATTACTATCTGGAAATCGGTGCTTGTAATTATTTTTTTATCTTTTAGTTTGTTTGTATCGCATCAATTTGCAACAGCGCAAACTACTGGTGCGCCAGATCTCGGCCTGCAAAATGTAAGCAATGATATTGGGTTGCCGGCTACAGATATTCGGCTGGTTGTGGCGCGCATTATTAGAACTGCACTTGGCTTGCTCGGTATTGTGGCGTTAGTTTTAATTTTATATGGTGGTTTTGTTTGGATGACTGCTGGCGGAGACGAAGAGAAGATCTCGCAATCAAAAAAAATATTATTAAATTCAGTTATTGGTTTGGCCATTATTCTGTCCTCATATGCCATTGCCAGTTTTGTGGTCAATAAATTAGTTGAAGCTACGGGTGGTTCGGTAGCAGATGGCGGCGGTGGAGGCGGAGGCGGTGAAAATCCATATTTTCCTTCAGATATTTTTTACGTTGATAGCCTTCCTCAAGGAGGTGCTTTATGCGTGCGCAATGTACATCCGGCCATTACATTTAATCGGCCCGTTGATGGTGCAACACTCAATGGTAATTTGGTTGTCAAAACAGCAGATGGTAGTATCTCCCCGGGACAATGGTCTTTGATTTCACCAAATACAGCCGCCTTTATTCCTGAGGGTGATTGCGGCAGTGCTCCAAATGATTGTTTGTTACCTACGACGCAGTATACAGTTCATTTTGAAAATTCAGCCGCTATACAAAGTGCCGATGGCCAGTTGGCGCTTAATTGTTCTGTAAAAGCAGGTTGTGGAGATGTTAGTTTTACTACTGGTGAAGGAGTAGATAGAACAGGTCCGCAAATTAGCATAGAACCAATCGCAACTGATTTGTTGCGCTCAGGTGCCGTGGTGCCGGTGGTGGTTAATTATACCGATGATAACGGTGTGCAAAAAATTCAACTTTCCGCCGATAATTATTTTGTCGGTAGTCAATCTATAAACGGTTGTCAAAAAACTGGCTCAGTTACAGTTAATTGGCCAACGGCAGGTGTAAGCGCCGGGCAGCATTTAATTTCTGCAATCGGATATGACTGGTCCGGTCATGTTGATAATACGAGCACGCTTGTTAATTTATTGCCGACTCATTGTTTTGACAATGCGCTGCAAGCGGATTTAGGTGAAGTGCAAGCCGGTCCTCCTGCTTGTGGTGGGGAGTGTGGTGCTTGTGCAGCTAGTGCATGTACAAATAACGCGCAGTGTTCTAGTGGTTTTTGCGATACAGTGGCCGGTGTTTGTATAGATAAAATGAGAATTAATTCCGTATCTCCATTATCAGGAGGTCCTGGTACTTTAATTACTGTTTCAGGTAATTATTTTGGTACAAATCCTGGAAAAGTTTTTTTGAATAATAAAGAAATTCCGCTTGCGGCGCAATGTGGTTCGGGAGCTTGGCGGCCTTGGCAAATTGTTGCTGAAGTGCCGCAAAATGCTACAAGCGGCTCTATACGAGTAGAGACCGTAACCAGTAGTGCGGGTATTAAATTTATAGATGCAACCAATGATAGTTTTGGTCCGCGTATCAGCGATTTTGAAGTTAATTCAGTGGTGCGACCTGGTATTTGTTCTGTAAACCCTTCAAGCGGTTTGCCTGGCACGGAAGTTTTGGTAACCGGCAAGCGTTTTGGTGCGGCTCCGGGACAAATTTCTTTTGGCGGTCAGAACGTGTTGGTCAGCCTGGCTAATTGGGCTGATACAGTAGTGAGAGCTCGTGTACCTTTATTAAATAACGGTGCTGTAGGGGTAAAAATTGTACAAAATAATAATGAGAGTAATAGTGTCAGATTTTTTGTTGATGCTGGTACGAACGATTCCGCGCCAGTTGTTTCTTCAATATCTCCGGAGAGAGGGGCAAAAGGAACATATATAACTATTACGGGTAAAAATTTTGGCAGTCAGCTAGGGCGTGTGTGGTTTAAAGAAAATATCAACGGTCAACCTGGCGAAGCAATCGAAGGTGATTTTAATTTTCCTCCAGGTTGTCGCAATACCTGGTCTGACACACAAATCATTGTAAAATTCCCCCCAGGGAGTGGGCAGGTAGGTAATTCATATTTTGTGCAAGTGAGACCGGCTGATGCATCGTTAGGATGGAGTTCTGTCGGTCCGATTTTTACAGTAGAAAATGGGGAGCCGGCGCCAGGAGTTTGTAGTTTAAGTCCTGTTTCTGGTCCGGTACCATTTGCTAATGACGCCTCGCCGTTACAGATTACTGGTGAATATTTTGGAAATTCTCCGGCTGTATATTTTTGGGCTGACGGTGCGGTTGCTGATGTGATAAGTGGTCGAGTGCTAGGCAGTTCGCCGGTTTTAACCAATTTAGCTGTTGGTCAATCAATCGCAGTCAAGCCTCCGCTGGGTACTCGTACGGGACCGGTTGTGGTGCAAAGAAATCCAGATCAAAAAATAAGCAACCCAGCTCAATTTTCAGTTTTAGATTGTGTTAGAAATAATAATACCTGCTCAATTCCAAACACTCATTGTTGCGCAGCCGGAGTTGATGCCGGGTTATGTGTGCCAAATAATCAATTATGCCAAGGAGAAACTTTAGTTGGCGGTTATGTTTGGAGAGTTAGCACAAAAGATATTCCTAAAGTTCCTCATGTAGTTGAACGTTGCGACACCCGAACAGAGCTTGGGCAGAATCTTCCTTCTCCTTCACCAAGTGTGCAGTGGGATTCTTCATCCGGCGACAGCCACCATAATATTTGTCGTACTGCGGCTGTGGTCGTGGAGTTCAGCCTGCCTACAATTAATAACATTTCTAGATCTGATTTTACTATTACCGAATGTCAGACCGGGTCGGTAAATGAAAGTGGTAGAACCTGTACGCCAGGCGATGTCGTTAGTGTGGCGGGAGCAGGTGATTTGGTTCCTATGCCAAGTAGCGAAAGCGCAAGTTATGTGCAAGTAAATCCAGACGTATCATACAATGGTGGTAAATGGAAAGATAATACTTGGTATCAAGTAGTGCTTAAGACTGGTATAAGCGCCGGAGTTGGAACTTCATCAGCGCCCTTGGCTGCAGACAAACCGTGTGGTGCCGGCTCTGCCTATTGTTTTGTGTTTCATACCGGTGCTCAAGATTGCCGTATGAAAGGTGTTGTTATTACTCCATATTCATACTGGACTTCGGTGTTGGAAGAACCGATAAAACAAAGATCTTTATCTTCGGATAGCGGAGCAGATCTGCAATATAGCGGCCATGGTTTAAGTACGCAGAAATGTGTTGTGATGAATACTGATGCCTTTACTTGGTCGTGGGATACAAAAAATCATGCATACGCGCAAATATTTTCTACGAATAATGACGAAGCGAAAGTTTCTGCTTTAGCCAATACAGTTGGAGTAGGATTAGCCAATCCTGAAAACGCGATTCATATTACCGCCACTGCAACACTGGCTTCGGCGAAATACGCTGGCGTTAGTCCGCTTACCATAGATTTAAACAATCCTGAAGTAGTAGATTTTTGGCCAAAATGTCTTGAGTCGTGCACAAACGCTGAGGTTGGCGTGCGTTTTAATACCAGTATGTCTAATAGAAATTTACCCGGTTCAATTGTAAGCGGGCCGGTTAAATTACTAAAATGTAATGATGAAAATTGTTTGAGTACCACGCCTGCGTTTGGTGCTGCAGATATTATCCTTGATGGTGCTAGTGATTATAAAGTATTAAAAATTGCTAATTCCGCAGCTGATTCTATTGAGCTTGAACCGAATACTATATATATGGTGGTACTATCAGCATCAAGTACTGATAGCAGCGCAACGGATTTGTTATGGTCAGCAGCAAAGTTGCGCGATCCAAATACCGCTTCAAAACCATATAGAAAACAATTTACTTGGAGATTCAAAACTAAACAAGACAGATGTTTAATAGACAGAGTTGATGTTGCTCCGTCGTTATTTGTAGCTCAATCTGTTGATGATAAGAAAATTTTTAATGCGCAGCCGTATTCTTCTCCTGATACATGTAGTGCGGCAGGTCAAAAATTAAACGCTTGGTCCGTGGGGTGGAGCTGGACAACATCAGATATGGCGGCATTTCCAAATGTGGTGGCAGAGGTGCGGTCGTTTGTAAGCAGAGGTAATAATGTTTCTTGCGCGAAAAATTGTGTACGTAAAGGCAGCGCATTGGCAATTGGCGTACCGGTTGTGCCAATGTGTGGTAATGGTGTAGTAGAAGCGGGAGAGGATTGCGACCCTCCTTTTGCCGGTTCTGGATGTGGTTTGGATTGTCGTCGTACCGGAAATCAAAACCCAAATTCATGCGGCAATGGAGTTGTAGAGCCTGCGTTGGGAGAAACGTGCGATACAGCTGATTCCGCTACATCAATTGGGTGTAACAGTGTTTGTTTGCGCGCCGGCTCTGCAGTAAATACTGATGCGAGCGCGGTTAACGCTTCGGTGTGTGGAAATGGTGTGGTAGGTGCGGGCGAGGATTGTGATTTGGGAATTGTTTCATCTTCAACACTTTCAACTTCTGCCATGTCTTGCTCTCAATCATGTCAGCATCAAGGATCAAAATTATTTAATGTATGGTGCTATAACAATTTGGTTTCGCGTGGCGGGTTTGCTCAAGCTGCCTTTGACGCAGCGTGTAAAAATGCTTTGAGCGTATGTGGCGATGGTGTTACTAGCCCTGATGAAGATGCCGGTTGTGATTTGGGAAATGGAAGAAAAGCCGCATGGTGCAACGCTCTATGTTTGAATAATGATGTATCGCATACTGAATGTGTTGCTGGAACTGAAGGATGTGATTCTTCCGGACAACACGTCGGTGCCTCTTTGTTATATTCAGAGCCGTCGTTGTGCGGAGATGGGGAAGTTGGAATCGGAGAAGATGCTTTTTGTGAAACTAATTTAAATGGTAATCGCACTAGTGGAAATCCATGGTCGTTGGCGCGTGGTGTGGGTATGGGGGTAGCCACCGGAGTTCCAGCTGCGCAGAAGTCGTCAATTATTGCTGCAACTAACGAAAATACTTCAAGTGGCTCAAAATCGGGAAGCGGCCAGTTTGTTGTGACCTGTGGCTACTCTAACGATAGTCAATGTGAGGCGCGTATGGGCAGTGGCTGGGGTGTTGCGCAAGATGGATGCTGCTACATGAGGCCAAGACTTGTCTCGGTATTGCCTGGTTCAACTTCGACAGAACGATTTAATATTTGTCCGAATACTTCAATTGAAGCTGTGTTTGATCAACAGATTGATGTTGGGACAGTAAAAAATAATTTTATTATTGCACGCGGTACAACGAGTTCTACCTGTGGCAGCGCCGAAGATGTGACTGCGCTCGCATCCGTATCTGGTGTTATGCATGATCAGCTGCCATGGTATAAACGAATTATTGCGCGCGTGGTAAATTTGATTAAGTATATTACCGGTCAAGAAGCGTCAGCGGTCCGTACTAGTATCCGATCTACAAAATGGTGCGCAGGAGATGATATCGGTCAAGTAACTGTGGAATCGGTCAGCAGTACCTACAGTAAGGTTGTTCTAAGATTAACAAAACCGTTGGCGCTGGACGCAGATTATATAGCAATTTTAAAAAATAACATTAAGAGTAAACAAGGCATTTCTATTGGTAATTCCGCTGCAACAAATAAGCCTGTGAGCTGGAAGTTTATTACTGGCACTAATATTTGTGAAATAGACAAAGTTACTGTAAGTCCTTCACAGGTATATTTTGATCGAGCCGGCGCAACTTCAACTGTAGCTGCAGCTGCATTTAGTGGAAATGGGGCAAAAATACAGTCAATTCCTGGTCATTATGCCTGGGACTTTATTTGGCAGCCTTTACCAAATCCATATGTAACGCTTGAGCCTACAACTTCATCGATTAATATGTTGATTGCGCAAAATCGTAATGGAGAGATTGATGTGCGCGCTTCTGCTTCGGTAACTGAAAATCATTATTCTTCTCAGATGGGGCTAGTTACTGCTGGTAAAACAAGAGCTATTGTCTTTTTATGTGAACATCCATGGCCACCCAAAGATTTGTTGGTGAGCGGGCTCGGACCGTATATTATATTCCCGTATGAAGATAAATTAGGAAATAATGATGGTTTTAGTCTGGCGGCAGATGCATTCGATAACTCTTCCGTACCGCCTTCGCCAAGTGGCGGGTACTTTAATTTCCGTTCATACTATTGTGCGGATAAAGGAGTTACAGGCGTAGCTGATGACCTGCCATATTTGCGTCCGGTGGTGCAAGTTTCGACTTCGGTTGTTGGAGATACTCCAACCTCGACACTTAAGCGCTTTATTTTCACTAATGCTAAAAATAATGACGCGATTGGTATTGCGGTATTTTCCAACCCGCAGCATTTAACTGTTTCTGAATGGTTTAATAATGATCGTGCGCTAGGCGGACAAGGATTTACTGGAGAAATGCGCTCCACAATCATTAACGGGTATGACGCTATTACAGATGGAAACAATATTTACGTTGATGCGCTTAATTATTCTGATACATCAAATAATTTATTTTCCAATATTTATTTGTTCAGTATTAACGCTAACGCTTCTGCAGATACGAGAAATGTTTTTGATCAATTAGTAAGTAATTTAAATTTCAATACCAATCTGACAAATTACGGATATTGCGGCGTAAGCATTTCTAATCCAGGAGCTTCTACCACCTGTAAAACCGATTTGGATTGCGGGGTTGGCGAGGTTTGTTCGGTGCAAATTGATAAATTAAAAAGAAATTATATTCGGCTTCGAGATCTCAATGAGATCCAGAGTTTGCTCGGATCATAATGTTTTTGGTTCATGGTATAATAGTGTGTATGAAAAAGTATAATAAAACCTTTTTACTCCTGCTTTCTCCAGTGCTTCTGGGTATTATTTTGGTGGTTCAGTCTGCGCGTGCAGTTTCTGTGCCTACGTTAAAGGAGGGTACATATTTAAACGGTCAAACTCTCAGTGTCTGGCCTTCGTGGTCTTTGTTAGGCAATGAATTGGGGCGTGCTTTACCGACAGATCCGATCAACCAGCTTGGCTTGGCAGGTACTTGCTCTCAAACTACTAATAGATTCTGTGTTAAAGATAGCCAGTGCCCAGATACTGAAACGTGCGTGCTCCATGATCCGAGCACTGGTTGGAGTACAACCGATCGCCGTTTTAGTTTTGCCTGCAATAAAGATTCATATGCCTATCGATATATAGTTGCGTCAAATACAGGCAAGTATATAATTCGCGCCCGATTAGAAAATACTGGTTTAGTTCCAGCTAATTTTAATAGTTTTGTGGCGGATTTTGTCAGTAGTAGCGTGGTAAAAATCAGCGATGATGCAGGTATCTGTAACTTTGATCAGGAGATTTCTACTTTGCAATCCGGTGTTTGCGGCGATGGTCGTTTAAACACAGACCGGGGAGAGCAGTGTGATCCGCCAGGCGTAATTAACTATCAAGCCGGTTGTGTGGGGGCGATTAAAAATCTTAGCGTCTGTAATAGTAATTGTCAGTGGGTCGCTTCTACAACTTTATGCAGTAATTTAAGTCGATGTGGCAATGGTGTAAAAGAATTGGGAGAAACGTGTGACGACGGAAATTTAAATGGCAAGTACAACCACTGCAATATTTCTTGTAATGGAATAAGTCCGTTAGGAAGATGCGGCAATGGTATTTTGGAATCTGCGTATGAAGTTTGTGATCCGGGTACTCCTGGCATGGAAAAGTATGGTTCCGCAGGTAAAGAGAGTTCGTGTAGTTGGGATTGTCAGAATTGGGGCCCTTATTGCGGTGATGGTATTATGCAAAGTGAATATGAAAGTTGCGAGGGTAACCAAGCCTGTTCAGTTGATGGAAGGCCGGGGGTTCGTACCTGTTCAAAAACATGTCAAAAACAAGATGAGCGAGCTGTAGCTTGGTGGTCGTTTGATTCGTTGCGTACAAATGCGACTACGGGATCTGGGGTTGTAGAAGATATGTCATCAGAAGATAACGTAGCCGTATGTAGAAGTGGGGCATGTCCTGAAATATTTACAGGAAAAGAAAATAACGCAGCAACATTTCGTTCAGAACAAATAAAAAATCGGTTTCTAACAGTAAATCATAGTGCTAGTTTAGAATTTACTAAGGCTGTTACGGTTGAGGCTTGGGTTCGGCCAGTAAGTTATGATGAGCACTATCAGCGCATTGTTGAAAAGGGTGGGCCAAGAACAGGTACTGGCTTTGATTTGGAGTTCAATAATCCAAATACCCCAGGAATAGTAAGGTTTAATTTGTGGGATAGCCAGCAGCAACATGCAGTAGACTCAGTTACAAGCATTCCTTTAAATGAGTGGACGCATGTAGCGGCAACGTTTGAAAGAACAGGTGACACTAACACTGCAAAAATATATATCAACGGCAATCTAGAGGCGGTTAATACCTCTGTTTCTGCTAATTCTTTTATGGATTATTCGGCTGAAGATATAACTGTTGGATCTTCAGAACAGCCGACTGGTTCTAATCCGGATTATGCTAATTTCTTTTTGGGAGGCATTGATGAATTAAAAATTTTTAATACAATATTATCCGAGAATGATGTTAGGCAAGAAATGCAGAGTAGTTGGTATTGTTCCGTGACGGCAGCGCCTCCAGTTTTATCAGAAGCTGGCGTGTGCGGCAATGGGATTGTGGATGCAAATGAATCCTGTGATAAAGGTGTGGCAAATAATGGGCGAGCATGCGTGCCAACATACGGTCGCAGCTGTTCATATTGTTCGGCAAATTGCCAGAATACTATTGATGTGCAGCCAGCGCAATATTGCGGTAATGGCATATTGGAAGATGTGGAGCGGTGTGACTACACTGCTGATGGCACTGTTTACGCGGTGGCCACTTCTACAGATGGGTCGACCTCTTTGGTAAAAGATGTAGCGCATAATGGTTATAAAGAACTTGCCTGTGAAGCAGAGCCTCATGACCCGCATACAATAAAAAAAGGAACGAAAAGCTGCGGAGAATGTACAGCTGGCACGGTAAAAAATTGTATTGTTTGCGGGGTTAATTCGTCAGGGGTAAATATTTCCGGTGGTTTTATTAACGTACTTTCAACTTCAACTGCCAGTGCTTCTGCCAAAGATCCCTTATTTGCTAAATATTTTATAACCAGTTCGGTATTTTTATCTGCAGGAACATGTAATAGTACAGTTGTCAGTTTTTTTGCGGGTACGGGCGGTAACACAGACTGTGATTTAAGTAATACAGGTTCGCCTCTTGTGGGTAGAGCAATCAAGAATGTTGGGTCTGATTCTGCATATACTTTGCTCAACCCATATGGAGTTGGTAGCGCCCTGGTAGGCAGCGATCCAATTTGTTCAGCTGGCACAGAGCGAAGGAAAAAATATAACGTATATTTGAATCGTGATTGGACGCGTCCGTTTGATATCTCAGTCGTATCTGCCCCACAAACTTGGCAGTATGATTTTGTGCTTTCTCCGGTGGTTAGAAAAACAATTCGAACCCAAGATGTGCGGGTGGTGGTAAGTTGGGTAGGCCCTGAAGATTTTAGCGGTGGTGTACTTAATCCATTTACATCCAATCCGGAGGTTACACATAGTTCTTTTTGTAATTCACCTACTCTCTGTCAGCAAAATTCTTCGCTTAAACAGTATGTTACCGGTGTACGATATTATGATGCTAATAACTCAAAATTGAGCGGTATTTGGTATCATGGTTTTAACAATACTATTGGACAAACAAATGCTGAAGCGTTTACTCTTGATGCCGGTGATATGTCTGGTAACACATACTCTTTTTATGTAAAATCACCTAGTGTGGCCATTCGTCAGTTTAGAAATACTGCAAAATTAAAAGTAGATGTGTATCTGCCTGAAAACGATGTTCAGTATGGTGAAGATTTAAGTTTTGTTTCAGACAACTTAATTTCTCCAAGCGATATAGGAAATTCTGCTTTTTATCGATTTGGTACGCCGGTAAAAACATATTATTTGCAAGCCGCAGCCTTATCCGACAATCAAAATGCAAAGTACTGGCAAGTATTTAATTTAAGCAAGCCATCGTCTGGCTCAGAGATTACTGTAGATAACATTTTAGATGTCAGCACAATCGTGACTGGACCTGCGAATTTTAATTATATTAATAACTAAAATCCATATGCCTTGGATTAAGAAGATCATTGGAATTTGTGTAATGCTAGGCATAGCTGTAGGTATTTTTTTTGGCGTACGATTTTTACAAAATAAATATAGCCGCGGCACTGATAATCAAGCGGTTAATGATCAGGTATTCAGGGAAAATGAATTTAAGAATGCGTTGCAGGCAGTGGCTGCAACCGATAAAGATTTTGACGGGTTAACCGATGAAGAAGAGGGGCGATATAATACCAATCCTGAAGATAGTGATTCAGATGGGGATGGTTTGGGCGATAAAGAAGAAATACTGGTTTATAAAACAAATCCTTTGGATAAGGATACTGATAAAGATGGGTATGCGGATGGTTATGAGGTGCGTCGCGGGTTCAGCCCTTTAGGAAGCGGTCATCTTTAAAATAATATAATTTTTTATATTTAATTTTCTATTATGTTTGATGAAGAAAATAACAGTGCCAATCCGCCAGGAAATCTACCCGCCGAACCTGCAGATATATTTGCTGGTGTTGAGAAGGAGCCTGCAGAACAATTGCCCGATGCGTTGTCTAATGGCATGCTAAAAAAGAAAGACAGAACAATGGTGCCGCCGCAATTTTCCGGATTAAGTGAAGAAAATAGCATGGGAAATTATAAGATGAGTTCGCCGGTGTTGGGGAAAGTGTTAGTGCTGTTTATGGTTATTTTATTATTAGGCGGCGGCGCTTATGGAGCGTGGTGGTTCTTTTTGGCAAAGAAAAAAACTGTACCGCAGCCAGTAGCCAATACTGTTCCTAAAACAAGCGTTTCAAGCACAGTCGCAAATTCAGCTTCGTCCACCAATCTTCCGGCGCAAATCAACAACGATCAAATTTTGTTTGGTCAGGGCGTAGATACTGACAAAGATGGGTTAGATGATGTGCGAGAAAAAGAAATTGGCACAAATCCACAAAATCCGGATACGGATGGAGATGGTCTAACTGATGGAGAAGAGGTAATCACTCTTAAGAGCTCGCCGTTAAATTCAGACTCAGATAATGACGGATTAAGCGACGGAGACGAAGTGTTAATTTGGAAAACTAATATTTTAAATCCAGATTCGGATAATGACACATACCCGGATGGCACTGAAGTGAAAAATGGATACAACCCTCTTGGTCCAGGCAAATTGTTTGCCCCAACTGCTTCCAGTACCATGTCGGTTTCCTCAACATCTTCATCTGTAAAATAAATAGAATAAGTTTATAAGCATGCGTATGTTCGGTAAAAAAAATACCACATCTTCCGAAAAATCTCTTCCTCCAGTACAAGCACAAACCATGCCGTCTGATTTTTATGGCGGGTTAAATCCGGTGGTTCATTTTAAAAAAGTTGAAAAAGAAATTGTGGTGAAAAAAAACTCTGCATTGACGCCCGGAGAGAAAAAAATGCTTGATCAAGCGACGGCCGTTGGGAGTGGGGATGCAACGCATGCGGTACAGATATTTTCAAATAAAAAAACCGCAGCCTTATTTTTGTTAGCGATTTTTGGGCTGTTGTTGGCTGGTATGGGAGGATATTATGTTTGGCAAAATAGCAAGCAGGTTGGCGGGAAAATACCGCAGGCACCGCGTATTTCGGTGAGCTCAACTGTGAATTCAAATGTGTTGGTGAGCACTAATACTGCGGAGCAGGTGGCGGCTCCTTCTACAACCAGCGACGCCGCTCCGATTGTAAAGAATGGTGATGAGGTGGCTATTGATTTTCCATCACCGCTATTAGTTGACAGCGCTGATTTGGATGAAGATGATATAACAGATACAGCAGAAGATATATTTAATACAGATCCAAGCAAGCCTGATACAGATGAAGACGGTTACAATGATGGTCATGAATTGTTTTATTTATACAATCCGGCTGGCAAGGAGCCGATGCGTTTGGTAGAATCAGGGTTGGTTAAGGAGTATAAGAATCCAGTGTTTGGTTACTCAGTATTCTATCCGGTTAGTTGGGCGGTAGGAGATGTTGATAATGAAGGAAAACAGGTGTTATTTAGCACTCTTACTGGAGAGAATATAGAAATACGAGTTTTAGACAGATTACCTCAAGAATCTTTTGAAGATTGGTTTGCCAGATGGGCGCCAAATCAAAAATTTGCGGATGTGACAGACTTTACCAGTCGTTTTTTTGGAAGTGGTAAAAAGCGTTCGGATAGTTTGGTGTATTATTTTTATGACGCCGAACATGTATACGTGGTTTTGTACCACACCACAGATTCTCGCGTGGTAAATTATCGGTCAGTGATTTCTATGATGGCTCGCAGTTTTGCGGTATTTGGAAACGCAACTTCTTCGTCGCTTGATTTTATGCATTTATAATTTTGTTTTTCACGATGATATGTCAGGTATTAGTATAGATTTTAATAAAAAAAGTAAATGCCATTGGAGTGAGAAAGATATTGAGCACATTTTTTATTTTGTGCATAAGCATGCTAAAGTATCGGGAGAAGTAGAGGTAAATATTATTGGAGATAAGGAGATGAAGCAGTTAAATGGGCATTATAGAGGAAAGAACAAGCCAACAGATGTTTTATCATTTGCTTGGAAAGAAGATTCAGTGGTTAAAACTTCATATTTAGGACAGATCTATATATGTTACCCGCAAATTGTTCGGCAGGCTAAAGAGCTGTCCATTGCTTCTGATGAGGAGTTTGTACGCATGTTAGCGCATGGTTTTTTACATATTATTGGCCATGATCATATAGAAAAAAAAGAAGCAAAAATCATGTTCGATTTGCAGGAGGCTATTGTAGACGATTATTTTAATGTTTAGATTATATGAGGCTTGCTAGGCTGTTGAAAAGTTTTGTATACGCAGCTCGAGGGCTGCGCCATGTGTTTCAGTCGGAGCAGAATTTTCGCATCCAATCGGTAGTGGGAATGCTGGCCATTGTCGCTGCGCTTATTTTGCCGTTGCCAATTTGGCAGCTGATAATGGTAATTTTATTGGTGCTGCTTGTGCTATTGGTGGAAATTTTAAACACGGTATTTGAGTATTTGAGTGATTTGTTGAAGCCTAGGCTGCACCATTATGTATATATAATAAAAGATGTGATGGCTGGCGCGGTGTTGCTCACTTCTTTGGTATCGCTCGTAATTGGCCTGCTGATCTTTTTTCCATACTTGGAAAATATGCTTAAATAGTGCTATAATTGTATAACTGTATATTAAGGGTGGGCAGATAAATATGTTTTTATGAAAAGTAACCAGGGCAATTTAATCGGAGGTCTTGATATCGGCTCAAATTTTGTGCGGATGGTTGTAGGACAGCTGGTGGAAAAAGACGGAGTTGAGGAAGAGCTTCAGGTTTTAGGGGCAGCTGAATTTCCTTCGGAAGGCGTGCAAAAAGGTGTGATAAGCAGTATTGAAGATGTTGTGTCTTCTATCTCGGCCTGTTTGGAGCGAGTAGAACGAATGGTTGGCGTTCCGGTAGATAGTGCTTGGGTTGGTATATCAGGCTTACATGTTTTGTCTCAAACGAGTAAAGGTGTAATAGCGGTTTCAAAAGCGAATAATGAAATTACCGAAGAGGACGTGGCTCGGGCTGTTGAAGCGGCAAGATCGATTGCTACCCCGCTTAATTATGAAATGCTTCATGTGCTGCCAAAACAGTATACAGTTGATGGTCAGACAGGCATAAAAGACCCGACATCAATGACGGGTGTGCGTTTAGAAGTGGATACTCAAATAATATTAGGTTCATCCGCCCAGATTAAAAACTTAACCAAAGCAGTATACCGATCAGGTTTAGATATTGAGGACCTTGTCCTTTCAATTATTGCTACCGCAGAAACAGTGGTAACCAAACGCCAGAAAGAGCTAGGTGTTATGGTAGTAAATATTGGTGGCGCAACTACGAGTATGGCAGTGTTTGAAGAGGGTCAATTATTACACACCTCTATCATTCCGTTAGGTTCTCAGCTGGTAAGCAACGATTTGGCAGTGGGGTTGCGTACTTCGGTGGATGTCGCAGAAAAAGTTAAAATTGAGCATGGCGATTGCCGTGCGGATTTGGTAACTAAAAAAGAAGAGATAGACTTGTTTGAGCTTGGTTCAGGTGAACATGAGCTGGTAAAAAAGAAATATGTTACTGAAATTGTTTCGGCGCGCATGGAAGAAATTTTACAAAAAGTAGATGCTGAACTAAGAAAATTACAAAGATCAGGTCTTTTACCGGCAGGAGTCGTGTTTACAGGCGGGGGAGCAAAAATACCAGGTCTGATCGAGCTGTCAAAAAAAGTTTTGCGCCTGCCATCCAATTTAGGATATCCAATAAATATTATCAGTGTTACTGATAAGGTTAACGATCTCGGTTTTGCGACTGCGGTTGGCTTAGTAAAGTGGGGGAGCCAAATGGGCGGAAGCGCTACAGCGCAAAGACGAGGTGGTGCTGCATCGGTATTAAAAAATACCGGCAAAGTGGTTGATCAGATGAAAAAGATTTTTAAAACACTTATACCGTAGATGTAGAGTAAAAGTGTGGGGTTGACAGTACGTTTGTTTAAATATAAACTATAAGCGGAGGATACTCCGTTATTTTATTTCAAAGAAAATTGAACACTAAAATTGTTCATGCATTTTTGAGAGAATAAGTGAGATAAAAATAATTGAATACAAAAAATATCCGTCCGCATATTGCCGCGGTTTATCTACAATTATATGCCACAAGTAAAACCTGATATAGAAACATTTGCAAAAATTAAAGTCATCGGTGTTGGGGGTTCTGGCGGATCAGCTGTAAATAGAATGGTGAATAGTCATATTCGCGGTGTTGATTTTATTGTTATGAACACCGATGTGCAGGCTTTGCACCATAATTCCGCGCCGCAAAAATTACATATCGGCAAGATGGTAACACGCGGCTTGGGCGCTGGTATGGATCCAGAAGTTGGCCGTAAGGCAGCCGAAGAAAGCCAGAACGAAATTAGAGACATGGTAAAAGATGCAGACATGGTATTTATCACCTGTGGTTTAGGTGGCGGCACTGGTTCTGGGGCTGCGCCAATTGTTGCCGCGGTTGCCAAAGAAGCCGGTTCGCTTACTGTGGCTGTAGTCACAAAACCATTTGCGTTTGAAGGGCCGCAGCGTCGTGAGATTGCAGAAAAAGCTTGGGAACAGCTAGCTCGAAATGTGGATGCAATAATTACTATTCCTAATGATCGTATTTTGCAAATCATTGATAAGAAAACAACGTTGCTTGAATCATTTAAAATTGTTGATGATATCTTACGTCAGGGTGTGCAGGGCATTGCCGAATTGATTACAATTCCCGGTCTTATCAATGTTGACTTTGCGGATGTAAAAACAATTATGCGTGACGCCGGATCCGCCCTTATGGGTATTGGTACTGGCACTGGTGAGAATAGGGCAATGGAAGCTGCAAAATCAGCAATCTCTAGTCCGCTGCTTGAGCTGTCCATTGATGGCGCTCGCGGTATTCTCTTTACCATTACTGGTGGTCCAGATATGACTATGGCCGAAGTTAGCGAAGCGGCAAAAATTGTTACAAGTTCAGCTGCCGAAGATGCCAAAGTGATATTTGGCGCAACCATTGATGAATCAATGGGGGCTAATATGCGTATTGCGGTGATCGCTACCGGGTTTGAAGATCGCCGGCCAAGCTTCTCTTCTCTTGAAGAAGAAAGTCCAAGCCAGTCTTTTTTCGCAAGCGGCAAGTATACCCCAAGTAGTTTTATGAGAAAAGTTCAGAAAGATGAAGAGGAAGAAGAAAAAAAGTTTAAGCAAATTATTCACAATCCACATACCTCAACAAGCGCAGCGCCGTCACGCCCGGTTACGCCTCCAGCTAAAGATAAAACACAAGATGAAGATCTTGAAATTCCAGCTTTTATCCGCAAGAAAATGGGGATGTAAACCTACGATATTTACAAAACAACACCCGGTTAGGGTGTTGTTTTTTTAACAGCTCCACGGTATAATTGGGTGCAGTAAAGAAAGATTATAATTTTTGTATATGCGTTGTCCGGTTTGTAACAATACCGAAACCAGTGTCGTTGATACCAGGCCATCAGAAGATGACCTGTCTATTAGGCGCCGTCGAGAGTGTGATAAATGCCAGTATAGATTTTCAACCGTAGAAGAAACCGAATTGCTGGATATTATTGTGGTAAAAGGCGATGGGCATCGAGAAGTGTATATGCGTGATAAAATAGAAAACGGCATTCGCATGTCGCTTACCAAGCGGCCATACACCAGAGAGAGTTTCCATAAATTGATCCATGCTATAGAGCGAGACATCCAGAAGAAAAAAACAAAAGAAATTTCCAGTAAAGATTTGGGGGAGATTGTTATTAAGCATTTGCGCGGTTTTGATAAAGTAGCGTATATTCGGTTTGCGAGTGTATATCGTGACTTTCGAGACGTGCGCACTTTTGAAAAAGAGCTTAAAAAACTTTCTACAAAATAATATATTACTATGTTTAAACACGCTAATACACCAGTAGCGCCAGAACAGGCTAGTGGTGGGCAGGCGGGCACTGATGTTGCCGCCAGCCCGATGGTTGCAAAAACCAGAACCTCAGATGAATCTGTATCAAACGCAGATTTAAAAGAGTTGTTAGAGAAAAATTTGAAATGGTCGCAAATTATTTACGAGCAAAATAGAAAAATCCATAGCAAGTTGTTGTGGGCTGCGGTGGCCAGTTGGATTCGTATTGCGGTTATAGTTGTGCCGATCATTTTGGCTCTTGTATTTTTACCGCCGCTGCTAAAAGATATCTGGGGGCAATATGGAGAGCTGCTTGGAATAACCGCCTCCAAATCAAGTGCCACAGGCACGCCGCAATCAATGGAAGGTTTGTTGAAATTTTTTAATTTAGACCCTGCTAAACAAGAGCAGATCAAAGCGTTGCTTAAATAATATATGTTGAATAAGAAAACCAAAATTTGCGCGACTATCGGTCCGTCCTGCCAAGATAAAGATACGCTGGTTAACATGGTAAAAGCCGGATTAAATATTGCGCGGCTTAATTTTTCTCATGGTGATTATGCTAGTCACGCTCAATTGATTGCGCAGATTAGAGCTGTAGAAGCGGAAACAGGCGAGCCGATCGCAATAATGCAGGATTTGCAAGGGCCAAAAATTCGTGTTGGTGCTATGCCGGCAGAAGGTGTGGCAATTACGGTTGGTGCAGAAATTGTTTTAGATTCGTCAATTTCATCGTATTCATCAGGAAGAATTCCGCTGGATTATCCAGATTTGCACAAATTTATAGAAGTTGGCCAGCGAATTTTAATAGATGACGGTCATATTGAAGTAAAGGTAAAAAGCGTGGAAGGAACCAAAATTACCGCAGAAGTTGTAGAAGGGTCATGTATTTTATCGCACAAAGGCCTAAACTTTCCAGACAGCGATCTTGATATTTCAGCATTGAGCGACAAAGACAAGAATGATCTTAAATTTGGCTTAGAGCAGGGGGTAGATTTGGTTGCCATGTCTTTTGTTCGTTCGGCTAAAGATATTCTTGATTTGCGTTTTTTAATAAAACAATTTGAAAATGAATTGGGTATTAAAAATCAGCCTCCGGTGCGTATTATTTCCAAGATTGAACGTCGGGTGGCGGTAGAAAATCTTATGGAAATTTTAGATGCCAGCGACGGAATTATGGTAGCGCGCGGAGATCTCGGTTTAGAAGTTCCAGCTGCTGAGGTGCCTTTAGTTCAAAAAACCATGATTGATGCTGCGAACCAGCAGGCCAAACCGGTTATTGTGGCTACGCAAATGCTGGATTCCATGCGCGAGAATCGTCGCCCAACCAGAGCGGAAGTCAGTGATGTGGCAAATGCGGTAATAGATCACGCAGACACGCTTATGCTTTCAAATGAAACAGCGGTGGGCAAGCATCCAGTGCTCGTGGTAGAAACTATGGCTGAAATTATCATCAGTACTGAAAAATCTCATTATGATGATAAGAATTTATCGCCAATTAAAAAACATAATCCAAGTTTAGACGAAGCTATTAGTCAGCTGTCTCGCATGCTGGCAGAAGAAATACATGCGAAATTAATTTTAGCAGCGTCTTTATCCGGAGAAACAGGTAGGCTTATCAGCCATGTGCGGCCTTCGCTTTCAATTTTGGTCGGCACAAGTTCGCAGCGAGTGCAGCGCCAGCTCAATTTATCGTGGGGTGTGGTTCCTTTTATCTTAGAGCCGTGCCAATCCATAGAAGAATTGGTTGAGCGTTCTATTGCGTATATTAAAAAACATAAGTTAGCGAAAGTCGGCGATCAGATGGTGGTGGTTGCGGGAGAGCCGGTAGGGCAGGCAGGTAATGTAAATTTGGTGGAAGTCCGGGAAATAAAATAATAATACAATTATTTAAGTTTGCCTGTATGCCCAGATTTGAGCACTATAGAAAATCATTGGCCGATGAAGTGCGTGCTATGCCTTTGCATGCAGAAAGACAGGAAAAAATAAAAAATGAAAAAGCAAAAAATGTAGAGTATTGGCAAGCTCGCCAGGAGTATATTGGAAAAAATCAGGAGGAGGAATCAATAAATGACGGCGAAGGCATATTTCTTAAGAAGAAGACTTTGTATCATGGATCTGCTACGCCTGGAATTAAAGAGTTCAAAGAAGCCGATGAGCGTACTGTTGGAAATGGTATTTATTTAACTTCTCTGGCTGATAAAGCGATCGGTTATGGCAATGTAAGAGGGCGAGCAAAAGATTCTGTTGTATTATATGAGGCCAGCGTGGAGAATTTGAAAGTATGCGATCTAAGAAAAAATATAAACGCAACAAAGATCGCTGCAGGGTTTGGAGAAAAATTGCGCAACGAATTAATGAATGTTACCAATCGCAGAGTTAAAAATAATATAAACCAGACCCTTGAATTAATCGATGCGGGAGAGATAACCGCAGGTAATATTAGAGACATTAGTTTTAATTTTTTAAGCTGGTTTACTGATTATATTAAATCGTTAGGGTATGATGGCTTGATAACTTTTGAGGGCGGGGATGGGAATGTTGGTTCCCACGATACCTATCTTATATTCGATCCTCAAAAAGTGAAAGTTAACCAAGAACAAAAGATGGGTTAAAAAAATAAAATGCCCCGACTATGCCGGGGCATTTTATTTTTTATTTACTGCAAGGTTGGATAAAGCGGAAATTGTTTGGTGAGTTCAATTACTCGTTGTTTTATCTCTGACAATTTTGCGTCATCTTGCCAGTGGGTAATTGCTTCGTCAATCCAGCTGGCAATAGTTTTCATCTCTGCTTCTTTCATGCCGCGAGTAGTGAGCGCTGGAGTGCCTAGGCGGATACCAGAAGGATCCATGGGTGAGCGCGGATCATCTGGAATCATGTTTTTGTTTACGGTAATACCAGCTTTATCAAGGGCAATTTGAGCTTCTTTTCCCGAGACGCCTTTACTGCTTACGTCTATGAGCAGCAGGTGGTTGTCTGTTCCGCCAAAGCATAGCTTATATCCCATTGCGCTAAACTCTGCTTCAAGAACTTTGGCGTTTGTTTTTATTTGTTTGGCATATTCTTTAAACTCCGGTTCCAAAGCTTCTTTAAAAGCTATGGCCTTAGCGGCAATATTGTTTTCGTGGGGGCCGCCTTGGAAGCCAGGAAAGACCGACTTATCAATATCTTTAGCAAATTTTTCTTTGCACATAATCATGCCGCCGCGAGGCCCGCGCAAAGTTTTGTGCGTGGTAGTGGTTACAATATCAAAAATTGGCACCGGATTTTTCATTTGTCCGCCGGCAATAAGTCCGGCGATATGAGCGATGTCGGCCATGGTTATTGCTCCAACCTCATCGGCAATTGCTTTTATTTTTTCATATTCAATTTCTCGCGAGTATGCGGAATAGCCGACTAAAATAATTTTTGGTTTATGTTCCAAAGCCATTTGGCGCAAGTTTTCCAAATCTATCAATCCTTCGGCGTTGGTCTTGTATCTTACAAAGTTATATATTTTAGCCATGTAGGTAACAGGATGGCCGTGGGTAAGATGTCCGCCATGAGACAAGTCCATGCCTAGTACAGTATCGCCAGGTTTGAGCAAAGCAAAGTAAACCGCCACATTAGCTGGCGCGCCAGATAACGGTTGTACGTTTACATGCTCAGCTCCAAACATTTGTTTGGCGCGATCTATAGCCAGCTGTTCTACTTCATCAATAAATTCACAGCCGCCATAATAACGCTTGCCTGGATATCCTTCGGAATATTTATTGGTAAGTACAGAACCTAAGGCTTCTAACACAGCCGGAGAAACAAAATTTTCCGATGGAATCATTTCCAATCCTTCTTCTTGGCGTTTTTGTTCTCGTTTAATGCTTTGGTAAATGTCCTGATCAAAGTCCTTTAAATGTTGTGTGTGCATAAAAATACAATATATACAGGTAAATTAAACAAAATTTAAAGGGAGCTGATTATATCATATACACTAAAATAGTTATTTTTTTATTCTACTACTTTATCAGTCGTTTGACCATATAGGTATTTTCCAGTTTATAGCCAAGCTGGCGGTAATAATCTCGTACACCTACACCAGAAATTACAGCCAGTTTGCTGATACCGTTATTTTTGGTAATTTTTTCTGCCATGGTTACCAGTTTTTTGCCCAAGCCTTTGTGCTGGCTTGATCCCAATTCTTGTTTGCCGATTTTTACCAGCTGGCCATAAGTGTGAAGTTCGCGAATATACGCGGGGAACGGAACCAGTTTTTTATTTTGCTCAGCATCTGTTTTGTCTACAAGCCGCAACCGGCAGAACGCAAACACAACAAGCCGATCTTTATCTTCAAAAGACAAAAAGTATTCCTTGCCGCCGAGAGTTTCATATTCATCAACAAATAAGTGAGGTGTTAGATCTTTTACTTGAGAAAGATCTGCGTGGGCTATTTCACGACAGCGCAAACATACGCATTTCGTTCCTTCTTTTTTCATCTGCTCCTGAATGACTTGGCGCAAGTTGGTAGTTTTGTTTCCGTCTTCAATGTATTGCCCTGGAATATCGCGAATCAAACGAGAGATACGGCAGTAGCGCGGTACATTTGGCTTGAATTTTTTAAGGATAGCAAGCAAATCTTCAGTTGGGTAGGCTTTGTATTTTCCAGCCACAAACCATTCGTATAATTCAGAATTTTTAATTACCGAACATGGATAGACTTTAATCATGTCTGGCCGCAGTCCAGGGTCTTCAAAAACAGAGTTTAACATGACTAAATCTGTTTCAGGGGTGGCGCCAGGCAATTGAGGCATCAAATGAAAATCGGTTTTATAGCCGCAATTTTTTAACAATTTGGTTGCCAGCTTTGATCTGGCGTTATCGTGCCCGCGCTTAATGAGTTTTAAAATTGAATCGTCAGTGTGCTGAATGCCAAGCTCTATTCGGGTGCAGCCCATTTCGCGCATTTGCCATACCGTACGTTCGTTTACGCAGTCCGGTCTGGTTTCCAAGGTTAAGCCAATAATGCGATGCTTTGCCTTTTCGTTTAGTTTTTGCTGCTTGGCAAGTTCGGCGCGCAGTTTCTTGAGAGAAGATTTTTCGCTTAAGGTAGTTTGCCTGGTTTTATTTTTTTTGCCTGTACGGTTAGCAGCTTCAAAAGATTTTAAAATAAACCAATATTGGTATGGCAAGGGATATGAGTTCCAGGTTCCGCCTTTAATAATAAGCTCTACTTTGTCGGTTGGATGCCCGTTTTTTTCCAAGGCTTCAATACGTTTTGCCATTTGATCGTAGGGGCTAAATTCTAGCGTGAGCGCTCGGGCAGCTGCAGGTTCGTCGGATAGGTAGCTTTTTGGCATGCGAAAATCAAGCGGGCAGTAGACGCATTTGCCTGGGCACGGATATGGTTTTACCAGCGATGTGACAATGGTAACACCCGACAAGGTGCGCACTGCGCGTCGACGAAGTATTTTTTCCAGTTGAACACTTTTTGTGATCTTGTTTGCCCGAACCAATGTATGGTATGCTTTAAGTAGCTCTCGTTTGGTTGGGAGGGAGATTTTAGCATTATTTTCTTGGCGCAGTACGCGGCGAAGCGAGTCGCTAAAATCAGTCTCGTTTTTTGGAGGATTTTCAGCAAGATATTTAATTATTTGATGGCTAATCTGCATAGCAAATTATGAACAAAGACGACGTACGGATTATACATAAAACCCGGGAAGATTACAACCGTATCGCCCGGCATTTTGCCGATACCAGATCGGGGGCTATGGAGCTAGAAAAATTTAAACCCTTAGTTAAAAAAGACCAGTATATTTTAGATTGGGGCTGTGGCAATGGTCGGCTTATTCATATTCTAGGCAATAAATTTGCTCATTACTACGGCGTAGACCAAAGCGCTAAATTATTGGCCATAGCCAAGAAGGCTTTTAAGCAGGAGGTTAAAGCTGGCACCGTAACATTCTTGTCTAATGCCAAAAAAGCAGTAAAATTTGAAGACGATTTTTTTGACCTGGTTTTTATGATCGCTTCGTTTCATCATCTGCCAGACCATGAATCGCGTTTAAATTTATTGCAGCAATGTTATAAACAAATGAAAAAAAAGGCCCGATTGGTTATAACAACATGGAATTTAGAAAGCGATTGGGCTAAAGAAAAGTTTAAAAAAGATTGGAAACTGCTTAGGGAGAACGATTATCTTATTCCATGGAAAGATCAAGATGGTAATATAGTTGCGGAGCGCTATTATCACTATTTTAGCTGGCAAGAATTAAAGAATCTAATTAGAGAAGCGGGGTTTGTTGTTAAAGAAATGTATTACTCAAAAGGTAATAGAAAAACAGTTAAGAAACAGGCTCGTAATTTGGTGGTTGTAGCTGTTAAATAACGCTAGTTCATATGCGCATATTGCAAGTAAATAAATTTTTTTACCGCCGCGGCGGGGTGGAAGTCGTATTGTTTGATACAATTAAAGGCTTGCGCCAGCGCGGTCATGAGATAAGTGAGTTTGCTATGGTTCATGGCAATAATATGCCATCCGAATACGGCGCATATTTTGCATCCGAAGTTCCAGAATTGCTAGGGAAGCAGGAATGGTCTGTAAAATGGAATATTTTTAAACGATTATTTTATTCTGGAGAGATAGAAAAAAAATTGGGCGCGCTCGTGATGGCGGCAGAGCCAGAGATTGCCCATTTGCATAGTGTTTACCACCATCTTTCCGCCAGTACATTTTTAAAACTTCGTCAGTTGGGCGTGCCCATGGTTCTTACTGCCCATGATTTTTTTCCGATTTCTCCCAGCCGCAATTTTTTAAGAGGGGAGACGTTGTGCGAGCATTGCTATAAAAATTCATTTAATTGTATTCGATATCGCTGTATTGATAATAAATTGTTACCAAGTATTGCCGGGGTGTTGGAGGCGCACTATTATCGTTATAAAAAAATTTGGCAACATATAGATATGTATATATGTCCAAGCAAGTTTATGGCAAGCAAGCTTGTTGAGTACGGTTTTCCAGCCAGTAAAATGAGAGTGTTGCCAAATCCATTTGCGGTTCAGCCGAATCAATATCCGTTGGGGGACAAAGTGGTCTATTTGGGAAGAACTCATGCCGAAAAAGGTATAAAGATTTTTATGGAAGCGGCGACTCGCCTCAGAGATTACAAAGTTGTGGTAGCGGGCAATGGCCCAGAAGACGCCTGGGTACAAGAATTTGCTCGCAAAAATATCATGTCCAATATAGAGCGGGTGGGGTGGGTAAGCGGCGAAGCTTGGAAAAAGATCATGCTTGAGGCAAAAGTGATTGTAGTACCTTCTTTATTTTATGAAAATTGTTCGCTTGCTATTTTGGAAGCGATGAGTTATGGCCGTATTGTAGTTAGTGTAGATCGTGGTGGTAATCCAGAGCTTATTACTGACGGTGTGAGCGGGTTTTTGGCACGTCCGGAAGATCCGGCTGATTTGGCCAAAACCATTATTCGAGCCATGCAAACAGATGAAGCGCAGGCGCAAGCAATCGTTTTGGCTGCTAAACAAACACTGGAGCGCAATCATAAACCTGAAGATTATTTGAATGGTCTAGAAAATATATATAAAGAGGTGATAGGCTCTGTAAAAAAGAAATAAATAATAAAAATAAAAAATGCCGGTAGAATCGGCATTTTTTATTTTTGGCTTACGCCAATTTTAATTTTTTAGATTGTTTGCTTGCCAGCTTTTCGTATACTTGAGATGTGCTTGTGGCAATATCTTGCCAGTTATAATGATTTGCAACCAAAGCTTTGTTGGCATGGCCGGCTTCCGCTCGTAATTCTGGCTGCTGTATCAGTTCAATTATTTTTTGCGCAAGTGAGTATATATTAGTGTTATCAAACCAGAATTTGTTGTTGCTAACTACTTCTTTATGTTCGGCAATATCAGAAACTAGCACTGATCGGCCATGAGACATGCCTTGGAGAACAGTGATTGGCAAACCTTCGTTTTCTGAAGGGTGTACAAGCAGAGCGGTGTTAGCGTATAACTCTTCCAGCTCCTGTCCCTTTTGCCAGTCTGTAAAGATAATACTGGAATCGCCGCGAGCAATATGTTTAAGTGAAGCAACATAATCATTAGTGAATACGGCGCCGCCCACAATAGCGAGTTTGTAGTCTTTAAGCAGCTGCGGGTATTGCTGTCGGGCGATTTGCCAGGCTTCTAACAGATAGTGCGCGCCTTTATGTTTCACAAGTCGTGAAACCATCAGGATATATTTTTCCGATTCAAGCCCCCATTGGGCAATCAAAGAATTATTTTGGGGTTCTGCATTTTTAACACCGTTGGGGATGTATACAGTTTGAGCTCCATATTCATTCAAAAAATAATTTTGAATTGTTTTGGAAACAGAAATGGCTGTATGAGAAAAAGCGCAACCTGCCCACTCGCCTAAACGCAACATGGTTCTGGCGAAAAAGCCCCATTTTTGATGGTATCTATCCAAACAATGTAGGGTAGATACAACTTTTATATTTGAAGAAAAAAGACGGGGCATCCAGCTAAGCAAAGAAGGTCCGACTCCATGATAATGGATAATATCTGGTTTTTCTACAAAAATTGCATGAAGGGTTGAGGTGAACGTGTGTGCAATCGCGTCAAGATGTTTGGTGCGAATGGTTGGGGTATGCACGATGCGAATGCCATGATAATTTTTAATATTACGGTGAGTGAACCAAGTTCTGGAGTATACCAAAACTTCATGACCTTTTTTGACCAGCTCCAACGACAAATCCTCTACGTGGCGCTCAATGCCGCCGTAGATTGCCGGAATGCCTTTTTGTCCAATCATGGCTATTTTCATAGCGGTTGGTTATATTAAAAATTTTAACAAACTACTGTACCATAATTTTGCGAATTTGTCAAGGGGTAAAACAGCGCCTTGGTCTTATGTGTAATTGCCTTATTTTAGCCAAATTTATCTATAAAAACGCAAAACCCCGTAGCTGCGCTTGGCATGCTGCGGGGTGGTGATAATATGCTGGTTCTTTGGGCAGGGCAGAAACCGGCTCTTCCCGAGCTGTTTCTGCCACTGCTCCGATGTCTTCGGTCATGACCCTAGGATGAGTAGGGATACCCCCACAGGATCTTCTGGGCCGTGCCAGGCTTCCAGAGCAGCACAAACGCTACCCTCATCTGCCCATGTCCGTATTGTCCATTTGCACCTGTCAGTGCCGGTTTCGGGGAAGATGATGGTGGCGCCGACCAGCGCTGGAGGTAGGTACGGTATGTTGTTGCGTATGAGCAAGTAGGCGTTTTCCGCCATTGCCGCACCGAGTTCTTTGCCTCGGTTGATCAGCGTTTGGACACCTGTCGGTTTGGGGAAGTGAGCAAGGTGCGCGTTGCGAATCAGGTTTTCGATATTCATGGCCGAGTTTCCTCCTTGCGCCATATTGTTATCTGTAAAGAATATTTTGTCAATAATCTTTTTCATTGCCATTTGAATAGCAAAATGATAAAATAATGCCAGTTATAAATTATTATCGTATGTGGCTTCTTGTGGCACTGTTGGGTAATGCGTGTTTGGCAACTGTAGGCGTGGTTGATAAACTCATTTTAACCAAAGCCGTGCCAAAACCGATTGTTTTTGTTTTTTATTCCACTATTTTTGTGTTGCCGCTGGTGTTGTTGCTGCCGTTTGGATTAGTACAGCTGCCAAAAAATTTTGCGGATTCTATCATATTTCTAATCTCAGGTTTGTCGTTCGCTTTTGGGGTGTGGGCTATGTATAACGCCATTGCTAAAGGAGAGGTGAGCCGCCTTGGCCCATTAATTGGCGCTGCCATACCGTTTTTTATTTTGTGTTTTGGATCATTCTTTTTATCAGAAAAATTAAGTCTTTATGCCTATATCGCAGCAGGATTTTTAATTATCGGTTCGTTATTCGTTTCATTTAATGAAAAAACCGGTTCTGGCGCGTGGCATTCTGGTTTAGATTGGGCTCTGTTAGCCGCGGTGTTATTTGCTATTTCGCATATGACTGCCAAATATGCATTTAACACATACGGTTTTGTGTCTGGGTTTGTATTAACAAAGATTCCAATTGGTTTTTTTGGTTTAGCCTTACTTGGTTCTACGACAGTACGGCAAGCAATTTTTAAAAAAACAGATGCAGATCGTATGGTAGCGCAAGGTCCGCTGGCTCGATATCAAGCTGTGTTAGTTGGCGGTAATATTGCCCTTGGAGCAATTGGCGCAATACTGATTCAATATGCGATGTCATTAGGCAGTGTTTCGCTTGTAAACGCGCTGGCAGGTGTGCAGTATGTTTTATTGTTGGTAATTGTGGCAGGAATTTCTCGCTGGCGACCTCAGATACTTCATGAAACATTTACCAAGCAAGAAATTATGCATAAAGCAGCTGCGGTGGTGTGTATCGCCATCGGTTTATTATTTTTATTGCAATAAGTGTGAGAAATACTTTTTTAATTTTAGGTGTTATAGTTGGTGTCATATTATCCATTATATTATTTTTTGTGCTGCGCACTCGTTCGCGCGTAGAACCTACTGTCTATGGTGTTAGTTTTAGCACCGAATATGCCAGCTATTTGGGGTTTGATACTAAAACAGTCTTTAACACAATCATTGGAGAGTGGGGTTTTAAATATGTGCGATTATCTGCTCAGTGGGATTTAATAGAAAAAAATAGAGGCGAGTATGATTGGCATGATTTAGACTGGATGATGAATGCGGCGGCGGCAAAACAGGTGCGTGTGATGCTGGCAGTTGGGCATAAAACACCGCGCTGGCCAGAGTGTCATGCGCCAGATTGGATAGATTATTCTCAAGAAGCAAAACATAAACCAGATTTGGAGCGTTTTATGAGCGCGGTGGTAGAACGGTACAAAAATCATCCAGCACTTGAAATATGGCAAGTAGAAAATGAGCCATTTCTTAAATTTGGAACTTGCGATCCAATAACATTGCCTGAATTAAAAGAAGAAGTAGGCTGGGTAAAAAAAATTGACCCTGTTCACCCGGTCATTGTTACTGATAGTGGCGAATTAAGCCTATGGACCAAATCATCACGCGCCGCAGATTTGTTTGGCACCACGCTATATAGAGTAGTTTGGAATAGAATGATAGGATATTGGACGTATGATTGGATTATGCCAGCTTTTGTCTATAAGGCAAAACTATGGTTTAATGGGGTGGCCCGAGATCATGCGTTTATTACTGAGCTTCAGGCAGAGCCATGGATTCCGGATAAGGATTTGCAGGACACAACACCGGCTGAACAGTTTAAATCTATGGGCTTGCCGCGGTTGAAAAAAAATGTTGATTTTGCCGCGCGCACTGGTATGCCGCGCGCCTATTTATGGGGAGCAGAGTGGTGGTACTGGCTGGCTTCAAAAGGCGAGCATGAAATTGCAGATTACATAATACAATTAAAAAAATATTAACGTAACCGCATATATGTTAGATAAAAAATATTTTAATCAGATCCGTGAAGAGCTGTTGGGATATGCGGCAAAGCGCCGCAGCGTCATTAAGGATGCGGGCGACGCGCAGCACATGGCTAAAAAAGCAATTTTTGCCATGCAGCGTGATGGCGCGGTAGAAGCTAAGCAATTGTTGGAGCAAGCCGCCAACATATTGGTTAATTTGGGCGAGCAAAATAAAAAAGAACCCGGTATTTTTGAGGAAGGTTCATATAAAGCGGCTCTGGAAGAATATGTTGAAGCGTATTTGTTTCATCAATATCTCATTAATAAAACTATTGGAAAATTATCTGGTATAAAAGTTGATCCGGATATTTTTATTAGCGGTTTGTGTGATGTGCCGGGGGAGTTGCTGCGATATGCCATTAAATCTGCTACAGAAAAAAAATATGATGAAGTCCGCCGTTGTCGCGATGCAGCCGATGAAATAATTGGTGAGTTGGTTGATATGAATCTAACCGGTTATAATCGCCAGAAATTTGATCAGGCCAAAACTGCCTTGCATAAATTGGAGCAGGTATTGTATGAAGTAAGTTTGCGAACCGCATAATTATCATATGCCGTGGCTTAAAAAAACAATTCATTTTATTTTTGCTTGGGCTGCGTATTGGTATTATGGCCGACCCGCGCGCAAATTAATTGTGGTTGGTGTAACTGGCACTAAAGGCAAAACCACTGCCTCTCGTTTGATTGCGTCTGTGCTGGAAGCAGGCGGCCATACTGTGGGTTTGTTAAGTACGGTTGAATTTCAGATCGGCTCTGATAGGCGTTTGAATGATAAGAAAATGACCATGCTTGGGCGGGGAAAAATTCAATCCATGCTCCGAGAGATGGTGCGCGCCGGCTGTACATATGCGGTAGTGGAAACATCTTCAGAAGGTATTTTGCAGTATCGGCATTATGGTTTGCTATATGATATCTCGGTGTTTACTAATTTAGGCACCGAGCACCAAGAACGCCATGGCGGTTTTGAAAATTTAAAAAGAGATAAAGGAAAAATTTTTAAACAGCTCTCTCTTACACCGCATAAAAAAATCAATGGTTCCTTGGTTGATAAAGTAATTGTGGCCAATGGGGATGATTCGAATGCATCATATTATTTGAGTTTTGCTGCGGATAAAAAATATATATTTGGTTTGCATCCACGCAACGACAATCATTTGCCGGAGCTGGTTGCTTCCGATATCGCGGCCACTAATAACGGTGTTTCCTTTAAAGTTGGCGCAGCCCAATATGCGCTTAAAATTTTGGGGGAATTTAATGTATATAACGCGCTAGCAGCTGCGGCAGTTGGCCGGTCCCAGAATATTTCAGATAATCAAATTGCTGCAGGTTTGTCAGCGGTTACTGTGGTTGAAGGTAGAATGGAGGAGGTAAGATCAAGCCAGCCATTCCGCGTGTTTGTTGATTATGCGCACGAGCCTCTTAGTTTTACTGAGCTGTTTACCAGTTTGCGCCGTATGGTTGGTTCCGATAAAAAAGTGATTGCGATTATTGGTTCCGATGGAGGAGGGCGAGATGTGGGTAAGCGAGGAAAAATGGGAGAAATTGCGGGTGCTTTGACAGATGTGGTGGTTGTAACCGATGTAAATTGCTATGACGAAGATCCGCAGCAAATTGCTGAGATGTTGGCGGTGGGTGCGCGCCGAGCAGGGAAAGAGGATGGCAAAAATCTGTTTGTGATTGTTGACCGCAGGCAAGCTATAGCAAAGGCTATAGAGCTAGCTTTGGCGGGGGATGTTGTTGTTATTACCGCTAAAGGCACTGAGCCGTATATCGCTATGGCAAATGGTAAAAAAATTCCATGGGACGATAGAAAAGTCGCCCAAGAAATTTTATCTGCCTTATGAATATAATTAGAAAAATTAATTGCAAAGACGGGGAGATGGTCGTGCGGATAGTATACCCGCACATGTTCGCGTATGTGTGGGGTTACATTTTGGGGGGCGCGATTTTGGTAGCAGCGTCTTTTTTCATGTTTAAGTTATTTTTTTACGGTTGGTGGGGACAGGCGATATACGGCCTGATCATGTTGTTTGGTTTATATGTCATGTTTCGAGCATGGCGGTCTTCTCGGAAAAATATGCTGGTTTTAACCAATATGCGAGTAGTGGATATTCATAAGCAAAAATGGTTTGATGAAACTATTTCATCAATTAGTTATTTGGATGTAAAAGACGTGGCGGTGCGCAAAAAGGGTTTGTGGCATAGTTTGGCGGATGTTGGCGGTGTTTCAATTTTTGCGAAAGACGGATCTTTTGCGGTGGAGATGCATAATGTTCAGTATCCAGTTGCTATCCAAACTCAAATTTCCGATTTGGCACAACAGTATAAACAAGATGTGAGATTGGTGAATAACCAAGTTATTTATAATAATTTTGTAAAAATTATACCGGTATTACCAGATGGTGATTTGCAGGAGGTTGCTCGCATGATACAAGAGCAGCTGCACCCGCGAACATAAGCCAGCAAGGTCTGTTTAAATAATGCATGTATTATGCCATCGCATAAAGATAGTGCTTGGAAAAATTTTTTTGGCTCTAAAATTTTTGTTCTGATTGTTGCCGTGGTGGCGATAATGGTGGTGTTTTCATACGCGCGCGTGTATTACCAAGATTATTTAGTTCGCCAAGAGATCGACCATTTAGAAGATCAAGTCAAAATCATGCAGGCAAAAAAAATGGAGCTGCTTGATGTGTTGAGTTATGTAAAATCGGATGATTTTGTGGAAGAAAAAGCGCGTACTGAGTTAAACATGGCCAAGCCGGGAGAACAGGTGATTGTTATAGATCAGGCTCGTATGCAGGCAGATGGACAAGCCGATAATTCTGTGTTAAAATTAGAGGACACGTCAAACTATAAAAAATGGTTTCGTTATTTTTTTAACTAACTATCTTCATAATATGAATGAGCAAAATAATACAACAGTTCAAACTCCGCCTGTATCTGGCCAAGTCGCTCCAGCTCCATCAAAACATAAAACTCTTGCGGCTATTTCCGTGGGTGCGGTTATTGCTTTGATGCTGGGATCGGTCGGGTTTGGAGTATATAGAGCTTATGCAAAATCAGCTTCAGATAAATTTACACTTACCGTTGCGCGTGCTCTTTCGTTGCCTGCAGTTCGTTTGCAGGATAAAAAAATTCCATACACAGAGTATATAGAAGATTTGCGCGCCATTCGGGTTATGAAAGCATATGATACGGCTCAGCGTGCCGCCGGCCTGGCAGCAGAGCGTACTCCAGGCGCAGATTTGACTGAACAGCAGATGACTGATCAGGTGTTGTGGCGTTTGGTGAACAATGAAATTGTTAAAGCTGCGGCAGAGCAATACGGTATCGCTATTACAGACGATGAGGTTAAAACTTTAAAAGATGAAATGCTGAAAAATTTTGAAAGCGAAACTGCCTTAGAATTAGAATTGTTAAAGCGCTACGGGTGGACAATTGCTGATTATGAAAAAAAGGTAGTTCGTCCGTTTATTTTACAGAGTAAATTGGCAAAAAAAATAACTGAAGATCCTGAAGCTAAAGAAAGTATTCGCGTTCAGGCGCAGAAAGTGCTAGAAGAAGCAAAAAATGATAGCGATTTTGCCGCGCTGGCAAAACAATATAGCGGTGACGGTAGCGCTCAAAATGGAGGAGATCTTGGTTGGTTTTCCAAAGGCCAAATGGTTCCAGAATTTGAAAAAGCGGCTTTTTCTTTGAAAAAAAACGCTGTATATCCAACTTTAGTAGAAACAGAATTCGGATATCATATTATAAAATTGTATGATCGCCGCGTTGAAAAAGTTAAAAACTCCAAAGGCCAGATGGAAAATCAGGAGCAGGTGCGCGCGAGCCATATTTTGTTCCGGTTTGCTGACTTTGGAAGCTTTATGGAAGAGGCGATAAAGAAAGCCAGTCCAAAGTTATATCTCAAAGTGCATAATCCGTTTGTTGAAACTGCCGAAGTTGTTAAAGAGTAATTAAAAAATATAGTTTGAACCTAAGTAAAAATTTTGTAAAAAATGAGGGCGTGGCATAGCTGCGCCCTCCTTCTTACAAAACGATATGTGTGTAAAAAACGTGCCGCGCTCCTTAATTCGGAAAAGTGATATTCTACACTTGTTGCGGGTGTAGTATAGTGGTAATACGCGACCTTCCCAAGGTTGAGTCGTGGGTTCGATTCCCATCACCCGCTCAAAATAATTATATGTAGTATTAAATATGGAAAAAGAAATTAGCGGTGAAAAAGAAATGGAATTAAGTGAAAGAGAAAGGATGTTATATAGAAAACTTAGCGCGCAAAATGAGGTTATGAAATTATTTGGTTTTTTGCCTGCAGATTTTGTGCCTTACCAATCTAGTGAAAGGCCTCATGATTACGAAGAAAAAATTCTGCAGTGGACGCAAGAGCCTGTGGAAAAAGAAGGAAAAAGTAGGGCGGAAATTTTTAACAATCTGTTTACAAAATATTCCGCGCTGGACGATAGCCTTCCTGAATTAGTCAAGAAAATTGCGGATGAAATGAGATCGCTCGTGTAATTTCTGTAAAATATCGCCCCCTTAGTTCAGTGGCAGAACGGCGGTATCGTAAACCGTAAACGTCAGTCCGATTCTGACAGGGGGCTCAAATTAATTTAGAGTAGTTGTCAAAGATATGTCCAAAGAAAAGTTGATTATTATTTTTACAGTTCTTATCGACGTAATCGGCATTGGTATTATAATTCCAGTCATGCCGGCATACGTGGAATCGTTTAACGTGTCTGCGTTTGTAGTTACGCTTTTATTCTCGGTGTTTTCCCTGTTTTCATTTTTGAGTTCGCCGTTGCTAGGTGTGCTATCCGATAAATATGGCCGTCGTCCTATACTCATGGCCAGCATCTTGAGTACTTCCATAGGCTGGTTTGTGTTTGCTGGCGCGCCGTCGCTTCTGTTTATTTTCTTGGGCAGAATCTTGGATGGGTTGGCTGCGGGTAATTTTTCTACAGCGCAAAGCGCCATTGCGGATTTGTCTGCTGATGCAAAAGATCGTACTGCAAATTTAGGTATGGTCGGAGCTATATTTGGACTAGGGTTTTTGGTCGGTCCTCTTATTGGAGGTTTGCTAAGTAAAGTATCAACCGCTTTTCCGTTTTGGTTTGTGGGCGGTCTGTCGCTTTTAAATTTTATTTTGGCATATTTCTTTTTACCCGAAACAAATAAAAATTTAGATCGCGCTAAACAGATTCATTGGAATCCAGTCAAGCCCATTATGGTGGCTTTGCAAGATCTTAAGTTGCGTCGGTTATATATTATTTGGTTTTTGTTTAATATGATTGCCATTGGCGCCAATTCTGTGTTTGCTCTATATCTTATGCAGCAGTTTGGTTTTGGTGCGTATGAAACCGGATTATTTTTTACAGGTGTTGGTTTGATTATTGCATTCAATCAAGGTTTTGCCCTCAAGCATTTTTGGCTTAAAAAATTTACCGAAAAGCAATTGATTATTTTAATGTTCTTGTTGTTTTCTGTTGGGTTTGGGTTGATGGCATACCCATCTTTGCGCGTGTTTATTCTTGGGGTGATATGCATGGCATTTGGGCAATCGGTTTTGCGAGTGGCTATCACCAGTGAAATTATGGGCGAGGCTGACGAAACTGAGCGAGGCCAGGCCACTGGCGCGTTAACCGGCGTGATGTCGGTCGCTAGTGTGGTGGCGCCGTTATACGGCGGTGCGCTTTTGGAAGTGCGTCACTATGCGCCGTTTTTATTGGCGGCAGTGCTTGGGCTGTTAGCGTTGACAGTTATTGTTCGCAGGCCGTTTCCACATATTCCTACGCCAAATCCATTGCAATAAAATTCTGGTATTTTTTAAAAAAACATGTACAATACATGTATTATATTTAAGTAGCATTTATGCAAGACGATGATTTTCAAAAAGAAGAAGAGGGGATCCCAGCTCAAGATTTGGAAAATGTAGTTGAGGAATTAATGACCGAGTTTGATTTAGATGAAGATCAAGCAGCTAAACTTAAAAAATTAGAGGATGAAGGCTATGATGAAGAAGATGCTCTCGCTAAGGTAATGGATGCGTAATAGTTATTGGTAATAAATTTTATTATTTCGGCGTATGCCTGATAAATATACCGCGACATGGGTTTCGCATACATCCATAAGCGATTTTTTGCGTTGTCCGCGAGCTTATTATATAAAAAATATTTATCGCGACCCAAAAACAAACCATAAAATAAAATTGATGAGTCCGGCGCTGGCATTGGGGCAGTCTGTGCATGAGGTGTTGGAGTCTTTATCTGTCCTGCCAAAACATGCGCGGTTTGCTCGGCCGCTCATGGCTTCATTTGAAGATGCTTGGCAAAAAGTTTCAGGCAAGAAAGGCGGGTTCATTGATCCGGATACGGAGCAGCGGTATAAAATGCGCGGACAAGAAATGATTCGGCGTGTGCAAAACAACCCGGGCCCTATTTCTGGTTTGGCGGTAAAAATCCAGATGGATTTGCCGCAATTCTGGCTGTCTGAGGAAGACAATATTATATTATGCGGCAAAATAGATTGGTTGGAATATTTACCGGAAAGCGACACTGTTCATATTATTGATTTTAAAACCGGCAAAGCCGAAGAAGACCCTGATTCTTTGCAGTTGCCGATTTATCATTTGTTGGTGCATCACTGCCAAAAAAGAAAGGCAAGCCGCGCCAGCTACTGGTATCTGGATAATAGCGATACACTTACACCAAAAGAATTGCCCGACTTAGAAATATCACAAAAGAAAATTTTAGATATTGCGCGCCAAATTAAACTTGCCAGACAGCTGGAGCGATTCAAGTGCCCTCAAGGAGGCAGTTGTGCTGTGTGCGGGCCTATGGAGCTGGTGATAGATCAGCAGGCGGAGTTTGTTGGCAATGATGAGTATAATGCGGATGTGTATATACTAAGCGCTCGTGAACAAGAAAACAGAGAAGGGCTTATCCTATAAGATGAAGTGTGCTACACTACATATGTACTAATTCTATATATGTGGATAACATATATAATGCATAGAAAGGGGGTGACAAATTATGCAAAATAAAGCGGTACACGGCGTAGCATTTTTATTGCTCGTAGTTGGCGGTTTAAATTGGTTATTAGTCGGTTTATTTGGTTGGGATGTAGGCGAACTATTCGGCGGTCAAATGGCGCTCGTTTCACGAGTAGTGTATGTCTTAGTTGGTTTGTCAGCTTTGGTTATATTGCTTTCTCATAAAAAAGATTGCAAGATGTGTGAAAAGAAACCAATGATGTAAAAAATATTTTAACAAAAAACACTCCGTAAATACGGAGTGTTTTTTGTTCCAGCGCAGACCATTGTAATGCTCTGTGCTGGGCTTGGGCGGGTCGCGTTGCCAGGGCGACCCAGGTTCAGAGCCGCGGCTCTGGTGATGGTGTTGGTTTAGAAGCGGCTTGGGTGGTTGCTTCAACTTCAAGGTACTTCTCGTACGCTTGACCCGAATTGAGTACTGTTTCCAGGGCTAGCCTTATCTGCTCGCAGGCTTGTTTGGCGCCTGTTAGGGCTGTTTGAGCGGCCTGGTATTCGGGCTGAAGATGGCTGCATCCGCCGCCTATCATGTTGTTGAGTGTTTTGCAGATATTCTCCATCTGCTTCGTGTGGCATTCAGCGTGTTCTAAGGCCTTGTGCATCGCAACAAGCAGGTCTGGCATGCTCACAAAAAGACGATGTCCCATCGTTGTTCCCTCCTGAATGTTGTCTGATAAAAGAAAAAACCGATTTGTATATAAATTAGTTTCTATTTTTATCCGGCAAACCTTTAAAAGAGCAAATCATTTTGAACAAAATTATTCCATATCATACACGTCGTGTCAATATTTTTTATTAAAAAATATGTGGATAAACCAACAATATCCCTTGGGTGTTTTTTAGAAGTATGGTACACTATCTTACACAGTCCCGACGCGAAAGATTATGATATAATTCTTGCATACGATCCCATGATAAAATTAAGCGGTGTTACAAAAATTTACCCAACAGGCACGCCTGCAGTGCGAAATCTAAACCTCACCATTGACGCGGGTGATTTTGTGTCCATTGTTGGTCAGAGCGGTACTGGGAAAACCACGCTCATTAAAATGCTTATTGCCGAAGAGCGGCCCAATAAAGGCACAATAGAAATTGGCGGATGGGACATTACCAAAATCAATTCAAGCGATATTCCGTTTTTGCGCCGTCAAATTGGCGTGGTCTTTCAAGATTACAAGCTCTTACCGCAGCGTACTGTATACGAAAACATAGCCTTTGCGCTTGAAGTTGCCGGTGAAAAAAAACACCGCATTCATCAGGTTGTGCCACAAGTGCTTGAAATTGTTAATTTGTCTCACAAAGGCGATAGTTATCCGTTTCAGTTGTCGGGTGGTGAACAGCAGCGCACAGCCATTGCTCGTTCGCTGGTGCACCGTCCCAAAATTATTGTCGCCGATGAGCCAACTGGCAATTTAGACACCATAAACACCGAAGAAATTATTTCAATTTTGAAAAAAATAAATGAATTCGGCACCACTGTTATTTTGGTTACGCATAACAGGGAAGTAGTTAATCATTTGCGTCGTCGCGTTATTACGCTTCATGGCGGAGAAATTATCAACGACGAGCACGACGGTAAATATAAGATTTAGGCGTGTAAATATATATATGCTTTCTTTTTTTAGAGTTTTAAAATTTGCTTTTCAAGATTTGTGGCGCAACCTGAGCCTGTCATTTATGACTGTCTTTATCTTGGTGCTCATGCTGTTGTCGGTAAATACGCTCTGGTCTTTAGATGTGCTTACCAAACAAGCTGTAGAATCGGTAAAAAGCCAAATTGATGTCAGTATATATTTTGTGCCGCAAGCTACCGATAAAAATGTTTCAGAAATAAAATCATATGTACAGCTTTTTCCTGAAGTAACAAAAGTAACTCTTGAATCTAAAGAAGATGTTTTGGCGGCATTTAAAGAGCAGCACAAGTTTCAAAAAGAAGCTTTGGATGCGTTAGATGAGTTGGGGGCAAATCCATTTGGCCCAACCATGATTATTAAAACCAAAGAACCTAAAGATTATAAAAAAATTATTGACGCGCTTAATGTGCCCGAATACGAAACTATCATAGAAGCAAAAAGCTTTGACAATCATGAAGATGCTATAGAGCGTTTGCAAAATATCACCAACCGCATAGAGCGTATTGGTTTTGGCCTCACAGTACTGTTTGCAGTTATTTCTTTCCTTATTATCTTTAACACGATACGCGTTGCTATCGCATCGCAGCGAGTGGAAATTAGTATTAAACGTTTGGTTGGTGCCAGCAATTGGTTTATCAGAGGGCCGTATATTGTGGAGTCATTTATCTTTACCGTGTTCAGTATTGGCTTAACCGGGCTGCTTGTATATGTTGCGTTGAAGTGGATAGATCCATATTTGGCAGTCATATTGCCAAATGGGTTCTCCTTGACAAATTACTTCTATTCTAATATGCTGATGCTGTTTGGAGTGCAAGCCCTGGCTGTATTGTTCTTAACCGTAGTGTCCAGTGCCTTGGCCATGCGCAAGCAACTTAAAGTCTAGTAGTACGGTGTGCGCATAAGGAGAAAACTCCGAGGTCGTCTAAAGGTAGGACAACAGCCTTTGAAGCTGTGTATCTTGGTTCGATTCCAAGCCTCGGAACAATTAAAGCTTTTAAACAATAAAACCGCTGGTATAAATCAGCGGTTTTATTGTTTTTTGAATTAAAATAAGGTGAGCTCTAAGAGTGGTTGGCATCTCGGATCAAGATAGCGTTCGCTGGGAGGGGGTGGTAGTCCCAAGTGCTACGGGGAATAGTGCTTGGTGGCGCACGCGCTATCGATCGGCTATAACCTGTTTTGCAGGAGGCTGTTAGGAAGAAAGATCTTCCGTTGGTCGACCGGTCAGTCGACGAATAGACTCTTGCTGAGCAGGCTGTCGCGCGAAATGCTTATACTCTTAGAGCTCATTTGGAGAGTAACATAGACAGGTATTTTTGTAAAGCACTCATATAAGCGCCATTGTTATTTCAAGCTTTTTCATTTAAAATATATGCATATATGCTTACCAAAATTGATACTCAAGCCCACGGTGCGCAGTGGAGTCTTTGCTTGCGTGACCAGGCAGATGTTAGCGTGCATGCCGAAATATTTAAGCTCCATGAGTACCGAATTATAGATGAAGTAATACGAAATGCTGTGTTCCCAATCGTAGATGTGGGAGCGCATGCTGGATTTTTTACTCTGTATGCCAGGTCGCTCAACAAAGACGTGGAAATTTTTGCGTTAGAACCAGCACCCGCCAATCTTGAAGCTTTGCGCGGACATGTATCCGACAACCAGGTTTCAGGTGTACAGATAGTGCCCGCGGCTTTGGCCGGAGTAAGTGGTAAACGTCATTTGGTATTGTCGGCTGATAGCCACAATCATTATTTGCAAGACATGTACGCCGAACCGGTAAACAGCCCCCTTGTTGCAGCGTACTCTTTTGCCGATTTTGTGGGCCATTACGATATTAAAAAAATATCATTATTAAAAATGGATATTGAAGGCGGGGAATATGAAGTGTTTGATTCTATTTCTGAATCAGATCTATCCATGGTTGCGAATATATTTTTGGAATATCATGTGAGTAGAGAAAAAAGCAAAGAAATTGAAGAAAAATTGCGAATCTCAGGTTTTGGCGTACAAGTATTTCCATCAAAGTTTGATAAAACCATGGGATTTATATTTGCAAACAATAAGCGCAATACGCGTTAAAGTTAAATTGTTAATTGTATTTAGCTATGTCTGAAAAAAAAGCTTGGGTAGTCGCAGTCGATATGGGGTATGGCCACCAGCGCGCCGCCTATCCGCTCCGCCATCTGTCTCCGGATGGAAAAGTATTAATTGCCAATAATTATCAGGGTATTCCGCCAAAAGATTTTGCTGTCTGGCGCCGTTCTGAAAAATTTTACGGGTTTGTTTCTCGGCTGATAAATATTCCCTTTATAGGTTTGGCCCTTTTTAATACCTACGATAAATTACAGGCAATTAGAGATTTTTATCCTCGGCGGGATTTGTCAAAGCCAAGTTTGCAGTTGCGCGCCATGTATTCGCTTATTGGCAAAGGCTGGGGGAAAGATTTGGTTAACTTTTTAAACACCAAGGATATTCCGCTTATCACCACTTTTTTCAGTGTTGCGTTTATGGCGGAGGAGCATAAATTTAAAAATGAAATTTATACAGTTATTTGCGATACCGATATTAGCCGCGCTTGGGTGGCGCATAATCCGCAAAAAAGCCGGATTAAATATTTGGCGCCATGCCGGCGCGTGGTGGATCGGTTAAAACTCTATGGAGTAAAAGAAGAAAATATATTCCTGACAGGTTTTCCGCTGCCGGAAGAAAATTTAGGCAATAAAGATCTGGATGTGCTCAAATCAGATTTGTTGTCTCGCATTCACAGTCTTGATCCGCAGCGTAAATACCGCCAAAAATATGCCGAAACCGTCTCGAGATTTTTAAAGCATGATGGCGAAGACGGCGTGCCGCACTCACACCATCCATTAACGCTTACGTTTGCAGTTGGCGGAGCAGGCGCGCAAAAAATCATGGTCAAAGATATATTGCAAAGCCTGCGTAAAAAATTGCTCAAAGAAGAAATGGTTTTAAATTTGATTGCTGGTACGCGCAATGATGTGTATCTGTATTTCCAAGATCAAATAAATCGCTGCGGACTTAAAAAACAATTAGATAAAAATATTCGTATTTTGTTTGCCTTGGAGAAGCAAGATTATTTTTACCAGTTTAATCTGTTGCTCAAAACAACCGATATACTATGGACCAAGCCAAGCGAGCTGGTGTTTTATGCCGGTCTTGGCATTCCGCTTATTATGGCTCCGTCAGTGGGCGCGCAAGAGAATTTTAACCGCACCTGGCTTAAAACTATCAATGCCGGTATTTCGCAAAATAACCCTAGATATGTAAATGAATGGCTGTTTGACTGGATAGAAAGTGGTTGGTTGGCCGAGGCAGCGATGGCTGGGTTTTTGGATGGACGTCAGTTTGGCGTAAAAAATATAACAGACGTTGTGTTTAATGGTGTGCGAGAGCCTGCAAAAAATTATCAATTGATGTAATATAATTTATGGAGGAGCTGCGAAAGAAAAATTTTGAATTGGTAGAAAATATTTTGGTTTTTGAACCAGTTCTTAAAGATAAGATACGTGCCAAAATTATTGCTCTATCAGAAGAAAAACTTCACCAGCTGGAAGAAATTCTTGCAGATGTAATTGATTGGCAAGAAGAGGTTATAACACGTCTAATAAACCAAAACCCAGAATTGTATAATCAAATTTTGAGCCAGCGCGTGCAGTTTGAAAAAGAGATAATGTCGGCATATAAAGAAAAAATTGCCGCCCAAGATCGGGATAAAATGGATATTATTTTAAACAAAATTCACTCGTTATAATTTCTTAAATATATGACTACGCCAGAAAAAGACAAGACTGCAGAAAAAAAATCTGAAACAGGCGGTAGTGCGCCAAAAAGATTTGAGGTTGCGGATCTGCATCAGCTGTTTGAGTTTTCCCCAGGAGTAAAAAAGGCGCTGGGTGATGTGGATGTGCGAGATGGTATGCGGTATAAAGAAGTATTGCATAAAATGCAAGAGGCACTGGTGCGAGAAATTAGCAAATCTGAAGGGGAGTTAAAAAAAGAGCTGGAACAGTTCCAGAAAAAAATTGAAGTCTTTTTGGAATTGGAGCAGTCGGAAGCGCGCGTGGATCACGAGGTGGTTATTAGAACATCCAGAGATATTGCGTTTGCCGAAGAGGTTGATAAGTTGGATCAGGGCAAAGATTTTGATTCTCAAGCCGTAGCCGGTGTTTTGGAGCGAAGAAAATCGGGCAAGTTATTTACCAGCCTGGAGCCCGGAGATAAAGTGGTAAGTTTTTTAGTGCCCGGCGCAGATTTTTTGTCTATTAAATATCTTAATGACAATATTTTTGGACCGCAAGTAACCAATGAAATTATTATTCAAAAAAGAAAGGTGTTAGAAGCGGAGATGAAAAAGCTAAGCGAAGATATTTCGTTTATACAATCTGACTATAAAACCGAAGTAATAAAAATTCCTAACAGCCTTCAGTTGGCAGACGGCGTACTGGAGCGTGTTTCGGAAGAGGTGGATACTGAAATGACAAAGTTTGTGCTTGCGACCGCCGGACGCGTGTTGGAGAACGAGCATGACCCAAAGCGCATTGCCGTGCTTAAAAAATTTGAGAAAGATTTGCTCGGCGCCAGTGGTGAAAAGAAAAATGGTTTTAAGATGAACTATGGTGTGGCAACGGTGGCCGAAGGCAGCCCGGATCAATTGGTGGAAAACCAAGTGGTGGCTCTTAACCAATCACTGCAGACCAGTCGTATGTCCAGAGAAGCAAAAGACGGGAGTTATGGCGCAGAATATAGCGAATCAAGAACTATAGAAGAAATTAGCCATATTCAAGAATTGCGGCAAGAAATTATTGATGGCGGTAATACGATTACAGATGCAGATGGCAATGACTTTGTAATTTTTGAAGATCGCGGAGGTAAGCGCGCGCTTAATCGCGATTTATTGCGTGATGTGCGCAAAGGCAAATTCAAGACAGATAATAAAGAACTGCTAGCTTCAGTGGCTTTGTATGTAAAAAAATTAAATGTTTTAGATGCGGTCAAGCCGTTTACAAAAGAAGAGCTAGTCAAAACCAAAGACCAGGCCATGTCTGGTCGTGAATTGTCACAGAAGATAAAAAATAAAGAACAGTTGTCTTTGGATGAGAAAAACACTGCCGTGGAAATGCTTCAAGCAAACGAAAAAGATGCGGAATATACTTCAAACAGCGAGTTTCATAAGCGGGCTGTGGCCATGAAAGACGCGGCGTATATTAGTTTGGATGTATTGGACTTGGGTGTTGATTTGCTGCTTGAATACGAAAACGCGTTGCAGGATATTGAAAATGCTTCGCCTGAAAAAAAAGCAGAAGTGCTCAAAGAAGTTTCTTTGTCTGCTGGTGATAAGACTACAGAAAAATTGCGAGATTTTAGAAAAAACGTGGCCCAGGTATATAGAGAATTTGGGCTTGGGGATGGTTTGGTGGTAGGTGAAATTGGCGGTGATGAGTTAACCCTGGCCGTGGATATCGGCAGTAATATCGCGCTTCAGGAAGAAGGTAAAATGGACGATCTGCTATTTGCCCTAAAAAAGGCAACCAATACGCGTGTGGTTAAAACTGTGGTTTCGCAGACAGAAAAACACATTGACGACCATGTGAGTGAGCAGGGTGTTATTGAAGCTCATTTGGAGGCTATTAAAAAAGCAGAGCGGGGGTCAGCGATTGCCAAAGACGTGGAAGAAGCGGCTAGAAAATTAAGCAGGATTTTGAAAAAGCAGGGTAGGGCAGCGGTAGAAAGCAAGTTGGACGGGTTAAGCGCTATCTTTGCTATCAAAGAGGAGCAGGGGGTGGTAGAGGCAAATTTTGTGGTCATAGAGGATAATAATGACTTTAGATTGGCCAGCAGTAACAACCCTCAGCTAGACTATAAGCAGGTGAAGTCAGATCTGGATATAATTTTGGGCAGAGGCTCCTCTTAGCGCCAATAAATCCGTATTGACAATTGTTGTGAAAAATATTATAGTATTCTCGCAACAATTTATTCCCAGGTGGCGCAGCGGTAGCGCAGTTGGCTGTTAACCAATTGGTCGTCGGTTCGAATCCGACCCTGGGAGC
>CAZHYG010000008.1:0-36688 GCA_964536615.1 uncultured Gammaproteobacteria bacterium
CTTTTCCCTTTTCGCTCGCCACTACTAAGGGAATCTCTTCGATTTATTTTCCTCTAGCTACTGAGATGTTTCACTTCGCTAGGTCTTCTTTTTATACCTATGGATTCAGTATAAAATTTTCAGCATGAAGCTGAAAGAGTTTCCTCATTCGGAAATCCCCGGGTCAACGCTTGCTTGAGAGCTAACCGAGGCTTATCGCACTCTGCAACGTCCTTCTTCGTCTTTTGGTGTCAAGGCATTCACCATACACTCTTATTTAATTGCGCACGACTAAAGCACTAAAAAGTGCTTTTGCATGTAGGCCTATTGAATTCCTACATGACATCGTGTTTGCCCTGTTAAATAGTTTTGCTCTGCAAGCAAAATCCGCTATGCGGAATTTAACAGGGTACCCTATTATTTGTTGAATTGACCAATGAATTGTCAACGTGCTCGTGTTTCTTCCAAAACTTTCATTTCAACCAAAGTGAGTTCAAAAATTTTTTGCGCTCGCTTCGTGTGAAATGTTTTTTTAAAAAGAACAACCGCCTTCAAGCGGTTCTCAATGTATTGAGGATTGCACCACTTGGATTACTGGAGTAAAATGTTAGTCTTTTTTATCATGATTGGATAATCCCGAAAATCGGGAAACTGTCTATTTACCCAGAGGTCCAAGCGTGTTTTTTGCGGACATGGATCTTGCCAATTGGCAAGACTTTGTTATGTACAGACGATTATAGCTAAAACCAGAAAACCTGTCAACCCCCTTTTATTACCCTCTTACACACAGTCCTGTGGATAACCCTTTTTATTCCTCCAAAACAACCAAGCACCGACCTCCCGCACCGCTTAAAAACGACTCTTTCCATGCCTTTACCAATTTATGATTCGGGTCTTTTTCTTGCATATTTTTATCTAAAAATTCAATGGTTTTTTGCTTTAATAATCCACTACCGCCACGGCCATAAATTATTTGGGCGCTGTGTTGATTTTTTTGTATTAGATACAATAAAAAATTAATAATGCTGTTTTCTACATCATTAGGATGTACTGCATGCAAATCAAGTTTGGGTAAATTTTTATCGTATTCTAAAGCAATAAATAAGGTATTTTCTGTTTCCATAATTTTTTTATATTGTGCCGCGGGAGAGACTCGGCTTCGACTAAAATTTTCTTTTGAAAATTTTGTCTAGCCGCCACCTCGCAGTTTTGCTCGCTCACCTGCGTCGCAAAACATCGCTCCAGCGTTCTTCGTCTCTCGGTCGCAACACAAACTATTGTATTGCTCTTATGTGCCGCGGGAGAGACTCGAACTCTCACTCCCGAAGGAACATGCTCCTAAGGCATGCGTGTCTACCAATTTCACCACCGCGGCATGCGTGTAATTCAATCATATATTTAGAAAAAAAACAACCCCGGTTAGTCGGAGTTGTTTTTTTATTTTTTATCTGCTTCTGCCACCACCATGACCACCACGATGCCCTCCCGGACCATTACTACGCTGAGGTCGTTCAAATCGCGGTTGATCTACGTAGCCTTCCGGTTTAGGCGTTAACTGCTTCATGCTCAAATTAATTCTACCCATACTATCTATTTCTTTCACAACAACTTTTACTTTATCTCCCAGATGCAAGACATCACTTGGGCTGTTGGTACGAGTCCAAGCAATTTCACTCACATGAACTAAACCGTCTTGCCCGGGCAACACCTGCACAAAAGCACCAAAGTCTTCTAAACGAACAACAGTACCTTCATATACTTCTCCGGCTGTTACTTCATGAGTAAGTTCTTTTACCCACTTAACAGCTTTTTCCATACCCGTTGCATCGGAAGATGTAACGAAGACACGACCGTCATCCTCAATATCAATTGACACGCCAGTTTCAGCAATAATTTTATTTATCATCTTGCCACCAGGACCAATGACATCACGAATTTTTTCTGGGTTGATTTTAATCGTTACAATGCGAGGAGCATACGGAGACATTTCGGCGCGAGGAGTGGAGATAATCCCGCTCATAAAACCTAAGATCTTTGTTCTTGCTTCTTTGGATTGGCTAAATGTCTGCTCAACAATTTCCCAGCTCAAACCTTCGGTCTTAGTATCCATTTGAATAGCTGTAACCCCGTCTGCGGTACCGGCAATTTTAAAATCCATACCGCCCGGACCATCTTCAACATCTTGCAAGTCGGTAATAACTTTCCATTGACCACTCTTATCGCTAGCAAGACCCATTGCAATACCGGCAACTGGTTTTTGAATCGGCACACCTGCGTCCATTAACGCCAAAGTTGAGCCACACACAGATGCCATTGAGCTTGAACCATTTGAACCTAACACTTCAGATACAACACGAATTGCATACGGAAAATCTGTTTCTGGCGGAAGCATTGGTTCAAGCGCACGTTCTGCAAGAGCACCGTGGCCAATGGCGCGATTACCCGGACCACGCAGCGGGCCAGTTTCACCATATGTAGCTGGCGTATCACTATAGTGGTGCATATACCGTTTAGTACCATCTTCTTCCATAGTATCAACAGTTTGCACATCACCCGGCGCACCCAAAGTTACAACAGATAATACTTGTGTATCTCCACGCATAAACATACCGGTGCCGTGGGTACGAGGCAACAAACCAACCTCGGCGCTTAACGGACGAATATCAGTAATGGCTCTACCGTCTAAACGCTGATTCTGTTTCAAAATTTGTTCTGTAATATATTTTTCTACATAAATTTTTACCCGACCCAGCACAATTTTCATTACAGTCTCGTCTGTTTCTTTAGCTACTAACATTTCTTTAATCGCATCACTAAATTTATTTATAAGAGCTACGCGTTCTTTTCTGTCCATTTTTGGCGCATCAAAAATCCAATCGTTAACATGGCTTGCAACCAACTGATCGGCCGCAGCTTCAGCTTCCTGTAAAGCAAGCTCATTTTCATTTTTATTTGCGCTTAGATCAATTTTTTCCTGCCCACCTTCTGATTGAACTTTTTTAATAAAACTAATCAGCGACCCCATTTCTGTTGCACCAAACTTCATAGCTTTGACCACTTCTGATTCTGAGACATCTTTACAGCCAGCCTCAACCATAATAACTTTTTCTGGCGTACCAGCTACCACAATATCAATTGAGCTAGTTTGCCGCTCAGTAATAGTTGGATTTATTTTCAACTGACCATCTACCATACCAACTCGAACACCGCCAATTGGACCGTTCCAAGGAATTGAAGACAGAGATAATACAGTTGAAGCTGCAATCATTGCTGGAATTTGAGAATCAACTTCGCCATCAAAAGAAAGCGCGGTTAAAATTACCTGCACATCATTTCGCATTTCTTGATTAAACAATGGGCGAATTGCTCTGTCTACTAAACGACCGGATAATACCGCTTCATCGCTTGGACGTCCTTCACGTTTAATAAACCGGCTGCCCTTGATTTTCCCCGCAGCATATAACTTTTCTTCAAAGTTAACCATGAGTGGAAAAAAGTCTATGCCATCACGAGTGTTTTTACTCATGGTTGCGGTTGCCAAAATTACGGTATCGCCGTAACTTACCATACAAGATGCGTTTGCCTGCAAAGAAAGCTTACCTGTTTCTACAGAAAGGGTTCTTCCGCCCCATTCCATAGACCATTTTTTTACTGCCATATTGTTTATTCCCCGCTATAGCGGGACTTTCTGCTTGGCGTTTTTTGCCAAGCGGCAGATGATTTGAGAGCTACAGACCAATCCGCCTACAACTGCGCTAACAGGCAGGCCAGGTCTATGTGTTCTCAAACCATCTTAGTTAATTAATTATTTTTTATTTGTATTATTAAACTGCTGGTTCGGTCGTGTATTTTTTGGTAAAAACATTTTTTTTGGTTGCACAAATCGTTTATCCGGTATCAAAAACTTTGCTTTATCTTGACTTAAATCTATAAAATCATCGGCTTCCTCTAACAATTTTGAGGAGGTGGTTTCACCAAATGCTGCCACTTCAACCTGCTTCCCTTGTCCGCGTAAATAATCAACTAGCGGCACATAATCTCCATCGCCGCTCACTAACACTACCGCATCCAAACTTGGAGAAAATCTAATCGCATCAACTGCCAGCCCCACATCCCAGTCAGCTTTTTTCTCACCGCCTAAAAATATCTGCAGAGGCTTATCCTTTGTTTCAATACCCAAATTATACAAAGCGTCAAAAAACGGCTGCTCCTCTTTACTCTCTGTGCTTACTACATACGCAATAGCGCGGATTAGTTTTCTGCCCGCGATTGCTTCTTTAACAATATTGCCAAAATTTACTTTAGCACCAAATAAATTTTTGGCGCTATAATACATATTCTGCACATCAATAAACACCCCTACTCGTTGGTCGGGGTGTTTAAGAGTGTTTCGTTTTTTATTAACTGATTGAGTCATGACCGCTGGCCATTATGTCCATGTCATCACCAACTTCTTCCTCCACTTCTACCTTGGTGCCATCTGCTTTGGCAATAACACGAGCAGGTTTAATTTTTAACTTTTTAACAAGCTCTTCGTAGCTTGCAGGATTTTCTTTTTTCAAATAACGCATCAGGTTGCGGCGGCTGCTTACTTTGCGCAATAAACCGCGTCGTGATGAATGGTCTTTTGGATGAGTTTTCAAGTGTTCTGCCAATTCGTCGATTTCAGCGGCAAGGATGGCTATCTGCACTTCATTTGAACCAGTGTCTCCCTCATGTACCTGGAACTTTTTAATTATCTGCTGTTTCTTTTTTTTGTCTAACATACGAGAATATAGCTGCAATTCGTACGGAAATTCAAGCGAAAATTCCAATTACTTCATCACATCTATGATAAGTTAGCGAGCTGACCATAAGTATGCTTTTCTGGCAGTCCGCCCCCAATTATAACGGGGATTTATAATACGTCCTTAAGCTTACCTTACAAACCGGAAAAAGTCAATACCGGCCTTCTACCACATAAAGATTTGTTAAGCTAATTTCCAATTTTACTGAATACAAAAGTAGAGATGCCGTAAGCCGCAGTTACCAAAAGCAGTCCTATAACTGCCGCAAACATAGCCTCTTTGGCCTTAGAAGCAAATTCTTCATTACCGCGCGCAGTCATCCACTGCAATCCAGCGTAAAACATAACTGCTAAAAAAATAATTCCGGTAAATGAAAGCACCAACGCTATAACAGAACTGATGACAGAGAAGATATTTGTGTCTTGATACTGGGCGCTGCGGCCGGTAGTTTCAAGACCAAACTGAGCAAATGCCGGCATAACCTGAATCAAATTCCATATACTAACGATGAAAATAAAAGCAAAACGCATTGATTTTTTTAACATAAAATACAGCTATAATATGAGGATATTCTAGCACATCTTGATTTATCTGTAAAAATAAGGTAGAATAATTTTGCTTTTTCCGACCTTGTAGTTCAATGGATAGAACAACAGCCTTCTAAGCTGTGGATCTAGGTTCGATTCCTAGCGAGGTCACGACGCAGCAGCGTCGCGACCATTATCCGAACTAGGTTCGGAAAAATAGCATATGGTGGCCTTGGTATAACGGTTATTACGTGAGATTGTGGATCTCGCAACACGGGTTCGACTCCCGTAGGCCACCCCTAAGTTTAACTCAGTAGTTTTATACGCTCGTCACTGTAATATAGCAGCTATGCGACTGCCATAGATTGAGAATATGCTTCAAGCAAAAAAACTTCTTATTCTATCGTGCTCTACAGGCAAAGGACATTGGCGAGCGGGAGAGGCACTGCGAGCCCATTGTGCAGAGCAGTACCCTGATATAGAAGTGCGGCACGTTGATATCGCGCAGTTTTTTAATTTTTTTGCCCACTTTTATATAATTTTTGGATACACTTTTTTTGCCACGCATTTTCCCTGGCTGTACAAACAGATTTACTACAAAACTGATACTAATTTTACAAAAAAATTTTTCCGTCTTTTTGGGCCGATTTTGGCGATAAGTTCAAAAAAGTTATTTTCATATATAGATAATTTTAAACCCAGCCAAATTATCTCTACCCATTTTTTGCCTGACATTATTTTCCCTGACTCATTTACCATTCCTCATTCCACCGTAATTACCGATTATCATCCGCACGTTATTTGGTTTGCAGGTAAAACCAACCATCTGTTTTCACCCACAGAAGAAGCGCAAACCACACTTGCCAGTAAAGGAATTTCTTCTACTGCGAGCGGCATTCCTCTCATGCCAGTTTTTTTTAAACAGTCTGAAAAAACATTTGCTAAAACAAGTTTGGGGATTACCAATCAGCAGCCTACCGTGCTTATCATGCCAACATACACCACCCCCCGTAAGCTACGACAGGCAATTACAAAAATCAAGGCTTCGCTCCCTCAGATCAATATTTGCACTATAACCAATTTTTCAATTTCCGAACACAATGTATACGTATTTGGACCTGAGGCTCCCATAGACATACTGATGAGCGCCGCAGATATTATCATAACAAAAGCAGGAGGACTAACTATTTCGGAAGCGCTATGTATGCAAAAGCCGATTATTGTGGCGCGAGCTATTCCTGGCCAAGAAGATTATAATGCTGCTTATCTTGAAAAAAACAATTACGGTGTTTTTACCCACTCCATATCCGAGACGGTTGAACAGATTGATAAAATTTTAAAAAACCCTTCCTGTTTTAACAAAAAATTGTACTCAAATCCAAGTACAATTATTTTAAAAACAGTTCTTCATCCTTCTAACCCGCGCAATTAGGGTCAAGCGGATTTTCAATACAATAATCGGGAGCACCTTGTACAGGCTGGCCGGAACCAGAAGTGCTATTTAGTAAAAAACGAGACACAAAAATTGTAATTGAGTACGCCGCCAATACCACGGCCAGCCCTATCGCGCCATCAAGTATCAATCGGCGAGCTTTACTAATTTGCTCATCGTTACCACCAGCAGTCATCCACAAAAACCCTGCATACAATGTAAGAGCGAGAAAAATCGTTCCTATCAATCCCAGCCCTATTCTAATAGCGCGAGCGGCAATGGCGCGCGGATCGGTGGGGTTGCCAAGCTGAGCACCACCTGACCCTGCTACAGCCCCTAATTGCTCAAATGTTTCTTGACGGACAGAGTTATCAACTGCCAACACTGTCTGCTGCGGCAGCATTCCGAAAAAATTGAATAATAGAATAAATAATACAGCTATTCTTTTCATACAAATAGGCTATGCCGTGGCTTGAAATATTTTATCTAATACAAAATATGTAATACTGTAGGAAGCTAAGATAATCAACAGACCGACTGTAGCTGTTTTTAAAATACCTACAGCTTTCTCTGTCTGTTCGCCATTTCCTGCGGCTGTCATCCACAAGAAGCCCGCATACACCGTAAGCACAAGAAAAATCGTACCTAGCAATCCCAAAATTATTCTGATTATTTTCCCAACTGTTTCTGCTAAACTAGAACTGGTTACTGATCCATACCCTGCCTGATTAGCAATTTGTTGGGTTAAATCTTGTCCCCAAACTATAGTTACAGCGGAGAACATTACAATTGAAGCCAAGAAAAAAAGAATGGTGTATTTTTTCATATTTTATGGATTGCATGAACCAGCCGTCCATGTCTCTTGAAAACCGGTGCAATCGGAAGCTATGCTGTCAGTTTTTACACCGCTAGATTGATTAAAACAACATCCAACTTGATACGGATCAACCGGAGCTGGCCCAGATGAACTTGTGCTTGCGGTTTGTCCAACCCCCAGTTTACTGGTAATAAAGTATGTTATGGCATATGCCGACATTACTATCACCAGACCAATTACAGCAGCTCGTATCATGTTTAATGCTTTATCTGTTGTCTCACTATTTCCTGCAGCAGTCATCCACATAATACCGGCGTAGATAGTGAGCACCAAAAATATTGTTCCTACTAAAGCTAAAACTGTTTTAATAATTGTAGCAATACTTGTAGCCAAATCCCCCGATACTCCTAATTTTTCACCGTTCTCGCCGCCAATATTTTTTAAAATAGAGCCTGCGTCTTTAAGGCCTTGCGCAGAAACTGTTGTTATTGATATAGAAAAAAACATCGATACTACCACTAATGCTCCTAAAATTATTTTTTGCATATTTTTTAATTTATAAAAAACAGCCGCTTCCTTCTAACCAACCACAACCGGCACTATCGCAAGCTGCTTGATTTGTAATTGCATTACACTCAGCTGCTGTTGGATTATTAGTAGGGGTCTGAGAGTTATTCCCCAGGCTAGTTAAATTACTAAACACAAATCGTGATATCGCATATGCTGCCAAAACTATCACTAACCCTACAGCTGCATGCTCTACAATACTCTTTGCTTTATCCACCCTCTCACCATTACCAAACGCGATCATCCACAAAAGACCTGCGTACAAAATAAGCAGAAAAAATATAGCCCCCACAAATGAAAGCACAAATCCTACTATTTTACCGATCAATTCTGGCACCGTAGTGTTTGCTTGGACGCTCTGATTGGTACCGATAAGACTAGTGCCTTGTGCCGCTCCTTTAATACCAAAATCACTCGCAGCCATCACTGAAATTGCTTTATTAAAACCAAAAACCACGAACAAAACAACCAGTAAAAGCGGCAACGCTCGTTTATGAATATGTAACTTTAATTTTGCAAACATAGCAATGTTTAAGAAGCTAAACGATGTTGATGCAGTAAATTTTACCACGCCAACATCACTAAGCTTCTTCTTTAGAGAAGAGGCGCGCTAGTTTTTTAGACAAGCACGCCTTTCTATAAAGTTGGTTTTTTATTACGGTCCAGTTGTGGCTGAAACCAAGCTATTGATTACATAAGTGGCCAATGCGTAAGCGGACAAAATAATAGCCAAACCGATAATACCTGAGAAAATCCATTTTCTGGCTTCTCCGGTCTGTTCGTCGTTACCACCTGCGGTCATCCATTTGAAACCACCGATAAGAATGATTACTACGGCTACGATACCGAGCAACCCCATAGCGGTACGGATAATGCGGGCGATTGTTGTGCGCACATCTTGACTACCTAAACCGGTAGCGCTGCCATATTGAATACCAAGATCTTGTGAGGTGATCTGTGATTGAGCGCCGGCAACAGCTGGCACTAACAACACTGACAACACTCCCAAAGTGGCAAAAAACTTCTTTAATTTCATCATATTATCACCACCTTTCTATTAAGAATATTTTACTAACGTGTAATTTAGTATAACACACTTATTTTAATTTTCCTACCGATTTTTCCCCAGATGTTTTAGCTTAAAAAATCTAAAAATGTCGCTAAAAGCACATAACTTGCCAATACCAGAATTACCCCAATTACCGCCCAAATCATTGTTTGCGTACCAGCCGCCACCTTTTCCGGATTGCCCGCTGAAGTAAGCCACTGAAAACCACCCCAAACAAACATAAGCAACGTTACTCCGCCAATTATACCAAGCGCTGCCTTTATAATGGTATTTATAATACCACCCACTTCAGTAGTTCCTTTTTGACCTGAACCAATCGGGTTTTCCAAGCTGCAAATTTCTTGCCCTTGGCTATTTGGCTGGCACTGGGCAAACACAACTGAAGCTCCCCATAAACTTATACTGATAAAACTAAGAATAACGAATATTTTTTTCATAATCTTTTATTTGGGAATGGAATTAAAGATCAAGCTTACCAGCATGTAGCTAAACAGCATCACTGCCACCCCCAAAGTGGTCCAAATCAAAATCCTTTTTGCCTTATCTACCTGTTCGCTATTTCCACTGGCAGTCATCCATAAAAATCCTGAAAATACATATAACAGCAGTGTAATAGAGCCGATAAATGCCATTAAAATATTAATAGCTTTACTAATAAACTGATTAATTGAAGTGACACCGGACGGATTAAGCGTGGTCGCAGCCTGCTGAAACAACTGATCTACAGTCTGACCTCTATTAATATTTGGGTCGCGATCAGAACCTGCGCATGGTCCTTTATAAATTTTAAGCTGGTCTGCCTCAGCTAAAGTAGAGGCGCATAAATTTCGCGCTTGAGCAATTGCATCGCCTTCATTTGCGCTTTTAAAATCACGACAATCTCCTGTTTTAAATTTTTTTTCGGGATCTGTAATAACTACACAGCTATACTGCGCACAATCTCCCGCCGCCTCACAATCGCCTGTATATGTGGGACACAGACCGCGCAACAACTGCCCTTCACAGCCTGAATCATTATAATCATCTACAAAAATATTTGTGCATTGGTTATTTACAACGCAACCATATTTTTTAAGCTGGGAACATTTCTTTGTAAAAAACTTTCCTGAACGACCCACACAGTCGTTTAAAACTCCAAATGTCGCATGAGCGCTAATATCTTGACAAGAGCCATGCACCACACAAGAATACTCACCGCAAGATTCTCTATAAAACTGCCCTCCCTCTCCCACACACTGCAACTCGTCTGCTGTATAATTTATAGAAGAAACCTCTATATTTCTACATACCCCATTCTTTTCACAGCTATAGATTGCAGCCTGTACTTGGGAAAAAAAGAAGAACGGCAATACCAGTATTATATAAAAATAAATTTTCATTTTTTTTATTTCCAACATACAAATTATCCTTTTAAGCTATATGAACTTTTTAGCCCCACAACTGTTCCCAAAAATCTTACCAGCATATATGCTCCAAACACTACAACCAACCCAATAATGGCAGCAGAGATAATTGCTATACCTTTTTGCGTCTGCTCTGCATTGCCTCTTGATAAAATCATGGTAAAACCGCCGTAAATAAAAAATAACAATGCCAACGCCCCCACAATTCCAAATAGGTAATTAACCACATTAAACATGAGGATAATATATATACTGATGCTACGGCACCCCCCCTCATCTGTCGGATTGCCCGTCGGAGCGTCCAATACACACTGCGGAATAAATTTACTATCCTGAGCCTGGGCTTGGCTGCTTTGAGCCAAAGCAAAACGAGCGCCTCCCAGCATTTGCAACACACATATCATGATAAGCATTATTTTTTTGTACTGTGCCATATAGTTACCTACTCTATAAAGTCTGGCTGATTTTTGCCGCAGCTCTATTAATAATTTCTTTTTTCCATTCCTGCTCTCGACCAACCTGAGGGGCCGGCAATAACCATTGATGAACCATATCTGCCATAGCTTTTACAGTTGTCTCATAGTCATTTCCGTGATACCAGCTATCAGATACAAGCGCTTGCGAAACAAACGGCTGAAGATTTGGATCATCTAGCTGTTTGGCAACATAGGCTCGCAATGCTGACGGTCTGCCAGACTTTTCAACATACTCCTTGGTGGCGCCTGAATGCGCAAGATAATTTACAAGTCCCCAGGCTTCATTTTTATGTTTGGATTTTTCTGTTACTGATTGAATCCAATAATTAGCAACATTTACTGGTTCTTCTGGATTAAGCTGCAACATTGGCAATATAGCCACATTAAGCTGTGGAGCGCGCGCTTTTATAACCGGAGCATGATAACTATACCCAAAGAAGAATGCTACTGAACCGTTTATAAAACGATCCAGAGCCATTTCCATATCTTCGTTCCACGAATAGGTACTGCGTGTCTGATTGGCAAAATCGGTATAAAAGTTCAACACTGCGATTGCGTCATTATTTATATTGCCAGAAGTATTATTAAAGTTAACTGCCCCATCTTTATTTATTAAATCAATACCGCTTTGCTTAAACAGTATATACAAAACATCTTCAAATCCGGAGATGTTATTTCCTGTCCCAAGCGCGGCGCCGGATTGTAAAATTTTTCCTGAGGCCTTGTCTATTTTTACTAATTTTTCTACAGCTGCCTGAAATTCTTTCCAATTTTTCGGCGCTTCGGCAATACCAGCCCTATCAAGCAAGTCTTTGTTATAGTAAATAGCCATATTCTCCAAAGATAATGGCAGGCCATATATACTTCCATCCATCACTACATCTTTTTTTACAGCCTGCACGTATTCTTTCTCTATTTGAGTAATACTTGGCAGGTTTTGCGTTGAACCGCTCACAGTTGTTTTTGATCCTACAGCTGTTTTTTCAGTACGGACTATGGTATCTGAGACAGAAGCCGGCATTGTCGCCAATTTTGGCTTATAAAAAGAAATCCATTTATTGCGAACAGAGATAATATCTGGACCACGATCTTCTGCCAAGGCTTCTAATAGTCGAGGGTACAGCTCATCAACTCTGAGCTGCTTCAGATTAATAGTGAGATATGGCCTATCGGCTTTAAACTTTTCAATCTGAGTTTGTAGAGCATCAACATCATCAAAAACTGTCCAATATTCTAAGGTGATGGGTTGAGTGGCTGCTTGCTGCTGCTTGGAAAGTCCTTTGCAACCCAAACCTCCGATCGTTAAAAAGAAGACCAGAGAAGTAAAAAACAAAATTTTTTTACTCATAATATTTTCTAGAGTAAATACAAATACTTTGTTTTTCCATTATACCACACTCTTGAGATAGTTCCTAAAATCTTTGGATAACTGGGCATCTCGCAAAGCAAAATCTACGTTGGCTTTTAAATATCCGAGCTTGGAACCAGTATCATAATAAGTACCTTCAACCAGACAAGCATAGTATGGGCGTTTTTTGAGTACTTTGGCATGGGCATCTGCCAGCCACAACTCGCCATCTTTGCCTAATTTTGTTTTTTCTAGGGCTTCAAAAATATCCGGCGTAAGCACAAACCCTCCCAATATAGCCAGGGTTGACGGAGCTTTTTCCGGGCCTGGTTTTTCCACAATATTTTTTACTTGATACACATCTGTTTCCACTTCAGTCGCGTCAAGAATACCGTATTTTTTTGTATCCTCTTTGCTTACTTTACAGGCAGTTACCACCGGATCTCCATATTTTTCATACACCTCAATAAGCTGCTTAAGCTGTGGCTTTTTAGGTGCATAAAAAAATTCATCCCCCCACATAACAGCAAACGGCTCATCACCAATAATATTTTTTGCGCAAAGCACCGGAGTACCGTTGCCATACGGTCCTTTTTGGCGAATAAACACAAAATTTGCCATGTCTGCAATTTTTTTAACCTCTTCGGCAGTTTCCGTTTTACCTTGCTTTTTTAACCAGTTGAGCAACTCATAGTTAGGGCTAAAATGATCCTCTACCGCTCGCTTACTTGGCCCGGTAACTAAAATAATATCGGTGATTCCCGACTTTACCGCATCTTCAACTACATATTGAATAATAGGTTTATCGACAACCGGAAGCATCTCTTTTGGCTGCGCCTTTGTGGCGGGCAAAAATCGAGTTCCTAGGCCGGCTACTGGTATAACAAGTTTTTTAATTGAGGACATATGGTTGAAATAAAAGTATTATTTTGATTATAACAAGCTTAGCTTTTATTTTCAACCGACAACAATTTATTTCTCCACTTCCCAGCTCAACAGATTATACTCAGATCCAACCGGAAAACCAGGTGGCGGACCATATGTGAGATTGGTGTCGTATGTAGCATTGGTGTTTTCGTACCCCGAAATTACCGATCCTCCGCCAGAAACCCAGCTCCAGGTCCAAGTTTTATTAGTAATAATTGAACCATAAATCAATAAGCTATTTTTTGTATCACCAGGGTAATAATATCGCTTTGTGGCACCATTTTGCGCAAGCATTGCCGCATCCACCTCTAAATTAGTTGGAGAATTTTTTGGAATTAAAATATTCTGCTCGGCAATTAAACCAAGGACATCTGTTCCATCTTTAGCAGAATATGTAATATTACCATTTAAAATAATAGATTTTCCTGCCGATGTTCCCACAGTTACCCTTCCTTTCACAACACCATCTACCCAAACCATATCATTCACAAAAATAAATCCGTTGGCTGGTATGCTATAGGTGGTACCGCTGCCGTAAGTAGCAGCATCTATACATGGCCAAAAATAATTATTATCGCCAATATCTTTCGCCTTGTAACAATTGGTGGTCATTACTTTAGAGACAATAACTTGGCTGGAAGAAGTAAACTGCAGTCGCCACCCTTGCTTTCCAGATGAAGAGAGATTTATGCCACCACTTTGAGCATAGGTTTGAATATCCGCCAGACTGGCTGTTACAGCGCTAAAATCTTTAGCTGGCACAGGGTAGCTCCAATACTGTGTCGGTCCGCCATCACCCCAAATTCCCGGTTTTTCTTGATTACCACACCCATGATTACTTTTACAGGTATATGTTGCCATAGCGCTGGTAATCGGCGCGTCACCTATACCATCAAACCGAACACCTCCATTAGCATGAAATTTTCCATGCGTAACTTCCGTGTCGCCAATCCATGCCTCAGTAGCAGTTAAAAAAGAATAGTCGGTCAAAGCCGGAAAACCCATGCGGGCTTTAATGGTTACTCGACTATTGGGACTGGCAGTCAACCAGCCGGTAGATTCAATAATAACAATAGAAGATCCTGAGGGCGGAGGTGTAATTTGTAATGAAAATTGCCCAATTACAGTTCCGTCTTTATCTGTATAATTATGCACATACGGTCCTGGCGTACTGGTACCATTGCCATCATAGTAATCTGTTTTGTCATGCGCCAAATGCCACCTATAATAGTTAATTCCGGCATCTGCAATTTGCAAAGCCATTTCACTTTGGTGCTTTCTATTAGAAGCTGAATTTTCTGAAACCGCATACCCGGTTAACCCAACCACAATTACTGTTAAACTAATGGTTCCAAAAATCATAACCACCAGCAAAATATTGCCTTTGGTGTGCCGAGAAAAAAAATTGAACGCTTTTTTTATATTATCTACCAGCATATTAGGATTAAACTTTTATTAGTTATCCTTTAAATTTCTTAACATCACTTTTGATTCTATAAAAAATGGAACTGGGGAAGCATTTGGATCTTCTTCTAAATTTAGAGATATGCCCACTACTCGAATTTTGGTTACATCAATGGGGCTGGAAAGCTTTGTTTGCGAGCCGGAATAATCACTATCATAATATGACAACAAAACTGTGGAAGTTACCAGATCGTGCGCCACATCAACAAATGTTTCATTGGCAGAACTATATGTAAGCGGTGATCCGGTAGGTTTAATGACTCCTTTTCGCAAAGTTCTGCCTGATAAAAAATATCGCACCCGCTCTTTAAGCGTATCACTGTCAATATTGCTATAAAAAACTATCTCCGTACTGGAAGCAGATTCAACGGGATACGCGCCAATACTGGATAGAGATGCCACTCGAAGATCGTTTACAAAATCGCGTATTACTTTTCTACCTTCATTTTGAGTTTTTAACTGCTCCCAAACAATCTGATTATACTTCCAGCTTGTAAGCAATAAAGCAGTAATACCGATAATCAAAAAACTAAAGATGCCAATAGAAACTAGCACTTCAACTAAAGTTATACCGCGCCTATCTAACTGTTTAGGAAATAAAGACATATTAGCTGGCTAGCGATATATTAACCACCGCTTCGGTAGACCCGCTTACATCTACGCTATCACTGTTTGTAGTATATCCATCATGTGAAACTTCAAGCGTATATGTACCTGCAGATAAGCCGCTAAAGAAAATCTGGCCAGGAGGGACACAGCTTGTAATATAGGTAAAGGCAACCTCGGAAAGAGTGGGAGTTACCGATGTATCTTCGGTGCTTAAAAATACCTTGTAGCGTAGATACCTATCTCCGTTATGACCACTCCAAATAATAGTGCTCGTAGCAGTGTAATAAGTACCAGCGGTTCCGTCTGGGCCTTTAAAATCCCAACTGCTTGGACTGCTTGAGTTACTGGTAGCCAGCTGGAACACAATTGGATTTGCCCCAACCCCTGAAGGTTGTGACAATGGAGAAAACACAATATTATTAAAATTTGCAGCTGTGCCTAGATCTATGGATGATGATTCTAACCAACCGCTATTAAGATATGAACTACCAACTTTTTTAAGCTTTAAATCGCCTGCCGGAGAATTATCACGAATATTGCCGTTATCATTATAGTATTTGTCTTCAATTGTAAAACTTGCCTGTCCGCTTCCGCCGCTCCAATCTGTTTGTCGCACAAATCCATATCCGGTTACTCGGCTTTCGTCATAACCAGTTTTTGTTAAATGCACAGTCGCATCCGATAGCGGCAAACCGGTGCCGGCATCTTTTACTTTAACTAGTAGCGAATCTGTTGTATAAGGAGCCAAAATTATTGAGGCGGCCTGCGTAAGACCTGGAGTAATCTCAAGCGGCAACATTGGTGTTGAGCCGCCAAGCGTATACGTGGTGCCTGTAGGCGCAATATAGTACGTATCCCATTCAAAATTTGCAAAAGAATATGCGCCGCTACCATTAGCGGTTAAGCTTTGATCATACTTATACACATCCGGAGACGAGCCAATTTTTTTATTACCATGAATAGAGAAAGGTGCATTAGCTACCACCGCACAACTTGGAGTAATAAAATTTACATCTAAATTTGCTAGTCGATCTATAGAAAAACTGATTTCAGTAATGGCTTGACTTACAATGTTTGACGGTGGTTTAAGCGGAGCAGGCACACTAGCGCTCACCGGCACCGTATAGTCGGATGAGTAGCCTGATTTAGCAACATTTATATGATAGCTTAATGTGCCAGTTGGGGTATCAATAATACGCAGATAACCATCTGCATCCGTAACATCATGAATTACCAAATTTGGATTTTGAGCTGTATTTGTTACCGTTACGTCTGCTCCCACCACCGACTGACCATTGGCATCAAACACATGTATAAATAACGCACCATTCTGGCTTGCGCCCTCTAACTGTTTTGGCGCTACAATCGTACTTAAAATAATCGGTGTTTGCTGAGAGCAGTTCTGACAAATTGTGGACATTTCAACCAATTTATAATCGGCCGGAGAAGTATCGTTTGGGCTCCCTCCCACCACCCCATCAAAGGCGTCATCAATATTTCTAACAGTGGTAACAATAGTAAACTGCACTCCATTACGCACTGTAGTTGTTGAGTATGGCAGCACACCGCTGGGCACACCGTTTATAATACCCACCTGATCATATGGCAAATTACGCGCCACCTCTAACTGTTCGGCAAGCAGCGCGGTCTGTAAAATAGACATGCGCGACTGATACACAATTTTAAAAACTAAATTAATACCGCTGTAAATTCCGAGCGCAAACAATAAAAAAATAGCGCTGGCCAATAAAATTTCCAGCAAAGAAAACCCTTTTTGATTTATTGAATGACGCATAAATAATGCGCTTGTGATAATTTGTTAATAGTATATCACAAAATTTAATATAAAAATATAAAAACAAACGACCTGTTTGTCGTTTGTTTTTATGGTGCCCCAGGCGGGAATCGAACCCGCATGCCTTTCGACGAGGGATTTTAAGTCCCTTGTGTCTACCAGTTCCACCACCGGGGCAAAATTAAACTACAAAAATAATACCACAGCCTTTTTTCAAAATCAAGCCTGTTTCGCCTCCTTTGATTACAGCACTAATTCTTCTTCTACACCAGCACAAAAATTAATATACCGCGCAGCAGCAAATAAAAAGTCGCTCAACCGATTAAAGTATATTCTCAGCTCCGAACGTACTGGATTTTGTAAGGCAAATGCTACCAACTGCCGCTCAACCCGACGGCACACCGTACGAGCCTTATGAATTTCGGCTGCCGCTATAACACCTCCGGGCACAATAAAATTTTTAAGCTCTGACAACTGAGCCCAGAACTCATCAATAAAAACTTCCATTTCACCCACTCGGTGCTCATTTGTTTTTTTTACCACATCTTGCAAAGGACCTTGCAGCGCGGCGATTTCCGCCCCGGCTTGAAATAAATCCCGTTGAATTGTTTTTATAAAACTACTCAAGCTATTCAAACGCGCTTCCTGCATCTGACCCATAAAAGACAAAGCAACACCGAGCGAAGCATTAAGCTCGTCTATTTCACCTATTACCTGCATCTCAATACATTGCTTTCCTACTCGCTTACCCCCCAATAAAGATGTCTGTCCTCCATCTCCGGTTTTTGTATAAATTTTCATAACGCACTTTAGATGTTAAAACAATAGCTCGCCCCGACGGGCATGGGGGGCGAGCTATTGTGTTTTACTTTTTCTTTTTATGAACAGCCAGTAGTACTTCCGCAATTTAGACATTTATAGCACGCTCCATTGCGAATCGTGATATGTCCGCAGGTGCCACATGGTGGCGCATCTCCCATCATACCGGATAACTGTTTGTCTACTGCGTCTGCCTGGGCATCGGCAGATTGTGTTGATATTTTTTCTTTCACAACAGTTTGATCAGCCGCTGCTTGCGGAATCTGAGCTGCTTGCTTTTGTTCTAACGGCATCACATGCTGTCCGCTTAATTTTTCTGCTAGCTGTTCCATCTGCTGCGCTTTATTTTTTTGTATTCCAGCTGGTTTTACTTGCACAAAATCTGTGCGGCCTAAATATTCCATGCCTAATACTCTGAATACAAAATCAATAATGGATGTGCAGAACTTAATATTTGGATGATCGGTAATTCCGCTTGGCTCAAACCGTGTGAAAGTAAACTTTTCTACATATTCTTCTAACGGCACGCCATACTGCAAGCCAGTTGAAATTGATATGGCAAATAAATTGAGCATACTGCGGAATGCAGCACCTTCTTTGTGCATATCAATAAATATTTCACCCAATCGTCCATCTGGATATTCCCCGGTTCGCAAAAAGAGAGTTTGTCCGGCAATTTTTGTTTTAATAGTAATACCAGTACGCTTATACGGCATTTTCCGCTGTTCACCATGCACATAGATGCGATTTCCCTGCACCGTACCATCATGATTATATTTGATAAGCGCTTGCGCTTCAGCTACCATCTGATTGATTACCGCTTCATTTTTACTGGATAAACTATAAGTGGTTGTTTGCGAAGTTTTTTCAATCACCGGAGCGGCTGCCTCTATCTTCTTTTCTTCTACAGCTTCAGTTTTCTTTTTATCAGATTTAGCTGATAACGGCTGTGAAAGCTTGGAGCCGTCGCGATACAACGCCATTGCTTTGAGCCCTAATTTCCAAGAAGCAACATACGCTGTTTTTACATCTTCGATGGTTGCCTCATTTGGCATGTTAATTGTTTTGGAAATTGCACCAGATAAAAATGGCTGCACAGCGGCCATCATACGAATATGGCCAAGGAAATGAATGTAGCGCTGCCCTTTCTTACCGTTTTTATTTGCAGTGTCAAATACAGCATAATGTTCTTTGCGTAGATGTGGCGCACCTTCAATTGTCATAGCGCCGCACACATGCTCATTTGCAGCCGCAACCTGATCTGCGGTAAACCCAAGAGCTGATAGTAAATTAAAGTTTGGGTCATTATATTGCTCGCTAGAAAAACCAAGCCGTTTCATGCACTCTTCTCCCAAAGTCCATACATTAAATGCAAATGCCAATTCAAATACCATGGCCAGTGACTTTTCAATCTTTTCTAATTCATCACTTTGCAACCCTTTTTCTTTTAATGATTGGTGATTGATGTGCGGTGCATTTTTTAGAGAGGCATGGCCGCGTAAATAATTGATAATATCATTGATCTGCGCTTCTTCATATCCTAATACGCGCAAAGCTACCGGCACAGATTCATTTACAATTTTGAAGTAACCGCCACCAGCTAATTTTTTAAACTTAACGAGTGCAAAATCTGGTTCTACGCCAGTTGTAGCACAATCCATTAACAAACCAATTGTGCCAGTTGGGGCAAGCAGTGTTGTCTGCGCATTTCTATATCCATATTTTTCTCCCATTTCTACAGCTCTATTCCAGCTTTCACGCGCGGCTACCAATAAATATGCCGGGGCAAACTCCGGGCTGATTCCCATCGGCTTTACAGAAACCTGTTCGTATTCTTCTGCAGGCGCATTAAATGCCGCTCGTCTATGATTGCGCATAACACGCAACATGTCCTCTCTGTTTTGCGGGTAAAAAGTAAAAGTTCCCAAAAACTTAGCCATTTCTGCAGAAGCCGCATATGATTCGGCGGTCATTATTGCCGTAATGGAAGCCGCAAACGCCATTGCTTCTGGTGAATCATATGGAATACCTGCAGTCATAAGCACACTGCCGATATTGGCATAACCGAGACCTAATGTACGGAAATCATAACTATTTTGAGCAATTTCCTTGCTTGGGAATTGCGCCATTAAAATACTGATTTCTAAGACCACAGTCCATAAACGAGTAGTATACACAAAAGACTCGACATCAAACGTAAATGTATCTGTATTATAGAAATAACCTAGATTGATAGAAGCTAAATTGCAGGCAGTGTCATCCAAAAACATATACTCACTGCATGGGTTGGAAGCATTGATGCGACCAGATTTTGGCGATGTGTGCCAATCATTAATCGTGGTGTCAAACTGCACACCTGGATCAGCACAAGCCCAAGCTGCGTTGGCAATTTTATCCCACAAAGCATGCGCCTTGACCGTTTTGATTGCTCGTTTATCCACTCTACCCATCAAATTCCAGTCCTGGTCATTTTCTAGCGCTTCCAAAAAAGCTTGGGATACGCGAACGGAGTTATTTGAGTTTTGACCCGATACAGTTTGATACGCTTCACCTTCATAAGAAGAATCATATCCGCCCGCAATGAGCGCTGCCACTTTTCTTTCTTCTTTAACTTTCCAGTCTATAAATTCTTCTATATCTGGATGATCAATATTTAACACTACCATTTTGGCTGCGCGACGTGTGGTGCCGCCTGATTTAATGGCTCCGGCAGCCCTATCGCCAATTTTTAAGAAACTCATTAAACCAGAAGAACTACCTCCGCCGGAAAGCTTTTCGCCTGCGCCGCGTAAATTTGAAAAGTTTGTGCCAGTGCCGCTGCCATATTTAAATAAACGAGCTTCTCGGATCCATAAATCCATAATTCCCCCTTCGTTTACCAAATCATCCTTAATGGACTGAATAAAACACGCATGTGGTTGCGGATGGGTATACGAATCGGTAGATGCGGTAAGCACTTTTGAATCTGGATCAACATAATAATGACCTTGAGAAGGACCATTAATGCCATACGCCCAATACAAACCGGTATTAAACCACTGCGGTGAATTCGGAGCGACTCGTTGCGAAATCAGCATGAACACCAATTCATCATAAAAAACCTGCGCGTCTTCTGGAGATGCAAAATAACCATATTTCTCTCCCCAATAACGCCAGGTACCCGCCAAACGATGAGCAACCTGTTTTACACTTTTTTCTGGACCAACCAATGGTTTGCCATTTGAATCCATTTTCACCGCCCCATCAGCATCATATTGCGGCACACCGGCTTTACGAAAATATTTTTGAGCTAAGATGTCGGTAGCTACTTGTGACCAGGTATTAGGAACCTCCACTTCTTTCATTTCAAACACCACTTTACCGCTCGGTTCGCGAATCACCGAAGATCTCATTTCATACGTAAACATATCAAACGGACTAACTCCGTCCTTGGTAAACAGACGAGGGAAACGCAGCCCCTCTGGGGAATAGGTAAAGTCGCTATCTAAAACAAACGTTTTAGTGGCCAGGGCGTTTTTCATACACAAAATGTGTTAAATAATAGAGTTAAGCCGTTTACTAGTTATTGTGTATAAAATGAATTTTAAACACAATATATAGTAATTTAAGGCTGGTAACAGCCATTATACCACGCACCTAAAGACTATGCCAAGAGGTTCTATTTAGGCTGAGTTAAGAAGAAAAAAAATTATCTTAAAACTTATCCACATCAAAAGATATTCTATATTAAACATGCTTAAAAATTATTTACAATATTTGCACACTACCGTATAATTCATGACAAAGGAGTTAAAATTCTATATGGAAGACGAACAATCAAGACTCACCGCCCCCGAAGCAGCCAATGAAGAGGTTGTTTTTGATATTACTCTGCGCCCGCAAAAGCTTGAAGATTTTATTGGTCAAGCACAGATAAAACAAAACCTGGGTATTTCTATGCAAGCAGCAAATAAACGGGGTGACATGCTGGAGCATATTCTGCTATACGGCAATCCCGGTCTAGGAAAAACCACCTTGGCCAACATTATTGCCAAAGAAATGAACAGTAATATTAAAATTACTTCTGGCCCAACCTTAGAAAAAGTTGGCGATTTAGCCGCGATCCTCTCCAACCTCCAAAATGGAGAAATTTTATTTATAGATGAAATTCATCGCCTCAATAAAACCATAGAAGAAGTTCTCTATCCCGCTCTGGAAGACTACTCATTAGACATTATTATAGGCAAAGGTCCTGCAGCCCGCACTATTCGCATGCCACTCGCAAAATTCACCTTAATCGGCGCAACTACTAAAATCGGCACGATTTCAGCCCCCTTGCGCGATAGATTTGGACATACCTTCCACCTTGATTTCTACACGCACGAGGATATCGAAGCAATCTTAAAAAGAAATGCAAAAATTCTAAATATGAATCTTGATCCAGAAGCGAGCGCGTTAATCGCTCAACGCTCTCGACGCACCCCGCGCATTGCAAATCGATTGCTTAAACGAGTTAGAGATTACACCGAGGTCAGACACGACGGCACGGTCAATAAAAAAACTGCAGCCGAAGCGCTTGATTTGCTTGCGATTGACCATTTAGGCCTAGATGAAACAGATCGACGATTATTACAAACTCTTATAGAAAAATTTAATGGCGGGCCAGCCGGGCTTAATACCTTAGCAGCGGCAATAAGCGAAGAAATGGATACTATTGAAACAATTTATGAACCATTTTTATTGCAAACCGGTTTTTTAGAACGCACCCCTCGCGGCCGCAAAGCCACTTCGGCTGCCTATGCACATCTGGGATATGATATCCCAAAAACAAACACATTAATCTAATTAAAGCTCTATGCTTATTATCCCGCTATACGTTTTACTTATTTTATACACTCTTTTCCTGCTGGTTTTTACAACCTTTTTCTTTATCAATTTGGCCCATATCATTTCGACAGGCACCACAACTATAAGCAGTTTCTTTGTTACCATAATCGTACTTTCTTTCTCCGTCATTACCTTATTTGCTACCTGGAAATATTTACCGCCTGCTGATTGGAAGGAACCGCTTTTTTCTTTTGAAATTTCATCTCTAACTAATATATTTCAATCCGGTAACGGACAATATTTCTAAGCTAAATTATATGGGCATCAGCAGTCTTATAAATCAAAAATCATACGAAAAAATAGTGCGCACTTGCAGACGGCACCCGATTACTTTTTTACCTCAAATACTATTTTCTTTACTATTACTGTGCGCGCCTGTTGGATTATATTTTCTTATAGCTCAATCAACTTTTTTATCCGCCCTGGAAACTACTTCTGGTTTTATTGTAACAATTTTAGCACTGAGCGTTTATTACTTGTCTTGCGCGCTTTTCTTTTACACAAATTTCGTTACTTTCCATCTTGATTTATGGATTGTTACCAATGATCGACTGCTTGATATGGAGCAAAAAGGCTTATTTAGCCGCACAATATCTGAGGTAGATTTGTATCAAATTCAAGATGCGACTTCAGAAATACACGGGTTTTTACCATCGATTTTTAACTATGGCAACATTGTTTTACAAACTGCCGGCCCAGTACCAAAATTCTTTTTTAGAAACGTGGCAAATCCAAATAAACTAAGGGAGCTTATTCTTGAGCTGGCGGCCGAAGACAAAAAATTCCACGAAAAACAGTAAAATTAGAATATTCGCTCCACTGTAGTGCTTGTGTAATAATGCTCTAAAATTTCTACATACTTCCAATCGTCTTTAAGCGCTCGCAGCTGAGCGTCGGCATTACTCATACCAATCCCGTGTCCGAGCATCTTTTTTCCCTTATCATATTTTGCCTCCACGCTTTTGAGCCAAGGCCTTGCCTTGCCGGCATTTTTTGTTCGTCCGTTTGAACGGCTAAAATAAAAAGTTATAACTGGTTTACCATCATACAAAACCATCTCCCCTGCAGTTTCATTGGCAGCACTTACAAAATTTGGCATAGAGAGCTCTGAGTTATAACCGAGATATAGCTGGTCGACAGTAGTGGCAAACACATCAAACATTCGTTTTTCAGTTGGCGGTTCGGATACAATAAACGCATTCCCGTATGAACGAACTGCCACCGCAAGCGCTTTTAAATATTCAGGCGCTGCCCCATCATGCGTTTCTGCCACACCACGCACATATAGATCGAGCGGCAATTCATTTATAATGTACGGCAATTTACTTTTTGGTGAATATCGATATTCTAATACGCCTCTATACATATTAAAATTAATATTGCTGCGCCCTTTAACGGTTCTGGTATAATTAGATAATGTAAAAAAACCATTTTCTTGCTGAGGAACCAATCGTATATATTCACCTGTCCAAAACTCAAGATTTTCACCCTTTACTGAATACGTTCCTGCGGCATAGCGCAGCTCAATCTTTTCTCCTGACATCACCACACCACGCGATACACCCCCTGCCCACAACTCATACGTAGTACTGGGTTCAAACATCACTGCTGAGGCGGTTTTATATAACCCCACGCGAATGGAACGCTCAGGCACAAGTTGACGCTCTGCTGACTCTGCTCTAATGACTGCTGTTTCAAAGTCATTTGACTGAGCAGTTGCATTAACCAACACTGTTGAAGTTGCGCTTGGAAACACATATTCTTCTGCATGAACTAGGACTGGATTGCTGGCTAGCAAAGCTACTAGCACTCCTGCAAGAACAAAATTTGTAGTATTTTTCATACCTTAGACGAATTAAAAACACCCTTTATAAGGGTGTTTTATTATACCATTATTTTAGGCGTTTTTCTATTTGCTGCACTTCTTTATTAATAAAGCGCTCGGCGCTGGTCAATTGATTTTTTAATTGAATGAGGATCTTTGCTTCTTCTTTGGTAAGCTCTCTCTTAAGCCGAACTTTCTCCAATGATGTAATATGTTTACGAGCACCTTCACGAAGCTGATCAAATGCAACATGCACACTCTGCTCTACTGCATCAACTTCTTTCTTTACACCCATCTTTAATGTATATAGTTTTTTCCAAATATACACTATCAAGATGACCAACATCAATATTAAACTTAGCAGCGATATAACCACAGATAGATAGCTAATAAGAAGTGTTCCGATTCGCATAAATGCTCTCTGAGAAACGGCAATAGAGACTTTATTACTCATTACACTTCGAGCCCCCTTTTCATTAGTTGCTTGAGCCGACACCGTATACCGACCTTCACTAAGCTTACCTTCAAATATTAACAGTACGTTTCCGTCTGTATCTGCTACTACCGATTGCGCAACTGCATCCGAACCTTCCTTTTGAATATAGAATGTTACTGTAGCCTTACCGTAACTTTGAGCTTTAATTTTTAAAACTTCACCAGCTGATATAACAGAAGGATAGTCTGTAATTTTTGGCGCTTCAATTCCTTCCACCTCAACCTGCAAAGAGGCAGAAGCAAAGTTGCCAGCACGGTCAAATACTCGAGCTGAGATTATATGAGTTCCCGGCTCAAGAATATCTGTTTGATAAATATGCCTGCCATCATCTTCCCACTGCTTGGCTTCTTTGTCATCAATTTTAATCTCATACCGAGCAATTCCCGAGCCGCCATCTTTTGCTTCAAACAAAATTTTTGGTTTTGGTTCAAGAGCGCTCATTGGGTCAAGCAATGACATAGCAAAAGGATCTGGTTTTTTAGTATCTACCAAAAACTTATAATGCGTAACAGCGCCCCATCCATTCACATTTCTTAACTTGACGTGGAAATACCAAACACCATCTTCTACGTTGGTGTATCCATATGTATTTATTACACCGTCTGACCTGTTACCTGGATCAGAAACCGCATTATGATCAGCTAAAATACTCACCCCTGTTGTCCCCCCTGGTATTGTCCACGAAAAAGATGGGCTATTGCTTTTGCACCACTCACCTTCGGCGCACGGAGAAGAGATAACTTTTGGGGCAGATGGAACTCCAGAACTCACCGGAACTGACACCGGTTCTTCAGATCCCCCTAAAGAAAAACTGGCTCTGCCTAAACCGGATAAAATATCTGTGCCGGCCCCATCATTTGCCAAAATTGAACCGGATCCAAAAAATACCTCGGCCGCACCTGCTGACTTTACTTTAAAATTAAGAGATAAAATTTTACCATCTGATCCAGTATAGCCAGGATTTAAAACAATACCCTCAAACTGAGCTGTGCCATTTGCATTTGAAAATGACGGCTCCTGCACCCACAAACTCATAATTGAACCTGACTTGGACACGGAGACAAGCTGCAGTTTATCTTCAGGAAAGTTTACAGTTCCCTGAAACGCATTTGCACTTTCTGGCGTTGAAACATAGATGCCAACAGAAAAACTTTTACCCACTTGATAACTACCTGACTTAGGAGAAAAATAAAACGAAGCCGCGCTTGCTTGTGCGGCATTCAAAAATATAAACCAAAGAAAAACAAACAGGCTTGAAGCTAATTTTATAATAATTTGCGTTTTTGTTTTATTTTTTTCCTCCATAGAGATAGCCCTGTAAATAAAATCAAGGCGCCAATTATTATTAGTATACCATAAATTTTTTCTCTCTCATACTTAACATCAGTTTGCGGAGCAACAGCGGATATTTTAAAGTTACCATTTTGATCAACGGCTTTTACAAAAAAATAACTGGTTCTGGCTTGATCTGACAGAACAAATGGACTTTCGGCAATTTGCCAATTTTGTTCATTAACTTTATTTTCTTTTGTTTCTTGTACCTGGTAGTATGCTATGCCAGTTTCTTTATCCTGCGAAGCAAACACAGCTACCCATTTATTTTCAGCAATTCTGGCATCTTGCACAATTTGTATAATAAAATCTTGAGGTGGAATCGCGTCAACAGGACTATAAACTTCTGCCGACTGATTGTCGCTATTTTCAATTATACGTATTTTTGTATCAGAAATTGTTACATGCGCTTCACTACCCGCGCCATCATTTAATAAAACCTGGCCTTTGTTTAGGCTAATCTGACCACTACCAGGCTTTATAGCCTCAAAAACAAAAGACAGTATATTTCCATTACTTCCTTGATATCCACCGGGTGTTATACCCGAAAATATAATGGGGGCACCTTCTGTTATCACTGGCCTATCTATCCAAAAATTTATAACTGACTTTCCACTTTCCACTGCTTTTAGAGCTAAATTCTCTTCAGAAAAAGCTAAAGCTCCAGAAACTGCATTTATCTTTTCATTCTCCGAATCAAGCATCATTTCAACACGCACTAGCTGGCCCGCTGCCACCTCTTCTGTTGTCGGGGTAAAAAAAATCTCCGCCGCACGCGCTGTATGCACAGATAAAAGCATCAATACGGCATAAAAAACTATTTGTAATCGTATTATATTATTCATATAGAAAAATTAACCTGTCCAGTAATATGCCATAATACTGAAGTCAATTAAGTTTAATTTTCCATCTCCGCTTAATTTTGCTTTTTCTTGATCTATAAACACGCTGCTTAGCGTACGCTTATACCAGTAAGCTGCAATAGAAAAATCAACCAGGTTTACTCGGCAGTCATTATTAAGATCAGCTTTTTGTGGACAAGTTTTATTTTTATCTGCTATCACTGTTTTCGTACCTACCACAAAACCTGCAGCACTGCTAAACGAACTAATCTCCCCGCTAAGAGATGCTTTTGATTTTGTGGTGTATGATCCAAGCTCAAGCAGCGACGTGTCAAAATTATATAAATAAGCCCCGCTACTATCCGAGTTTGTTTTAGCAAAAAACTCATTTTCCGAATTAACGGTAATAACAATCTCTGAAGCGGGGACAGACTGTCCAAAAATAACAATATTATCACCTCTTTTTACCTCGCTTTTATCTACGGCAATTGTTGGTGCGATAAAAATACCCGTAATATTGGTAGTCGCGCCAGCGGTAACACCTACTGGAAATGTTAAAAGGCTTGAACGCCTCCCTTCACTATCTTCACTATACAATGCAAAATTATAATTACCAGCAACCACATTATTAATTGACATTTGAAATTTTGCATCCGTTCCCGCAACACTTGACGCAACGACCTGAGCATCTTTTAAGAGAGTAACTGTGCTTTTTGGATATGCGCGCCCTGAAAAATTAACCGTGGTCTGAACTACAGGAGGCAAAACTGAACCTCCACCTCCACCGCCACCTCCACCGCCGCCAGACGAGACTGACGCTACCGGCTGGGCAGAAACTTGCGTTGAAGTAACCACTGAATCGCTTAAAAAATCTAAACCTCGTACCACAAAATAATAGGTTGTTCCGTTGGATAGACCTGTAACAGTCCTGGTAAGCACACTTCCTACACTGGTAAAGGTGTATGGACCACCTGAATTGGTTGACTGGCCAACCGTATAGCCTGAAATATTAAACCCGAGCGCACCTACCGCCGAAGTCCAGCTGAGCAACACCTGTCCATCACCGGCCGTAGCCGAAATTACAGGTGTTGTAACATCAGGAAAATAAAAAAAACCAGCTCGACTTATAAAGGCGCTGCTGGTGTTTTCTCCAATTATTACCTGTCCGGAACCGCTTATAATTTGAAAGTTGGTCGAGGTGGCTTTTCCACCACCCATAGTAATAACCGGATTTGAGTCAACAAAGTTACTTGATTTATATTCTTGAGCTGCAACAATTGCCGTATGCGCCAGTAGTGGAATTGTTAATAGTAATAGAAATTTCTTAACCATACAAACAATTACACATACTTGGCTTTTTATCAAACCAGTATGTTTCTAAAAAATTATTGATTTTCAGAAGTGTCTTGGGCTGGTGCTGGGGCTGGTGCCTGATTAGGGTTTCCAATTACGAGCGGAGCAACTTCAATAATCTTATTTTCACTTGGACGATACATAATAGCCTTTAAAGCACGAGTGTAGATAAGAACCTTATCGCCTTGTTTAGCTTTAGCAAAAAATGCCTGCTCTTTTTGCAACTTATCTGGATCGGTTACGGTTGCGATGGTTGGCGCTTCACCTTCCGGGAGTAACGCGATCTTTGATACTGCGGCAATAAGTTTTTCATTTTCTTCCTGACTTGCTTTCTGTGGGTTAACTTTTAAATCACGCACCTGTTTGTAAAACAATGCACTGGTACCTGCCAGCACAACAGTTACTACCCCCAATACTACGGAAACCATTTTTAGATTTGGTTGCATATATAAATTGATTAATATAAATAAATTTAAATACTCTGGTGGAGAGCGATTAAATTATACCACATTTTTTTTATGGCTACAAAAACTATACACAGGGTAGCGCGACTTTTCCTTTAAATTTCTATTGAGATACTGTACTAGAAACAACCGGGACACTTGTAATATCAGATGACTGCGAAGAGGTGTTGGGATCAGCTATCGCACTATCTTGAGGCAAAACATCTAAAGGAGACGGGGTCGACGAACTTTCCACAGTTGAGGAATTATTCTCTGCGGGTACTTCCGTTATAACCGGTGTACTTGTAACAGAAACTGATTGTAAATTTGGATCGGCCTGATTGCTACCTCCTTGAGAGCTGCTTAGCACTCCATCAAACAGTTTTGGATTTTTTACTGCCAATGCCAACCAGTCAAATTCAATATCAAATGGCGCTGGTTTATTCAAAACGATGATAAAGCCGTGAGTGGTTACTCGAGAAATAATATACCGAATATCTTGAGTAAACACCTCCTGTTCACGCACTTGAAGTAAGGCCAAATCTTCCGACGAAGATGTTGGCGATTTAAACGAGATTGTGGCTTGTACCACCGGTTTTTCAATGTACTCATTATCAAATGAAACCTCAACTTCTTGCGATCCTGCCTTTACCATAGCATAACCGCCTGAATCAGAATTAAGGTATGGTCGTCCGAAGAATATCATATCGCCCATAAAAGTTGTTGTTCCGGAAAGCGAACTAAACAAATCTGTTTGTAAACCACCGTTAAACGCTACTGTATTTTCAAAACGCAACCCAACGCTTTGAGCGAACAATCCGAGATCAAGTGTGGCTGATGTTGATGAAACCGCTTGAGCGGCAATCAAAGATAGCAGCTGTTCTTGCGTACTGCTGGCAAAAGAATCCAACAACTGCATCTGATTTTCTAAACCACTTACCCGATCAATTGTGGAGCTAACCGCTGTTTGCAGATCAGCCAAACCTGGAATCAGACCATTTATTTTTGAAGCGGTAATTTCACCCGCAAAGATCGCATTGCCATTTTGGTCAATTGAAACAACCGTGGTTGTTACTCCGCCTAATATTGCAGAAATGTTAAATTGACTGGTAGTGCTTAGCTGCACTGTTATATTATCGTATAATCCTTTAATACTATCTACTGATAAATTTCGAGTAATAATACGCGGACTGCTTACACTCAGGCCAGCTTCTAGCTTATACGCATTTAAATTACGCGTGGAAGAAGTGCTAAATTTATCCATAAACTGACCAATAAATTCTTGATCGAATATCGGAGCGGTAGAACTGGTGCTAGATGATGTAAATGTATACGTGAGTCCATCATCAAGATAATTTCCATCAAAATAACCGACATCCACAAAGACCGTCACCTTGCCTGTACTTGTGCCGGCAAAGGCTTCTAATGCTTGTCCGATTACTTGGCCTGGACCAATTGCTTTAACCGCAACACCCGGATATAAATTAGAAAGGGTTAGGTAATCTCCGGCTGCAATCGGACCATATTCTTCTGTAGATACTTTAACAGGTACACGACCAGAGAGAGCTACCGGAATATATCGAGCATCAGCCGTATCTGTATTTCTTGACAATCTAAAACCTGGATTCTCTGAAATAATACCAATAAAATTCTTCCGGCTTTCCGCGCGCTTAATAAATTGGCCTAAATTAGTATCTATTTGCACAACCTCGCCGGCCTCAAGAGTTTCATCAAGAGTAGGATAATCTTCCGCATAGTCAAAAGCTCCTGCACCCAACGAAACCGCATGAGTAAAGAGGAATGTGCCACTGCGTCCCGACACATCATTCGCCTGTTCCGCACCAGCAAAACTAATTCTACCGACTGCTCCACCGCCATCAAATCTCAGACCATATGAATTATCATATGTTTTTGTATAAGTGTATATACCGCCATCTACATCATCTGAGGTTCCGAAATATGCCGTGCCATTAAAATCAATCATTGTACTTACCTCATCTATACCAGTCTGTGTGCCAAACGCACCAGTTGAACTGCTTACTAATATCCAATGCGATGAACTGGCCGCACTAGGATCAAACTCATACAAAGACCCGGTGCTGGTTACAGAATTAGTTATTGTACCTGCATAGAATCTTCCATTATATGTTTTTAAAAAGCTAATACCTTTTACCTCTCTGGCACTAGAGGCATTCATTTGACCATATCCAACCGTTACCATTGTCCATGCTGCCGAACCTACCGTACCAGTAAAGCCGCCTCTATACTTATAAATAACATTAGTATTAGATTTACTAGAAGTAGAGACAGCAATATATAGAGCGCCGTTGTATATTCCCATAGCTGAAACATTTGAAAAACCAGTGTATGCAGGAGCGTCGGAAGTAAATTGACCAGCTGTAGTATTAAGTCTGGTAACACCTGTTTGAACACCATCGTAATAACCAACACGTGCTGAACTGCTTGGACCCGCAGTACCTGGAGCCCCGTTAACTGAACCGACAATTAACCTACCACCAAAAATACCCAGTTTCATTTCGTCTATATCTGCCGCATCACCGGAAATGAATTTGCCTGCTACAGAGTTAAGCATCTTAAACCCTGCTGCACCAGTTACACTGGTACCTCCTAAATACTCATATAACTCAGAAAGGTTTGGCTCTTGAGTTGAAAAATGCAGCGCACCATTAAACACTATCATATCACCTACACCATCAACATTAGTAGTAACAAACGTGCCAGCTGTAGTATTTACGGCTGTCCAAGTTGCCTCACCACTGCTTAAATCTGCATCAGAAGAAACATAGATACGAGCCGCGTTTGAACCAACACCTGTTTGTGTGCCGATATACAACTTTTCATCAAATACAGTCATGGAAAAACCATCAACGTTGGCTGCGTCACTGCTTAAAACTTTACCGGGAGCATTTGTTACCCTAACCCATGTTGTACCACCATCATACCGATAAATGCCTGCGCCGTCAGTTTTTTTGGTAGCTGCAAAAATTTTACCATTAAACACAACCATAGCAGTTGTGCCCGAGGCAGTATCTGCCCCAAACCAACCTGCTGTAGAAGAGTTAATCAGAGACAATGAAGATGTGGCATTAGGCTGTACACCAATATATACACTACCATTTACACTTAACATGTCTGTGGCAGTTGTTGTACCAATCCCAACACCCGTATTGCTTATTCTCATTCTTTCATTGGCGAGCGTAGTGCCACCAGTAAAGAACGAAAGATAGTTAGTACCCGAAGCAGTACCTATATTTAAATCTCCTCCATGAACATACAAATAACCATCACGTGGACCACTGATGCTAAACGCTGGATCATTATACGCAGAGTTGTTTAAACCTAAATCAAGATAATAGCTGCCCGCGCCACCGTCATTGGCTGTAATAACGTAATCAGCAGATGAAGTTGGAGAAGCCGATGTATTTTGTAAATTAACTTCGAGATACGAGGCTGACGATCCAGTGATACCTAAAATTGTGGTAGAAGTAGTAAAAGCAACAGAATCGGCGCCTATACGAATATTTCCCCAACTATCCAAAGTCATATCTGGTGTTCCTGTAACCGCAGTTGCGCTTGTATAATATGCAAAATATCCAGCTGTAGAAGTATTGACACCACCTGCCGCACCACCCACACCGCCATCATCAGTAAGACAAGTAAATTTACCTGTTGTGGCATTATAATTAAGTGTCTGTGTATCATTACTACAATCGCTTAACCCTGTCTGGAAGAACCCGCCAGTAACCGTACTGGTTGTTAATAAGGCTGAACCAAACAGCTTGAGCGTTCCTGAAGCGCTCACATTTCCACTGCTATCTACAGAGAATAGACCGCTTAAATTAGAGGTTGAAGTGGCAATAAATAAGCCGTCCGCACGCAAACTTGAAGTAGTTGACCCGTCAGTTACCGTAACCGGTGTTGCATAGTTTGAGCTACCCGTACCACCATCTGTCAAACATGTAAACTTACCTGTAGTTCCGCTATAGTTAACAGTCTGACTTTCTGAACTACAATCTGTAAATCCTGCCTGGAAGAATCCTCCGTTAACGGTGGTGGTGGCGAACGTTGAACTAGCTGAGATGTTAAGAGTTACTGCAGAGAAATTAGTTGAGGTGATGCTGGTAGCGGTAAGGTTGGAAATGGTAGTGGTAGTAAATGTTGACGTGGCTGTAAATGTATTAGCGCCGGTAAATGTGTTGTTTGCGGAAAGAGATACGCCGCCGCCACAACCATTACAGGTGGTAACGTTTAAAGTGGTGATAGTTGAACTTGTAATGGTTGTTGTTGCTAAAGTAATGGTGCCGTTGCCAAATACTTGCAGCGCTGCGGAGGAGGAAGGAGAAGCTATTCTAAATATAGATGAAGTTGCTCCTGTGGAAGAAGCGAATACAGACAGCGCACCATTAGATAATATACCTCCAGTTCCAACTAACAAGGATGTTCCGGCAGAGATGTTACCTTGGGCAAAAATGTCATTTCTTAATTGCAAGTTGCCTAAATCTGCGGTTTGCGCAACCAAACTGGTCATTTCTGCACCAGACATATCTAGCACTAATAACGTATTATCATTTTCACTTGGAACATACACATACCGACCAGCTACATATGGCCTGCCTGGAGAATTTCCTAGAGAAAATGATTTTATAACAAATGGTTTTGTTGAGCTTGAAATATCAACGATTGCAAAAGTGCTTCCTGATTCTCCGGAAACATAGGCGTAGCGGCCAGAGACCGTAAAGGACCAAGGGTCGTTACCAACAGTAGTCGCGGTTCTTCCTACTTCAACAGGGCTTGCCGGATTAGACACATCAACCACCACTAAATCGTCGGTGGTTACATTGGTCACATAGACATACCGACCTGAAGCATAAATTGAAGCTGGACCAGAGGCTGCTATGGTTGCTGTACCTACAACAGACGCACGTGACGGATTAGCAATATCAATGACTGATACACTGTTAGCGCTTAAATTTGAAACATATGCATACCGACCGGAAACAGCGATGCCGGTTGGATTTGCACCCACAGTTACATTTGTAATTCGTGTAGGTAAGAGCGGGTTAGAAATATCAACTACCGAAACATTAGCTGAGCCATAATTTGCCACATAGGCATAGCGGCCAGATATTTTAATCGAGATTGGATTTGTTCCAACGGTAACTGTGGAAACCTCTGCAGGAGCAGACGGATTAGACACATCCACAACCGAAACTGTGCCGGCCCCATTATTTGTTACATACGCATATTTACCTGAAACATAAATACCTTGCGGATTAGTGCCTAAATTAGCGGTACCGACCACAGAAGGATAATAAGGATTAGAAATATCCACCACAGACAAAGTTCCACCTGTGTAATTAGTTACATATGAGTATCTACCTACAACAAAATTGTCAGTCGGAACTAAGCCGACACCAACTGAAGCAATCTGTGTAATTGCAGTATTTGGATCAATAATATTTGAGATATTACCCACTACTGATAATTTTTCCGATGGGGTGGTTGTGCCTATTCCCACTTTTCCATTAAAAGTTGAGGTGCTACTTACATACAAATTGGTTGATGTGGCGCTAATAAATAACGCGCTTGTTGAGGTTATATAGGAAAAACTCGTATTAGTAGTAAAGGTAATAGCACCGTTATTAAATGTCATGTAAGGAGTGCCTGTAACAGTAGATCCGCTAGAGTAGAAAGCAAAATAGTTTGCTGTTGAACCACCCACCGATCCTCCGCCTGCCGTTGTATCGTCGCTTAAGCACGTAAATTTACCAGTCGTGGCATTATAATTAACCGTCTGTGTCTCATTGCTACAATCAGTAAATCCTGCCTGGAAGAAACCACCGCTGATGGTAGTGGTAGCAAAAGTTGAGCTGGCAGATATGTTAAGCGTAACGGCGGCAAAATTAGTTGAAGTGATACTGGTAGCGGTGAGATTAGAAATTGTGGTGGTTGTAAATGTTGAGGTGGCCGTAAATGTATTAGCGCCGGTAAATGTGTTGTTTGCGGAAAGAGATACGCCACCGCCACAACCATTACAGGTGGTAACGTTTAAAGTGGTGATAGTTGAACTTGTAATGGTTGTTGTTGCTAAAGTAATGGTGCCGTTGCCAAATACTTGCAGCGCTGCGGAGGAGGAAGGAGAAGCTATTCTAAATATAGATGAAGTTGCTCCTGTGGAAGAAGCGAATACAGACAGCGCACCATTAGATAATATACCTCCAGTTCCAACTAACAAGGATGTTCCGGCAGAGATGTTACCTTGGGCAAAAATGTCATTTCGAGATACCAGGCTACCAACTTCTGCGGAATGAGCGATTAAACCAACAGTTTCTGTTCCTGAAATATCTACTACTGACATACTGCTTGCACCAGAGTTAGCAGTATATGCATACCGTCCGGAAACATAAACAGCTGACGGATTTGTGCCAACTGAAACATTTTTTATTAACACTGGTCTAGTTGAACTTGAAACATCTACAACAGAAACACTTGAAGAGGCTTCGCTTGTCAAATATGCATACCGTCCGGAAACATAGACACTGGTTGGGTTGGTAGCAACTGAAGTTGTAGCTATTTGTACAGGAATGGCAGGATTAGAAATATCTACTACTGAAATAGTATTTTGTGCAAAATTTGCGGTGTATGCATACCGTCCGGAAACATAAACAGACTGGGGCTGAGAACCTACGTTTGCAGTAGCGACCTGAGAAGGAGAATATGGATTAGAAATATCAACTACTGAAATGGTTCCATCGCCATTATTTGCAGTATATGCATACCGTCCGGAAACATGAATACTGAACGGATTTCCTCCAACAGCAGCAGTGGCAACTCTGTTTGGCGACAAAGGATTGGCAATATCTACTACTGAAATGGTTCCATCTGTACGATTTGCCACATAAGCAAACCTTCCTGAAATAGAGATGGATCTTGGATTGGCGCCGACTGTTGTAGTCGCAACTAATTTTGGTGCAAACGGATTGGAGATATCTAACACAGATATAGAGGCTGTATTCCAGTTACAAACATACGCATAACGACCTGCCACAACGACACATTGAGGAGCTGCACCCGTGAGAGAAACTGTGCTGATTTGAACTGGCTTGCTCGAGTCAGAAATATCTACAACTGAAACAGTTTCCGATGACCAGTTGGCAGTATACGCATATTTGCCTGACACAAAAATACCTTGTGCATTTGATCCGATAGTAACTGTAGAAATTTGAGAAATTGCAGTATTTGGATCAATAATATTTGAGATATTACCCACTACTGATAATTTTTCCGATGGGGTGGTTGTGCCTATTCCCACTTTTCCATTAAAAGTTGAGGTGCTACTTACATACAAGTTGGTTGATGTGACGCTAATAAATAACGCGCTTGTTGAGGTTATCATGGTACCCGAAGCACTGGTAAATATTAAAGGCCCGGATAATGTACCGCCGGTTAAGAGCAGATAATTTGATGCGGTGATTGTATCAGCCACCATGG
>CAZHYG010000009.1:0-26122 GCA_964536615.1 uncultured Gammaproteobacteria bacterium
TGAGCTGTACGCGCAGGCACTATTATACGAACTTTCTCATCCCCTTGAATTATCTTAAGTTTTTTCTCAGCTAAGCGATAACTATCGGTGGCTGCTAAATAAAGAAACCCTGGATCTTCATTAAAATTAAACAATACACCGGCCAGCTCCGGGCGAATCTCGTTTTTTGAGGCTGCGTGCACAACTTGCCCCAAACCATTTTTTAAAGATTCAATATCCAACAAATAACCTTTTTCTCCCTCTACTTGTGGAATAACCGGAAACTCATCAGCTGGGGCTCCTTTTATTTTTGTAGAAGATTTACCGCTCATTACCTGCAGCTCATTATCCACCAACATTATCTCAACCTTTTCCTCAGAAAGCAGGTTTACAAAATCGTTTAAAGTTCTTGCTGGCACAGTAAAGGTTCCCGGTGTTTCGATTTTTGCACGCAAACTCGAAGTGATGGCCAGCTCAAGGTTGGTAGCGGTAAATTCTACTTTTTGCTCTGTTGCTTTTATTAGAACATTACCTAAAATAGGTAAGTTAACATTTTTTCCTGCAACTCCAATTACAAGCGCTAACGATTTTGATAGGTTCTCCTTTGTGCAAAAGAATTTCATACAGGTCTGTCTATTATATTGTCTATTTAAAAATAAATTTATTTAACAATCGATACTATAAGGCGGTGGATAACGGGGATAAAAAAGATTTTTTTCTTTTCTTAGCCAAATGCAGGGTAAATAGGGGTGTGGGTTCTTTGTTGTGTGAACGGTAGAAAGGGGTGAAAAGTTTTTAAGATAAGATTTTTTGTTGTTGATAAGTTTTATTTTTAGTGGAAAGAAGGTGGAAGAAAACAAAGGTTTTTATTTAGTTATCAACAGGTTTTACTCAGAATTACACGTTGGTGGTGTATAACTTTTGTTTAAGCAGGTCAATTTCTTGTTTTAGTTTTGCGTCCTTTTCAAGATCAGTATTAATTTTGTTGTCGGCGTGCATTGCTGTGGTGTGATCGCGACCACCAAGTTCGTTGCCTATAGATGGGTAAGACATGTTAAGTTCCTTACGCATAAGATGCATAATAATTTGTCTCGGATAGGAAAACTTTTTTTCTCTACTTTGACCAAGTAAGTCCGCGGTGTTAATTGAGAAGAATTCGCCAACGGTTTCAATTATCTGTTGCGGAGTAATGGATTTAAAGGTAGAGCGAATCTCGGAGCTGGCAAGGAGAGATTTTACAGACTCAACTGTAGGATCTGTGTTTTTAAGCTGGTGAAAAGCAATAATTTTGTTAAGAGCTCCCTCGAGTTCACGGATGTTTCTGTGTACTGTAGCTGCAACCAGCTGAAGGAGATCTTGGCTAAGAGTTATGTTTTTTTCTACACATTTTTTTTGTAATATTGCAATACGGGTTTCCAGGTCTGGGGGGGCGACATCAACAATCATGCCCCATTCAAACCGGGATTTTAGACGATCTTCCAAGGCAGGAATAGCCTTTGGGGGCCTGTCAGAAGTCATAACCACCTGTTTATTTTGCTGGTGAAGTTCGTTAAAAGTGTGAAAAAAAGATTCTTGTGTCTTGTCTTTTCCGGAAATGAACTGAATATCATCGATTAAGAGAATATCAATGTTTCGGTACCGGTTTTGAAAACTTTTGGCATTTCCATCTCGAACAGATGATATATAGTCGTTGGAAAATTTTTCCGCACTCGCGTACATTATGTTTATATTCGGTCTAGCTTTAAGAAGGTGGTTTCCGATAGCTTGAACCAAATGGGTCTTCCCTAATCCAACACCGCCATAAATGAAGAGAGGGTTATAAGCCTCGCCAGGTTTATTAACTACAGCTTGAGCAGCAGCGTAGGCAAGTTCTGAACCCCCACCCACAACAAATGTCTCAAATACATATTTTGGATTAAGGCCAAACTCGCCAACACGTGGTGGTGGTTTAACTTCCCCAGATGAAGGTGTGATAGGGAGAAGATTAGGAGGAGGGGTGTTAGAAGTTTCTGTGGCCGTACTTTCATCTGCTGGACGAGGTTCGTTATTTGGTGGAACAATGTTTTTAATGTTATAAACCTTGTATTCAAGTTTTTTGACTGGTTTTTCTGTTACTCGCTCCAAAGATTTAACAATCATGGTGTGGTAGTTTTTTTCCAGCCATGCCTTGTAGAAATCGTTAGGTACGCATACAACCACGCAGTTATCCTGGTAAGAAAGAATGTCGGTGTTTCTAAACCAGGTAACAAAGTTAGGCTTAGATATAGACAGTTCAAGTTCGGCTAGAACCGCCTGCCATATTTCGTGGTTATTCATAGTTTAATAAGCGAAGATTAGATTTTTTAATCTTATCACAATACAAAAAAATGACCAAGAGCAAGCCAAACAACCTTTTTATTGCTTGTGGAAGAATTGTGGACAAGATAGCAATCTTGACAAAAACCGCATTTGCCTATATAATGATTTGTATCATAACCAACTAATTTAAGATAGTTTATGTCAACCAAACGAACATATCAACCTAAAAAAAGAAAGCGCGCAAAATCCCACGGCTTTTTGGCTCGTATGAAAACTAAAGGTGGTCGCGGAGTGTTAAGTCGTAGACGTGCTAAAGGAAGAAAAAAACTCACTGTTTCCGACGAAAGAAAAGGAAAGCGCACAAGAAAAACACGTTAAAAACACATAAAAGCCCGCCAAAACGGGCTTTTATGATATAATAAAAGACAGATATGTTGCAAAAAGATAATAGGTTAGCAAAAAAACGAGATTTTGATCTGGTTATGAAGCATGGTCAATGGATGCACGGGCAGTTTTTTGATATAAAATATCTAGAATTAGCCAAAAACCAAAAGTTTTTTCCAAAAAAAGAAGATTTAGAAAGTTTTAAAAAACAGCTAAAACTAGCCATTTCTGTTGGTTTGAAGATAAGCAAAAGCGCTGTAAAAAGAAATCGGATTAAGAGACAGGCGCGTGAAACTATACGCCTGCTTATCAAAGACTCTGTTTTGCAGCAAGGTTATTATGTGCTCGTTGTGGCAAAAAAGGGGGTTTTGGATCAAGATTATGCTAAAATAAGCGAAGAAATAAACTTTTTATTTAATAGGGCACATATAATAAAACTTTAGTTTTTGGCTAAAAATAAAGGATATTAAGAAAAAATCAAGTTTGAACCTATAAAGCTATGAAGAAAAATGCGTATAAAATATTGTTTTTTCTCTTATTCTTACCAAGAATTCCTATTTTATGGTGCATCCGTTTGTATCAGCATACCATTTCACCAGATCATGGGCCTATAAAACACTTATTTCCCAATGGTTATTGTCGGTTTTATCCCAGCTGCAGTGAGTATGGATATCAATCTATACAGAAAAAAGGATTGGTGGTGGGTGGTATAAAAACAATTTGGCGAATTTTACGCTGTAATCCGTGGAATCCGGGTGGAGTAGATAATCCGTAACAAAAAAACCGAGAATTACCTCGGTTTTTTTGTTTATTTTTATCTTCTAAGCGGCGGCGTGGAGGAGATCTCCTGAAAAATAGTGGTACTTTGTTGTGCGGCCGTTTGCTCGTCAGAAACCGAGTCTAAAGGAGGAAAGTCATTTGGAATGCCTGTTGTAGATGAGTTTGTGGGTGGGTTAGGGGTCGTGGATGGGGTTGAGGGGGTTGAGGAAGTGGAACTGGTGTTTTCGGTAATAGCTGGAATGGTAGCGGGAGAGTTGGTTTGGGTTTGTTCAGTTTGGGTTGTTTGAGGAGCGAAAGGAGAGAGAGTGTTTTCTTTCGGTGTTAATCTGTTCCAAAGAAGCACGACAGCAACGACTAAAGCGATGATAACCAAGAAAATCAGAAGCACCCCAATTTTTTTTGCAATACTTGTTTTAGCGTTTTGTTCAGTTTCTAACATAGAAAATAGTTAATAAGTATTATTTTCTCAATTTTTTTAATATTTGTAAATCTTTTACAACAGCATCGTCTTCAGTTTCTAAAACAAAATTTATCTTTTGTAAAATTGGGCGCTGAAGCAAGTTTTTAAAACCGTTAACACCAATTTCTCCTTCGCCTATGTGGTGGTGGCGGTCGCGGTGTGATCCAAGTTCGGTTTTTGAGTCGTTGCAATGAAATAGTTTTAACCGATCAAGACCTATATACTTATCAAATTCCTGCAGCGTTTGCTCCAAAGCTTTTGGGGTGCGGCAGTCGTAGCCAGCAGCAAAAGCATGCTGGGTGTCATAGCAGACGCCAATATTATATTTTTCTAGCTTTTTGTGATGCAGAATTTCACCCATGTTTTCAAATGTGTCGCCAATAGCATTGCTGGCACCGGCCGAAATTTCAAGTAAAAATTGAGTTGTGCCCTTATAGCCTTTAACGGTTTGTGCAAGGCCGTCAACTAGTTGTATAAAACCCTTTTCTTTGCCCAAATCTTTATAGCTTCCAAGGTGTGTCATGAGATATTTTGCGCCAAGCAGAGAACTGCGCTCAAGTTCTTCTCGTACCACCGCAACAGATCCGTTCTTCACCCGTGCGTTAGCTGAAGCGTAATTGATAAAATATGGAGCGTGAACATACCATTCTTTTTGGTTATATTCTTCGCAGGCATTTTTAAAGTCTGCGACAATCTGTTTGTTAAGCGGTGCCACAAAACCGCCCCGAGGGGACCGGGTAAACATCTGAAAAACTTCACAGCCAATCTTGGCAGCGTTTACCGGAGCATTAGGCAGACCACCCGCAATTGAAACGTGGGCGCCAAAATACATATTTAGGAAGCTTTCTTTTTGGAGTGCGATTCAAGTACCGCATCCTTCAAAAAGTTCATTACTTTTCTATTTTGAACGGTCAAAGCAAGAGTGTCAAGAACTTCTTGTTTTTTTAGATTTTCTTCAACCGTAGGGTTGTTTGGGTATGCGACTTTAATCTGCTTAATCTCTTCATCAAGATCTGCTTTTTCTGCTTTAATGTTGTTGTCCAAAGCAACCTGGCGAGAAATGAGCGCGGCTTTTACGCGGCGTAAAGCCTGTTCAGTAAAGTCCTTAAATATATCTTCTTCGGTTTTTTTCAAATCTTTGAGATATGTTTCCATCTCAATTCCTTGGTTGGCCAAGCTATATTTTAATTCTTGGAAAATCTTGTTTTTTTCCGCATTTATTAAAACATCCGGCACCTCGGAAATTTCACTGGCTGCGATCATCTGATCAAGAATTTCTATTTCAATTTTTTGATTATCTTTTTGTTTTGCTTCTTCGGCAAGATTGTTTTTAATGATAGTTTTAATATCATCAACACTTTTTTGGCCAAGTGATTTTGCAAACTCGTCGTTAATTTCCGGATGCTGCAGCTCAAACACATCGTTTACTTTAATCTTAAAATCAACATTTTTTCCGGCTATATGTTTTTGGTAGTGGTCTTTAGGAAATTTAAGAGAAAATTCTTTAGTGTCATCCTTTTTCAAACCAACTAACTGTTCGGCAAGGCCGGGGATATAGTGAGGTTCGTTAAGATAAACCTGGTGGTTTGTAGCTTGTCCGCCGTCAACTGGTACTTTGTCCAAAAACATTTCCATGTTTATTACCACCTTATCCTCTTTGGCAGCAACATCATTTTTTAATATTTCTTTAGTTTGCATCTTTTTTAGATCATTCAATACCGAATCTATATCTTGGTCAGTAATTTCTTTGGCCTCATGTTTAACTTTTACGGTTGCCAAATCGCCAAGTTTAATTTTAGGCAAAAGCGCCACGGTAGCGCTAAAAACCAAATCGTTTCCCGGTGCAATTTTGGTAATAGTAATTTGAGGCATGCCAACCGTGTCAAGCTTCGCTTCTTTGGCGGCGTTAAAAAAGTTTTTTTCTACAATGCTTTGCATTGCTTCTTCTATAATGCGTATTTCGCCAACTTGCTGTTTAACCATTTCGTATGGGGCTTTGCCGGCGCGAAAACCTTTAATAGCCGCGCGTTCAGAGATGCGAACGGCAGCAGCTTCCATGTCTTTTTTGTAGTCTGCAGGTTCTACCGTAATAGTAATTTCTACTTGAGATTTTTCTAAGTTTTTTAGTTCGTATTTCATAGGTAGTTTCTAAATTATTGTAGAATCTTACTTCAAATTGCCTTTACTGTCAATGTTGGTGTGTAAATAAGAAAACAAAAACTCCCCTGTATTAAAGGGGAGTTTTTAAGAGAAGCTAGTTATTTGATTAGTAAGCCAACAATGAGAAGTGCTACGATATTGGCTACTTTAATCATTGGGTTAATGGCAGGGCCGGCAGTGTCTTTGTATGGGTCGCCAACTGTGTCGCCTGTAACCGCAGCTTGATGTGCGAAGGAGCCTTTTCCACCATAGTTGCCTTTTTCAATATATTTTTTTGCGTTATCCCAAGCGCCACCACCGGTAGTCATGGAAATCGCCACAAACAAACCAGTAATAATTGTGCCAAGAAGCAAACCTCCAAGCGCCTGAACGCCGAGAATAAATCCAACTAGAACCGGAGCGGCTACAGGAATGATAGCCGGTAAGACCATCTGGTTGATAGCGCCTTTAGTAACTATATCAACTGCTTTGCCATAGTCCGGTTTGTTGGTGCGTTCCATAATGCCTGGAATTTCACGGAATTGTCTGCGAACTTCTTCTACGACTTTTCCAGCAACTTTACCTACAGATTCCATAAGCAAAGAGCCAAATAAGTATGGTAGTAATCCGCCAATAAACAAGCCTGCCAACACTTTTGGATCGTTAATTAAGAAAGTAACTGAGTCAGGAAGTTTATGTGTGAAGTCTGCAAATAGCACTAGGGATGCGAGGGCAGCACTGGCGATGGCGTATCCTTTTGTTACTGCCTTAGTAGTGTTACCAACCGCATCAAGCTTATCTGTAATATCGCGAACATTTTCTGGTAGTTCGCTCATTTCGGCAATACCACCAGCGTTGTCGGTAATAGGACCGTAGGCATCAATGGTGACAATAATTCCTGCCAAAGACAGCATGCTCATAGCAGCCACAGCCACACCGTATAAACCAGCTAGCCAATAGGTTGCCAAAATAGCCCCCACGATAAACAGTACTGGCCAAGCAGTGGATTTCATTGAAACTGCCAGACCTGAGATAACGTTTGTGCCGTGACCAGTTTCACTTGCTTTGGCGATTTGTTTTACTGGAGCGTATTCTGTAGAGGTGTAGTACTCTGTAATCCAAACCATTAATCCAGAAAGCACCAAGCCGATTAAAGCAGAGATATAAATATTTGTGGTGCTGTATCCAGAGATGTTGCTCATGAGCCATTTTGTTACAGGGTAAAAAGCAATGGCAGAGAGTAGTCCGGCAGCTGCTAAGCCCTTGTAAAGAGCGTGCATGATGTTTTGTTTTTTCCCAAGTCGGATAAAGAAAGTTCCGACAATAGAAGCGATAACTGAAACGCCGCCTAAAACTAGCGGATATATAACAGCTCGTTCATTGCCAGCAAAAATAAGACCAGCAAGCACCATGGCAGCAATAGCTGTTACTGCATATGTTTCAAAAAGATCTGCGGCCATGCCTGCGTCATCACCAACATTATCACCAACATTATCTGCAATAACTGCAGGATTGCGAGGATCATCTTCAGGGATTCCTTTTTCTACCTTGCCTACAAGATCAGCACCAACATCTGCGGCTTTAGTAAAGATGCCGCCGCCAATTCTGGCAAATACGGAAATTAAACTACCGCCAAAAGCTAAACCGATAAGGGCAGATAAGTCTTTTGTTAAGAAGTAAAAACCGGAAACGCCTAACAACCCAAGTCCTACAACAAGTAAACCAGTGGTGGCGCCGCCGTTTACCGCAACGCGTAAGGCTTCTTTCATACCTGTTTTTGCCGCCTCAGCAGTTTTAATGTTGGCTCGTACGCAAACATTCATGCCAATAATACCAGCAACTCCGGAAAGTACAGCCCCGGTTAAGAATCCTAAGCCGGTAACCAAGTTTATTTTAAGAGCAATTAAAATAAATACAGCTGCCGCTACAAATGCAATTGTTTTGTATTGTCTGCCCAAGTAGGCGTTAGCACCTTCTTGGATTGCCTTGGCTATTGCCTTCATGCGATCGTCGCCGGATGGCTGTTTGTTAATCCAGCCGATAAGAACCACGCCATATAATATTGCCAAAATTGCTGGCAAAATGGCATACAGAACCACTGTCATAGATTGTATGTTAAAAATTAAATAACCCTTTTTAAGGTTGTTTTAATCAATATGATATGTTAAGATAGTTTTTACGTCAACCCCGAAATGGAGTAGAGGCTGGTCGGGTCAGTTAAAGGGGAAAATATATGCGTTATAAAATCTTATTAAATACACTCAAAGTACTGATTTACGTAAAGAGGTTTTTTTGGTGGTTAACAGCTAAAATTAGCCTGTTTTTAGCCAAAATATTCGCTCCAGGCTGGAAAATTTTGGGTTTTTTTTACTACAAAATTAGCTATTTTAATAAAAAAATAGCTAACATTAGCGGAATTGACGGGCAAATGGTAAAACGCGACAATTTGCAGACTGTTATTTTTTTAGTGCTTTTTTTCTTGACTTTGCCACAAACACGCTTGTACGCAAAGAAGGAGATAGGATTGCCGGGCAGTAAAACTTTGGCTTATGCTTTGACTCCAGTAGACCAGGACTATAGTATAGAGGAGGTCAATGCAGAGCAGAGTGGCGAGGCAGAAATTGTCACCCCTTCAACCTGGAAAACGGGGGTTGTCAGCCAAGATCAGTTTCAAGGAGTTGGATTTGAAGGGATGGAGTTAAGTAGTGTGGTAGCAGGAGGTAACGCTCTTGCTAAACCTACTATTTTTCCTGGTGCTGCAATGGGAGGTGGCCGAGATAAAATTATAGAATATATAGTGCAGGAAGGGGATTCGTTAGGCCGTATAGCTTCTAAGTTTCAGATTAGCATTGCTACCATTTTATGGGAGAATAATCTTGGTGTAACATCATACCTGCATCCGGGTGACAAACTAACTATTTTGCCAGTTAGTGGCTTAACTCATATGGTGCGCCGAGGTGATACTTTAAAAAAGATTGCAACTTTATACAGTGCTAACGTAGACGAGATAATCAAGTTTAATAAATTAAAAGAAGATGGTACTGATTTGATTATCGGAGAAAAGATAATGGTTCCAAATGGGCTAAAAACACCGCCAAAAACCACCGCCTCTTTACCGCGTCCGATCAGTTCTGTGGTTGCACCGCCTTCTTCTCGACAAATACCCACTGTTTCCGGTTTTGTTTGGCCAACCGCTGTGCGGCTTGTTACGCAGTATTTTACTTGGCAGCATCATGGTTTGGATATTGCTGGAGGCAGTCTGTCTACGCCAAACTATGCCGCAAAAGCTGGTGTGGTAGAGAAATCTCAGTGCGGCTGGAATTCAGGTTATGGATGCGTGATTATTATTGATCATGGCGGAGGTATAAAAACATTATATGGTCATAATTCTCGTTTGTTGGTAAGTGTTGGGGATCGCGTAGAGGCAGGTCAAACCATTGGTCTGATGGGTAATACAGGCAATGTAAGAGGGAGAACAGGTATTCACCTGCACTTTGAAGTTTGGGTAAATGGAGTTCGTACCAATCCGTTTAAATTTGTAAAATAGCCGCTATTGAAAAAATAATCAGTAAATGGTATTGTTTTAAGGTTAAAAAAGCGGCGGTACCGTAGCCAAGTGGTAAGGCAGGGGTCTGCAAAACCCCTATGCGCCGGTTCAAATCCGGCCGGTACCTCAATATTTCTTGCTCAAAAATTTCCAAAGGCGTATTATAGTACGGTAATTGTTTTTTTGTTGAAAAATATGAGTAGGTTGTTAATTATAGATGGAAACGCCATTGTGCATCGGGCGTATCACGCCATTCCGCCGCTTACTACCAAAGATGGTACGATGGTAAATGCTGTATACGGCTTTACTTCCATGCTCCTTAAGGTTTGGAAAGATTTGAAACCCGAGTATATTGCGGTAACTTTTGATATGGCCGGACCAACATTTCGGCATGTTCAGTATGCTGCCTATAAAGCCACGCGTGTCAAAGCCGATCAGGCTCTGTACGATCAAATACCTCTCGCCGAAGAAATGGTTCGTGCATTTGGTTTACCGGTATATAAGAAGTCAGGATTTGAAGCAGATGATATGATTGGCACCATTGCTGCGCAGGTAGTTGAACAAAATAAAAAAAGAAAAGACCCGGTTGAGGTGTTTGTAGTAACTGGGGATATGGATACGCTGCAGCTAGTAAACGAGCAAGTGCGCGTATATACGCTTCGTAAAGGGTTAAGTGATATTGTAATTTATGATAGCGCTGAAGTGAAAAACCGTTTTGGGTTTGGTCCGGAGCATATGGTGGACTATAAGGCGCTGCGTGGCGACACATCCGATAATATACCGGGTGTGCCCGGGATTGGAGAGAAAACGGCCACCGAACTTATTACTTCATTTGGAACCGTGGAAGCTTTGTATAAGGCAATTGCTAAAGATCGCGAAGAGGTTGCTGCAAAAATAAAACCGTCAGTACTAAAAAAATTGATTGATGGCGAGCAGAGCGCGCGAATGAGTTTTGAATTGGCGCGCATCAATTGCGCAGTGCCTGAAACTGAATTTATTTTAGAAGATAGTAAAGCTCATATAAGCGATGTAGAAAATATTGAGCGCATATTTAAAAAATTTGAATTTTTTTCATTGCTAAAACGAGTTCCTGGTTTTGAGTCAAAAGCGCCGCCAGAGCATGTTGCAGAAAAAAGAAAAGAAATTAAGATGAATTTTTATGAACGTGTGAGTGATATAGAAATTAAGTCGCTTGCAGCGAAAATTCAAGCAAAAAAACAATATGTGTGTCGGGCGGTGCTTGCCGGTAAAGAAGTAATGGATTCCGAATTGGCCGGGCTAATAGTAGGTGTAGAAGAGAATCTGCAGTTTGTCGATTTGAGTCAAATAAAAATTTTGGCATCAGTGTTTGCCGATTCAGAAATTGAATTGGTCGGATATGATATTAAGGAATTGTATAAAGCTTTGCTATATAGGTTGCAAATAGAAATTAAAAATTCATTATGCGATGTGATGGTTGCTTCTTATCTTCTGAATCCTGGTACCAGAGCTCACGATGCTCGCAGTATTGTGTTTAAAATATTGGGCAAGGTAATGCAAGAAAATACAGCCCAAACCAATTTATTTGGCATTGATACAAAAATGCTGGCGCAAGAATTGTTTTTGTTAAGCCAGGCAGCAGCGCCATTAAAAGATGAACTGAGCCGGGTGGATAATGTGGGGTTATTTCAAAAAGTTGAAATGGCTTTAATACCGGTATTGGCGGAAATGGAAGTGAAAGGCGTGGCCGTTGATTTGGAAATGCTCAAACAGTTATCGCTGCATGTGCAACAAAAGATTGAAGCAATAACAAAAACAGTTTACAAATTAGCCGGACAAGAATTTAATATTGCATCTCCAATCCAATTGCGAGAAATATTATTTGAAAAAATGGGACTGTCTGTGGCGGGGATAAAAAAAGGCAAAACAGGTTTGTCTACATCGGCTGAAGAATTGGAAAAACTGCGAGGGTTGCATCCGATTATAGATGAGATTTCGGAGTATAGAGAGGTGGCTAAGCTGCAGAACACATACATAGACGTATTGCCAACCCTGGTAAATAAAACAACCGGCCGTATACATACGCATTTTAATCAAACTGTGGCAGCTACCGGTCGTCTTTCGAGCGTTGATCCAAATTTGCAAAATATACCAATTCGCACTGAGCTCGGCCGTGAAATTAGAAAAGCATTTGTAGCCGAGCCCGGAAATGTTTTAATAAGCGCTGATTATTCTCAGATTGAATTGCGTATTGTGGCGTCGTTGGCTGAAGATAAAAAAATGATTGAGATTTTTAATAATGATGAAGATATCCACGTGGCTACGGCGGCCGCTATACACAACGTGTCTTTGCAGCAGGTAACCAAAGAGATGCGACGTGCTGCCAAAGAAATAAACTTTGGAGTTTTGTACGGCATGGGTTCATATGGTTTAAGCTGGCGCGCCGGTATTTCACAAGCCGAAGCAAAAGATTTTATTAAAAAATATTTTGAAGCCTTTAATGGCGTGCGGGCATATATAGATAAGACCCTTGAGTTTACCAAGCAAGAAGGGTACTGCGAAACTTTGTTTGGCAGGCGCAGATATCTGCCTGAGCTATCTGCGACAAACTTTCAGTTGCGCAATGCTGCGGAGCGCATGGCCATTAACCATCCAATTCAAGGTACGGCGGCTGATCTGATAAAAATGGCTATGATAGAAGTGCAAAAGAAAATCAGAGGTCTTGCTTTTATGACCATTCAAGTTCATGATGAGCTAGTGCTGGAAGCGGAAAAATCACAAGCCGAAGAAGTGGCAGAGATAGTCAAAAAAACCATGGAAGAAGTAATTACATTGCGTGTCCCGATAAAAGTAAGTGTGAGTGTTAATGCTAATTGGGGTGATATGAAATAAATAAAAAAACAGCTTCGGTTTTAAGAAGCTGTTTTTATTTTGTTTTTTATCCTCCGCAACCAGCTGCAACTGTTTCTTGGGTGGTGCCTGTGCCAAAGCCTGGTTGTGGTGAGGCTAGAGCAAGAGTCTGAGAACATTCTGAAGGCGGGTTATTGAAGGCAGCGCATATAGTGCTCTTTATGGCTTCTGGAGTGCGGCCGGATTCAACCTGAACACCGTTGATAACAAGAGTTGGAGAGCCCTGTACGCCGTATTTATTGTTTAGATCTTCGTGGATTGGGTAAAGAGGGTAGCGACCGCTGAGCCAAGTTGTTTGGTCGTTATATTTATCAAGAATAGCAAATTTTTTATTGGTTTTATCAACGCAGCTATTGATTTTGCTTTCGTTTAAACCAGAAAGTTTCATACAGCCTGCAGAATCTTGCGAGCTAGCATAACATTTGAGATATGCATAGTATTTATCACGGTCTTGTTCTTGGGCACAGTATTGTCTGGTGTTTTCATCCAGTTCGTCTTTGCCGTGCATGATGTAAGATACAAATTTTACCGTCATGTCAGCTTTGTTTTTAAGCAGATCGTAGGCCGGAACATAGGCTTTTTCCATCTGTAAGCCGTATGGGCAATTCGACATGACAAATAGTTCTACCTTTGGTTTGTCGCTCTTTGGAATGTTTGTAGGAACTTGTTGTTGAGCGCCGGTGTCAACTGCCTGTTGCTGAGTCGCGAGCTGGTTTGGTGAATATGTTTGGGAAATAGTGTTATTTCCTTTACCGAGCACTGACGGCAACATGACCGCGCAGGCTAGTATGGCTGATGCGCCAAGTCCGGTTACGAGACCGAACACGAATCCTTGCTTTGCAGACAAGTTTTCTAGCATAGAAGCGTAAATTAAAAATAAATATTTTATTGTTACTACCTATTGTAGTAGCTAAATTAATATCTGTAAACAGTGTTATCCACAGCAGCTGTAATTATCGTGAAGAAAAAAGTTGAGCCGTAGATTTGCCGCAAGTATTTTTTTCTTCAGAAAATATGCTGTTAATAATGCATTTGGTTTGCTCAATTTTACACTGTTGTATATATGCGGTGTTTGAGCAAGTGCCAGTAGCTGGCAGGGTAAGTGCTTTTACCTGCTGTGTTTTGGCGGTAAAAAATATTACTAACAAAATTATTGCAAAACCAGCAATGCCGGAGCTGGCGCGAATTATTTCGGGAACAAAAGACGGTTGATATTTTGAATCAGAAAGAGCCTGGATTCGTTCTTCGGTTATCTGGCTGAAAAATGCCAGAGCAAGTTCGGTGCGAATAGCTTTTTTTTCCTCCAGCTCTAAAATTTTATCCATAGCGGAAGCCAGAAAACTTTTTTGAGTAAAATTGTCTGTTGCCAATTCATCGGCAGCAATCTCGGCAAAAGACAGATATGTGTTGGTTAGTTTTTTTATACCGGGAATTATAGAAAAACCGGTGAGAAGTTTGAGAAATAAAAATCGTGTCGGCTCTTTGGTCTGAATATGGTGCTTTTCATGAAGCAATACTGCTTTCAGTTCGCGCGGCGTGAGTGCTTGCACGATCGTAGATGAGATGTATATGCGCGGAGAAAACACGCCGTAGCAAAATACAAATGATTGGGAGTTTTTTATTTCTTGTACTATGTCAGAAGTGTCTGAGTGTTGTGCGGCCAGGGCAAGTTTTGGTGAAATAGGGCCAATGCCGCTATGATGTTTTTTAATAAAGCGTGCGGTTTTTATGTAGGCTGCGCCAGTTTTGATTATGCCAATAAGCAACACAACAAAGCCGGTCGCCGCAAGCGTTAGAAGTAATCCAGAAAATGAAATATATGACCATGGTGAGATGCTGATAGTGCAACCACAAGCGCGCTGGGCTTGGGTGGAAATGAGTTGTCCGAGTGAATTTATGGCAGTATGTGTTGCTAGGCTGGCGCCAACTGCTACAAAGCCAATAAGAAAAATGCCAAGAAAAAGTATCTGTACAAAAAGAGTGTTTGAGCGTTTTCGCATTTGCTGAGCCATACTATTTTATTTTTTTCAGGCGCTTTCTCCATTCCGCGGATTGTTTAAAATTACCCGCCTCTACAATATCTATAAAGCGTGCCACCGCCACTTCGCCGCAATTTTTAATAAGGCTTTTGATGACAGTTTCAGAGATTTTTTCCAAGAATTTTTCTTTGCTTTGAGCAGGTGTGTATACATACGATCCATTATCATGCGGTTTGCGGTTTAAAATGCCCTTGGCATGTAAACGCGACATGATGGTCATGACAGTTGTATACGCGATATCTCGCTTTTTTTTGAGAATATCAAAAACAGTGCGCACGGAAGCGTTGGTTTCCTTCCACATAATATCCATAATTTCCTCTTCTAAAGCGCCGAGCGACGTGGTGATATGTTTCATATAAATGAAATAAAATACTACGATGTGTAGTATATCATGGAATAAAAAAAAGACGCAATATTGCGTTTCGGTCTGTGTTGGTTGGAAAATTTTGATTGCTTGTGCCGCCGACCATCTGTTGTAGACAGAGTGTCGGCGGGCACGAAGCGGTTGAGGCCCGATCAGTCACCCGCGCGAGCGCGTGGCCGATCGGAGTCTTTGAAGTTTTGAGCAGGTGTCACCCGCGTCGCCACAGTGGCGAGGGTTTCCTGCTCAGGCCGTTGTTCTGGGTCAGGCCAGGACCGCGCCGCCGTCGTCGGTGTTGCCGAAATCGCTGTTGAAGTGCTTGTGTCCCGTCAAGGCGTTCTCCTGTTCGAGACCAGATGCTGTGCTGGGCAATTCCAGCCTTATGCATTGGTTATACGAACGTGATATTTCTATCACGGTTTTGAATTTTTGTCAAGGATAAAGGTGTGGAAAATAAAAAAACGCCTATGGCGTAATATGTGTTTGAATTTGACTGTAGATTGTGCGGGTGGGGTGCGACGACACGACCGAAATCGTGCCGTCGCGGAACAAGAAATAGCTTCCGCGCTTCGCCGGTGGCGAAACGATGGTGTGTTTCTTGCGGTTGGCCTAGATCGCCCCGGGCCTTCCATTGCGGTTGTAGGGGAAGAACTTGGACATGGCCGGGTGGTTGTCCCCGGCCGTGTCGAGCGGATCTGAGTCCGCCGGAGGGGGTGGGGTGTTGGCCGAAGTACCGGTTGCCGTAGTCGCCGCCTGCGACGATGTGGTCTGTTCGGGTGGGTCGACCTCGGCGTGGATGGCCTCGTCGAGATCTTCGGACAGTTCGAACGGATCTACCTTTTGCGTCATCGGTGCTCCTCCATCGGGTTGTGCCCGCAAAATATGCGGGTAATTGATCATAAACCAGTCGTAAAATAAGCTATTTTTTGTATTTTGTCAATCCTAAGCCGGCATTGCTAAAAAAATGTTTTGGCATTAAAATTGGTATGTCTAAGCGAAACAATTATTACGGTATGATTATTTATATATACGGTGAAGATACTTTTTCCAGCCGTCAATACCTTGGTCAGCAGATAGAGCGTTTTAAAAAAGAGCGCGATCCGCAAGGTTTAAATGTGGTTGTAATTGATGGTGCCGGTGAAAAAGCCGACGTGCTATGGAGAGAAATTACCGCATCGCCCTTTTTGGCAGAAAAGCGATTGGTGGTTATACAAAATATATTGACTAGTAAACATGCAGATACGCTAGAGTCTTTGCTTGAAGGCATATCACAGCACAAAGTTCCTGAAAAAAACATTGTGATTTTTTGGCAAGGGCAGCCACTGGGCAAAACAAAAGTTGCACAGCAATTGCATAAACTGCTTGCCGTAGAAAAATGGGCAAAAGAATTTACAGCTTTATCCGGTGTAGCGCTGGGCGGGTGGATAAAAACCGAAGTGGCTGCGCGCGGCGGAAAAATTGCGGCCCCTGCATCGCAGTATCTGCAAAATAATGCCGGGTTTGATATGTGGTATCTGCATTCGCTTATAGATCAGCTGGTTGCGTATGCCAATGGCCGAGAAATTTCTTTGGCCGATGCGCAAATATTTTTGGAAGAAAAAATTGACGATAATATTTTTAATATGGTTGATGCGATTGTGGCGGGAAATAAAAAACAGGCATTTTTATTGTTAGAAAAACAGCGTCAGCTTGGCCAGGATGAGGGTTATATTTTTAGCATGATTTTACGCCAATTTAGAATTCTTATTTCTATGAGAGATTTGTATAACCGGCAAGCGGATATTTCCAGCGCCGAGCTTGCTCAATCTTTGTCACTGCACCCATTTGTGGCCAAAAAAAGCCTGCCATTTATAAAAAAATATTCATTTAGCATCTTGGCTTCCATATATAATCGTTTGCTGGAAATTGATATAAAAACAAAGACCGGTCTTGCAGACCAGTCTTGGCTTATTGATGTATTTGTTGGGTCTTTGCCGAACTGATTATTTTTTGTTGACTTTTTTCATCAGGCGGGAAAGTTTGCGTGCCGCAGTATTTTTTTTGATAACGCCGGTTTTTGCGGCCTTATCTAGAGCTTGCTGCGCCGCTTTTACTAAATCGGCAGATTTTCCTACGGCTGCTTTTTTAAGCAAGTTTTTATATGTATCGCGGCGAACCTTGTTTAAGGCGGCGCGCTTTTTCATTTTGCGCAATTCTTTTTTTGCGCTTTGAATATTAGGCATAGTGTTTATGAATTGTTTTGTAAAAAGAATTAAGAAAAACGAGAGCTGAATTTATTAATTCTAACCTCAATATAATACTATTTTTTACAGGAAAAGTCAAGGGTTATTCTTCAGTATCAGGCTTTTCCAGCAGATTTTGCTCAAAACCGACCGTATTGCCGGTAATACGCACAACATCTTTATCTATCTTTTTAAACTCTTTGCTGGAATTATTAAAATGGCTTACGGTGGTGCCCAGCGAAGTTCCTAGTTTTTGATGATACTCTTCGTATTTTTTAAGATGGTTGCCGATCTCGCCGACTCGCTTGATAATATCTTTGGTGGTTTCTTCGATTTGCATTGCTTTTAAGCCCTGTAATACGGTTTGCAAATATGCCAAAAATGAAGTTGGTGAAACTATAATAACCTTGTATTTGCCGGCGGCGCGCTGAATTAGGTTCTCTGAGTCTTCGGTTAACGCGCCGATTTTATTGATAAGCAAATCATAATAGATGGCCTCGTGCGGAATGAACATGAATGCAAAATCCATTGTGCCTTCTTCGGGGCGAATATATTTGGCAGTTTCGGTAATGCGGATTTTTAAATCGTTAATGAACAATTTTTCCAAACGCAATTTTTCGGATGGATCGGAAGTTTCGGCTATGCGGTTATAATTTTCCAAACTAAATTTTGAATCAACGGGAATAATTTTATCTTTTACAAACACGGCCGCGTCAACAATTTCCCCATTAGCAAAACCGTATTGCATTTGGTATTGGCCGGGCGCCAGCACGTTTTTAAGCAGAGTTTCCAGATAATATTCTCCCAAAATACCTCGCTGCTTTGGATTTTTTAAAATGTCTTGCAAATTTTGCAGCTGATCGGTAAAACTGATTACTTGCCGGTTTGTTTCATCAAGTTTTGTTAATTTTTCTGTAACATCGCCAATAATTTTCATGCTTTGGCCAAACTGTGATTGGATAGTTTTGTTTAAGTTTATTTGCGTATCGTTCATTACTCGGTGCGTATCATTTATTTTCTGCTCTACCAGTCGGTTGAGATCTTGAATTTGGTTTTGCAGCATTAAAAATAAATTTTGCTGGGAGTCGTCCGGTGTCTTATTTTGTTTTTTCAGAATTAAAATAATTGCTGTGGTTAGACCGATAACAAGTATGAATGTAAAAATGAGAATGTAAGTTTGCATATAATAATGTATAAATTGTAATACCGGATAGGAAAAATAGCAACTATAATAGGATTGCCAAAAGAAAAAGTTTTCGTTATAGTGTTGCGTAGCGGTCCCCATAGTTCAACGGATAGAACAGGCCCGTCCTAAGGGCAAGATGTGTGTTCAATTCATGCTGGGGGCACGGCTGGGCCTGTATTACAGTGGTAGTATAGGGCATTCGCATTGCTCAGACGCGAGTTCGATTCTCGCCAGGTCCACTAAATTTGTATGGCAACAGAACAGTCTTTTATAGATTATGTGCTTGACCAGCTCTCTTCGCTAAGAGATGTTTTTGCGCGTAAAATGTTTGGCGAGTATGCATTGTATTATGATGGAAAGGTGGTAGCATTGGTGTGTGATAATACTGTGTATGTAAAAATAACTGAGGCGGGAGAAGAATTTGTCCAAGGGAGATATGTGGAAGGATATGCCTATCCGGGAGCTAAAGTTTCTATGCAGATTTCCGATGAAGATTTGGAGGGTGCTGATTGGTTTGCTCAGTTGATAACAATTACCGCTGAGGCTTTGCCTGTACCAAAGCTAAAAAAGAAAAAACGTCTTTAGTTTTATCTACTACGCAATGTAGTAGATAAAACAGCAGTGCATGATGTTAGGAATAATAAATAAGCTTAGAAAACAGGCTTGTTTTTGTATAAAAAAACAACCGCGCTGGGATGCGCGGTCGGGCCTGGCTTGCCCGCTTCACTCTCCGACTCCCCCATTGGAAGGGGGTTGCGAAGAAGTGGTTCGTTCACTGTGGTCGGATGACCATGTGAACGAGCTTGAGGATCTGGTCGTTCACCATCTCCTCTTTGACCTGGTCTGGAGTCAGGTCATTGCCGCAGCTTTCTTCTGCTGCGGCTTTGTGTGGCGGGTAGTGCCGTAGCAGTTCGGCGGTGACCGCACTCATGCGAGCGCGCTCTTCTTCCGAATATTCCGGGATTTGCAGTGTGAATCGCTCCACGTTGCCCATCCCGTTCTGACGGTCCATTACGCACGCCCCCTCCTCTGGAGGGTGCTCCGTGCACTGGGACTGGTTGTCCCAGGGCGCTCCACAGTAGTGGTGCCAAAACCAGAGCCAATGCAGACTTTCGTGAATGATTGCCGTCTCATACACGAGGTGTACCGTCTTCGTACCGTCAAAGTACGAAGTGCCGTCACTGGGCATTCCCAGGACGGCGACGAGATCTGCCTCTTCCGGGCTGATCTCTCCGGTTTGGTGGAACTGGAAATTCCACCCCTTGTACCACAGGTTCGTAAGTTCCTCCAGGAGCTGAAGGTGTTCCGTTTCCCCACCCTCAAACGGCAGGGTGTAGAACCCTTGCCGTCCAGCCTCGTATTCCACGAGGACACGGACGGTCTTCCCATCAGGCATGCGAGCCCGAGTGTATGGAAAGAAGAAGCGGTTCGTCCGCTGGCTCTCTCCCGAAGGAGAGGAAGCCCGAATGCGGACCCACCACCACCAGTCTCCGCTGAGCCCTTGCTCGGTGGTGTAGATGCTCAGCTCTTCGCTGAACCCCCGCCAGATTTGCCACTGCTGCTCGGCAGTGGTGTCGGCGTCAACGGGTTGAGGTGCAGCATCAGCCACACCAGATTCTCCCATGTCCTGCCCGCAGGCAGAAACTAGGAGGGTGAGAAAAAAGATGAGATACTTCACGAGGCCCTCCTGTTGGGTAGATGTTTAAATTATAGCTAAAAATAGCGATTTTGTCAATAGTTTACCGATAACAACCTGTGGATGAAAGTGTGTATAAGTAAGGGTATAAGTGGATAATTGTATACACTAATGTATACAAAATTATACACTGTTCTATTTTAAAGAAAAAGCTCTGTTTTTTATGGGAATTCCTTGGATGTAATAAGAAAAATTTTAATCTATCAGAGCCTTGTTTGCTACTTCTGTTCATCAAAAATTATAGAACCTATAAATGTAAAAGTTTGTTTTTTAAATAACTTTTTGAGAGTATTAAAAATGTTTCACGTGAAACATTTTATGTCAGGTTGTTTGATTTTTTGTATAAAAAATTAAGTTTCCGCTGATAATATAAGTCTTTCCATGATTCAAATTGTGTTTTTTTGGTACCAAATAACCTGCCATCAAATACAGGTATAATAATGTTTTCTATTGAAGATCTCTTTCTTACTAACAAAAGTCCAAAAGTTTTGTCTCTATAGTTGTATTTATGGATATTCTCAGATAAAGAAAGCTTTTCTTTTATAAGTTCTAGTAGGGTGATTTCTTTTAAAGGCACTTTAATCTGAAATACAGGAATAAGATATTGTTTTTGTTTTACCCACAAAAAAGAACCTTCTTTAACAACGAGGCCCGCTATAAAATCAAGTGAAGGTAGTGGTGTAGTCATAAATTAACAAAATGTTTCATGTGAAACATTTTGTTTACAGTATTAACATGCTTAGTGTATAATTAAACTATGAATTTGTCAACAGTTATAGATATTCTATTTGTGTGAAGGGGATTTGTGTAAATAGTACGGCCAAGTTGGTTGCTCTTTAATATTGTGGTATACTATGTATATTATTTCTATACTTTGCAGTATGTTTAATAAAAATGAAAAGATTTTACATATCTTTGATATATTTTCGTACACCCTGGTTTTGATAAGTATTGCGGTATCCGCCCTATTTTTTGATAGAGGTTTTTTGAATGCGTATGCTTTGCCAAAACAATACCTTTTTATCGGATTGTTGTTGATACAGATAATTATTTTTTCCTCCAGAACAATTTTATTAAAAAAAATACATTTTCGTAAAACCGTTTTAGACGCACCGTTGTTTGGGGTGGTAATCAGTGCGCTTGCTTCCGCTTTATTATCAATGAGTAAGTATGATAGTTTTTTAGGACGAAGCGAGTATTTTGTTTTTAATTTTGTTTTTCTATTTTTTTTAGTAATATTTTATTTTATTTTAATAAATGTTTTGTTTACTCCGGAAAGATGGAGAGGTGTTTTGGATGCGCTGCTGTTGACAGGTTTAGCCTCCTCAGCACTGTTTATTTTTAAAACAGTTTTTGGAGTAAGCCCCGGTTTGTTAAACGGAGTTTGGAATGTTGTTGATGGAACAAATAGTGCCTTTGGTCTGTGGCTGGTACCTGTGTTTATTATCGCTGCCGGATCGCTTGTTAAAAAAAATGTATCCGTAAGCCGAGCGCTATTTTATTTTTTTGCCATGCTCATGTCTTTGGCCGTATTCTTAATCATGGGCTTTCAGTTTTTTTGGTGGGTGATCTTAACGGGTTTGGCATTGCTGCTATTATTGGGTGTAAGTTTTTTACAGGACGCAAAAATGGGTTGGCTGTCTGTGTTATTCAGTCTGCTTATTTTATGCGCGGTGTTTATTATTTTTGGCAGTCCAAAATCATTGCAAACAGCTATTCCGGCTGAAATTTCATTGGATACAAAACCTTCGTGGCTGGTAACAAAAAATGTATTATTTGATGGAGCAAAAAATTTCTTGCTGGGAAGCGGTTTGGGAACGTTTGGATATGATTTTTCTCAGTTCAGAACTTCAGAATTTAACTATCATCCAACGGCCTGGTCGTTGCGTTTTTCTCAGCCTGTAAATTCGTTTTTTGCTCTTATAGCTGAAGGAGGGGTTCTGTTAGGGCTTGGCTTTTTGTTTATTATAATGTTTGTGTTAGGTCATGTGTTTAGTACCTGGTTTAAAGCTCGTGGAACCAGCTTCGGTATTTCCGCCAGTCTTAATATGACAAAGAATAACATGAGAATTGATGTGTTTTTGTCTGTGGTTGCCTGGTTGGTTGCGTCTCTTGGTTTGATGGTAAGTTTCTATAATGTTGCCTTATGGGTGTTGTGGTGGCTGTTGTTGGCTATGGTGATTTCCGGGCTATCTTTGTTAGGCCATACTGTTATAAAAGAAAAAGTATGGACATTGGAAGATTCGCCGCAATATAATCTTGCGTTTTCTTTTGCAATGATTGTAACGATGGCGGTGGTAGTTATGGTAGGTGTGTTGGGTTTGCGTTTTTATATTGCAGATACTGTTTTTGCGCGCGCGCTTCAAGAGCCGATATTTACTGACGCTGAGAAAACATTACAGCAGGCAATCTCTTTGCGCGGCAAGTCTGATATATATCATACGGCGTTGGCAAACGTATATTTAAAACAAGCTGGCGCGTTGGTAAAAACAAATAATCCCGATGTGCAGGAGGTGACAGGCCTGTTAGCTAAAGCAGTGGCTGAAGCAAAAATTGCTACAGAAATCTCTCCAAATTCGGTGGCAATTTGGGAGAATTTGGCAACCATGTATGAAAACACTTCCGCCATTGTTCCAGATGCAGCGGAGTGGACAATAAAATCTTTGGTGCGTGCCAGTGAATTAGAGCCAACAAACGCGGTTTTAGTTTGGAGAATTGGCAATATGTACGCTGCACAAAACAATTTATCAAAAGCAATTGAGTACTATCAAAAATCAATTGCTTTAAAAAAAGATTACGCTGAAGCCTATGTCAGTTTAAGTAATGTGTATGAGTTAAATAAAGAAACTGACAAAGCTATAGAAGTTTATAAAAATTTTGCCCAAACCGGAGTAGGCGCTAATCCGGAAATGCTGTTTAATTTTGGTAGAATACTATATAACCGAGGAGGTAAAGACGATCGCAAAGACGCCGAAAAGTTGTGGCTAGAAGCGGTGCGTTTGCAGCCAAATTATTCTAACGCGCTGTATAGTCTTGGTTTACTCTATGAAAACAGAGGTGATAAAACTAAGGCATTGGAATATTATTACAAAGTGAAGGATTTAAATCCTGGTAATAAGGATATTTTGGAAAAAATTAAAGCATTAGTATCCGGAGCAAACTAAATAAATGGTATGCAAAAAAAGATTGCATTATCTCTGATTGTCTTGCTAGCAGTGTTATTTTCTTTTCCCGAGCAATCGTGGGGAACAATGTCTTCAACCAATTACACAATTTTTGCCGATAATATAGACGCGGGAGGTGTTTTGAGTACTAGCGGAACGCTGGCTTTGGAGGATACGATTGGTGAATCGCCGGTAGATATAGTTAGCAGCACAACCTATCAAGTGTTAGGGGGGTATCAATATATGGATTGGGGGACGATAACTTTAGATATTAATTTAAGCGCGGTAAATTTGGGGGACTTAACATCAGCTTCAGTTGCGAGCTCTTCAGTGGCGCTGTCTGTTGGCACAAGTGCTTCAGGCGGATATGCTTTGGCGGTAGGGAGTGTGAGTGGAAGCTTTTTAACGTCTGTGGCAGACGGGCTGGTAACATCGGGGCAAGAAGAGTATGGAATAGGACTGGAAGGAGTTGATCGTGTGTTTATTGATGATCAAGGGGTGACAGCCGGACTGCAGCTAGCTGCATCAACTACACCTGTAAGCGGCGCGTTAACAACAGTAGTTTTTAAAGCATCTATTGGTGCTTCTACCGTGTCAGGTGCCCGTAGCCAAACTGTAATTTTTTCTGCCTCAAGTAATATTTAAGAAAATAGTTTTATGTTAGAGATGAACATGGGAAAAATAATTGCAAGCCTGGTGCTTTCGATTTTTTTTGTTTTGCCTGCCCAGGCCTTTGAAATTTCTCCAGTTAAAATGTTAGTTACAGGTGATCCAGGTAATAATTATACGGTGGCGCTAAAGATAAAAAATACTGATGCCATAAGTATGGTGTTTGACGCAAGTGTTTTTGGTATGAAACAAAACGAGTCCGGTGCGCCAGTATTTGAAAGAGGGATAAGCGAAGCGGAATCGTGGGTATTTCCAGAAAATGGACAGGTGTCGATAGGTGCGGGAGAGACCAAGGGTGTTAATTTTTTTATCAAGATTCCAAAAGACTCTCTTCCCGGATCGTATTATCTAGGGTTATCGGCGGAACCGGCTGTAAAAAAACAGTCAGGAGCTGTAAGTGGAAGGCTTGTATCTTTACTTACTTTGCAGGTGAGTGGAGAAGTGCGTGAGTCGTTGCGTATAAACCAGTGGAAAAAAATATCTGGTTTGGATGCAGATAATTGGAAGTTTGCCCTAGAATTAGAGAATATTGGTACAGTGGAAGTTCCGTTGCGCGGAGAGGTTGCGGTTAGGAATTTTTTTGGGCAAGAAATAGTTTCTGAACCATTAGTGCTAGGAAATAAATTGTTAGCAAACGCAAAACGAAGTTTAGGGCAAGAATTACAGGTTCGTGAGAAAATAAAAATCCCCGGTCTATATGAGGTTGGAGTGCGGGTGGTCTATGGTAAGCTGGGATTGTCTGTAGCGCGTACGGAATATGTTTGGTTTATCCCATTTTGGAGCAAGCTGGCAGCCGGCGGGCTTGGTTTGCTTATAGTGGTTTTAGTTATGCGTAAAAGATTAAAAATAAAAAACTAAAATTAATTGATTTTTATATCTAAAAACAAAATAAAAACCAGGCAGTGCCCCGGTTTTTATTTTTTCTTTAACTTATCCACAATTATTGACAAAAAAGTCTACAGAAAAACATAAAAAAAGGGTATACTATATATATAAATTGGTAAACAGGTTTACCTTAAACTATGGAAGTCTTTCCAGAAAGGAATAAGGCGAATTTTTCAGGTAATGGTAGAAAGAAAAGAATCCTCCTTTTTTCAATGTGTGGAGTGTTTTTGTTTTCTATCGTTACGTTTTTTATATCTAAAACCGTTTTGGCTGCAAATGCGCCATCTGTAATTACGTATCAGGGTAAATTACTTGTCAGTAATAGTTTGGCGACCACAACTCAGAGCATGTATTTTATTTTGTATGATGCCTCAAGTGGCGGATCTGCTTTGTATACAGCAAGTGGTACGATTGGAGTTCCTCAGCCTTTGAGCGTTACTCCTTCACAAGGTTTGTTTAGTGTTAATTTGGGTGATACAGGCACAAATTCAATTGACCCCTCTGTGTTCCAGAATAATACATCGGTATATTTAGAGGTTCGTGTGGGTTCAGATACATTAACTCCAAGAAAACGAATTACATCAGTTCCATATGCATTTAACGCGCGATACCTTGATGGAGTTGGTGTTAATACAGTTTCTACCTCAGTTTACATACCAAAATCTGATGCAAATGGGAATTTTACGTTCAATAGCACTACTGTAACTACTTCAACTGTGACAAGTTTGACTGTGTTGGGCGGGGCGTCTTTATCTACAATAAACGCAGGAACGTGGAATGGTTCGGTAATTGGCGCAGCTTTTGGTGGTACCGGCCAAGACTCATCTGCTTGGACAGGTCTTGTACGTGTTACAGCCGGTACATGGTCAACTACCACAGTTGCTTTAACTACTGATGTAACAGGCGTTCTGCCAATTGCTAACGGTGGCACAAATTCCTCAACTCTAGCTGCAAACGGTTCTCTTATTTACTCAGATGGCACCAGATACAATGCGGTAGCGGTTGGAAATTCTGGTTATGTTTTACAATCAACCGGCAGCGGTGCTCCGGTTTGGGTGGCAACAAGCTCACTTGGGTTCGGAGCTTCTTATACGAATTGGACGTTAGCAACCTCAACGGTTGATATTGGATACTCAGTAACTTCCGGAGTGAAAGTAATATTTGCTGGAATTAACGGGGTAACTTCTACTAGATCTGGCGCAACGCTCAGTGTTGGTTTAGAAAATAGTGGTGTAACTGCTGGAACATATGGTTCTGCAAGCGCTGTGCCAATGCTTACCATTGATGCATATGGCCGTGTCACATCTAATGCCACTAGCTCAATCGCCATAAATGGAAATCAGATCACATCCGGAGTTGTTTCAAATATTTTTGGTGGTACCGGCCAAGACTCATCTGCTTGGACAGGTCTTGTACGTGTTACA
>CAZHYG010000009.1:26222-31415 GCA_964536615.1 uncultured Gammaproteobacteria bacterium
TACAATCAACCGGCAGCGGTGCTCCGGTTTGGGTGGCAACAAGCTCACTTGGGTTTGTAAATTTACAAGGCTCTTCACCTGGGACTCAACAAATAGGCAATTTTAATATTTCTGGCACTGGAATTATAGGGACTTCTTTCGGCGTGGGTACTTCAACAGTATCGTCTACGCTGACAGTTCAGGCAATGGCAGGCGTTAACCCAGTTAATATAGTATCTTCAAGCGGCTCAAGCTTGTTGCTAGTTAGGTCAAATGGTACTGTGGGTATAAATGTAAATTCTCCACAAACAGTTTTTGATGTAAGAGATCTTGCCGCAACTTCTACTGGTGCTATTTTCCAAGTTGCCAATTCTGCAGGAACCCTGTCATACATGTTTGTTTCTTCAACTGCTACCACTATCCGAGGTGCTTCAGGAGCAGTAACTTTTGAGTTAGGTGTTGCAGCTGATAACGGTAGTTCCATTCTTATTCATGGTGATAATGCATCTTTGGCCTCAGATTCCAATAAAGCTTTGGTAGTAAATGGCAGAGGAAATTTATATCTCCAATCCGGTGGGGCAAATAGAATGTTAATTAATTCAACAGGTCTTGTAGGTGTAAATACGGTTGTTCCGCAAACCTTGTTTATGATCCAAGGTAGGATCAATGAGGATCCGTTTTCTATTGCATCTTCAACTGGTGCGAGCATGCTTAAAGTCCTAAAAAATGGGAATGTTGGAATTGGTACTAGTACCCCAAGTCAAAAACTTTCTGTAGTTGGAAATATTTCAAATATAATTAGTGCTAGTACGACAGTTTCAGAAGTAGGGACTCTTTCTTTGAGTGGTTCGCCAAGTACCATTGTGGTTAGAGGCAAGTACGGATATGTTACCCAGTATTTAGGTGATAGTTTTTCAATCGTAGATTTTTCTAACCCGGCATCTCCTGCCACTATCTCCACAGTATCGCTTGCCTCTGGGTCAAATCCGCGCGGGGTAGCAGTATCCGGACAGTATGCATATACAGCAAATCAGAGTGATAATACCCTTTCTGTTATTGATATTTCTAATCCAAACGCTCCGGTTCAGGTGGCTACCACAACCGCAGGTTCGGGTCCAATAGAGGTGGTAGTTTCTGGGCAGTATGCTTATATTGGCAGCTTAGGAAATCAATTTTTTGTCATTGATATTTCTAATCCTCGCGCGCCAAGAATGATTGCGACAACAACCGTTGCGGTGGGTGCAGGTCCAGAAAGCATGGCAGTTTCAGGAAAATATTTATATACCGGTAACAATCTAGATTCAACTATATCTATATTTGATATTAGTAATCCAAGTAATCCTATTCTTGTTGGCACTACTACCGTTGGTTCAAATCCCGCAAAAATACAAGTATCTGACCGCTATGCATATACAGCAAACTCAGGAGCGGGCACTATTTCTGTTGTAGATATTAAAAACCCTTCAGCGCCAGTGCAGGTTGCAACAGTTGCAGCCACAGGTATTTCAAATATGTTCCTTTCAGGAGGATATATTTATGCACTCAATGATACTGATGATACTCTGATGGTGTTTGATGTTTCAGTTTCAACTTCGCCTAAAAAAGTTTTGGAAAGCGGTGTGTTATCTGGTTTTGGTTTGAACTCGGTGTATGTTTCGGGACGCTACGCATATATTGTAAATATGACCGCAGGATCAATTTCAGTTATTGATATCTCCGGCACAGAAGTGTCATCTCTTATAGCTCATTCTGCTGAGGTTGGAAATCTTCAATCAAGAAATGATATTTTTGCACAAGGTACAATTCTTGCGGGTACGTCTCTGGTGGTGGGAAATGGCGGTTTGATTTCACAGGGAAGTTTATCTGTATTTGTATCCTCAACAATTGGGGCAACATCCTCTATTTTTAATGTAGGTTCAGGAACATTTGCGGATATATTAAAAGTATTCCCTAACGGCAAAATCGGAATAAACTCTTCCTCACCATTTGCAACCCTGTCAGTAAATGGAGATGTTGCGCTCACTGGTTTATATGATAGTAGTGGCACTCGAGGTTCGAATGGGCAAATTTTGCAAACCAACGGCACATCTGTAACATGGGTTTCAACCTCATCGCTTGGGATTAGTTCGGGAAGTAATAATGGTACGGTGGTAACAGGTACAGCCGGCCAGTTTGCATATTTTGCCACCGATGGCCGCACTATTTCTGGTACATCAAGTTTATTTGTAACTTCGTCTGGTAATGTGGGGGTTGGAACAACGTCTCCTTTATCTAAATTAACTATATTTGGATCTGGTGCAAGCAATTTGTTTGATGTGGTTTCTTCGAGCGGTTCAAGTCTGCTCAAGGTTTTAACAAATGGCAATGTGGGTATCGGTACCAGCACACCATCACAAAAACTTTCTGTGGTTGGGAATATCTCAAATATTATTGATGGTAATACAACGATAACTGAAATGAGTTCAACTGCAGTTGGTGATTTGCCAAATTCAGTTTTTGTATCGGGAAAATATGCATTTACAGCTAATATTAACTCTAATAACATTTCGGTGGTAGATGTGACTAACCCGTCCAGTCCAGTTCAAATTGCGACCACAAGTGTTGGTGGACAGCCATACTCAATTTATGTTTCAGGCCGATATGCGTACACGGCAAATTATGCTTCAGGCACTATCTCAATTGTGGATGTTTCTAATCCATTTGGACCACGCCAAGTAGCCACGACCTCAGTTGGTACTAACCCATACTCAATCTATGTTTCCGGCCGCTATGCCTATGTTGCAAACTCAGGTTCTCGTAGTATTTCAGTAGTAGATGTATCAAATCCTGTTAGTCCGGTTCAGGTCGCCACCACCAGTGTTGGCGGTACGCCAACAGCCATTTTTGTCTCCGGTCGCTATGCGTATGTAGTCAATAACGCATCTAACACAATCTCTGTTGTAGATGTATCAAATCCATCTGCACCAACTGCAATCTCTACTACTACGCTGGTCGGCAGTCCTTCTCCGATTGGAATCTATGTTTCGGGACGATATGCATATACTGCTAATAGTGCCTCAAATACAATTTCTATTATTGACGTATCAAATCCATCAGCGCCTTCACAGGTAGGTCTTGTATCTGTAGGCACATCTCCAATTTCTGTATTTGTTTCAGGTCGATATGCGTATGTTACAGATTTGAACGCCGCTTTTTCAGTTGTAGATGTTGGAAATCCTACAGCTCCAGCCCGTGTTTCTACGATTACAGTTTCGGCTGGTGAATTACGATCAGTGTTTGTATCTGGCCGATATGCCTATGTGGCCGATAGTAGTGTGGATGCTTTATCAGTGGTTGACATCTCCGGCACAGAAGTATCCTCTCTTATCGCTCACTCTGCAGAAGTAGGTAACTTGCAATCAAGAAATGATATCTTTGCTCAAGGAAACATTATGGCAGGGACATCTTTGACTGCAGGTATCGGAGGTATTATGTCTCAAGGCGCCCTATCTGTATTTGCTTCCTCAACTGGCGCAACATCCTCAATATTTAATATTGCATCTTCTCAAACCGCCAACGCATTTAAAATTTTTGCCAATGGAGCTGTGTCAATTAATACAACCACAGCCACCTCAACTCTTACCATTCAAGCGTCATCAACATTCAATTCAATCCTAACAATCGCTTCTTCAACCGGTGGCACATTAGTAAAAATTTTAAACAATGGTAATGTTGGTATCGGCACCAGTACTCCAACCCAAAAACTCTCTGTAGTTGGAAACATTTCAAATATTGTGGATGCGAATACGGCGATTACGTTAGTTACTACTACGGGGACCTTTGGATCCGGTACATATGATATTGACGTTGTGGGAAGAAAAGTCTATGTGGCATATTATGGAGGAAGTATGGTAATTTTGGATGTTTCAAATCCAGCAGCTCCAGTTTCACTTTCCACCACTACATTTGCGGGTAGTGCGCGAGGGATTTATGTAACAGGGCAATACGCCTATGTTACTAACGCAACTTCAAATACTCTGCACATATATAATGTTTCAAATCCTTCTGCGCCAGTTCTTGTTGCCACCACCTCTGTTGGTAGTGGTCCGGAAGCTGTGTATGTCTCTGGTCGGTATGCGTATGTTGCAAATCTCGGCGCCTCTTCAATATCTATTGTTGATGTGTCTAATCCATACTCACCAAGACAAATTTCTTCAGTTTCGAGTGCGGGAGGTAAAGGGATAATTGTGGTAGGCAAGTATGCGTATTCTGCAAGTTTAGGTTCGCAAACAGTAAATGTTATTGATGTATCAAACCCATCAAGTCCAGTTGTGGTGGGTACGGTAAATATTGGTGTTTCGCCATACGATATGGCTTTTTCTGATGGATATATTTTTACAACTAATTATATAGGCGCTTCAATGTCAATAGTAAATGTTCAGAATCCAACTTCTCCAACTCTCGTAACCTCTACAGCTATTTCAAGTAATTCGCAATCAATTGCGGTGTCGGGTCGGTATGCATATTTTGCGGGTGCTGGCAAGTTTAGTATAGTAGATGTTGCCGATGTATCTCGTCCGCTCGTTGTCAAAGAAATAGTAGCTGCGGGTAATCCTGTATCAGTTGCAGTTTCGGGTCGATATGCATATGTTGGGAATTATTCTAATAGCAATGTTTATATTGTTGACATCTCCGGTACCGAAGTTTCCTCGCTCATAGCTCACTCTGCAGAAGTAGGCAACTTACAATCAAGAAACGATATCTTTGCTCAAGGTAATATAATGGCTGGAACATCTTTAACTGCAGGTATTGGAGGTATAATGTCTCAAGGCGCCCTATCTGTGTTTGCTTCTTCAACTGGCGCAACATCTTCAATATTTAATATTGCATCTTCTCAAACTGCCAACGCATTCAAAATTTTTGCTAATGGCGCCGTATCAATTAATACAACCACCGCCACCTCAACCCTTACCATTCAAGCATCATCAACATTTAATTCAATCTTAACAATCGCTTCCTCAACTGGTGGTACATTAGTAAAAATTTTAAACAACGGTAATGTCGGTATTGGCACCAGTACTCCAAGCCAGAAACTTTCTGTAGTAGGGAATATTTCTAATATTGTGGATGCGAATACGGCGATCACTTTAGTGTCAAGCACAATTATAGATCCGATAAATCTTGCCGCCAATCCGGGTAATGTATTTGTTTCAGGTAAGTATGCCTATACAGCAA
>CAZHYG010000010.1:0-31014 GCA_964536615.1 uncultured Gammaproteobacteria bacterium
TTGGCGGCGTATTGGCGGCGGCGGCTTGGGTAGGATTATTCTTTATGCCCGGAAACCAAAAATTTGCTGAAGATAAAATTGAAATGCATATCTCCGGCCCTGCCACAACTATTGCAGGCGCAACTACAACTTACACAATAGCTTACGAAAATAATCAGGGAGTGGACATTAAAAAAGCCATACTAAACGTACAATACCCAGATGGTTTTGTATTTTCTCAAAGCAGCCTTGAAGCGAAGAACCTTGGACATACCGAATGGGACGTTGGCTCAATTCCTGCGGGAAAAAAGAAAGAACTCTCCATAACCGGCATCATGTACGGATCTGTGGGACAAAAACAATCGTTACGCGCTTTTCTTACCTACCAACCAGCTAATTTTGGCTCTGAACTGCAAACCGCCTCAATCATGGATATCACCACCGACAAATCACCGTTTACCCTAACTGTAGCTGGCTCCAATAAAACAACGGTTGGCAATGCCTCCGAATATATATTCACTTTAAAAAAACAGGCGGATTCAGCTATTTCCAAAATTGAAATTAAACCTTCTTGGCCAAAAAATTTCGCTTTGGCTTCTTCTTCTCCTGCTCTGACTAAAGATTTAACCTGGGTAGTAGAACCGGGTAAAACCCAAACCTCTGCAGCAGACACTTGGACATACAAACTAACAGGAAACTTTTCCAGCTCAAGCCAAGAAACAGGTGATATTTCCGGCGCCTTGCTTGTGTCTGCCAATAACAAAACATTTAGCCTCCTCGACAATAAAATCACAACTGAATTAGCGCAAAATGATGTAAATTTTAATCTGGCTATTAACGGATCTCTTACAAATTTTAACATACAACCAGGCGGCAATCTCAACTTAACTCTATCCCTAAAAAACCAAAGCTCCGAAACAATTAAAAACGCAACAGTACACTTAAGCCTTACCGGCCCTGCTATAAAAAAGCAGACTCTCATTGACTGGCCAAAAATTAAAGACACATACGACGGAGATATACGTGGCACACAAATAAATGATACGTTGCGCAAAGGTGAAATTATCTGGGATAAAAATAAAATTCCTGAACTTGCCAGCGTCGCCAAAGGCAAAGAAATCACCATCGATATCTCGCTCCCATTGCGCGATGCCAGCGCCATAGACCTATCCGCACTAGGTAATTCCTTTACTATTACGGCCTTGGCAGACGTAAGTTTCAGAGATGTTGCTGATAAAGCTCAAAGCATCTCCAGCAATCAAATTGCAATGACTGTCAACTCTGATCTTGCTTTTGAAGCGCGAGACTCGGTCTCTGGTTCGGGAGCTGGCGCAAAGCATCAAATAAACTGGGTGCTCACCAATAATTTTCACCCTCTAAAAAACGTAACGCTAGTTGCGGATGTATTTGGAGATGTTTCGGTCAGCCTGCCAGAAGCAGCTCCAGCCGGAGAAATAAACTATAACGCTGGTACCAAAAAAATTACCTGGAATATTCCTGCTATACCAGAAAGTGTCGATGTACTTGCCCTGCCTTTTTCCATCACTCTTAACAAAATAAATCCTACTCAAAATCTATTAATCTCAAAAGTGCATGTTCAGGCCGAAGATACTGTAACTGGAGAAAAACTTGATTTTATGGGAGAAGAATTACCGCTCAATTAAAATTTTTTAGCTCTTCAAAAAGTTTTCTACCAATTCTTCTGTTTTTTCTTTATCCCCATTCTGTATCCAGTGTATTCGCTTATCTCTTTTAAACCAGGTAATTTGGCGTTTAGCGTATTTTTTTGTATCAGTTTTAAGAGTTTCCACAGCTTCAGATAAACTCATTTTATTCTGTAGATAATACCCTATCTGCCTATAGCCGATTCCACTCATACTTGGCAAATTCCAATCATACCCGGAAGCTTTCAGCATCTCAGTTTCGGCCAACAAACCATCTTTCATTTGCACACCTATTCTCTTTTCAATACGGAGATCTAGCTCTTCTTTTAACATGCTAATTCCTATTTGTAAGGTATTAAAAAGCGGCTCTGACTTAGTCTGTTGCGCCATAAAAGATTTTCCGCTTGATATTACAACTTCCAAAGCACGCAAAACTCGCCGTGGATTTTTTATATCTATTTTTTCTGCAGTTTGCGGATCCAGCTCTTGCAGCTGCGAAACTAATTCTGAGAGGCTTTTTTTCTCCAATTCCTTTCGTAATTCTAAATTAGGTTTAACTGTAGGAATATCTAAATTATCTACAATTGCCCACACATACAACCCTGTGCCACCAACAATAATTGGCAGTTTGCCTCTTTTTAAAATATCATAAATACTATTTATAGCTATTTTTTTAAAATCAGCCAAACTAAAATCTTCATTCGGATTTATAATATCCATCATGTAATGCGATACACCCTCAACTACATACGCACCGTCTTTCCATTCACCGGCTGGCTTTGCCGTACCGACATTCATTTGTTTATACACCTGACGCGAATCTGCAGAAACAATTTCACCATTATATTTTTTTGCCAACCGCAAGGCCAGATCTGTTTTTCCAGATGCAGTTGGACCAAGTACCACAATTATTTTTGGTAATTTATTTTCCACAATATTTATCTATATATAGCTAAACCAAAAACATCCGCTCAGCGGATGTTTTTTATCTTAAACATTAAGGTTCTTGCTCTTCTTCATCATCTATAACGTAAACCTTCGGTTGCTCTGCTTTAGGTTTTGGTACTCTAACACCTTCTCGGGTGCCTTGAGCAAATTGTACCAACGGCTGTTCTGCACTTGTTACAGCCGGAGGTCTTACCACTGTGTTTCTGTACTCTGCCTGTCGTCTTTGTTCGGCAGCAAAATCTACACCTCTTTGCCCTCTTAAGTCTGACATATATATTGTTTAAATATATAAATACTTACAATATATAGTATACCATTTTTTTACCATTTTGTCAATAAGATTTTAATAGTTTTTAGCTAATATTAGCCAATTTATCTTGCGTTTCTCGTTTAACTTTTTCAATAAAATCTTCCTTGCTCATCTGAACCTGATCTTTTTGACCTCGAACCCGAACCATCCATGGTTCACCGGATAATTCTTTGTCACCAACTACTACAATGTACGGAATTTTTTGCCCGGCTGCTTTACGTACTTTATTACCAATGGTTTCATCCGCATCATCAACACCAACTCGCATACCGTGTCCGCTTAATTCTTTGGCCAATTCACGCGCTCCATCCGCATGCTTAGCGGATACCGGCGCCAATTGCACTTGTACCGGTGAAACCCACACAGGAAATGCGCCAGCATGATGCTCAATCATAATAGACAAAAATCTTTCAATAGAACCCATAATGGCTGCATGCACCATAACAACCCGCTCTTTTTCCCCTTGCTCATTAACGCAAACCAAATCAAACCGTTCTGGCTGCATACGATCTATTTGTATCGTGGCTACTTGCCAATCACGGCCAATGGAATCTTTAGCCATAAAATCTATTTTTGGACCATACATGGCCGCTTCGCCTAATGCTTCAAATGCTTCCACGCCGCGCTCGCGCACCATATCACGCAATTGAGATTCGGTTCGTTCCCAAACTTCTTTGGTGCCCAAATATTTTTCAGGATTCTTTGGGTCGTGCAAAGACAGACGCACGCGCAAGTCACCAAAACCAACGGCTTTATAAAAAATTTCAATAATATCCCAGATCTTAAACATTTCATCTTTAACTTGGCTTTCACGGCAAAACACATGCGCATCATCCTGGGTAAAACCACGCACCCGAGATAAGCCGTGCAACTCACCCGTCTGTTCATCGCGATAACACATTGTGGTTTCAGCATAACGCTGCGGCAAATCGCGATAGCTGCGAGATACGTGATTATATATTTGCGTATGATGAGGACAATTCATTGGCTTCATCGCAAATTCATGACCTTCGCGCGTGGTAATCTTAAATAAATCGTCTTTAAATTTATCCCAATGACCGCTGGTTTCGTATAATTCTTTTTTAGTAATATGCGGAATACTCACTTTTTCGTAGCCTCTATCTTTGCGCAGCTGCCACACAAAATCATCAAGTGTATTGCGTAACATTGTGCCTTTTGGCGTCCAAAGCGCCAGTCCCGGCCCTACCAATTCGGAAAAAGTAAACAGATCAAGTTCGGCTCCCAATTTACGATGATCGCGTTTTTTTGCTTCTTCCAGTTTTTCCAAATAGCTATCTAATTCTGTTTTGTTTTCAAACAATAAACCATAAATTCTGGTAAGCATTGGATTTTTTTCACTTCCGCGCCAATACGCGCCGGCAACCCGGTGCAATTTTAATCCGTCTACAGGAATTTCTTTTGTGTTTTTCACATGACCGCCGCGGCATAAATCTTTAAACGGTCCTGATTCGTATATCGTAAGTTCTTTACCTTCTGACGCAAACTCTTCAATAAGTTCCAATTTAAACGGCTGATCTTTTTCTTCTGCCGCCGCCTCCGCTGAGCTCACCGCTCTACCCACAAAATCATGATGCCCGCCAGCAATCCTCTTAAGAACTTCTTCTATTTTTACCAAATCATTTTCGGAAGGTATAAAATTATTTGGAAATAAAAAATCATAATAAAACCCATTTTCAATGGTTGGTCCGATGCCCAATTTTGTACCTGGGTACAACTCTAATACAGCGGCTGCCAACATATGGGCAGCAGAGTGGCGAATATGGTCCAGTTGTTCTTGTGTCATACAAATTAATTTAACCTGCCGCTGCAATAAATGGGATTACACAGCGAGCCTTCACTATCCAGGTAAATAAAAACCCGATATACAAAACTATGTATATCGGGGTCAAGATGTTGTAATCAAGACGGTTCCACCCGAATGTTTCACTTTTTCATTTACGCTCCGAGAGTGGTACCATGCGAATTGCTGGGCTGGCTCTCGTACAAACGCGCGTGTATATAATACTAAATCAAGCAATCTTATTTGTCAATCTATTCTACATTTTTTACCGTTACCTGCACTTTATCTGATACAGAAGGCACGCTTCTCATCCATGACGGAGAAAACTTTATATCTACCCCTACCACATGCCCTAAACCAAACACATATCGTTCAATTTCATCTTTCTTTTTACCAAAGAAATTATTAACTGATAATTTTTCTGCATTTACATCAAGTGTAACCAATACGTCTTGATAAACAGACACTTGGGCCTTTTGCTTATCCAAGTCATAGCTGGCTACGGAAATTTGCGGATCCTTGCTTACCGATAATACTTTCTCTGTTGTCACATCAATACGGTTGGCAACTTCTCTGTTTAATATAGTTTTAATATCTTCTTTATTATAAAAAACCACAATTGCAGTACTGGTTCCAGATAAAGCAAACTCAGAAATCTCTTCTCCGACTTGCCTGCTTACCGTTACATTACTATCGGGCACAAATACTAAATGTTGGGAAAAATTATTATTAACAACGAGACTGTTTTCAATATTTTGTTTTACTTTGGTTGTATAATCAGCTTTGGCAGATTTAATATCTTCAGCGCTAAGCACACCCACAGTTCGCACCCCACCACTCATATCTTGAGTACTGCGAGCATATATAACTTTTTGTTTATCTTCACTTAAACCAGGGATTGTAAACGTATTGGCGCCAATATTTCCCCCCGCTCCCGGCTGATCCGCATACACATCTGCGACTACTTCCCCTTTAGCCGGTATGACCACCTTATCGGACAAACGGAACAGAACTCCGCTTGGTGTGAGCAGACGAGTTGTTTTTACCAATGTTTGTGGAGCAGCTGTTTCGTTATATAAGGTTACCTGGCCGGTCGCAATACCATCAGTAGTCTTATTGCCAGTAGGAGAATATTTTTGTGATAAATTAAATTTTGTAGTTGTTACCAAACCAACCACAGACAAATCTGAGTTTTTTTCCGGTGCTACTGTAATATCTATATTAATATTTTTATTATCTGTTTTGGCCACAATCACAATATTGGCTTTTTTGGATGTAAAGAAAATAATTACCCCAAGTAACACAAGAGTAACGACTAAAAAAGTTACCGCAATGGTACGATAAAATCGCACCGGCGGCTCTGGGGCCAATTTGGTGGCAACACGATGAGTGATCATAATAAAAATAGATATACAGCAAACAGCTTCACTGTTTGCGCGCAGCCTAACTGCATGAACACATATATTATACCACAAATACACACCTATCCCTAGGTGTGTATAACTTTGACGAAAAAATTAGTGCACTCGCTAGGAATCGAACCTAGATTGCCAGCTCCGCAAGCTGGCGTCCTATCCGTTGAACGACGAGTGCATGTTATATTCTAATGCAGTTTGAGCACTCTCCCCAACCGATCGGTAAAAGGCTCTTCTTCTTTGTCTGCATCTTCCACTAAAAACTGATTTAGAAAATCTCTCACTGGCAACGGATCATTATCCAGCAGTGGAATTTTTATACGCTGTCTTAGGGTGTTTTTAGTTGCAAAATATATATTTTTAACTTCTGGCGGGTTGTATATAATCCAATATGACGTAACCTCTTTAAACGGATAATACCTATCGCCAATTATTATACCCGCTTCAGTTATGCCAAAGAACACATCCATGGGCGGCTGGGTATCCTGCAGAAAGAGAATGATCCCAAATAGCACCACAACCAGGGTAAATAGATAATTACCAGAAATTAAAGAATAAAGCAAGAGCAAGCCTCCCACAACCGCTGCGATTACATACCACTTGGTACTGCGATCGTGCTGCTCATATTCTTTAACATTCCAGCTGAATAAAAGCTCGCCAGTAACTGCTTTTTCTCTATTTAAATTTATAGGCATAGAAATATATTGGTAGCCACTACTGGATTTGAACCAGTGGCCTTTGCAATGTGAATGCAACGCTCTAACCAACTGAGCTAAGTGGCCTTGAATCTGTTTTGCAATATTTACAGTATATCATAAAGAACACCTGGTAGACAAGCAATAGCCGAGTATGCTCACAAATTGCTTTTAGTAAAAAAATATGATAAAATAAATTACTGCAATACAGTCATGAATACATTTTTGCTTCAATGATTTTTCTATGGAAGACCAGCAAATAAACCTGCTTAAACCCCAACTCTCACAACCAACACCCTCACCTAAAAAACCGATATGGGTGCTATTTTTTGTTTGCGCGGCAGCAATTTTAGGTCTGATTTTTTTAAAAAATTATTCAGATGCCAAAAAAATGGCTACACAATATGATCAGGAGGCGCTTGAACCAAAAAAAATCGGCTTTTTACAATCGGTCAAAAATTTTATCTTTCATGGCGATGCAGTAATGATCGGCCAGGCTGACGATCGCATCAACATCTTGTTGCTCGGTATTGGCGGCGAAGGCCACGACGGCCCATATCTAAGCGACACTAATATTATTTTAAGCATCAAACCAAGCACCAAACAAATTGCTATGATTTCAGTGCCGCGGGATCTGGCAGCAAAAATAAATAACTACGGCTACAGAAAAATAAATAACGCTAACGCATTTGGAGAAATGGAGCAATCAGGTAATGGCGGCGAATACGCCCGACACATTTTTGAAGACACATTTAACATTGATATCCCCTACTATGCCCGAGTTGATTTTACTGCCTTTAAAGAAATTATAGACAATGTCGGTGGTATTACAGTTGACGTGGAACGGTCATTTACTGACTACTCATACCCTGGACCCAATGATTCTTACCAAACCATATCATTTGAAGCAGGGCAGCAGGAATTAAATGGTGAGCGAGCCTTGATATTTTCCCGATCCCGCCATGGCAACAATGGCGAGGGTTCAGATTTTGCCCGCGCTAAACGACAACAAATCATGCTTTCAGCGCTCAAGAAAAAAATGCTTTCTAGCAGTACCTACCTAAACCCGCTCACCCTGCAAAAAATAATCTCATCCCTTTCACGACATATTGTTACCAATCTGGACTTAAGCCAAATTGCCTTCTTAGCAAATCTGGGCAAAGACATTGATAGCGATAACATTAGGCATTTGGTTCTAGACGACAGTCCAACGGGTTTTCTTAAACCTATTACAGGTGAAAACGGCGCTTATCTGCTCGCGCCAAAAAGCGGCACGTTCAACGATATCTCCATAGCTATCAACACAATTTTTGATACCACGTCAACTATTGCCCACACCGCACCGGTGCCAAAAATTATCTCAACAACCCCTTCCATAACTATACCGGCAGCTAGAATTGAGATCCAAAACGGCACATGGCGCGCCGGGTTAGCAGCTCTTAAGAAACAAGAGCTTGAAACAGAAAAACTATTTGTTTCCACCATTAAAAACAGCGCTCAACGCCCTATTTCTTCTACGGTTATTTACGTATTAAACAAAAACACACCGGAAAAAACAGTACAAGCTATTATAAAAAAAATCGGAGCACCAACCAGTTACACCTTGCCAGAATGGCTTAATATAGCATATAATGAAAACGCTTCTTCCACTAAGCCTGATATTTTAATCGTGCTTGGAGAAGACACACAATAATATATGGCCACACCCGCAAAAATTATAGATAATGAGCTACCCGTCGTCGCCTTGGTTGGTCGGGTTAATGTTGGCAAATCAACATTATTTAATAAGATACTAGAGGAAAACAAAGCGATTGTTTCCGATACACCCGGCACTACCCGCACTCGAAATATTGGCATCGCCAACTGGCGAGGCAAAAACTTTACCCTGGTTGATACTGGCGGCTTAACATTTGCCGACAACATTGAGCTGGAAGATGAGATTATTAAACAAACCGAAATAGCCATTGCCGAAGCCGACTTAATTGTTTTTGTAACCGATGTGCAATCCGGAATTTTACCGCAAGAGCGAGAACTATCCCGACGGCTCATTTCACAAAAAAATAAAATAATTTTCGTTGCCAATAAAGCTGATAGCGAATACATGCGCGCCGATGTTCATAATGCCGAATGGCTAAAATTAGGATTTGGCCAGCCGTTTGCAGTTTCTGCCGCCAACGGATCCAATATCGGCAACTTGCTTGACGAGATTTTTAAACGACTAGGCAAAGCATCAAAAAGACCAAAGAAATTAAAAAAAATGACTCCAATAAAAGTAGCTTTGATTGGCAAGCCTAACGTAGGCAAATCATCGCTCTTTAACGATCTAATCGGCAAAGAAGAAGTCATCGTGAGCAGCATTGCCCATACCACTCGCGAACCGCACGACACTTTGGTTGAAGTGGATGGAAAACCAATAAACTTTGTAGACACTGCGGGTATTCGCCGAAAGGCAAGGGTGTCCGGCGAACTTGAACAAGCTGGAATCGGCAAAAGCTTAGGCATGATTAAAAAAGCAGACATCGTACTTCTTGTATTAGACGCTAGCGAACCAATCACCTCACAAGATCAGCAGCTAGCTGGATTGTTGCGCGAAAATACTCGTAGCACTATTATCGTTATAAATAAATGGGATCTGGCAGAAGAAAATACCGATGAATTTAGAAATACCATTAAAGAACGAATTTATGCTGACTTCCCCCACCTGGATTTTGCGCCAATTGTTTTTACTAGCGCCAAAACAAAATATAAAGTTCACCAAATTTTTCCTCTTATCTTCCGAGCTTGGGAAGAACGGCACACCATCGTTCCAGAAGATGAGCTTCGAGATTTTATAAAAAACACTACCAAAGAACACCGCCCTTCCCGCGGCAAAGGCACTCGCCATCCGCAAATTATGGGCTTTAGGCAGCTTCACAACAACCCTCCTTTATTTGAAATGTTAATCAAATTTAAAACTTCCGTGCATTTTTCTTATGTGCGATACATCGAAAATCGACTGCGCGAACGATTTGGGTTTTTTGCTTCTCCAATCGTTATCAAATTAACAAAACTCAAAAGACATGTACCTGCTTCACAGCTTTAAAACTGCATAGCTATGAAACTAATTCTCGGCCTTGGCAATCCAGAAAAAAAATACACAAACACCCGCCACAATGCCGGATTTTTAATAATTGAAAAATTAATTAAGCACTACACATTCTCTCAGCCAAAGCTAGACAAAAAATCAAATGCGCATGTAAGCAAAGGAGAGATTAATGGCAAACGAATGGTTATGGCAATGCCTCAGACCTACATGAACAATTCAGGACTTTCTGCTCAAGCGCTTTTATCTTTTTACAAACTTACACCTCGGGATCTAATTGTTATTCATGATGATAAAGATATCCCCCTCGGACAAACTAAGGTTCAAACCGATCGCGGCGCCGCCGGGCATAACGGCATTAAATCAATCATTGAACAGCTCGGCACCAAAGATTTTACTCGCATCCGCGTAGGTGTTGCGCCCCAAGATGAAACGATACATGACACTGCCTCATTTGTACTTGGTTCTTTTACGGCTGCAGAAAAAAAGATGCTCTTTGCCATTATCCCTCATATCACCCAAGAAATTGAAACATTGGTTACGCGTTAAATGAACTATCACGCCGCCTTGGCACATTTTCCTAAAATCACTTACGCCCGCTACAAAAAACTAGCGGCGTATTTTTCTGACCTTAAACAACTATGGGATGCTGAGATACATGAGCTAATACCGGCCGGGCTAGAAGAGTCTATTGCGCATGAATTTATTATTTGGCGCGAACAAAATCCCGTTGAAAGAATAAACGAACGCTTAGCGCAAGAAAATATACAGACCATATCTCTTAACAATCCGGATTATCCACAGCTGCTTAAAGAAATAAACGATCCGCCGCACACACTTTTTATTCGGGGCACTCTGCCACCTATTAAACAACCGGCAATTGGCGTAGTTGGAACAAGAAAAATGACAACCTACGGCAAACAAACATGCCAAGAACTTGTTTCCGAAATGGTACGGCATAATATATCCATTGTGAGCGGTCTAGCGCTCGGCATAGACGGCATTGCGCATCAAACTGCCATTGACAGCAAAGGCGTCACAATTGCTGTTTTGGGTTCAGGTGTTAATAAAAATAACATTTACCCATCTGCCCACAAGCGCCTGGCAGATGATATTATTCGATCTGGGGGCGCTGTTGTCTCAGAGTACCCGCCCGGATTTTCTCCCACCCAATATTCTTTTCCGGCACGCAACCGAATTATTGCGGGTTTAAGCGCCGGCACATTGGTTATTGAAGCGCCGGAAACTTCTGGGGCGCTTATTACCGCTCGGTGCGCTCTTGATTATAACCGCGAAGTGTTTTGCGTTCCCCACACTATTTACTCCGCAACCGGCGCCGGACCCAATAATCTTATCAAACAAGGCGCGCATTTAGTGCAAACATACCAAGACATCTTGGATGTGCTCCAAATTAAAACCGTTAGTGCAGCCGCCCCAACAAAGCCAGATTTTACTTCCAATCAAACTGAAACTCAAATCTTGCAATGCCTATCCAAAGAACCAACGCATATTGACGTGATAATTAAAGCAACTGGCCTAAGCAGCGCCACCATAAACAGCACCTTGCTGCTACTGGAAATGCATGGCCATATTCGCAACCTGGGCGGCATGAATTTTATTACGCTTCGTTGACACAAAGATAAAAATATACTATCCTTACTATTTGAAAACATAAAAAACTTTTTTCATGAAAAACCTCGTCATCGTAGAATCCCCTACTAAAGCCAAAACAATTTCGAAATTTTTAGGCAAAAACTTTATTGTAAAGTCTTCTTTTGGCCATGTGCGCGACCTGCCTAAAAGCAAACTTGGCGTAGATGTGGAACACGATTTTGAGCCGCAGTATATCGTCAGCAGAGATAAATCAAAAGTCGTCAAAGAACTTAAGGCCGCGGCTAAAAAAGCAGACGCGGTGCTATTTGCAACCGATGAGGACCGAGAAGGAGAAGCAATATCGTGGCACCTGGCACACATCTTGGATATTGACCCTGCCAAAGCACAACGCATTGTGTTTCATGAAATCACGAAAACCGCCATTATGCATGCCTTGGAAAATCCACGGCCGTTAGACTTAAAGATGGTGGATGCCCAACAAGCGCGTCGTATTTTAGACAGATTGGTCGGTTACGAACTGTCTCCATTTTTATGGCGCAAAGTTGCCAGAGGGCTCTCTGCCGGACGCGTACAATCCGTAGCCGTACGCCTCATTGTAGAACGAGAACGTGAAATAAAAGATTTTAAAGCCGAAGAATACTGGACAATTGACGGCACCTTTACAACCCCTGCCACAGAAACAATTCAAGCAAAATTATACTCAGTTCAAGGAAAAAAGCTTGAGAAGTTAGATATCGCCAATAAGGCCGAGGCAGAACGCATGCTCGCCGATATACGCAACGCAACATATACAGCCGCAAGTGTAGATGAGAAAAAAACTAAACGATTGCCCTCTCCTCCGTTTACCACTTCCACTCTGCAACAAGAAGCAAACAGTCATTTGGGTTTTTCCGCAAAACAAACTATGCGCCTAGCACAGCAATTATACGAAGGCGTGGAACTTGGCAATGATGGCTCTGTTGGTCTTATTACCTACATGCGTACCGATGCGGTAAATCTATCAGAAAAATTTTTACAGGAAGCAAAAGATCTAATCGGCACCCAATATGGCGCAAACTATCAGCTTGAAAAGTCGCGCACATATACCAATAAAAGTAAAAATGCCCAAGAGGCGCACGAAGCAATCCGACCAACCGATGTATCACGCACCCCACAATCGGTAGAGGCTTTCTTAGATCGCCAGCAATTTAGATTATATGATTTAATTTGGCGACGAGCTGTCGCAACTCAGATGGCAGGAGCCGAACTCAACGCAACCACCATTACAATTTCAAGTCATAATCAATACACGTTCCGCGCTAATGGACAGACTATTATCTTTGATGGTTTTCTAAAACTATACCCGGATAAAACCAAAGAAAATCTCTTGCCAAAAATCACCGTTGGCGAAGCGCTTAATTGCACCGAGCTCAAACCTGAACAACACTTTACTGAACCGCCAGCCCGTTACTCTGATGCTACCCTGGTCAAAGCCATGGAAAATTTTGGCATTGGTCGCCCATCCACATACGCACCAACCATTTCCACTATTGAAGATCGCGGCTATATAGAACGCGACGAGAAAAAAAGGTTCTTTCCTAAAGATATCGCCTATCTTGTAAATGATTTATTAGTACAACATTTTCATCATGTTATCGACTTCCAATTCACCGCTGAAATGGAAGATGATTTGGATGAAATTGCTCGGGGTAAAAAACAATGGCGTCCGGTTATCGGCAGTTTTTGGAAGCCATTTAAGGATAATCTTGATAAAAAAGAAAAAGAAATTTCTAAACAGGCGCTGACGGAAGAAAAAACTGATGAGGTTTGTGAAAAATGCGGTTCACCGATGATTATAAAAACTGGGCGATTTGGTAAATTTTTGGCCTGCACCAATTATCCGGAATGTAAAAATACAAAATCAACAGATCCCGAAGAGGCAAAACAACAGCAGGCAGTAGAAGCAACCAATGAACTGTGCGAAAAATGCGGCAAACCGATGATGCTCCGCCGCGGCCGCTTCGGTCCATTTTTGGGATGCTCTGGCTACCCGGAATGCAAAAACATTAAAAACATTGAAATCAAAATGAACATGAAGTGCCCGAAATGCGCAGTTGGCGACATCGTGCAGCGGCGCAGCAAACGAGGCAAGCCATTTTATGGTTGCAATAAATACCCGGATTGCGATTTTGCTTTATGGGAAAAACCGACTGGAGAGTTTTGCCCGACCTGCAAACAACCGCTCGTGTTTGCCGCCAAAGGCATCATTAAATGTTCAAATAAAGAATGCGATTATAAAAAAGAACAAACCTCAGAACCAGCTAATGCCGATTAAATAAAAAATCCCCGAAGGAATTCGGGGATTTTTTATTTCTAACTTGCTAAAGTAGCAACCACAATCTTTCCATCAGATCTATATTTATTTTGCAAAAACTTTCCAGGCTCAGCGTATTCTTCGCCAGCTACACACCCGGCACCGCGCAATAACTTCAATATATACTCTCTTTCATCATCAATATTTTTATCAACTCGGTGTGTAAATTGATACGTAAGAGCGGACAATCCAATGCCAATATCTTTTGTAGCAGCCCCTACCCACATCACGGGCTTACTATGATCAACCGGATGTTTTTTAAGCCAATATGCTACGTCTGAAAAACTTACATTCGGATCAATATTGGCTGCCCAAAACCGAACATGATGTCTTTGACGAGGGCTGGTTGTAATTGATTTTTGAAACCCATAATCTTGCCGCCGCCCAAACAAATATAAGTAGCTAAATGGCGCCGTATAATACGGCTTATTTTGAAGAAGAGCCTGCACCATGCGCCACGAACTTGTCAGAGTGATTTCATCGGCCTCAAACCAGCCAATTTTTTTAAAAGCTGCGCGCAGCTGATCTTCCGAACCCACAAGGGCAATATTTACCGGATCTCCCATAAGACCATCTGCAGCTTGTGTAAAATGCGGAATTCTACCGCGCCTAAATATCATAAGCCCGAACCGAATGAGACGAGGTAAAGCGAGATACGCAACTAAGATATAGGTGCATATTCCCGCCACAAAAACAGGCATTCTTTGATCCAGACGCTCAAATACTTGGGTCACAGACAACCAAATAAACACTGCGCTTAGACACGCAATCAAAAACCGTTCAACCATTCTTCGTAAAAAACGCATACCCAATTATGTTAGTGCTCTCGGCAGGAATCGAACCTGCATCGCCAGTTCCGGAAACTGGCGTCCTATCCATTGAACGACAAGAGCGACAACATTACACCCAACGACGAACAGTTCGCATCAGCATATATACCGCATAGCGATATTTTTGCACCACCAGATCAAACGTGCCTGGATCTTGGTATGGCACACCGCCAAAACCAAGCTTAAACCGCGTTACCCCGGCATACTGGTGCTTAGGATCATAATTATATTCAGAACTCTTGGATGGCTCTGATAAATTTGGCGCCACACCAAAAAAATCATACCAAGCACTGCCATAATCATTTCCCATTTCCACACCCTCCCACTGTAACAAATACGGTGCCATTATATTTCTATATTCATAATCTGAAGCGCCGTATAGATATGTAAACGCGTTTCCAAAACCGATAAACACAGCACAAGCAATAGGTGTTTTATTTGTATAGGCAGTTAACTGAAACACATCGGAGGCGGCCAATACTTTTTCATAATGTGTTTTGTGATGCAAACTAAAATTATCGCGGCGACCTGTTTTATTCATGAGCTGCCAAAAAATACTAAAGTCTTTACCCTGCTTAACTGTAATATGTTTTTTTTGCGCGAGCGCAATATTATATCTGGTTTTTGGATGCATGCCGGCCCGCAACTCATCCGCCGACTTGTTCAAATTTAAGATAAGCGTGGCTGGCGGGTTTATGTCAACCGTACGAACTGCGCGCACACCAATGTTTGCAGGTGCAGAGCTTGGCTCGCATCTAAAAAATACTACATTTTTTTTACGTAAAAACGCAATAATGGTTTTATATATCTCCGCTTCAGCTTGAACATGCTTTACAACATCAATCACCGGCCCTTTAGGGCAAAACGCATATTGCCAGCCAAATAAAATTTTACTGTACACAATTTGAACTTGCGCCACAGTTTCTTCGCCATTTACTATTGCCAACCGCTCAACTGTTTTACCTTCGGAAATTAAAACATCTCCCCACATCCACGATTGGGTAAACGGGTTAAGAAATGAATGGTTTCGTATCCAACCATCCCACTCATGTTTATCACTAACAACTTTGATATTCATTCCCGTATACTATCTAAAACAGGACAAAAAATCAACTAAAAAGACCCAGGAGTCCCCAGGTCTTTTTGTATGCTATTTTTGTAAATACTTTTGATACAAATCATTGTTGTATAAATCTTTATATTCTTGTTGCAGTCTTTTTTGCTCGCCCTTAAACCAGCCTTTAATGTCACTGCCCAACAAATATTGGCGCGTAGTCTTGGTTTTAGCTTCGGGATTTTTATCTGCAAAGTATAATTCAATTTCCTGCATGCGCCGCTTAATTCCCTCAACTCGCTGATCTTCGATTTGTTTAATACCTTCTTTTACAGTTTTATTTTTTAATTCTCTGGTGAGCGGAGAAGAAAAATTTGGATTCATGCCAGATTTTTCTTGCACTCGTTTTAAATATGCAGTTGTTTCTCCCGGCTCTGTGTTGCGAGCAAAAAATTTGTGTACTGACATTATTTTTTCTTGTCCTTTCTCCGCAACATCTAAAGCTTTGTCTACTTCGGCGTTTATTTTTTGCTGGCGAGCTGAAATCATACTTTCTTCGCGCCTATTAGATTCTGCGGCCGCCACTGCCAAATCTGGGCGCAAACCTGCTCTTGGCTTTGCAAAATCGCTGGCAGCTAAATTTTTACCAATTTGATCTTGTGCCAACAACACTTTATTTCTTTCAGTCATCGATGCATATAACTGTTTTAGCTCTCGTGCCGCGCGGCTTAAAGCAAAAAAAGGAGGCTTTAGCATCGCAACCAAATCGTCTGATTTATCTTTTGTAGCTTTTGCATCATAGGCGCGATATGCATCTACATACGCTTTTTGTGACTGTTCAGCAAGCTTAATTTCTGCAGTGTTTTCAATGGTAGTACTGTTATTAAAATCGGCCAAAAACTCTTTTTTGTCTTTGGATAATTGCACCGCTCGCTTTTCGCGCCTATCTTGCCCTATCAAATATTCACCAATGTCTTTAACACCTTGTTTAACCGATGGTGTGTAACGCACATCAAAAACATCTTCTGGCAAACCTGAGGCTAAAGTATCGTTATTATGTATCTCACCCGACACAGGTTCTTGATAATTAATTCCTGGCTTATAATTTCTAGCAATATCTTCTAACTCTGCCAACACACCTCTATTTGGCAAATCAGCCTTCTGATCTGCGCTTGTATTGCCCACATCCCGCATTCGCTTCATTGCGTTCGCCACATAATCTTCTTCGGTCGGCATGGCCATAATAAAATCTTGCAATGTGCGTTGAGCTCTGTCGGCCGCAAACATAACTGCCAATTGTTTTTGCAGCGGTTTATCTTTTTCTAGAATCTCTCTAGTCAAAACCTTGCCTTCTCTGCGCGGATCGAACACCTCTTCTTCCAACCCCTGCTCACCACCAGCTAAGTAAGTCTCTGCCAGATTTTTCCATAATTTATTCTTATTTCGTGTCTGTTCAGTTATATTTTCATCTTCTTGATCTAACTCGGCTTTCCTTACAATATTTTTATGAGCCGGCTTTTCCACCATCTCTAGAACTTGGGCTGGCTGATCGGAAACTTCATATGAAGCAAACTCATCATGACCAGTTGCTTTCCTTGCCTCAGCAGAGGCTTTGGCATATGCTAAACGATCAGCACGCACTTTGGCGGCAGAATATTCTCTCATTACACGTTCAGCTTTTGCGCCCACCTTTCTGCGATGCAAATCTGCGGCACGTGCTGCCCTTGCTTCAAGTGCAGCCGGTGAAGGAGTAATTGATTTAAGTTTTTTCAATTTTTGTGCCGTCAAAAACGCATCAAGGCCTTCTTGCTGCTTTTTAGTTTTAAGCCTATCAACACGCCCAGCTTCATTTTGTCCTGCGCGCACATCCCTTTCTGCATTTCTTTTTAAAGCTCCCTGTATACTTCTAGTTAGCCTGGTATTACGCCCAGCTTCAGCATTTTTATTATCTGGAACTAAACCTTTTTTAAATTTTGCCAATTTTTCTTCCGCGCCTGCCTGAAGCTCATCCAATCGTTTTTGTTTTTGTTCTTCATTATGCCGAGCATACGCATCAGAAAATTCAGACGAAAAATTCTCCTCTATTTCTTGTCGATATTTCGCAGATAGTTCGGACATAAAAATATAAACTATTTTAGTAATATATACAATACCATAATTTTACATTTTTTACAATGTAAAAAAATACCCTGGAGAATTCCAGGATATTTTAATTTTATTTATTTCTTTTTTCTCAAACCCAAACGCTCCATTAAACGACCAATTGCAGACTGGTTTGCCGATCTCTTTTCTGCAATCGCTTTTTTGGCTGCCAATTCAGCGTCTTCCCACTGATCGTTACTATGAGCTTCAAGCGCTATCTTTCTTTTAGCTGTTTCTTCTGCCTGCAACCATCGCTGTTCTTCAGCGGCAACTCTTGCTTCATCATCGGATTTTAAAGTCGCAGCAATTTTCTGTCGCAAATCAACTCCTTTTACTGCCGGCTGTTGGCTTGCTTCCGCGTCAGCAATTTTTTGTTTAGCTAGCTGTATCGCACCTTCCCACTCTCGCTCTTCTTCAGCACTGCGTAATTCTGCAACTTTTTTCGCTGCCGCCGCTTTTCTTGCTTCAGCTTCGGCTAGTGGTTTTTCGGTTTTTATTTGCACAGAGGCTTCATGCAAGCCTTGCAAAATACTACTTACTTCCTCTTGCAGTCCGTCGTCAGGTTTTTTTGCTTCTGTCTGAATTCGTTTAATACCAGGGTTGGTTCCTTCAGCAAACTGAGAATCTTCCGACTGCAAGGGCTTATCTCCAGTCTTTTTTAAACCTGCCCCTCGTAACGAATCTTCAATACCCCGGCCAATTTGATGGTGCGAAGAATTTTCTGGCATATGTATTGTATTAAATAACTAAATACAGCATTAATTATACCATTTTTTAGCCATTTTGTCAACGTAAAAACCCGAATTTTGCCCTATTTTAGCCTAGCTCTTGCCAAAATCTCAGTTTTGATGTATTGTATTAGTCATACTAATTAACCTTTAATTTCATATTATATGGGGTTACCCGGTCATAGACGAACGTCTTCACACAAACGCCGACGCGCTGCGCATTTTGCTTTGGCAGAAACAGCTTTCAACCCATGCCCAAAGTGCAAAAAACCATTGCGCCCACATCGCGCTTGCGCATTTTGCGGTTACTACAAAGGCAAAAGTGTTGTCAATGTAGAAAAACGCACTAACCGAACCGTCAAGAAAACCAAAAAGGCATAAATCATATATGTCTAATCGCCATTTAGCCAGAAGTATTGCCATGCAAGCTCTGTTTGAGTGGGATTTTCGCGGGCAACCTGCGGATTCTTTGCCGACTATTATGGATAGGGATTTAAAAGAATTTGGTCCCGGATTGGAAGAAACTGAATTTGCCAAAAAAATCATAGAGGATGTTTGCGCCAACATGAAGGATATTGACGCTATTATTACTCATCATGCTCCACAATGGCCAATTGACCAGATAACCATTATCGACAGAAACGTGTTGCGTATCGGTATATACGAATTAAAATTCAATAATCAAGTACCCCCTAAGGTGGCAATAAACGAAGCAATTGAGCTTGCTAAAAACTTTGGCGGCCCTTCTTCAGGAAGATTTGTAAACGGTGTTTTAGGCGCCATTTACAAAGATATGAGTGACTCTACCACTCCCGACACCGCGCCTGCCCACCAATAATTATGGCTCCAGAAAATATTTTTACAATTGAAGAAGTAAATGAAAAGGGTTTTTCTGACTTACAAGAAAAACTCGGTATTCCATTTAAAAAGCCAGAACTTTTAGTTCAGGCTTTTGTGCACCGTTCGTATCTAAACGAACACCACGATTTTGTTCTTGGCCACAATGAACGTTTAGAGTTTTTAGGAGATGCTGTACTTGAACTGGTTGTAACTGAATTTTTATACAAAGAATACGGCAATCCTGAAGGCGAACTTACCAACTGGCGCGCTGCCCTGGTCAACGCAAAAATCTTGGCCAGCATTGCGTACGAAATCGGTATGGAAGAATACCTGTTTTTAAGTCATGGCGAATCAAAAGATGCTGGTACCAAAGCTCGCGACTATATCATGGCAAATGCTATAGAAGCGCTCATTGGCGCAATTTACCTTGATAGGGGCTATGAAATTGCACAGCAATTTATTGCGCGCTGGATCTTGCCAAAACTTCCATATATTTTAGAGAATGGCTTGTATCTAGATGCTAAGAGTCGCTTCCAAGAATCTGCCCAAGAAATCGAGGGCGTCACTCCAACCTACCGTGTTTTACACGAAGAAGGCCCTGATCATATAAAATCATTTAAGGTTGGCGTGTATTTGGATAAAACCTTGGTGGCTACTGGTGAAGGCACAAGCAAGCAAGAAGCGCAGACCGAAGCTGCCGAAGCAGGTTTAAAAATAAAAGGCTGGAAAGGACCAAAAATAAATATTATAAAATTGTAAGCAAAGCTTAAAATTTAGAAATTATAAACATACGGGTCGCTAGCTCAGCTGGTAGAGCAGATCCCTCTTAAGGATAAGGTCCTGGGTTCGATCCCCAGGCGACCCACACACGCTCCCATAGTTCAACGGATAGAATATCAGGCTTCGAACCTGAAGATAGGGGTTCGATTCCCTTTGGGAGCACACACATGTAATTTTAAATAATACCTGTAGAAAAATACAGGTATTATTTTATAAATTTTTTATCAAAAAGTTATCCACTTTTATAAATTTTAAAAAATATTGACGTTTAAAAAAACAAGAGTATAATTTTCTTTTATGCGGAGATCCCTCAAATTCGGCTTCCACCGCGCACTTCTCGTCGCTGGCATCTGCATGGCGATACTGTTCCAAGGTTGCTTTCACCTCTAGCCAGAGGACGCTCTTGCGCCTCAGCTGACAACCTTGTCACAGAAGTCCATCACGGACAACCCACACAACTCGCGGCTCGACGCGTTGTATGGCCAACCAATTCGAGCCCTCAACAAAGATACCCAGAATAGAATCGGGGTATTTTTGTTTTTAAAGCCTTACCTTGCCTCATCTTGATTTTTTTCAACTTATTATGTAAACTGTTGTCTATGATCAAAATCGTCATGATTGCGATTCTCGTGGCCACAGCCCTAGGCTCGGTCATGTACACCCGGGCTCGGTACGGCGAGTACCTGCCCGATGTTCAGGAGACTTCCTTCAGCCAAGACGAAAACTCTCTCGCCGATGCCTGGCGCAACTTCGTTGGTTCCATGCCGCGCTATAGCGGCATGACCACAAATCCGCGCTAGCCGTGCCGCTCGACACACAAACACCTAAAGGAGGCGCTTCGAGCAAAAACAAAAAACTGCGACACTGTCGCAGTTTTTTGTTTTTATTTAAAAAATTGAGTTGTTAAATAAAAAATTTATTACATAGTACAAAAAAATTATTTGTTATTTAAAAAAAATTTAGAAAAATATTTTATTTTCTCTACCCTGTGCATAACTTTTACTTTTACTATTCACAATTATACAAAAACAATTTATAATAAATATGTCGAGAAAAATTTTTACAGCAATGCTTGTCTTGTAAAAGTTTCTTCAGAATAAATTTTTTCTTTCCTCGCGAGCAGAAAAAATTTATTTACTAATCTTTAATTCAATTATGTGCATTACGCACGCAATTGAAATAAGAGAGGAGGTGCCAACAATATGGCAGCTAAGAAAAAAGCAAAAAAAGTAGCTAAAAAGAAAACTGCAAAAAAGAAGACCGCTAAAAAGAAGAAATAAATCTTCAAAAAATCTCTCCGCTTAGGAGAGATTTTTTATTATAAAAGTTTAGACTGTGCCGTCACGGGCAACTTACCTGCCCGCACCGATACGATACCAAATATACCATCGTACCCGGGAATAACCATAATATTGCCGGAACGCATCTGAAAAATAGCTTCAGCTATTTGCGGGTTGGTAGCATAAGCGCGAATACGATCAATATCGGCGTGTAATAAAATGAAAAATTCGGTACCAATATTTTTAACAAGCGCATCATACTCGCGCGCCACTTTTTTACTTTGCGCGCCAACTCCGTACACTGTCGCAATAATCTCTTTAAGCGGCACGATATATTTATGCGGCACAAACCTATCTGGCAAAATCTCTGATTCGGTTCTATCTGCCAAATCTTCCACGCGATGCAGCACGCCGACTGTTACTTGTTTTTTACACTGAGGACACAAGAATTTATTTGCTTTTGTTTCACGCGGAGATAGCGATACTTTACAAGGCGCATGACCATCAAAATGATATTTCCCTTCTTCAGGATAAAATTCAATGGTGTATAAAAACTTCTTTTTCTCTTTGCCGGAAATCACGCCAATAATTTCATCGTACGTATACAAATCGGTTAGCCGCATTACATTTGCCTCTCTGCCAAGCTTATCCAAACTATGCGCGTCCGAATTTGAAATAAGCATAATATCATCAAGTTTGGAAAGCCGATGATTCATGGTTGGGTCGCTTGATAAACCCGTTTCTATGGCGCGTATATGCGGGCTTAATTCTTCAAAACACTCTTCAATGCTATCATATCCCGATTTAGAACCAAAAATAGCAAACCATGGCGTCCACGCATGTGCTGGCACAACCATGCATTTCGGATCAATATCCAAAACCAATTGCAATACCGCCTTGGCCGACAACCCCATAATAGGACGACCGTCAGAACGAATATTAACACCACGCGCTTCCAAAGCCATATTGATATTTTCTACAGCCTTAATGTTTGGCGCTAAAATCAAAAGATGCACTCGCCTGGTCGCGTCTTTATCAGAATAGATACATGAAACTTCCGTACCTAAAATAAAACGAGTACGAGAAGAATCATCAGATAGTTTATATATTCCCTGCCGCTCTTCTATTAACTCTTCTTTAATATGCGCAAACCATGCCGGGTGAGTAAAATCCCCCGTTACCACCACATCTATCCCTTTTTGTTCGCAAGCGGCCGCAATGTGTGGTAAATCAAGCGAAGCTGAACAAGCGCGCGAATAACGAGAGTGAATATGAAAATCAATTATTTTTTCAGGCATAATACTGTTTCCAGTCTGACGGAATTTCAACCTCAATAGTTTTTCGACCTTCGCCAGTCGCCAAATCAAAACCCAACGAAGTTGCAGCCAAAGCAATTTCATGATCTGGCAATGCTTCCTTGCTACCATACTTAGCATCTCCCACTATTGGACAACCGATAAAAGCTAATTGCGACCTGATTTGATGTGAGCGGCCGGTACCTAGCCTAATCTTTAATAATGAGTGCTTACCATTAGATTTTACCACTTCATAAAATAATTCAGCTGGCTGGCTTCCCTGTACCTGCTTATCATATACGGTTGTTTTGTTTTTATTTTCATCTTTTACAAGCCAGTGCATCAAAGTATTTTTTTGTTGCGATGGCTTGCCGACTACTACCGCATGATATACTTTTTCAACCATATGCTGGCGAAATTGCTCCGACAGCCGGCTTGCGCCCTTGCTTGTTTTTGCAAATAACACTACTCCCTGCACATTTCTATCAAGCCTATGAATGAGGCCCAAAAATACATTACCGGGCTTTTGATATTTATTTTTTAAATACTCTTTTACATCATCCATCAAACTAGCGTCACCGCTTTTATCTCCTTGCACCAAAACTCCTGCGGGCTTGTAAACCGCAATAAGATGATTGTCTTCATATAACACTCTAATGGACATACAAATTTTTACCTAAAACTCTATAAACTCCACCTGGCAAAAATACCGGCTGGCAATAGGCGCTGGCTATTTTTTTCTGCAATTGTAAGTTCGCCAATTTCAACACGGCCCCCAAAACTTTTCATTAGATCGCCCAAGCTATTTTGATACGCCAATGCCGAATAGCCCGAAGCATATCCGTTGATAATAAAAAACAGCGGCTGATTGCTTAAAATTTGCTTGCATGATTCTAGCAGAGGCAGCAGATCTTCTTCTATTTTCCAGACTTCGCCTTCTGCGCCATGGCCAAAAGCTGGCGGATCCATAATTATGCCATCATACTTTTTACCGCGTTTAATTTCGCGCGCCACAAACTTTTGCGCGTCATCTAAAATCCAGCGTACTGGCTTTTCTGCCAAACCAGATAAGGCGGCATTGTCGCGCGCCCAGCCTATTGCGCTTTTTGAACCATCTACATGCACTACCTCAGCTCCGGCCTGGGCAGCAGCTAAACTGGCGCCGCCTGTATAACCAAACAAGTTTAGCACTCGTATTGGCTCAGTTCTTTTGGCTTGCTCAATTTTTTCTCTAATCCAATTCCAGTTGCCAACTTGCTCAGGAAAAATACCCGTATGTTTAAAAGCTGATAATTTAATCCAAAATTTTAGGCCGGCCAATGATATAGGCCAGCGTTCCGGAAGCTCACGGCGCACACTCCAGTTGGCATCGGTACTAGCTCGCTTAAAGTATGCATCCGATTTTTTCCATTCTGATTCAGGTAAATTTTTATTCCACAAAGACTGAGGGTCCGGTCTTGCCACCACAACCTCGCCATAACGCTCTAACTTTTCTCCTTCACCGCTATCAAGCAGTTCGTATTCATCGCTCACTGGCGTTGTTAAGATTTTATATTCAGACATATTTTTATATTAAATCCATTCTAAATTCCGCGCCGTAATTTTTAAACCCAAACTTTTCATACCAAGTGCAGACAATTTCACGATGATGCCTGGTGGTGGCTATTAATTTATAACAGCCGATTTTTCTTGCCTCTTCTATAACCGCTTGCACTAGCGCAGAACCAGTGCCTTTGCCGCGCTGATTCTCGTCTACAAACACATCTTCCAGCAGTCCATACGGCTCTTTGTGCAGATCGTTGTATATCACATACAGCCAAGCTCGCCCGCATTCTTGCCCGTTTTCCATAGCCGAGATTCTCACCGCATAACCATCTTTTTTTATTTCTTTGGAAATATTCATATCTATAAAATACGAGGTAAAACTTTTGCCAGCTTAGTCGCGCTAATACCGCCATCGGCCGCTTCTAAATCAAAGGTTTGTATATTTTTATGTTTTAAATTTTGGGCATCAAAATTAAATACTCCCCATTTTTTTTGCTTATAAAATTCTTTCTGTTGCGCATTTAGTTTATGCTTATTATATACAACCAAATCTATGGGCCGAGGCAAATATCTTTCTAGCTGCTCTATCATTTCACTTACCTTTTCCGGCCCCGTTTCACCATCTAAACGGTATGCGTTTCCCACAATAAATACAAGTTTTGCTTTTGATTTTGCAATGCTTTTGGAAACACCTGATGGCAAAAGCGCGGCGATTAAACTGGTATACAAGCTGCCGGGGCTTAATATAATTACATCCGATTCTTGGATAGCACTGCCTGCTTTGGGATATACTTTACTTTCCGGTTCTAGCCATACTTTTTTTATTTTCCAGCCTCTATTATATATTGGGTTATCAATAAATTTTTCAGTCCTGATTATTTTACCGTTTTCCAATTCAGCAACCAAATCCGTATTGGCTAGTGTAACCGGATACACCGCGCCTTGCGTTTCCACGCTTTGCGACAGCGCTTCTAAGGCATGTAAAAAATTGCCGGAAAACTGGCTGGTGAGAGTAAGGAACAGGTTGCCGAGGTTATGGCTATTTAACACACCAACATTTTTAAATCGCGGTTGATAAAAAATTTTACGCAACGACTGATAATCGTATTTTGATAAAGCAAGAATCGCTCGCATGATATCTCCCGGCGGCAAGGTATTAAATTTTTTACGCAGCTTTCCTGAAGAACCGCCCGAATCGCTCATGGAAATAACAGCGGAAATATCCAAGGTATCGGCGTATTGTTTTAACGCTTCCAAGCATACTGCCGAACCATTTCCTCCGCCAATTACTGTTATTTGTTTTCGTTTCATAGTTTTTGTTAAATGCCTAAAAACTCATGCAACCGGCTATCGGTTAAACAGCTAACCATAAGGTCTGCTTTGGTAAAATCACCATGACACCACCGCTGGTCAAACCGTATCACACAGCTCATGCCTGCATTTTTGGCTGCTTCTAGGCCGTTTTCTGAGTCTTCCACAACCACACACTCTTCCGGGGCAACACCCAACACTTCTGCAGCATACAGAAAAACCGCCGGATCTGGCTTGCCCTTATAGCCAACATGATCGGTTGAAACAACTGTATTAAAATAATTTTGCCAGCCAAATCGATTTAACACGATATTTATTCTATCAAGGGGCGCGCCGGAAGCAATGGCTGTTTTTTTATTTTCGGCTGCCTTAATTTTTGCCACTAATTCATCAACCCCCTTGACCGGCAAACTATGCTCCGTATAAATTGGATCGCTCGTTTTTACTTTATGAGCCAGGATCTCTTCAACAGAGTGCGGCAAATTATGTATCTCTTTAAAAATCTGCGCCGATTGCACCATGCTTTTGCCATCCACCAATTTTATATGCTCCCGCACATACGGCACATTAAAGTGCGACACAAAATTTTTATAAGCAGATAACCAATACAGAGCGCTGTCTATCAGCGTTCCATCCATATCAAAAAGTATTGCTTTAAAATTATTCATACTTATTTTCGCTAAAATTTCTATTCCACAGTCACGCTCTTTGCCAGATTTCGCGGCCTGTCTACATCTTTTCCTAACGCAACCGCCATGTGATAAGCGAATAATTGCAGGGGCAATGTATTAAGCAGCGGTTCCAACATCTCCATCGTCTGTGGCACATAAATAACATCCGAGGCAAGTTCGGCGGCGCCCTCATCTCCCATGGTTACCACCAAAATTACCGGCGCTTTACGAGCGCGCACTTCCTCTATATTACTGCGCATTTTATCGTATAATTGATTTTTTGTCATTATGGCAAACACCGGAAATTCAGGTGAAAGCAGAGCAATTGGGCCATGCTTCATTTCTCCGCCCGGCACCGCCTCGCTATGGATATAGCTAATTTCTTTTAATTTTAACGATCCTTCCAGCGCTACCGGCACATTAACACCTCGTCCTAAAAATAAAAAGTTATGATAGTTTTTATATTTTTCCGCCAATGCTTTTATAGCATCATTTTGTTCTAAAACCAGTTTCATCTTTTCTGGAATTTCAAGCAATGCTTGCAATAATCGCTGCCCGGTTGCCACGCTTAACTGGCGTTGGCGACCAAACTGCAGGGCATACAAAAACAATACAGATACCATATTGGTAAATGCCTTGGTAGAAGCTACAGCCAATTCAGGACCCGCATGAATATAGCTGCCTCCATCGGTTTCACGGGCAATAGTTGAGCCTACGACATTAACAATACCGCGCACTAACGCGCCTTTTCTTTTGGCTTCTTTTAGCGCTGCGAGTGTGTCGGCAGTTTCACCTGACTGAGAAATACCAAATACCAAAGTATGACTGTCTATAATCGGATCTCGGTATCGCCATTCACTGGCCACTTCCACCTCTACCGGGATGCCTGCCAATCGCTCAAACATATATTTACCTGTCATGGCCGCATACGAAGCTGTACCGCAAGCTATCAATATAATTCTATGTATATCATGCATCTGCGCTTCCGTCATATTAAGCCCTCCCAAATGAGCTGTGCCCTCTTCCAATTTGTACCGACCGCGAATAGCATCTTGCAGAACAGCTGGCTGATCAAAAATTTCTTTAATCATAAAATGCGGGAATCCCTGCTTTTGCGCACTTTCTTCATTCCATTCTATCTGCTCGGTTTGTTTTTCCACTCGCTGATCTTTCAAATTTACCACTTCCATTTTAGCGCGAGAAATATCAGCCACTTCGCCGTCTTCTAAAAAAACCACATTTTTTGTGTACATCAACATCGGTGTGGCATCGCTGGCAATAAAATATTCCTGATCTGCTACACCGACTACCAGCGGGCTGCCTAAACGCGCGGCAATAAGCCGATCCGGAAAATCCGCATGCACCACAACCAACCCGTATGTGCCACGAACTTGCGATAATGCTTCTAAAACTGCTTTATGCAAATCACCTGTATACAATTTTTCTATCAAATGCGCCAATACTTCAGAATCTGTTTCTGATTTATACTTATGACTGGTGCCCAATTTTTCTTTTATCTCTCGGTAGTTTTCTATAATTCCATTATGCACCAAAATAATCTTTCCTGAACAATCGGTATGCGGATGGGCATTAGGCTCGGTAACACCGCCATGGGTTGCCCATCTGGTATGAGCAATGCCAAATGTACTTTGTACTGATAAAGGCTTCAGTTTTTCTGAAAGATTGTCTATTTTGCCTACGGATTTTATAATCTGCGGACCTTGCTCGGTAAGCAATGCGATGCCTGCGCTATCATATCCGCGATACTCCAAACGACGCAGGCCATTTACTAATATGGGTTGCGCTTGTTTTATTCCAAGATAGGCGACAATTCCGCACATAAAAATAAGTTAGGAAAGAAGGATGTGCGTATTATTTTTTCTGCGATCTGCTTCTGCCAGTTCAGGCGGTGTGTTTATACCAAACCATTCTTCATTATTCTGTAATTTTTCAACGTGAATTTTTTTTCCTGCTTCGGCTGCTATCGCTACAGCCGTTGGCAAGCCATATTCTCCCAACTTCCGCAATGGCGGCATATGAGGAAATATGCCCTCAAACCAATGTTTATCCAAACAAAATGTGCCCGTACTAATTTCTCTGACTTTTTTTTGTTCCTCAGTTAAATATTCTTTTTCAATAATTTCTACTTTTCCTGTTTCATGTTTAATAATACGACCATACAAAGAAGGATCGTCTAATTCCGCGGAGAGCACAGACAGCACAGCTTGAGCTGCCTGGTGGCTTTCAATAAAATTAATAATTGTTTCTTTGGTATAAAACGCGCTATCATCACCATTGATAACCACAACTGTTTCTAGGGCATCTGATAAAGCACGGGAACCGACATACGCGGCATGGGCAGTCCCTTTTTGTTCCTCCTGGTGTGCATACACTACCGCATCGCCCACATAGTCTTCAAGTTTTTCTCTACAAAAACCATCAACCACCACAACGCGCTCTTTTGAAAATCCAGCTTCCTTAAGCGTATTTAAAATATAACTAATGATAGGCTTTCCACCAATTTCAAGCATAACCTTTGGCCGATCCACACAATTGAGGCGAGTACCTTTACCAGCCGCAAGAATAACTACACCAACTTTACTTAATTTGCTGCTCAACATACTGTTTAATTTCGGTTAGGGTTTTAAAATATGGCAATGCAGTATCCCTCACTTCTTGTTCTGTATATTTATCTGGATTAAATTTGGTAATTACCATTGCACTTGGAAATACTTGTTTAACCACTGTGTTTTCATGCAGATTATCATTTATAAACGATATGCAATCTTGCTTGTATTCATCTATAATTTTTTCTTTGTTACCAGGCACAATACGCATCTCGTCAAAATATGACGCTACTGAACTATGTTGTATTTTTTTCATTTGAAAATCAACATCTCCGGCTGAAAGCAGTATAATTTTTTTAGAACACTGTTTGAGCCATTGCAAAAATAATATTGCATCGGTGAAAATATAATCTTTAAAGAACAGGCTCTCTAGCTTTGATATTATTTCAGCAGGGAGCGCATACCCCATTTCCCGCGTAAATCGCACATGCTCCTCAAAACTATAATCATATATGAACGAAGAAAATGTGCACAGTGATTTTTTAAACGCAGCGCGAGCATCATCTGGCGCGACACCATATTCAGAAAAAATCGCAAAGATGTCTGATTTAAACAACACTGTATCGTAGAGGGTATTATCCCAGTCTACAAAAGAGCAATCAAACATACTAGACTTTTGCTACACTCCCCATCACTTGTTTATTTTTTTGCATTAAATATTTTTTTAACTCTTCGCGGGCTTTGCCTAAATACACGCGCGGATCAACTACTTTTACATCTTCGCTAAGCGCTTTGCGCACCGAAGCAGTAACCACCAGCCGGCCATCGCTATCAACATTTATTTTACAGACTTGGCCTTTGGCTGCTTGCCGCAACTCTGCTTCTGGCACACCACTTGCTTCTGCCAAATTACCACCATTTTTATTTATCTCTGCCACATATTCTTGCGGAATAGACGAAGATCCGTGCATTACCAACGGGAAATTAGGAACTTCTTTTTCTATGGCGCGTAAAATATCTAATCTGATATGCGGTTTAACACCAGCTTGATATTTATACACGCCATGCGAAGTGCCAATTGATACAGCCAGCGAATCAACTCCGGTACGCGTAATAAAATCTCGTACATCTTCCGGTTTGGTATAGTGAGCTTCGGCGACATTTACATCATCTTCTATGCCTTTGAGAGCGCCTAGTTCGGCCTCTACGGTAACATTATGTTTACGTGCATATTGAACAACTTTTTTGGTCAACTTAATATTTTCTTCATACGGCAGCGAAGACGCGTCAATCATAACTGAAGAAAAACCGCTGTCTATAGCTGCTTTGCAGATTGCAAAATCAGCACCATGATCTAAATGCAAAACCATCGGAATTGGTTTTAATTTTTTTTCTTTAGCCACGCGCTTCATCATTTCATAGGCACCAACTGCCATATGGCGCAGCATGGTTGGGTCGGCATATTCGCGCGCGCCTTTGCTTACTTGTAAAATAACCGGAGATTGAGTTTCCAGGCACGCAAGCGTAATGGCCTGCAATTGCTCCATGTTGTTAAAGTTATATGCGGGAATTGCATATCCGCCAGCCAATGCTTTTTTAAATAAAGCGCGAGTATTTACAAAACCTAGTTTTTTATAGCTAATCATATATGTTGTAAAAATAACAAAAAACTGTATGCCTACTTAAGATTAACATACAAAAAAATGAGCGTCAAACCAAGTAACAGGCTTTTTTAAGTACAAAAAAACTGAGTATATTGTCCAGGCACCGGCCTACTTTTGCATTGCTGCTATCATCGGCGCTGATTGGCTTAACTGCCGTGTTCGGGATGGGAACGGGTGTGACCCAATCGCTCATAGTACCTAGACAATATACTCAGTTGTATATTGTGAAATTCAATTGATCAAAACAAGTAAAATAACAGAGTTTATTTTAGAAATCAGACGAAGATTTCTAAATTCAAAGCACATCTTAGTGCTTCTTTCGTGCGCTTGACCGATTAGTACTCCTCAGCTCAATGCCTTACAGCACTTACACTTAGAGCCTATCAACCTTGTAGTCTACAAGGGGTCTATAACGAATGTTAATCTTGAAGACGGCTTCACGCTTA
>CAZHYG010000011.1:0-21679 GCA_964536615.1 uncultured Gammaproteobacteria bacterium
TGATTGTGTCAGCCACCATCGCATCGGTGATGCTGTTGTTTGGAAGTGAGAGTGATGTAAGGACAGCCAAGTTGGTGGTGGTAACGGAAGTGGCAGTGATGTTAGTGAAGCTGGTGTTGGTGGTAAAGGTAATGGCGCCATTACTAAATGACATGAGCGGTGTGCCGGTGACAGACGAACCATTTAAATAATAGGCAAAATAATTAGAGGTCGAAGTATTTACCCCACCTGCAGCGCCGCCACCTGAAAGAACCCCACACGTAATTCCACCATCTAGTCCTACCTGCAAGGCCTCACTAGCATTATTACAACCAGCAAGAGCGGCTAATTTTGCTGACCCCGATATATATAAATTAGTTGAGGTAACCTGAGAAGCAGTGATGTTGCTAGAAAAAAGATTGGTTGAGGTAACAGATGTGCCCGAAGCAGTTGAAAAACTTAGGCCCCCTGCACTTAAAGCGCCTGCGAGAACCAAACTACCATCTGAGCTTAACCGGTTAGCGGAAGAAAAAAATTGAATATCCCCTGTCCCCGATCCGCCTTGCAAGGTTAATAAATTGGTTCCAGTAGCATTAATCTGAGGATTAGACCCGCCCAAATTAAGATTACCTGAAGACAAAACTGGTATTTGATTACTAGCTGCATTCTGACTGGCTGCAAAACCACCGACAGTACTTGCGTTTACCGCAAAGCCAGAAGCAGTAATACGTTGACGAGGGCTTAGCGTTTCAAAACTTACCCCCGAACAAGAGCCGCTTACTTGGGCTGCAACCTCAACATTTAAATAAACATCATCATTATCTTGAAAATTAAAGTCCAGCACATCTCCCCCAGCTGAAACATCTCCAATTCCTGCGTTAAATACACCACTTTTTACTAACACAGTCGTGGTAGCGGGGGATCCGGATGGCCAAACTTTTGTACCTGAACCAACTGTAGAAGTGCTGTACAGCGAAAACTTAAAACAATAGTTTGTCCCCGACGAACCGCCTAACAAATTTCCACTGGTGTCTAATAATCTACCCTGATAATTTAAAATCTTTGGCACACCAGCCACTGCATAGAGAAAATCTGGTTTAAATAAAAAATAGAATACAAAAAACAGGCTGAAAAAAAAGATTTTTTGCAGTTTTTTACTTATACAATTGCTGTTGTGCCTCCTCAGCGGCATAACTATATTATTTACATAATAATTATACCATAAAAAAAGTAAATTTTTTATTTTTATCTGTGAATAAATCACTTAATAAAACTACGACTTTGTAAAATTAAAAAAGATTGTTATAATGAAACAAATTTACCTATGACTACCACAAAAATTATTGCACAAAACACTGCGGTTCAAGTAGTTGGCAAAGCAGCAAGTACTTTACTAGGACTTTTCGCTGTAGGAATCATGACTAGAACACTCGGCGCCGAAAAATTTGGCTGGTATGCTACTGCTACCGGCTTTTTACAATTCATTGGCATCTTAAGCGATTTTGGCTTTACAGCCATTACAGCGAAAATGCTAGCAGAAAACACCTTTCATAGCAGACATCTGCTCAACAACCTCTTTACTTGGCGTTTTATCACCGCCATTCTTTTTCAAGGCATAGCCCCGCTGAGCATTTTATTATTCCCCTATCCAGCACCCATTAAAGCGGCTGCACTTATAATGTCAGCGTCTTTCTTCGCAATTTCTCTCAACCAAATTTTTATTGGCTATTATCAATCAAGTCTAAAAATGGGCACTCAAATTACTGGTGAACTACTCGGCAGACTTATACTGGTGGCCGGTTTATTCATGGTATCAATAAAACAATACGGCTTTTTATCGGCGATGTTAATTATCACCATCGCTTCCATCGCATACACCGGATATCTCTGGTATAAAAGCCCAGGAGTAAAATTTGAGATAGACAGAACTATTTCTAAAGTTATCTTTCAAAAAATTTGGCCAACAGCTATCACAGTCATTTGTAATGTGTTTTACCTGCAAGGCGACCGGGTAATTTTACCTCTGTATGTATCACAAACAGACATGGCGATGTACAGCGCTGCTTATCGCGTGCTCGATATTGTAATTCAAGGCGCCTGGATGATTATGGGAATTTTAATGCCTCTTGTAACGTTTGCTTGGTCTAAAAAAATACTTGATGAATTTAGAAAAAAATATCAAATGAGCCTGGATTTAGTATCTTTGGTTTTAATTCCTATCATGTTTGGAGTTTTTGCTTTAGCACAGCCAATAATGAATCTGATTGGGGGTGCAGAATTTGTAAACGGCAGCACAGTCATGAGACTGCTATCAGTTGCAATTTTAGGCATTGCATTTGGTAATATTTTTGGGTATCTAGCCCTGGCTATCAACCACCAAAAGCAAGCAATTTGGATATATTTTTCCGATGCAATCTTAACAACTATATTATATTTTGTTCTTATTCCTCGCTACGGCATATACGGCGCTGCTATAGCCGCAATTTTTTCTGAATTTTATGCTGGCATCGGGCTTATGCTCCTTTCAAATTACTACGCCCGGTTCTCTCCACACTTTAAAACAGTATTTAAAATTATCCTGGCCAGCGGTATCATGTCATGGTGTGTTCAAGCTATTTTTGGATATATATCTCCCATTATTTCCATACCTCATTTTGATCTACTCGTCTCTATTATGGCCGGAATTATAATTTACGCGCTCCTGGTTTTATTATTTAGGGTTATATCAAAAAAAACTATACAGGAAGTATTTTTTAAACCAACAGTTTGAACCTGGACTTAAAGTTTGTTACAATACCACAATAACTCTCTCTAATATGAAATTTTCTCGTTTTAAAAATCTTACTTTCTTTACCGCGTTAATTACCATCACCTTAGTATTTTTTTATCTTATCAAGCCGTTTTTCTACCCTATTTTTTGGGCTGCAATTATTGCAGGAATATTCTATCCGGTATTTAAAAAAGTAAACAAAAAAATTAATTATCCTAACCTAAGCGCGCTTGCTACAATTGGGATTATTTTAGTAATCATAATTATCCCTGTAGCCATCTTGAGCAGTTTGGTTCTAAAAGAAACCGTAGAATTATACGGATCAATTTCTAACAACCAAGGGCCTATTGTAAACACAGTCAGCGGTATATTTAACTGGATTAAAAATAACCCGATCACTGAAAAATTAAACATTAACGAAGAACAGGTAACCCAGGAATTAACAAATTACGCAAAAACCACTACAGATTTTATTTTTACCACCGCAAAAAATATCACTCAGAACTCACTGACGTTTTTAGTGATGTTTATAATTATGATTTATGCCTTATTCTTCTTTCTTAAGGATGGCGAAAAGCTGCTTAAAAAACTAGCGCATATCTCACCTCTTGGCGAAAAACACGAAGTTATAATGTACAAAAAGTTTACTTCAACAGCTCGATCCGTTCTTAAAGGAACACTTATCGTTGGTGGCGTACAAGGGGCTCTCACTGGTATATTATTTTATGTTACCGGCATTGAAGGCGCTCTCATTTGGGGTATAATTACTACGCTTTTTTCTATTGTGCCTGGCTTTGGATCTTACATTATCTGGTTACCCGCGGCCATTATTATGTTTATTTTGGGAAATATTTGGCAAGCGGCACTTATCGCTCTAGTGGGCGGACTACTCATCTCGACCATAGATAATTTCTTACGTCCAATTTTAGTTGGCAAAGATACGCAGATGCACCCGTTACTTATTTTATTTTCAACTTTAGGAGGTCTGGTAATTTTTGGAATCTCTGGTTTTATAATCGGCCCAATTATCACTGCTTTGCTTTTATCCCTTTGGGAAATGTACGAACAATATTTCCATCAAGAACTTGAAAATGATAATTAACCTTTAGACAAGATAACAAAATACCCGGCTAGGTGCCGGGTATTTTAATTTAAAGATTACAGGCTAAAACAAAATTGAGCAGATTAACCACACGTTCAAACTAGCAATAATTACGGCTATTAACCACGCTACTATGGTAACAGCCTTACTATTCACAAATGCTCCCATTATTTTCTTGTTGCTCGTAAATGCTACGAGAGGGAAAACCGCAAATGAAAGTTGTACGCTCAAAACCACTTGGCTTAATACAAGCAAATCGGTTAAACGATTTGATCCAAAAATTACAATAACCAACACAGCCGGCACAACTGCAATAAATCTTGTTACAAGACGGCGCAACCATGGCTGAATACGTAATTTTATAAACCCTTCCATAATTATCTGGCCAGCCAACGTACCGGTCATGGTTGAATTCTGACCTGAAGCAAGAAGCGCTACTCCAAATAAAATACTAGCCAATCCGGTACCGAGCAAGGGCGCCAGCAACTTATAAGCCTGATCAATCTCAGCCACGCCCTGATACCCGCTAAAATGAAAGGTTGCAGCAGAAACTATCAGGATAGCAGCATTTATAAACAAGGCCAACGACAAAGCAACGGTGGAATCAATGGTGGCAAATTTAATAGCTTCTTTTTTTCCCGCTTCATTTTCTTCGTAATTACGCGTTTGTACAACCGCAGAGTGCAAATACAAATTATGAGGCATAACTGTCGCGCCTAAAATACCCACGGCGATATACAGCATATCGCGATTAAAAATCAAATCCGAACTTGGTACAAAACCCTGGAGAACCGGGATTACCGCTGGCCCTGATAAAAATAATTCAACCACAAAACATCCGGTAATTGTGGCAATTAACGTAATTACAATGGCCTCAATATATCTAAAGCCTTTCTTCTGCAGTAGCAAAATTACAAAAACATCCGCAACGGTAACAATCACACCTGCTAAAATTGGGATATTAAACAACAGCTTGAGGGCAATTGCCGAACCAATCACTTCCGCCAAATCACAAGCAATAATCATTATTTCAGCCATCAGCCAAAAAAATATAGCGGTTTTTTTAGAGAATGTATCTCGGCAAATTTGTGCCAGATCCCTACCCGTCGCAATCCCAAGTTTGAGCGCCAAATGTTGCAAAATAACCGCAAAGCAATTTGATAATAAAATAACAAATAGCAGATCATATCCAAACCGAGCTCCTCCTGCTAAATCGGTTGCCCAATTCCCCGGATCCATATATCCGACCGCAACTAAAAATCCAGGGCCAGCAAACAAAACAAGCTTTCTAAAAAAAGAAATGTCACGAGGAATGGGAATTGATTTATGCACCTCTGGCAAACTTGGCTCAACAAATTTTAAATTTGCATCTGTTTTTTTCCAACCAAGCGCCTCAAATAATTGAATATGAGTCATAAGATACTACAAAAACCCTTTATTAAAGGGATAATATTAGAAGATTTAACTTTGTTGCGGGACCCGGACTTGAACCGGGAACCTCCGGGTTATGAGCCCAGCGAGCTGCCATTGCTCTATCCCGCTATAAATTTTTTATTGGTTTTACCTGAGCAGGTGAGCGGAATCGAACCGCCATCTCATCCTTGGCAAGGATGTATAATAACCATTATATGACACCTGCAGTGAGAGAAATAGATAACGATAATGCTTGGCAAGTATTATCGCTGAGTATTTCCGAGCGAAGGTGTTATATGCCTTAGCATATGACACCTGCAGTGAGAGAAATAGGAACAAAAATCTAGAAAAAGAGAACGGTCATATTCTACCACTATTTTAATAATTTTGTCAAACTGAAAGACTGTCAGCAAAAATACGCCTAGCTACAAACTTAACCAGCTCTAACACTGGAACAATGGTAAGCGCAACAAAAAACACTATCTGCCAATCAAACAACGAGAAAGGAGAGAGGCCAAAAAGAGTCTGAATTGTCGGTATGTACATGAGAGGGACAAGTAAAACTAATTCAGAAAAAACAGCCCAATTCAGCCACTTATTAGCAAAAGGTTTGTAAAACACTGAATGGGCTATAGATCTAAAACTGTAGGCATTTAAAAACTGAATTATAACCAGAGATACAAAAACCATCGTCATAGCATGAACATCGCTTCTACCTGAGCCACGGGCCCAAATAAATAAAAGTGTGTTGACACACACAGACCACACTGCCCCTGCGATCATAAGAAAGACTAAAGGCTTGCTAAAAATTGCATCTGATGATTTTCTTGGTTTTTGCGCCATTACGTTTCTGCCTGGTGGATCCACAGCCAAGGCTAGCGCGGGCAATCCATCAGAGGTTAAATTTACATACAAAATTTGAACAGCTGTAAGAGGCAGGGGTAGGCCCAAAACCGAAGCAACAACAATCAAACCAATTTCTCCTAAATTTGATGAAATTAAATATGCTAAAAACTTTTTAATATTTGAATATATGACGCGGCCTTCTTCCACCGCGGCCACAATTGAAGAAAAATTATCATCTGTAAGGGTCATAGTTGCGGCTTCTTTTGTAACATCAGTACCGGTAATCCCCATAGCTACACCAATATCAGCTTTTTTAAGTGCTGGCGCATCATTGATACCATCACCAGTCATAGCCACCACATGCCCATTTTTTTGCAGCGCCTCAATAATTCGCATCTTATGCTCCGGCGAAACCCGTGCGCAAACACTAACTTTTTCGATTACATTGCTTAACTCATCACTTGTCATAGCGGCAATGTCGTTTCCTGTGAGCACCTTATCTTCTGGCGATAAAAGCGAAAGGTCGCGAGCAATTGCTTCAGCAGTTACCGGGTGGTCACCGGTTATCATCATAACTTTAATACCTGCTTTAAAACAATTTGCGATAGATTCTTTAGCTTCTACTCGCGGAGGGTCAATCATTGCCAACATTCCCAAGAATATCATCTGATGCTGAGCAACCGTAACATCTGCGGTTGGCGCATATGCCACCCCAATAACACGCAACGCTTCTTTAGCAAACAAATGAGTCGCCTCCAAAACTTCTTTTTTAAATTCATCTGTTATTTTTAAAATTTTTCCCGATTCCGCCTGATAGTGCGTACACGCATCTAACATTACCTCAGCCGCACCCTTGCCATACGCCACCGTACCATTGGCAGTTTGATGCAACGTGGTCATTCTTTTAGTTTCAGAACTAAATGGAACTTCCGCAATACGCGGCAATTGCTCATCTAACAAATCTTTATTCAAACCTGCTTTCGCCGCCGCAACCACAAGCGCCGCTTCGGTGGGATCACCAACTAAATCCCAAGTTTCATCTGTCTTCATCAAACGCGCATCAGAAGACAAGGTCGCTGCCTGAAGCAAAGATATTAAAGTATCATCAACTTGGTAATTATTACCATTCAACAAAAACACACCTCTTGGATCGTAACCACTACCAGTCACGTCAATAATTTTGCCGCTATTTAAAAATATTTTCTTTACCGTCATTTCATCCTTAGTAAGCGTACCTGTCTTATCGGAACAAATTACCGTTGCGCAGCCGAGCATCTCAACCGCGGGAAGATATCTAATCAGGGCGTGTCTTTTTGCCATACGCTGCACACCAATCGCTAACGAAATTGTTACAACAGCCGGCAACGCCTCTGGCACAACTGCCACAGCCAAGGCGATACCAAAAATTATTGCCTCTAGAAATGGCTGACCTCTAAACAACCCTAAAATAACAACAGCTAGCACAATCACTAGCGCCGCTCGAGTAAGTATCTTAGCAAAAGTGGTTAGGTTTTTTTGTAGCGGAGTTTCTTCTTTTTTAATTCCTTGCAACAACCCTGCAATATGGCCGAACTCGGTATACATGCCAATGGCCACAACTACCGCACGACCCCGGCCATACGTTACAGCGGTGCCGGCAAAAACCATATTTTTTCTATCGCCCACAACCGCATTTGCTTTACAAATAATACTGCTTTTCTTTTCTACGGGGACCGATTCGCCTGTAAGCGGAGATTCTTCAATTTTTAAGTTCATTGATTCAATAAGGCGCGCATCTGCCGGAACCCTATCTCCTGTTGATAAGATAATAATATCTCCGGGTACTAACTCTTGAGCTGGAATTTCTTTTTCAACACCTTCACGCAACACGAGCGCCGAAGGTGTAGCCATTTTTTGCAACGCCTCCAAAGCACGTTCGGTGCGCCATTCTTGTACAAAACCAAATATAGCGGTAAAAAAAACAATAATACCAATAGCTATCGCTTCAATTGCATGGTTTAAAAAACCTGAAACAATTGCTGCAATCAGCAAAAGAATAATAAAGCTATTTTTAAATTGATTCAAAAACAAAAAATACCACTTCTGACGCGGAGAGCCTAATAATTGATTTGGGCCATATTCTTTTTGACGAGCTAAAACATCTGCAGCTGTAAAACCTTTATCAATATTGGTTTTTAACTCTATGGCAACCTCAGAAACAGCCATCGTATGCCAGATACGACTTTCAACTGGCGGCTTTTGCTCAGACATAAAAAAATAGTTTAATTTATGTAATTATACCATTTTTTACGATATTTTTCCAGTCTTTTTAAAAAAACAAAACCAGCATTTTAGCGCTGGATTGCTTGAGCTGTTTAGTGCGTGATGTCAGAACAAATTTACTTACCAACAACTAGCAGCGTACCGTTATCAATATCCGCATCTGTAGAGGCATGCAGCCCGTAGAAAAACCTCTCAACTGGGAACCACGCTTGCCTAGCAGACTCACGTAAAGGATTATTTATATAAACAAAACCTTTTTTATAACCAGACACCAGCACAAAATGAAAGCCCCCTTCTTTGCTTCCCAGTGCCCGCGCATCAAGTAGGGCTAAAACCAACGAGCCGTTCTTTAGAGCAGCCTGTACATGTTTTTCTCCAGGAATTTCTAGTTTCATCTTGCCACCCTTCAAAATAAAATCTTTAATAAGATTGATACCCTCTCTAAAATGACTCAATTGTTTGCTTCTTTTATTAAGAATGCCGACCAGGTCTTCATTATTTCTAATTTTACTAATATGGTCAGGAGGGAAAAGTAGTGGGTGTGCGGTAATAGCCGAAATCTTAAGCCCGCGCTTAAGCAGAAGCATAGCATTATCATAGGCTGATGTGCCCATATGCGTATAGGTCAGATCTTTTACCAGATTTGGCAGTTTTTCTTTTACACCAAAAAACTCAAGTGCCATTTGCACGCAAACTGGGCCGCAATCTTGCGAACCTTTCTTTTGTGAGATATAAGGGATGGAAAATTTCATACTGTTAAAATAAACCTTATAGTAATTCTAAGCTAGACAACAGTCTATAGGGTCTTTATAGAGTAGAATTAAAAATATTACTGAACTCAGTCGCATTTTTATATTTTCTGACAGTGAGCTGTTTGACATGCGATATTAGAGCCGAAATTACGGGCCATCAAAACCCCTATCATTCCCCAACTCCCCGTTAAACTGAAACGACGCGATAAAGTCATTAAACAGACTATCCCCATTTCCTATCTCTCTTTCGTCAATAATTGTATAGTTTGCTTCTTCAGATAAAACTATGGCAGTTGCTTGATTTTGTTTGTTAACAAACATCTTTCCAAAAAGGTTGCCAACTTTTTTATCTTCTACCTTTATACCCTCTTTTTCTAAACTCTGCAAAATTGAACTAAAATATTTTTCTGGGGAAACTAATACTAATTCATTCACGTCTTCACAGGAAGTTTTCGGGCAATCAGAAAATATAGTATTTTCAATGATTCTAAAGATTGGTTTATTATTAAATAATAATAATGTTAACCTTCCATAATCGGCATCGGTCCCGCTTATAGAAAATTCGGATGGCCGTAAAAATGATGTATCTTGAGAAAAATTTGCACCATTGGCAAATGTAGTTAATACCCTTTCTGATTTATCTGTAATGTTGTTTTCAGTTTTACCAGCCTCCGTTACTTGCGTAATCTCAACGCCAGAGTTAGACTGTACAGTAGTGTTTTTACATCCAACTCCCACTAATATTGTTATAAACAGCAGTAAGACAACTTTTTTCATAGGATTTAAATAAATAACAACGCTAGCATATAGCAGATGGGCTTAGTTTGCAAGTAGTTCTGCTTACCGTTACCAGTACAAAAAATAAGGCCTTATGTTAGCCTTATTTTTACGTGAGCAGGTGACGGGAGTCGAACCCGTGTCACCAGTTTGGAAAACTGGGATAATAGCCGTTATATGACACCTGCAGTGAGCGAAATAGACAAAGGAGTATTTTTGATCGCTTGCGAGCTAAAAATATTTATATTGGATATTTCTGAGCGAAGGTGTCATATACCTTAGTATATGCACCTGCAGCGAATGAAAGATAAATACTAACCTTTCATTTTATGAGAAGCTGGGGTATATTGTACCGAAATTTACAAAAAAGTCAACACCTTGTATAGTGTATATATAATTTTTAATCTACCTATATGCGTTTCTATATTCTCATACCGGTTATTGGCGCCCTACTGCTTGGAGGAGCTGGCTGCAATACCTATCTCGGCTCAAAAACCACCGAGCCTGCCGTAGCTGTAGAAAGCCAAGATCTTGGTGAAAAAAACCAAATCGTTATAAAAAAAGCCAGTATTACCGAGAATGGCTGGGTAGTTATATACAGCAAAGAAAATGGTCAAAAAGGTCCGGTAATCGGGTACCAATTCTTACCAGCAGGTTCCAGCTCAAAGATTAAAATAACTGTTGATCGAAAAAAAGTAACTCCATCGCTGGTAGCCGTGTTGCACTACGACCGAAACAAAGAAAACATCTTTGAATTCCCAGGTTCAGATGGCCCGGTATTTAAAGACCAAAAACTGATTGAGCAAGAATTTACCATTCTCAATCAGGGCAGCCTGTAAAAACAAAAAATCCCGAGCTTTATCGGGATTTTTTAATTGCTTTATTATTAACTATTGGCGCGAGCAGAATAATCTCCGGTTTCGGTATTTACCAAAATCTCTTCACCTTCTTTAATAAATATTGGCGCTTGCACTTTCAAACCGTTGTCCAGCGTAATTTCTTTAGTTACGTTGCCGGTAGCACTATCACCGCGCACGGCTGGAGGTGCTTCTACCACTTTATATTTAATTTTCTTTGGCAACTGAATGCTTACAGGGCGGCCTTCATACAAACCAACCACCACATCAAGCCCTTCTTTTAAATACTTGGCATCATCACCAACCAAATCGCCGTTCATCTCAATTTGTTCATAACTCTCCATGTTCATGAAAGCAAAATTGTCTCCACTTTTGTATAAAAACTGCATGGTTCTAAAATCAACCTGCACAATATCTACACTTTCACTGGTTTTGTAGGTTACTTCCACAACCTTGCCACTAGCTAAACTTTTCATGCGAGTACGCACAAAAGCGGCCCCCTTGCCTGGGTTAACATGTTGAAATTCCACCACTACATATAAATCATTTGGCTGGCGGATTACCACACCCTTGCGAATATCTGTTGTTGATGCCATATATACTTAAAACTATTAATAATTGAATTAGCGAGGATCGGTTTGATCTCTCATAGATTGAAAAATCACTTCGTTTATATCCTGGGCCCCGGTACACAATACTACCATACGATCAAGCCCCAAGGCAATACCCGCCTGACTCAATGCCGAATCAGGCAAATCTGCCAGTGCCGCGATGAAATCAGGGTCAATCTCCCATGTTTCTTTACCTAATAGGCGGCGCTTATCAACATCTTCTTGTAACTGCTTATACTGCCTTGTCGCATCCGTCAGCTCGCCAAAAGCGTTCGCCACTTCTAAACCGCCCACATACAGTTCAAACCGTTCAGCATATCGCGTATCATGCGCACACAGCTTAGATAATGAACATAAAATTGCCGGGAAGTCATATACAAACACAGGTTTTTCTTTACCAAGCTTTGGTTCAATTTCAGTTAAAAATATTTTATAGAAAATATCCTCATAGGCATCTGCATCTGCCACTGCATATCCTTTTTGGCGAGCCAGAACAGCAATACTCTCTCTGTTCAAATACGCATCTAAATCAACCTGAATATATTCTCTCCAAATTTCTTTCATGGTTTTTCTATCCCATGCACCCTGCGCATCTATTTCTTGTTTTTTATACACTAAAGATGTTTTGCCCAAACCACTAAGCACATGAGCAAACAATGACTCCACATCATCCATAATCTCGAACAAACTTCCTGGCGCTCGATACCACTCAATCATGGTAAATTCAGTATTATGATTACCGCCAAAACTTTCATGATCACGAAAACATTTCCCTATCTCAAATACCTTCTCATACCCAACTGCCAACAACTTCTTGAGCGCAAATTCGGGCGAAGTGCGTAAATAAAATTTTGTTTCAGCATTATATTGATCATGCACACGCACTGACAACGGGTGCAAATACGGCTCTTGGCTTGCGAGGCGCACAGCTATAGGAGTTTCCATCTCCATAAATTTTTTTGACCAAAAAAACTCCCGCACCGAACGAATTATTATCAAGCGAGTGTCGTAAATTTGTTTTAAACGCGGATTTTGTTTTATATCAAACCAAGTTGACATGTGATATATAAAGCAATAAGCCCCTTTAGGGGCTTATCTTTTGAAACAATATTATGCGGTGTATGGCATCAAAGATGCTTGTCTTGCACGCTTTACAGCACTGGCCACCTGGCGCTGATGTTTAGCGCATAACCCACTGCGTCTGCGAGGAGCAATCTTCATGTATGAAGAAACAAATCGGCGCAAAGTGTTGAAATCTTTATAATCAACCACCAACTTATTATTAACGCAGAAGTGGCATGCTTTGTCTTTTTGTGTTTGGTCTTTAGAACTGTTATTCATAATTTATGTATGTATAAGTATTTGGGTTTAAGGTTTTAGAACGGAATATCTTCCACTTTTACCTCTTCTTCGATGATTTCTTGAGGTATTTCAGATGAAGGGGATGCGTCATTTCTGTTAAATGAACTAGATGGAGCGGCGCCATCTGCTTTTGAATCAAGCATAATCATATTCTCGCCAACTACTTCTGTTCGATATCGTTTTACCCCGTCCTGACCTGTCCATTCTCTGGTTTGCAGTCTTCCTTCTACGTATATTTTTCCACCTTTGCGCAAATACTGACTGGCTATTTCTGCAAGCTTGCCCCACATTACCACATTATGGAATTCAGTCTGTTTTTGTTTTTGGCTATTTGCATCAATCCAAATACGGTTTGTTGCCAATCCAATGGTGGCTACAGCTTTGCCGTTTGGTGTATTTCTAAGCTCTGGATCCCGGGTCAATCGACCGATGATCATTACTTTATTTAGGTCCATATACGTATAGGTTATATCTACTAAACGCCTGGAATGATATTTTCGTTGTTCAAAATTGCATTGAGTTTTTCATCGATTTCTTTGAGGTCTATCTTTGTCTCCTCTGTCTTTTTGCCTTTCTTAACAACTGGCTGCTCTTCGGCTTTCTCCTCTACCACAGCTTCTACGGCTGGGGCTACCTGCTCTGCTCCGCCCTGTTCTACCATAGTGGTTACTCCAACCTCATTTGTATTATATACAATTTTTTTAATGGAAGCGACGTTGGTATTAAACAAGGTAATCATGCTGCGCAACACATCGCTGCGTAATTTTAATTTATTTGAAATTACGGCTACAGCTTCCGGTTCAGCGCTAAATACCATAGTGTAATAATATCCATAACGAATCTGTTTGATAGGATATGCCAATCGTACTTTTCCAAGGTTGTTTACCTCGATGTCCTTGCTTTGTACAGCCAAGGATTCTTTAATTTCAGTTACTTGTTTTTCGGCTTCTTTTTCGTCTAAAGTTCCCGGTAAAACCAGCAACAACTCGTATTTCTTCATAGAAATAATCAAAAATTAACTACTAAATGATGCTTTCCATCAAACGCAACCATCGATCAGATTGGTCTGACTTGAAATTTTTAGATACCAAAGGTAACAGAATACTACCAAGATTCGCAAAAAAAGTCAAGGCATCGAGATTTTACAAATTTTTACCCATACATATCCCCAAGAAGATAAAAAAAATTAAAATGTATGGTATAATTATATTGTATAAAGAAAATTTTCTTCCAAAATTTTTGGTTTTTATGCTTATTCCAAAAACGCTTAAAACAATACTTAAAAAATACTCCTTGGTTGATGCTGCTACCCTTAAGCTAGCCCAACAAAAAGCTGATAAAACCAATAAAACCTTGGAAGAGATTTTAGTTGCCGACGCAATTGTAAACGAAGCAGATTTATACGAAAAAGCGGGTGACTTTCTACAGATTCCATATATCTCCCTTAAAGGCAAAGAAATTAAAAAAGATATTTTAAACCTCATCCCGGGTCCAGTGGCCGGCACTCATCAAGTAGTTGCTTTTGATAAAGACAAAAACGACATTAAATTGGCCATGACTGACCCGACCGACATTCAGACTATTGAATTTTTGCGCAGAAAGACAGGTCTTGAGCCAAAAGTCTTTATCACTCCACCTGGAGACTTAAAAGAAGCGCTTCGCCGCTACCATGCCGAACTAGAGGATGATTTACGCATTGTTCAAGATTCCCATGGTGAAGAGGCGGGTACCGATCTTAAAAAGGCTGCGGAAGAGGTTCCTACTATCAATATAGTCAACACAATTCTTGAGCATGCCGTATATGAAAATGCCTCAGATATCCATATTGAACCAACGGAAAAAGAGCTTTCAGTACGCTATCGTATAGACGGCATCCTAAAGCCAATCATGACCCTTCCCAAAAATGTACAGAATGGCCTTATTGCCAGAGTTAAAATCCTTTCCAACTTAAAAATAGACGAGCACATGATTCCCCAGGATGGCCGTTTTAAAATCCAAATCCAAGATGAAAAAATGGCCTTTCGTGTATCCATCATACCGGTGTACGACGGTGAAAAAATCGTAATGCGCCTACTACATGAGGGCGCAAAGGCTGTAACACTTGACCAGCTCGGATTTTTAGAAAAACCACGAGCTATTTTGGAGAATGCAATTAAAAAACCGCACGGCATGATACTTGTTACAGGTCCAACCGGTTCTGGTAAAACTACTACATTATATTCAGTACTTGGCATCCTCAACCAACCAGGAGTAAATATTTCTACCATTGAAGATCCGATTGAATACCGCATGCCTGGCGTTAACCAGAGCCAGATTAATGCTAAAGTAGGTTTTACATTTGCCGCTGGTTTACGCGCGTTTTTACGCCAAGATCCAAATATTATCATGGTAGGAGAAATCCGCGATGAAGAAACCGCTGAAATTGCTATTAACGCAGCCATGACCGGCCACTTAGTACTCTCTACTCTTCACACCAACAACGCACCAACTACACTCCCCCGCTTGATAGACATGGGCGTACCTCCTTTTTTAGTCGCCTATACAACCAATATTGTTATGGCGCAACGCCTAGTACGTAAAATTTGCCAATCTTGTAAAAAAGAATTTTTCTTAGACAAAACATCGGAAGATGAACTGGCAAAAGTATTTGATGTAAAAAAAATATCCACACTGTTTAAGGCAAACATGCCGAAAGATTATAAAGACGAGGGCGCTAATGTGGAAAAAATTACTTTCTATAAGGGCGAAGGTTGCAATAGATGCGGACAAACTGGTTACAAAGGCCGCATGGGTATATATGAAATCATGGAAATGGATGAAGAGCTTATAAAAATGATCAATGCACACGGCACAGCTGATGATATTAAAAAATACGCTCGCGATAAAGGCATGATTACCATGCTTGAAGACGGTCTTATAAAAGCAAAGATGGGCATTACCACCATCAGCGAAGTTTTACGCGTTACTAAAGAATAAATTATTATGGCAAAATCTGCCAAACAACTTTCTCCTCTAGAGATTAAAATCAATAATTTCGTTGACTCCCACTTGCATCGCGTACCCGTAGTGCAGAAAATTTTATTTATCAGCCACCTTAAAACCATGGTAAAGGCAGGCCTCTCACTCATTGATGCGTTGCGTATTTTAAGCGAAGAAATTGAAAACAAGAAACTGCAGAAAGTTATTGGTGAAATAAAAGACGGCGTAGAAAAAGGCCTGCAGTTCAGCGAGGTTCTGGCACGCTACCCAGATATTTTCCCCCCTATTTATGTCAGCATGATCGCGGCGGGAGAAACCGCAGGAAAAATGGAAACTTCTCTTGATCAGATTGCTGTACAGATGAAAAAAAATCATGAGCTTACCTCGCGCATCAAGGGCGCACTTATGTATCCTGCAGTTATCGTAATGGCTATGGCTGGCATCAGCGTTGAAGTTGTGGTATTTATTTTGCCAAAACTCTTAATAATGTTTAAAGAGTTCAATGCCCAGCTTCCGCTGCCCACTCGCATCTTAATTGGCTTTACCGACTTTACCCAACAATACGGCATCTGGATGCTAATTGGTCTTATTTTACTTATCATTGGAGCCGCGCGGTTAATCAAAGTGTATAAGGTCAAACGCGTCGTTCATGCTTTAAACATAAGGCTCCCAATTATCGGTTTAGTCATAAAAAAAATCAACCTGGCTCGGTTTACTCTTACCATGTCTTCTTTGCTTGAAAGTACTATTCCAATTATAGACGCTACCAAAATTGCTTCGGAGGTAGTAGGTAATGTAATATACAAAGAGAAGCTTCTCATCGTGTCTGAGTCTCTCAAAAAAGGCGAATCTCTCTCAGAGATTTTACGTCGTTTCCCTACGGTTTTTCCTCCTATGGTTACAGAAATGATCATGGTTGGTGAAAAGTCTGGTAAAAGCGAAAGCATGTTGCGAGAGCTATCTGAATATTACGGCAATGAAGTAGATAATACGATGAAAAATTTTACCACTATTATCGAACCAATAATTATCTTAGTCATGGGCTTGGCAGTAGCAGGCATAGCTGTAGCTATCATCATGCCGCTATACTCGTTATCGCAAAATATTTAATATGCTTTTGCACAATCCTTTCTCTGATGGTTTCGGTCTTGATATTGGCGATCTATCCATCAAGCTGGTACAACTGACTCCTGTTGCTTTTTACAAACGACAAGTTTTTAATATCAAAGAAATCCGCACCACCCCTCTTCCTCCCGGATTAATTGTAAATGGAGAAATTCAACAGCCAGAACCCGTACGCAAAAAATTATTGCACCTTCTCGGCAAAGAGGGCGGCAGCTTTAAGCCAATTACTTCACCTTGGGTAGTTGCCAGTTTACCAGAACCAAAAACTTTTCTTAAGCTTATAGATATTGAAACTAATTATAAAACTATTACCTCCGTTGACGTTGCCTACCAAACAAAGAAGCATCTTCCCTATGAACTGGAAGACACCTATCTAGACTGGCAAATAATTACTCCTACTTCGGATGATAAAAAAACCCAGATCTTAGTAGCGGCTGTACCTAAAATTATCGCGGACTCATATACATATCTGCTGGAAAGCGTTGGTTTAAATCCTATCGCCTTAGAAACAGAAGCAACCGCGATTGCACGCGCCCTTATTACCCAAGACAAAGATTACACTGGCCAAGCTCGCGCCATTCTTGATTTAGGAGCCACCAGATCAAACCTGACTATTTACGATAATAGCAGTATTCAATTTAGCACCACCCTTAATTTTTCAGGAGAAATTACCACTTCAGCTATTGCTCAAGAATTAAAACTTGAACATGAACAAGCAGAAAATCTCAAAATAAAGAATGGGTTGCAGTACGATCCTAAAAATCCTAATTATTTAAAAGCGGTCTCGGAAACAACTGAAAAATTAATTAGCGAGCTCAAAACCGCCCTCTTATTCTACCGAGAACATTTTGACAACATAAACGAGGTTAACCATATAACTCTATGTGGGGGCATGTCTAATTTTCAAAATATTGACTCTTTTATCTCTAAACAGCTTAAGATTACCGCTCAACCCGGCCACCCATGGAAAAATTTAGGAAATAAAAAATTGTATGAATTTGAAAATAAAAAAAGCCTTTCGCTTTCTAATGCTATCGGCTTAGCGCTCCGCGTCATGCAAAACCCGCTGCAAAATCAAAAGCATGAAAATATATAACTTTGTAATATGATGGATATTAACTTAAGCCTGCTGCCTACCAACAAAAAAATACGCTTGGAGTCAATTATTAATTTTTTATTTATCAAACACATTACTGAACTCTTTTTAATAGTGGTTGCGGTTATGACCGCAACTCTCATCTGGGGGTGGATAGTATTGGAACAAGATTTTGTAAATTTGGCGCGCACCGCAACCTTAATACAAAAAGAAAGCTACAACTATAATCAAGATGCAAAAAGTATTAATGAGCTTATCCGAAATGTTAATTTAGCAAGTAAAAAATTCTCCCCACTTATTCCAAAATTAACCGACTTAAGCAACACTTTGCCAAAAGATATAAAGATGAATGCTATCCAGATCAACAATGATTCTCAAAGCATTGTATTAACCGGTATTGCTGTTTCTCGATCGGCATTATTAAACTATCAAGAAGTATTAAAAAAAATACCTTGGATTGTTTCTGTAGAAACGCCAGTGTCGCAATTATTTCAAAAACAGGATGTAAAATTTGAATTCCAGATCAAAACTAAAAATTAAAAGCACCTATGACTATTGATCCGACAAAAAAAATTATTATAAAGGTAGGCCTTCTAATTTTCCTGTTTTTGGTTATTACGGGTGCTATTTTGGTTCCCACCACGCTCAACATCAAAAAAACCGCTGCAGAAAGCTACAAACTCCGCGTGCTACTAGAAGAAAAATATCAACAATCACTCAACTCTCGAATCACTCGTAAACGGCTTGAAGAAATTAAGTCCGCTTCGGCTGATTTTGATACATTTCTTTTCAAATCTGGGGAAGAATTAAAATTGATTACTTTTTTTGAAAGCACGGCCGCAAAATACAACCTTCTCCAGTCAATAAATTCCTCTAACTTGGATCAGATTGGAAAAAATAAAACTGCCTCCATATCATTAAACATCAAAGGAAAATACAACGATGTGCTAAAATATATTGCGGAGCTAGAAACTTCACACTATTTTATCAACATTACCCAGTTGCAAATGACACCGATTTTTACAAAAGAAGGCGATGTTTCCCCTCAGGTCAATGCAAATATTTCTCTTGAATTATATGTTAATGAATAAAAATAAAACACCTGCGTATAAAACCAGCTATGGGGTTTGGCGCATCGTATATATATGTATTTTTGCCATCCTTATATCAGGCATAGGGCTTACTTATTACTTTATATATCAAAATATTTATAGTACCATCGCTGATAGCAGCACCATTGTTGCGTTAAAATCAAGTGTTAATATTTATAACCTTGATCTAGCCGCTTTTGAGCGTGCTGCTGCTGCTATTGAAAAAAAGAGTAATTTGGAGTACTTTTCCCCTGATATACGCAATGTATTCTACTACCAGCCAACTACCTCCTCTATATATGCCCCAACAAGCTCAAAACAATAGCGGATCAAAACCTCATACATACTGGTTTGTTTTAGGCAGAGAAAAACTCATTTCTGTTTCAGAAATCGAAACCATATTAAAACAACACACAGATGGAAAGCTCTCCCTGGAATATAACAAGCAAAACCGCAGCCCTATTTTACGCGCTGAAATAGACAGGCCGCTCAATCCTGACTTTATCAAGCATCTTGGCGGCACAATTAAGCTTGCAACTGAAATTAAAACCAGAATATCCCAAGCTGAACTGCACAGTTATATACTTCGCGACCTAGAGCAAGTTAAAGGAAAAATTAACTTTGGTATTAGCGTATACGCCCACACTTCAACACCTCAAGACTTATTATTTGCAAAAAATACCGGCAAGTATATTAAAAAAAACCTAAAGGATAAAGGTTTATCGGTACGATACGTAGAAAACCGTGAAGCTACGCTTTCTTCGGTAACAGTTGAAAAAAACAATCTTACCGGACGTGGGCGAGAATTTTTAATTTTTCAAAGCGGCCACAATGTTTTTTCACTAGCAAAAACCGAATCCGTGCAGCCGTTTGAAGAATTTAGCGCTCGAGATTTTGGCAGACCAGGACGCGATGATGTAAGCGGAATGCTACCGCCCAAACTTGCAATGATCATGATAAACCTGGCTAAAACCTCTCATCAAGCAACACTTCTGGATCCGTTTTGCGGATCAGGCACTATTATTAGCGAAGCGTTGCTGCTTGGATACACAAATCTTATCGGCACAGACTCTTCCGAAAAGGCTATTGCCGATTCACAAAAAAATATAGCCTGGACTGCACAGCAATTTGGCATTGATATCGTTGACAATATGATGTCATTAAAAGTTTGCGATGTTTTGCAAATTTCCAGCATGCTTAAACCATCATCTGTAGATGCAATTGCCACCGAACCGTATTTAGGCAAACCGCTTAAAGGGCGAGAAACCAAAGAAGAGCTGCTAACTCAGGCACACAGCCTAAAACAGCTATACTTGGCGGCCTTTGCCCAATTCCAGCGCATATTAAAACCTGGCGGCACAGTCGTGTTTTTAATTCCATGCTTTAAATGGCAAAATGAATGGATAAAAATTGAATGTCAAAAAGAAATTAAGCAGCTTGGTTTTGTTCTTGAACCATTTTTTGAAAATACAGTTTCGCTTCTTTATGCTCGCCCCGACCAGCGCGTCGGCAGAGAAATCTGGAGATTTAAAAAACAATAATCTAAAACATAAAAGACGCTTATAAGAGCGTCTTTTATGTTTATAAACAAACTATTGAATGTGGAAATAGCACACATCCCCGTCTCGCACCACGTATTCCTTGCCTTCAAGACGAAGCTTGCCTGTTTCCTTTATTTTTGCCCAACCGCCGGCGCTTACAAAATCTTCCCATTTTGCCACATCTGCTTTTATAAACCCTTTAATAAAATCGGTATGAATAACCCCGGCTGCATCTGGCGCTTTTGTTTGTTGGCGAACTGTCCAAGCTCGTGTTTCTTGTTCTCCTGATGTAAAGAAAGTAATCAGCTCAAGCAATTTGTAACTGGCGGTAATAAGCTTATCGAGACCAGTTTCCTGCATGCCAAGCTCTTTTAAATATTCACGCGCTTCTTCAGGGTTTAATTCTGCCAATTCCGCTTCTAGCTTGGCAGAAATTTCAATTTGGGGTGTTTTCTCATCAACTCGAGGAGCGGTTTTCCCTGCTGCGTCATCAATATTTACCACATACAGCATTGGCTTCATTGTTAAGAGCTGCAGTTCTTTCATGATATTTTTTTCATCCTCGGTATACTCAAGAGATCGTGCCGGACGGCCTTCTTGCAATTCTTTCTCCACACGAGTTAGGACTTCAATTTGTTTCTCAAATTCTTTTGCCGAAGCTCCCTTAGCCGAACGCTTTACCGTATCAAGTCGTTTTGATACCGTTTGCAAATCCGCCAACGCCAACTCAAGATTGATAACTTCTGCGTCATTATGCGGATCAACTTTGTTATGCACATGAATAACATTGGCATCAGAAAATGCGCGCACTACTTGAACTATAGCATCAACTTCTCTAATATGAGATAAAAATTTATTTCCCAAACCTTCGCCTTCCGAAGCGCCTTTTACTAAACCGGCAATATCCACAAACTCTATCGCTGTAGGAATTATTTTTTTTGAAACTGAAACATCGGCCAATTTTTGCAATCGAGCATCCGGCACTTCCACCACTCCCACATTAGGATCTATGGTGCAGAAAGGATAATTTTGAGCATCGGCCTGCTTACTACGAGTTAACGCATTAAACAAAGTTGATTTTCCAACATTAGGCAAACCGACAATTCCGACTGATAA
>CAZHYG010000012.1:0-20296 GCA_964536615.1 uncultured Gammaproteobacteria bacterium
TCCGCATTACAAAACACACGCCTTTGGGCGTGTGTTTTGTAATATGAAAAGAATGGGATGAGAAGTTTACACCCCAAAGGGGTGAATCCCTCCCTCTCCGCACCGATAAAAAATCACTTTTATTTTGTATTTTAGAGAATATATTGTATGGCTCTTTAAATGTAAGGTTAGAATTTTTTTGTTTATCATTTGAGCGTTCCAAAGTAGGGTACACGGGTTGGTTTTGAAGAAATTTAGCATGTTCTTGGACAACTATTGTATCGTGGTTGGGTTGGTGGGTAAATGCCCGTAATATTGTTATTTTGGCTTATTTGTTCTATATTGTACTTAATTACTTTTACTAATTTAAAACTATGGAGCAAAATAAAACAATTTGGATAATTGGTGTGTTCGCTGCCTTGATTTGTGTTGGTACAATATCTTACGCAATGGTAACCCAAAAACAAAGAGAGGGTCAATTCCGTGTTGAAATTCAGCAGCAATATAGTGCCTTAAAAGATCAGATGAATAATTTTTCACAAAAATTATCTGAAATAAGTTCAAACATTACAAGCTCTCAACCTGTTAATAATCAGCCAACAACAGAAACGATACCTGATGAAAATCAGCCTTTCCAAATGGGAAAAGGTTCGTATTTTGGAACGCTTACTGTAAAGGGATATGTTCAAGTGTCAAAAGATGTACCTGATTGTGGCGAAGGTTGTGAAGAGGCGGCTGCGCCAAAAGTTGATGTGGTTTCGTTTAATATTATAAGTAATACCAACAAATTATTTGATCAATATCTTACTCAAGATAATGGTAATTCCTTTGAGGGTAGCGGTTGGATAAGCCTAGGATGTAAAACAGCTGATAAAAAAGGGGTTGAGTCCTACAACGCTGGTGATTCAGGAACTGTGAATAATCTAATTTCTGGAAGTGATTTTACAGCCTTAATGAACAGTAGTAAAACAAATCTGGTGAATCTACAAATTACTAAGCCTTACTACACAAGTGGTAAGGGTGCTTCAACTTGCTATTCACACTTTAGAAATTTTAAAGTTGTTAAATAGTTTGGCTCTACAACATTTATTAAATATATTCCAACATCATCCCAGCCCTTCCGCAAATTGAAAATTCGAATGGGATGAGAAGTTTACACCCCAAAGGGGTGAATCCTTTCCTCTCCGCTATTCACAATATTCTCAAATACGCGTAAATACTATAAAATATGAATAGTTATATTTAGTAGTATAACTGTTTAAAGTTGATTATGGCTAAACAAATGTTATCCAATTCAGTTCGCCAAGTGTTGCGTGATTATGTTCTGCAATATAAAGACCATCCTTGGTATACGTTTTTTTCGTTTTTCATGCCCGCTGTTGGTACAGTGCTTATCTTTTTTGTTCCGCCGCTTATTGTAGCAAAACTTATTAATCTGTATGTGTCGCAGCAAAGTATTTCGTCTAGTGTTGCTACAAAATATATCGCGTTATTTGCCGGGCTTTGGTTGTTGGGAGAAATGCTGTGGCGAATTGGTTTGCATTTTTTAATTAAACTTGATGTGGAAGCTTTACGCGCGCTGAGCAGGTCGGCGTTTAGCAAGCTTGCGGCTCGCGACTATGATTTTTACACTAATAATTTTGTGGGTTCGCTATCAAAGAAAGCATCTGCCTATGCGAGAAATTTTGAAATGTTTACAGATACGCTTACGTTTAACGTAGTAAACGAATTATTCCCGATGATTTTTGCCATTATAGTTTTGTGGCGATATTCACCGATTATACCGCTGGCGCTCGTTTTCTCTTTAATGTTTGTGGTTGCTGTGGCTATCCCGATTATTCGCAGGCGGGCAAAATTGGTAACTGCCCGGCATGAGGCAGGAAGCAAGATGATTGGCAGATTATCGGATACGCTTACCAATATGCTTACGATAAAATCTTTTGCTACGGAGACAAGTGAATTGCGAACATATGGACGGCATGTTGATGATTTTACTTTAAAATTCAAAAAGGCCGCCGATTTTCAAAATTTAAGGTTTGATATTGTAATGTCGCCAATGTATGTATTGACCAATGTTTTTGGCTTGATGCTTACGATAAACTTGGTAAGAAAGCTTGGTTTGGAACCTGGGGCGATGTTGGTTATTTTTACGTATTTCTCTCAGCTTACGCGTATTTTTTGGGAGATTAATCGTATTTATAGAAACCTGGAATCGTCAGTTACAGAGGCGGCAGAGTTTATGGATTTGTTTGCTACCCCGCCTTCTGTACAGGATAATTCGCGCGCCCAAACACTTCAGGTTGGTCGTGGCGCCATAGAATTTTCAGAGGTTAGTTTTGACTACCAATCAGAAAAAGACTCAGCAACTTTTTTGCGGAACTTAAATATCTATATTCCTGCAAATCAAAAAGTTGGATTGGTGGGGCCAAGCGGCGGCGGAAAAACAACTATTACCAGATTACTTTTGAGATTTATGGATGTTGATCACGGATCAATTTTGATTGATGGCCAGAATATTAGTGCGGTTACACAAGAGTCACTGCGCAAATCTATTGCATATGTGCCTCAAGAGCCGCTATTATTTCACCGTTCGCTTTTTGAAAATATTGCTTATGGTGATGAAAATGCTACAGAGGCTGATGTGATAAGCGTTGCTAAAATTGCGCATGCGCATGAGTTTGTCAGTGCGTTGCCAGACAGATATCAAACTTTGGTTGGGGAGCGTGGAATTAAATTGTCAGGCGGACAGCGGCAGCGTGTGGCTATTGCGCGAGCCCTGCTTAAAAAAGCAAAGATATTAGTCTTAGACGAAGCGACGAGCGCTCTTGATTCCGAGTCGGAAAAATATATTCAGGACGGACTGTTAAAATTGATGAAAAACAAAACAGCGCTGGTAATCGCGCATCGGTTGTCAACAATTAAGCATTTAGATAGAATTATTGTACTTGATCAGGGAAGGGTGGTGCAGGATGGAACCCACCAGGAATTAATTGCAAAAAAAGGCTTGTATGCAAAATTATGGAGCCATCAGTCCGGTGAATTTTTATAAACTCATTGTATGCCTAAGCAAATTAAAACCATTGACCAGTATTTGGAAATAATCCCGCAAAACGCGAAAAGCATTTTGGGAAAAATACGACAGGCGGTCCATGCGGCTGCGCCAGAGGTAGCTGAATCAATAAGCTATGGCATGCCGGCGTTTAAGTTGTACGGCAAGCCTCTGGTATATATGGCTGCTTGGGAAAAGCATATAGGGTTGTATGCCACACCTTCCGCGAACAGCGCGTTTGCCAAAGAGCTTGGTAAATATCATGCATCAAAAGGCGCGATTCAGTTTCCTCTTGATAAAGCTTTGCCTTATGGATTAATTAAAAAAATCATCATGTTTAAGGTAAAAGAAATTAAACAGGCAGCGCGCAAAGTATGCAGCCGCGGGCACATTTTTTTAAAAAGCAAAGATATGCCAAGTTGTCCGATATGCTGGCCTGGGCGGTATAAAAAGAAAATATGAAAACAAAAAAACATATTGCGTATGTAGCCCTGCTGCGCGGCATAAATGTAGGCGGAAATAATATTATAAAAATGGAAGCGCTGCGCGCGGAGTTTGAGCATGTAGGGTTTGAACAAGTATCAACATATATACAAAGCGGAAATGTTTTGTTTTTTTCTAATATAGATGATACGGATCAAATTGAGAAAAAACTGGAAAAAGCCCTCAGTCTACGATTTAATTATAAGGCGCGAGTGTTGGTACGAAGCAGAAAAGAAATGCAGGCTGCCCTAAAGCATTTCCCTCGTCGATTTGCAGATAAGAATTGGAAACATAATGTAATTTTTTTAAGTAAAGCAATTGATTCAAAAAAGATTTTAAAACAATGCGTGATTAAAAAAGAAATAGAGGAGGTTGTCTATTATAAAGGAGTGTTGTTTTGGTCTGCGAAATTAAGCGATTTAACTCGTTCGACAATGTTAAGGCTTTCATCACGTCCAGAGTATAAAGAAATGACCATAAGAAATACAAATACTACCAAAAAGATTGTGGCGCTGCTTGAAAAAATGGTTTAAAATAGAAGTCCTAATTTATAGTTGTATACACATGAAACAAGTAGATGTGCGACGAGTGCGCTCGCTCAATAGCGCTGCGGTTGGGAAAGGGCCAGTAATATACTGGATGAGCCGTGATCAACGAGTAACTGATAATTGGGCGCTTTTGTATGCCCAAGAGTTAGCGCGTGACAATAAACAACCGCTGGTAGTTGTATTTTGTTTGGTTCCTGTATTTTTGGAAGCAACTATTCGGCAGTACGGTTTTATGTTGAAAGGTTTGCAAGAGGTTGAAAGACAGCTGGAAAAACTCAACATATCTTTTGCGGTGCTAGCTGGCGAGCCGGATAAAACTTTGCCGGCATTTGTGCGAAACCATCGGATAGGGGCTGTGGTGGCAGATTTTGATCCGCTGCGAATAAAAAGAGAATGGAAAACAAAAGCGGCAAAACAGATTGGCTGCGCAATGGTAGAGGTTGATGCGCATAATATTGTGCCGTGCTGGCAAGCTTCTCAAAAAGCAGAGTTTGGCGCCTATACTCTTCGTCCAAAGATTCATAAATTATTGCCGGAATATTTGGTAAATTTTCCAAAGGTGCGAGCTGAAACTGTTAGTTTTTTAGGTGCGAAAAAAGTAAATTGGCAGCAGTTGCGCCGATCTTTGCGCGTAGATATGGCGGTGCCGGAAGTTGATTGGCTCATGTCAGGTGAAGCTGCCGCGCAAAAATGGCTTAAGCAATTTATTAAGCATAAACTCAATGGTTATGATAAGCGTCGCAATGACCCTGTGGCGTTGGGTCAGTCGGGGCTATCTCCATATCTTCATTTTGGTCAGATTTCCGCCCAGCGCGTGGCGCTTGAAGTAAAAAATGCAGCCGGTGTATCTCAAAAAGATAAAGATGCTTTTTTGGAAGAACTTATTGTGCGCAGAGAGTTGGCAGATAATTTTTGTTTGTATAATTTGAAATATGACTCGTATGACGGGTTTCCAAATTGGGCCAAAGAAACCCTTGCGGCGCACGCAAAAGATAAGCGAGAGTACGCATATACAGTTCGGCAGTTTGAATGTGCTCAGACACGCGATGATCTTTGGAATGCGGCTCAGTTAGAAATGGTGCAGACCGGAAAGATGCATGGGTATATGCGCATGTATTGGGCAAAAAAGATTTTAGAATGGAGCGCAAGTCCGCGCGTTGCCTTAAAAACCGCCCTGTATTTAAATGATAAATATGAATTGGATGGAAGAGACCCGAACGGATATGTGGGTGTGGCGTGGTCAATTGGCGGTGTGCATGATAGGGCTTGGTTTGAACGGTCTGTGTTTGGCAAGATACGATATATGAATTATAACGGCTGCAAATCAAAGTTTGATGTAAAAAAGTATATAGCCTCATTTGTTAAAAAATAGATATGCAAGCAACTCATCATGCAATTATGCTCGGAGGCAAGCAGGTTTTGTATAGCCTAAATTTAAAAGACAGCGCGCGGAGTTTGCGTGTGGCGGTACATCCGGGGGGTGATGTAAAAGTAAGCGCTCCAAAACGGCTTGGTGTGTGGGCGGTAGAACGGTTTATGCGTCTAAGAGCAGACTGGATTTTGCAGAAGATAGAAAGCCTTGTTTTAGTGGCAAAACCAAAGACAAAGTATCAGTCTCGCCAAGAATTTTTAAGATATAAAAAAGCAGCGCTGGTATTGGTGCGGCAAAAATTGGAAAAATTTAATATGGTATATGGTTTTTCCTGGAAAAGAGTCGCGATAAAAAATCAAAAAACCAGATGGGGAAGCTGTTCAAAAAGCGGCAACTTAAACTTTAATTTTAAAATCGCTTTGTTACCGGAAAGAGCGGCGGAGTATGTGGTGGTGCATGAATTATGCCATCTGGCTCAGATGAATCATTCAAAAAAATTTTGGGATTTAGTAGCGCGAACAATTCCCGAGCATAGAAAAATTAAGCAACAACTTAAAACAATCAGTTTAAACATATAAACATATGCAACTTAACAAATTAACCCCTGAAGAAGAGCGAGTTATAGAACATAAAGGTACCGAAGCGCCTTTTACTGGCGAGTACGAAGATTTTTTTGCTGAAGGCACGTATGTATGTCGTCGCTGCAGCACACCGCTTTATACTTCGGACAGCAAGTTTCATTCCGGTTGCGGTTGGCCAAGTTTTGATCAGGAGGTACCTGGAGCGGTGAGTAAGACTGTGGATGCGGACGGAATGCGCACTGAGATAATGTGTGCTGCCTGTGGCGGGCACCTAGGACATGTTTTTACCGGCGAGGGATATACTGAAAAAAATACACGACACTGTGTTAATTCAGTTTCATTGAAGTTTATACCGAAACAAAAATAAAATAAAAAAACGGGGTCATAACCCCGTTTTTTTATTAATTAAAATTGATTGTAAAGCTGTACATTCCCATAGAGCAGAGTCCTTTAAGGCTGGTGCCTGGTTTTTGAGGAGGAAGATTAACACGCGCTTCTCCCGATGACGGCAGGTTGTTTTTATAGCCAATGCTTGGAATTACTAAGGAGGCAGAGCAATCAAACGTATTGTTCGTTTTAACTATAAGCGTGGTTGGTATATTTGCGCTTGCCGATGTTTGCCGTGGGAGATACCCGCCTTTGGCGGTAATGGTTATTTCTTGTGTCTGGCCATTATTACGTACGTTTTGAGAAGCTGCGGCAGCGGTTGCGGGAGAAAATCGGTTATCTTGAATTTTTTTAGAGATTAAAAATACGCTAATGGTTATAATTGCAAAAACAAACACGGAAAGCAGTGGAAGAATTTTTCTCATACAGGAAGAATTTAAAAATTAAATAATGGCGGGATTAGGCCGATGGCTGCCAGACTGCCCGCGATGTTTAACAGGGCAAAAAAGAGAACAACTAAGCCGGCAGTTTTAAAGAATGCACTGGTGTTAAATTTATTTCCGATATTAGCGGAGCTGGCTCCTAGTATGGCTAGTGCTGGCAAGGTGCCAAGTGCGAAAACAAGCATAGTTGTTGCTCCAGTCATAAACTGTTTAGTGGAGAGAGCATAAATTTGCATAGACTGGGTGAATCCGCATGGCAGGAAAAAAGTAGCAACACCAAGTAGTACGGGGGTGAGGGTGTGGTTAAGATTTTTTAGCGCATAGATTCGGTTGCCGATAAATGAGGGGATGGCCGGTTGTATTTTTTTTGCCCAAGGAAAAATATCAAGCAAATTAATGCCCAGGATGCCGAGCACTAATCCAACAATCAGGTTGAGTATAAAATTACCGACAATGCCTAGTTGTACTGTTGCTCCCAGCGTGCCAATTACGCCGCCAAGAATAAAAAAAGAAATTAGACGGCTGAGGTGGAAAAATAGTTGCGGTTTGAGTCGGTCGCCCTGTTTGGCAAAGTTTGCCGAGACCGATAATACTAGTCCGCCAACGACAGCCATGCAACTGGATACTGAGGCGATGAGTCCTATGATAAAAACAGAACGGTAGTCCAGATGTGATACAGTAATTAAGTTTGTGATGCCAAGTTTTTGCAAGCCGACAAATAGAATGATAAGCACGGTTGCGATTGGGGCTGCAATTTTAAAATCAGACCAGGCAGGAGCAGTGGTGGTTTTTTCAGTAGAAACCGTATAGCCGTGCGGTTGCAGTATCTTAGTAAATTGTGAAGCGAGTTGTTCTTTGGTGTGTTCGCCAAACTCGCCTTCCACGGTAACGCTGGTATCAGATAGGGAAGCTGTTACTTTTTGTACGCCCGGCAGCGTGCATAATTCGCTTTCGGTGAGTGTAATACACGCCTTGCAATGCATGCCGTTGACTTGAAATTTATACTGTTCCATAAAAATATAATTATCTACTACAGATTGTAGTACGTTTAAATTAAATTGTCAAACTTATAGCTTTTTATTTTTTATGCGTAATGAATTTGCCACTACTGACACACTTGAGGAAGCCATGGCTAAACCGGCAAACACTGGGTTGAGTAGCCAGCCAAACAGGGGGTAGAATAAACCGGCTGCCAAAGGAATACCTATGATGTTATATATAAACGCCCAAAACAAATTTTGTTTAATGCCGCGCATGGTGAGCTTGGAAAGTTTTATTGCTTTAACTAATTTTGATATATCTCCGCCTAATAGAGTTATCCCTGCGGATTCAATTGCTACATCTGTGCCAGTACCCATAGCAACGCCAACATCTGCTTGAGCTAGCGCTGGTGCGTCATTCACGCCATCGCCAGCCATGGCGACAATATTGCCTTGTGACTGTAATTCTTTAATTTTCTCTAATTTATGATTCGGCAATACGTGAGCCACAACCTCGTCTATGCCAACAAGCTTGGCAATATATCTTGCAGTTTTTTCTTCGTCGCCAGTTAGCATGACCACTTTGATTCCTAGTTTATGCAAATCGGTAATGGCTTGAGCGGATTCCGGTTTTACCTCATCGGCTACCAATACAAAACCAACGAGTTTTTGTTTGGTTGCCAATACTATTGGAGTTTTTCCTTGGGCAGTGTATGTGTCAATTTTTGAATTATCTAAACCGATTCCCAAGTTTTGAATAAGTTTTATGTTGCCTGCAAAATATTGCTCGCCATCAATTACTCCGGTTATGCCCTGGCCTTCAAGATTTTTAAAATCAGAAACATTTTTTATGGCGGTATTTTTTCCCCGAGCATATTCAATAATTGCGCGCGCTATAGGATGTTCTGACTTGCTTTCTAATGAAGCAAGTATTGAGATTAGTTCTTGTTCAGAAAAATCTTTTTCAAAATGAATATCAGTAAGAGTTGGTTTGCCAACAGTTATAGTTCCAGTTTTGTCAACGACAACCGTGTTAATTGCATGCATTTTTTCAAGAGTGGCTGCGTCTTTTATTAAAATACCTTCCCGGGCGCCTTTGCCAACGCCAACTATAATCGCAGTAGGAGTGGCTAAGCCCAAAGCGCATGGGCAGGCGATTACTAGTACGCCTACAAAAGAAACTAGGCCGTATGAGAGCGCTTTCGAAAAGCCGAGTGTATCAATGCCAAAAAATAACCAAGCGGCAAGAGATGTAAATGATATTACAAGTACAATTGGCACAAAGATGCTGGAGATTTTGTCTGCCAAGGCTTGAATAGGGGCTTTGCTTCCTTGGGCCTCTTCTACCATTTTTATAATTTGAGCAAGCACAGTCTCGGATCCAACTTTGGTGGCGGTAAATATAAATGAACCAGTTGTATTTATAGTTCCGGCTACGACAGAGTCGCCAATTTGTTTTTTTACGGGCATTGGTTCGCCAGTTATCATTGATTGATCAAGAAATGAACTGCCATCAATAATTGTACCGTCTACCGGGATTTTTGTGCCGGGTTTTATAATAATATTGTCGCCGTGACGTACTTGATCTATAGCAATTTCTATATCTTTACCCTCTCGCCGAACAAGTGCTGTCTTTGCTTGCAGGTTTAAGAGTTTTTCAATTGCATCGCCTGTTTTTAATTTTGACTTAGCTTCGAGGTATTTGCCCAAGGCTATAAAAGTTATAACGACAATTACCACATCATAGTATGTGTGTGCAGTATTTACAAAAGGCTTAAGCGTATTCTCAAAGGCGCTGATTATAAAACTGTATAGAAAAGCGGTTGATGTGCCGATGCCGATAAGGGTGTCCATATTAGCTTTGCCATATCGCAGGAAACGATAAAAACCTAAAAGATAAGGTTTGCCAACTGTAAAAAGCGTATAAGCGGCCATTATAGGGAGTAAATGGTGAAAAAATTCTTCCAACGTACTGCTCATTTCCGGTGCTAAGGCATACTGAGCAAGTATTTCCCAGCTCATAATAACAATGCTAATGAACGCTAAAGGAATTACTGAAATAACCTTGTGTTTCATCTCTAAAATTTCAGCTAGTTTTTCTTTTTTTGATTGAGTTAGGCCGAGATGTTTTGCGTGCTGATCTGTTGACATGCCCATCTCTTCGGCGGATGGAATAATTAAAGAATATCCAAATGGTTCTATGGTCTGAGAAAGCTGCGGGGCTGTTACGGAGGTTTCATCAAACGATACTTTGGCGGTTTCGGTGCCGTAGTTTACGGAGACATCGTGTACACCCACAGTTTTTTTAAATGTTTTTTCAATAATAGTGGCGCAAGAAGCGCAGTGCATGCCTTTGATTTTAAATGATTGGCTAGTCATATTATTTTCGTTTTAATTTATACACTTTAAGAATTTCACTTTTTGCTTTTTCAGTTTGTCCAGATTTTATTTGGTTGATGATACAACCGCCAAGGTGGTCTTCCATAAGAAGGTCTTCCACGTTAGACAATGCTTGTTTTACTGCCGAAGTTTGAGTAATGATATCGATGCAATATACATCCTCAGCAAGCATTTTTTGCAGGCCGCGCACTTGGCCTTCGATTAGTTTGAGCCGGCGGGTGATGGATGCTTTATTTTTATGATGCATATGTGCTGAAGATTAAAAATATGCAGGTAGTGTATACCCCCCTGGGGGTATATGTCAATAGTTTTAAAATTCTGCCTGTCTCGGTTGATTTGTAGGCGTATTTCATATATAGTAACCAGAGTAAATATAAAATCTTGCGTATGTTTTTAGAAATAAGCAAGGCCTTAATTTTAGGAATAGTGGAAGGGGTAACTGAGTTTTTACCTATCTCGTCCACTGGGCATTTAATAATCATCAATAATTGGCTGCGGTTTAGCTCGTCATTTACCACCTTGTTTGATGTGGTAATACAGCTTGGTGCTATAGCGGCGGTTGTGGTGGTGTTCTGGAAAAAGCTTTGGCCATTTGGCAGAGGGTCACTTCAAATGTCCGAGTCTTTGAATTTGTGGTATAAGGTTATAGTGGCGGTGTTGCCAGCTCTAGTATTAGGAGTTTTGTTGGGAGCGGTTATTGAAGAAAAGTTATTTAATCCAATTACTGTAGCTTCGGCTCTTATTATTGGCGGGTTAGTGCTGGTTTTTGTGGATAAAAAGGACAGTTCAGCTCTTGTGGCTGCGGAAATTACGTATAAAAATGCTATTTTAATCGGATTGTTCCAGTGTTTAGCGATGGTTCCTGGTACATCCCGATCGGCAGCCACCATTATCGGCGCTATGTTTTTGGGGGTTGGCCGAGCTAAGGCGGTGGAATTTTCATTCTTTTTGGCGGTTCCTACTATGGTTGCGGCTTCAGGATATAGTCTGCTAAAACATGGTTTTACACTCACTCAGAATGAATTATTTGTACTTGCAGTCGGTTTTGTGGCAGCGTTTTTATCTGCGTTGGCAGGTATTACTTTTTTTATAAAATATATTCAAAATCACGATTTTAAGAAATTTGGCTATTACCGAGTTGTGCTTGGAGTCGTTGTTCTGATATTATCTTTCTTTAGTATTCTTAACTAGTTATATATGTCTCAGTACGAAATTTTACTATATTATAAATACACACCCATCTCCAACCCAGAAGCTTTTACGCAAATGCAGAAAGAGTTGTGTGAGCGCCTTGGCTTGAAAGGGCGTATAATTGTGGCGGCCGAAGGTTTAAACGGTACGGTAGAAGGTTTGCGTGAAAATACTCAAAAATATCTGGATGAAATGGTGAAAGATCCTCGATTTTCTGATATGAATTTTAAGCGGAGTGAAGGTACTGGGCATGCCTTTCCAAAGCTTTCCGTAAAATGCAGGTCAGAGATTGTGAGTGCACATTTGGGGGCAGATGATGTTAATCCGAATGAGATGACAGGAAAATATCTATCCGCAGAAGTTCTTCATAGCTGGATTCATAGTGACAAAGAATTTTATATTGTAGACATGCGTAATGATTACGAACATTCGGTTGGATTTTTTAAAAATTCTATTTTGCCTCCGCTTAAAAATTTTCGTGATTTGCCGGCTGTGCTGCCAACTCTTGAGCATTTAAAAAATAAAACAGTGGTTACGGTTTGTACGGGGGGAGTGCGATGTGAGAAAGCATCAGGTTTCTTGGTAAAACATGGGTTTAAGGACGTGTATCAGTTGCACAACGGTATTGTGACGTATATGGAAAAATACCCAAACGAAGATTTTTTGGGAAAATTATATGTGTTTGACGGTAGGGTAACAATGGGCTTTAATAGTGAGCAATCTAAGGCAGAAGTGGTTGGCAGGTGTAAAAAATGCCAGCAGCCAAGCGAGCATTATGTTAATTGCCAGCAGCCAAATTGCCACGATCATTTTATCTGTTGTGAAAAATGTTTAAATAAAAATAAAGAAGCGTATTGCGACTGGCGATGCGCGCTGGTAAAAAAATTACAGGATATATTTCCGGCGTTAAAGCGTGTGGCAAAATAATATGAAATATATTACAGGTACAGTGGTTAAAGGAAAACAAAAAGGCAGAGAACTTGGGTTTCCCACAGCCAATATAATAATTTCGGAGCAAATTGACGGAGGGATTTATTGGGCAACCACAGTGCTCAATGGGAAAAAGCATGCAGGTGCAGTATTTGTTTATCCTGGCGGAAATTTGTTTGAAATACATGTTTTAGATTTTGCCGGTGATTTATACGGAAAACAAATGGATGTAGAGTTGGGAGAAAAAATACGCGAAATGAAAAAATTTGATAATGAAGATGATTTAAAAAAACAAATTGCAGCCGATGTAGAGCAGGTGCGGCTGTTAGCAGAGATATAAATAATATGTTTACCGGAATTATTAAAAAAACTTCAACTATAGAACAAGTGGAAAAAAAGAACGGCAGTATTTTTGCAGTTATTAAAAAAGAAAAAGAATGGCCGGTTGAGCTTGGGCAAAGTATTTCTATTAGCGGCGTATGTTCAACGGTAAAAAGCTTTACACCGACAAGTTTTTTGGTGGAGTGGATGCCGGAGACAATTAAGAAAACCGCTGTGGCCAATCTGTCTGCCGGTTCTTTGGTAAATTTAGAAACTAGTGTTAACCTTACTACTTTGCTAGATGGCCATATTGTACAGGGACATGTGGATACGGTTGGTACGATTGTTGAGATTAAACATCTTAAGGATTCTTGGGTTGTAAAAGTGCGACTGCCTGTTAAATTCATGAAATTTATTGCGGATAAAGGCTCAGTCACAATTAACGGCATCAGTTTGACAGTGGTAGATACGGGACGGAGTTGGTTTACCGTTTCGTTGGTGAGTTATACGATTGAACATACAAATTTTCGTACTGCCAAAAAAGGGGATTTAGTAAATATTGAAACAGATGTTCTGGCAAAATACGTATATAAGCTCATGAAAAAATAGATATTAAAAAAGACAGCGAGGTAGCTGTCTTTTTTAATATCTATGATTCCAGATCGGCAATTTCCTGTTTATATTTGTCTGCTAAAGCCATAACATTATCTCCGTAAAACCTATAACGCGTATTGGTACTACCAGAGAAGTATCGCATAGCTGCTTTCCACTCACCGTCGCGAGTGCCGTCAGCTCCATTGTTTTTAAGCAAAAGTGCTGCGGCCATAAATGCGTCGCGGATATCCCATGGATCAGCCGGGCTTTTGCCGGTGAGAGCGCTTACTTTATCTTTATAGCCTATCCAAGTAGAAGGGATAAATTGAGCTGGCCCCATGCCGCCACCCCAGCCAAGCTGAGAACCGTCTTTGTTTTTCATAGGACATGACACCGGTGTAACATCTGGATCGCGGCCTAATTCTTGAGTAATAGTTACAAATGGTTCCTGATCACGTGTTGGTTTCATAATTACGCGCCAGCCTTTTTCTGGTGGATCGCCAGGACGGTTGCAGGTGCCAACATTTTTACCCAAGTTTGATTCTTGGGTGAGTATGGCCAATAAGAAAGCTGCGGAAACTCCAGTCTGCTTGCTGGTAGATTGGGCTATGGCAACTGCTTGTCCGAAAGTTATCTGTGTGCCAACCCCAAGTAGTTCGTATATGCGATTTTTAATCTCGGCCGCATGTTTTTTGCTGTCGGTTAGTAAGTTTTGGTAGGTAGTTTCGAGGCCTTTAGTTTGTTCTAAAAGTTGTGTTTGTTCTCCTAGTTTTCCTCCCAATGCGCTTTGCTGTATTCTTGCTAAGGCAAGCAGTTTTTCCGCATCATCCTGTTGTTCTTCAAATTCAATTTGTTTTTTATTTAGTTCCAATTGCGTTGACTTTGATTCCTGTACCAGCTTATTGATAGAAATTGATAGGCGAGCATAATTGGTTGCTTCAACAAACGCCTTATGCAGTCCGCTTTCTGCAAATAAACGAAGCAGAAACATATTATCGTCTTTTTGTTGTAATGCGCGAACTAGCTTGGCTAATTCGGTTCGTAGTTGGACTATTTTTAGTTTATTTGTATCTATTGCTTGAGCAGTTGTGTCGAGTTTTTTTTCTAAATCATTTATTTTTAAATTAGTAGATTTTATCTGTAATCGTAGACGGCTTTCTTCGTTTTTAAGCTGCTTAATTTTATTGGCCAAGGTTTGTTTTTCTCCTTTAGTAACACTGATTTGTTTTTCTAGTTCGGCAATCTGGCTTTCTACCGCCTGTAATTCTTGTTCGAGCTGTTGGCGAGAAGCGTCGGTGGCGGTTTGGGCTTGTGTAAATGATGTGGGGAGCGTGGTAGTAACAATAACACCAATTAGAGTGGTGGCAACTATTTTTTTAATTGTAATAGAAAATGTAAGCATAAAATTGAGTATATATAGGATAACAATTTTACCAACTATTTTCAAATAAAAAATAGACAGAAATGGAGTGTTTTGTTATAGTACAGCCAATATTTAAAGATATATTGTATGCAAGAAAAGAAGCTGGGTCCGCTCAAAGAAGTCTACAAGGGGATTATATTTAAAGTGTTGCAGCGCGATGTGTTTTTTTCTGATGGTAGTAAGAAAGTATTTGAATACTGCGTACGGCCCAACTCTGTAACTATCCTACCTTTCGATGCTCAAGGCAGGCTGCTCTTAATACGAGAGCATCGTCACGGGTATGCGAAAGATGTATGGTTTTTACCTGCAGGAAAAGTTGATGAAGGGGAGACACCCAAACAAGCTGCTCAGCGTGAGTTGCGAGAAGAAACAGGCTTTGGCGCTAAAACAATTAAAAAAATTTATCAAAAATCACCAAGCAGTACCTTGCAATGGGATATTCATATTTACGCAGCCAAAGATTTGTATCTGGCGCCGCTGGAAGGGGACGAAGAGTCGCCAATCACCGTTGTTCCTGTGCCGTTCTCCAAGGCGTTAAAAATGGCCTTAGACGGTACGATAAAAAATGAGTTTATTTCTTTTCATATTATTAAGTTTGACTACATGCGCAAGCATGGTCAGTTCAGCTGGTAATTTTACATATGGGAGTTTTGCTAGGAATATATTTTTTAATTTTTTCTGTATTGGCGTGGAAGCGGTTTAGCGCCGCGATTGCTTTGTTTATTATTTTGCTACCAACATATCTGATTCGGTTTGAATTGGTGCGAATTGGCAAATATCCTTTTCCGTCAACAATGCTAGAGGTGATGTTTGGGGTCATAATATTAGTTTGGATAATCCGATATAGCCGGATAGATATAGTAAGAATTAAAAATTTTTTTGCGCCGCATAAATGGTTTGTGATAGCATTTGGTTTGTTTTTTGCGTCATCGGTTGTAAGTATTTTTGTGAGCGATATGGTATTTTTTTCGCTGGGTGAATGGCGCGCGTATTTTTTGGAGCCGATGATTTTGTTTTTGATTCTTATAGGGCGATGGGAAATGTTTGTGTCGGCTGATTTGCCGTTTTTTTTAACACTCTCCACGCTTGGCGTGACTGTTTATGCGATTATTCAGAAATTTACAGGCATAGGCATTGCGACGCCTGAATGGACAAATGAGGCAACTAGGCGTGTTACTGCTTTTTTTACCTCTCCAAATGCGGTAGGACTATATGTGGCGCCAGTTTGCATGTTGGCGGTTGCGGTGGTGTTGAAACGGGTAATGCAGGTGGCACGCAAAGGAGAAACAATAAAAAATCTTTTGGCCGAACCTGTTTTAGTCAGTTCTTTGTTTGCCTTAATATGCGCTGTGATTGCTTTGTTTTTTACTAAATCTCAAGGTGCTTGGATTGGAGTGGGGGCAGGTTTGTTAGTGTTTATATTTTTAACTGGCTATAAAAAAATTGCGATGGCGCTGGCAGTGGCCGGTATGATTTTTACACTGATAACACCGTCAATGCGCCAGGCGGTATTGTTTCAGGATCAGGCAAATCAAAATAGATTGCGACTATGGGGATACTCGTGGACATTTTTAGATGCTTCTCCTAAAAATTTTGTTCTGGGCACTGGAGTGCGGCAGTTTTTTAGAAAAATACAAAAACCATATTATGATGTGCGGGTCATGGAGCGTCTTATTTATCCGCATAATATATTTCTTAATTTTTGGACAGAAATTGGGCTGGTTGGTATGTTGGCAGTACTGGCAATTATTGGCCAGGCAACAGTGTTCGCTTGGCGTATTCGCCAAAACGACATGGTATTAGGCTCCGGGTTTATGGCCATGCTCGTTACACTTGTGGTACATGGATTGGTTGATGTGCCATATTTTAAAAACGATCTAGCATTTTTATTTTGGATTTTAATTGCCAGTATATTTATAGCGTATGCGCATACAAATAAAAGTAAAGCCTAATGCCTACGAAGAAAAAGTTGAGAAGATAGATGATGCGCATTTTGCCGTTTCAGTGCGAGAACCGGCGCAAAACGGTCTGGCAAACAAAGGGGTCGTAAAAGTTCTGGCAGCATATTTTAAAGTGGCGCCATCAACCGTGATAGTTAAAAAAGGTTTTACAAGTAAAAATAAAATAATTGAAATTTTATAATATAAATATATGTCAGATGCAGTTTATAAAAATTCACTCAAGCTTCATAAAAAAGTTCACGGCAAGCTGGAGCTAAAAAGCAAGGTGGCGATTAAAAATAAAAAAGATTTATCGTTGGCGTATACGCCGGGCGTGGCCGAAGTATGCAGGGTAATTGCAAAAGATAAAAAATTGGCCAGAGAATACACGATTAAGAAAAATACGGTAGCGGTTGTTTCCGACGGTTCGGCTATTTTAGGTTTGGGTAATATGGGGCCTGAAGCTGCTCTGCCTGTTATGGAAGGCAAGGCGGTTTTGTTTAAAGAATTTGCCGGTGTGGATGCGTTTCCTATTTGTCTTGATACCCAAGATACTGAGGAGATAATAAAAGCGGTAAAAAATATTGCCCCGGTTTTTGGGGGTATAAATTTGGAAGATATTGCGGCGCCAAGATGTTTTGAGATTGAAGAGCGATTAAAAAAAGAATTGTCTATTCCGGTTATGCATGATGATCAGCGTGGTACGGCCGTGGTGGTGTTGGCAGCGCTTATCAATGCGTTACGTCTTAAAAAAATGAACAAAAAAAATGCGCGCGTGGTTATTAGTGGCGCGGGTGCGGCTGGAACGGCGATTGCTAAAATGTTGTTGAAATATGGTTTTGAACAAGTTGCAGTTTGTGATTCAAAAGGATTGATTCATGCGGGCAGGTCTGATCTTAATTCGGCAAAAATAGAGCTTGCTCAACTTACCCGTCAGAATAAGCAATCAGACGCCGGTTTAAAAGAAGTGATTAAAGAAAAAGATGTGCTCATTGGGGTTAGCGGTCCAGGTTTGATAACACGCGCGGAAATAAAAACAATGAATAAAAATCCTATTGTACTTGTATTGGCAAACCCGATTCCTGAAATAATGCCGGATGAAGCTAAGGCAGGTGGAGCGTATATTGTTGGCACTGGCAGATCTGATTTTCCTAATCAGATAAATAATGTGCTGGCATTTCCGGGTATTTTCAGAGGTGCGTTAGATAATAAGGTAACTCAAATTACTGAGGATATGCTGGTAAAAGCAGTCGAAAATTTAGCGCGATGCGTTCGTTCGTTGCGGGCAGACAACATTTTGCCAAAACCTTTTGACAAAAACGTGGCGCGAGCTGTGGCTAAAGCAATTAAGTAAAAAACAAAAAACAGGCTTGCGTAAAGCCTGTTTTTTGTTTATGCCATTTCTGGAGCAAGTTCTTTTTTAAGACTGCAAGCCGCAGTGATAAAGAGTAGTGTGGATGAAGTTGCCGAACCCATGCAGTATATACAGATAGCGCCGATTACAAATATTTGCAGATAAACCAAGAGTAGGGAAGTGAGGAATCCGCACATAGTAAATAAACTGGCAATCTGAAAAAATATTTTGTTTTCAGTTTGTATATATAGGGCAGTCAAGATTAAGATGCTAAAATAGTATAGAGCGCCTAAAAGAGCGAGAGGTATGCCTAAAATAATTGAATATTCACTGTTGGTTACTTGTTCGCAGCCATGCAGTAAAGTGCAGCTAATAGGAGTGCCTAAGAAATGTTTTACCGTAAGATAGGTGGCGTCAATAAAACCGACTGCTGCAAATAGTAGAAATAAACCAACGATAATTTTAGATGGTGCCGCCAGCTTGTTGGATAGTATTTTTAAGCTCTTCATAATTGCGAGGGTTTTCAATTTTTTTGTTATTGATAAAAAATGTAGGAGTGCCGTTGATTTCGCTTACGCCGCTTTCGTAGTCGGCAGTAATATTTGATTTTACTTCACTTGAATTAAAATCATCTGTATATTTTTTTACATCCAGTCCGATTTTTTCTGCGTATGAGCTAAAAATTTGAGCTGCAGTTGATGATTCCGACCATTCTTTTTGTTTGTCAAATAACATATCGTGCATTTCCCAAAACTTGCCTTGTTTGCCGGCAGCTTCGGCAGCCTGAGCGGCAGCTTGTGCGTTTTTATGCTGTGGCAAAGGGAAGTGCCTGTAGACAATTGCCAAGTTTTTAAACTCTTGTCCAAGTTGTTTTACGAGCGGGTAATAAAGTCCGCAAGCCGGGCATTGAAAGTCGCTGTATTCGGTTAAGACCACCTTTGCTTCAGTAAGTGGTGCGCCTTTAACCCAGTCTGATTCGTCGGCTGCCTTTACGCTGCCAGCTACAAACTGAGCGCCAGATTTTTTAGAAGCTACTACGACCATAGCAATAATGGTTCCGGTAATGAAAAGGGTGATAAGCGACCAAACTATGGCTGCGGATAGTTTTTTCTTTTTTTGTTCCTGCTCTTGTCGTTGTGTTTTTTCCTCCTTTTTTAGTTCTTGCCGCTGTTTTTTGGTTAGAGCCTCGGTTTGTTGTTCAGGAGTTTCCATAGTAAATGTAGTTTAATGAGTATGATATAAAGTATATGGCAAAAAAACAGATAGGTCAACTACAGGCTATAGTAGGGGTGCATAAAAACACCCTACCGTTTAGGCAAGGTGTTTTTAATCTAGTTTGAAGTAAATGATCCTCGTTATGGCTACAAAAGATTATAGCAATAACGAGTAGGGACCATTTGCGAGCACCCCGACCCGTTTCAAGTCGCACGAGTGAGGTGTTGCCACCATTCCTGGAGGAATTGGCGGCACTTGGGGCAGAGCTGGCCTGACGGGACGCTGTAGTGCATGTTGCACGATGGGTTGTAGCTCACGCCACTGATGCCGATATCGTCGCAGTGGATGGGCATGCCGAGCATATGTCCCATCTCGTGCCGCACGACATTGCGGAGAAACAACAGGCTCTGCTGCCGATTTCCGTAAAGCGTGAGCACCATGCAGCCATACTCGAACATAGCTGCGCCCCACGAGACTCCATCGTTGACGAATGGGTGCGTGGTGATGTAGACGTCAGCGTGCTGGCGGTGTTGACGGTACGGCTCGTGGTACGAAAGCTTGAAGAGCCGCTCGTGGTCCACTTGGCCGTTGACGAGTCCTGGTCGGATGTAATCGCTGACCTTGACCCGTCTCCGGTTCTCCTGCCATCCGCTCCCGTAGAGCTTGATCGTGAACCCAGTCAGGCCCACTTCAGCCAGACGTCCCTCGATCGCTTCATGAACGGCCTGTACGGTGGCGTCGCTGATCCCGTCTTCCCACATGATGCGGATTTCGAGGGTCTCGACCCACCAAGGCACGATGTTGAGGGCGCGATCAGAAGCCCCCATCACCGTTTTGTCGACCCAGTGCTGGATAGTGTCCAGCCAGGCTCGACGAGTGAGGATGAGCTTCTCCATCGCTAGACTCCAAAGGTTGTGTCCTCCGGTATGGACGTTGTTTTTCACCGGTATAAAGTGCCTATAGTTACAGGTTTAAGCACTTTTTACCTATGAAAAACTATACAAAAGAACAGCTGATAATATCACAAAAAGTAGTTTTTGTCAAGGTTACGTGATTTTTAATATAATTAAAAAAATAGCTAATCTTAGCTATTTTTTATCGTGTCG
>CAZHYG010000013.1:0-3507 GCA_964536615.1 uncultured Gammaproteobacteria bacterium
TAAACACGCCGCCAGCGTTCATCCTGAGCTAGGATCAAACTCTTAAAAAAAGAGATTTGATTTTTGTTCACCCTACACAGCCGAAGCTGTAAGGGTTGATGAACAAGTTATCATTATTTGGATTTATTTGTTATTTATACTCGAAATAACTCGAGTTTTCGGATAGACTTTTTTGTGGTCTTTGTCACATTTGTGTTGTCAATGTACTTTTTAGCTTGAAGCTAAAAACTTTTTTCTTTCCAATTACCTGATTAGAAAGAAAAAAGAGAAATCAAATCTTGATTGCTCTTTTTTCTTTCCCTCGTTTTTAAGGCGAGGCGGGCAGTTTCCATAACATGGACTTGCCTGGAAATATTTAGTTTTAATGAAAGATTTTTTGCCGTGTTTGTATTAACTTTTTTTAACTTCTACATCTTAACACTTGTCTAAAATATTGTCAACCCCGTATAGCCTTTCAAATTTCCACAGACTGTGGATAAGTAAAATTAGCTAAAATTAGGGCAAATTTATCCTAATTTACAGACCTCTATTTTTGCCGCCCTCTCCGCCACTCCTCTATCTTCTTATGATCTCCGGACAGCAAAATTTTTGGTACTTTTAAACCCATAAAATTTTCCGGTCTTGTATATTGCGGATATTCTTTCTGATCTTTTTCAAATGTTTCTTCTTTTAAAGAATCGGCATTACCAAGCACACCGGGCACCAACCTGGAAGTTGCTTCTATAATTGTTAGCGCCGCCAGCTCGCCCCCAGCCAACACATAATCACCTACCGAAACTCGCTCATCAGCCAGTTTATATATTCGCGCATCAAATCCTTCGTATCTGCCTGCAACCAAAACTAGTCTGTCTAATTTTGAAAATTTCTTAGCCATTTTTTGATCAAATTTTTTTCCAGCCGGATCCATGATAATTACTTTAGTATTCTTTGGTTTATTTTTCTTTGGCTTGCCATTTGGGCCAACCGCAACCGCTCCGATATTTTTTAGACATTCAAAAATCGGCTGTACTTGCAACACCATGCCCGGACCGCCGCCATACGGCGTATCATCAACATGGCCGCGCTTGTCGCTGGAATATTTTCTAAAATCATGAGCATCTATTTGGATATGGCCAGCCTTCTGGCCGCGACCCAAAATACTCTGATTGGCGTAGTCAGAAATTATTTCTGGAAAAATTGTAAGAACTTCAAATTTCATAAATATATCCTGCATGGTAGCACTGTTTTAAAAAAATCTCAAATACTCATTTAAAACAAAACCACTCTCAGTTTCCCGGGAGTGGTTTAAAAAATTTTTGTTTTAGATATTCAAGCTGTCTACTGCGCTGGTGTCAATCATTTGGTTGTCCATGTGCTGGTCATCCATATGATTCATGCGAGGAGCTCTGCCTCCAGCAGGTTCATTGATCTTGAGGTTAACGCGAGCATTATGCTTAGCGCCAACGATCTTGAGCAATGTGCGGATAGAGCGTGCAGTCTGACCTTGTCTGCCAATCACATAGCCCATATCGGCTGGATTAACATCTAAAGTGATAAGCACTCCTCTTTCATCTATAGTGCGCAATGTTTTCACATCTTCAGGGTTGTTGACAATCGATTTAACGAGTGTCTCTACAAACTGTTGATCTGCTTCCATCATATGCGTATTCATTCTTCAAAATTAATTGCAGCCTGTCGACCGTGGATAATCTCCACCAGTTCTGCTTATCTATAATAATATCAAATCTTCCAAAAGGGGTCAATCAATTTTATTTATGCAGCGGCTGTTTTTTTCTTTTCTGCAATTTTTGCAGCGCGTTTAGCGGAAATGTATACAGCTTTCTTTTTCTTTTCTCCGCTGATAATACCGGATTGCAAAAACAAATTATGCAATGTGTCGGATGGCTGAGCGCCTTTTTCCAACCAATATTTAATTCGGTCGGTGTTTGGCACAAAACCATTTTCTTTAGCGCGAGGATTAAAAGTTCCTAAAAGCTCCAAATTTCTACCTTGAGTATCACGGCCTTTTTCCGCAAGAACCAAGCGATAAGTAGGCGCGTTCTTTTTTCCGAGTCTTTGTAAACGAATAGTTAACATAAATTTTAATTTTTTAAACGATAACACCCGGATTTTACCGGTATATATAATATTTAAGTGACGTTTTAAGAGCAGAAATACTATACAATAATTATGCCTTTCTGTCAATACTTACACTGCGGTTTTTGTTGTATCTGTGCGGTAATCTGGCACTTCTTCCAATTTCACACTCAAAAGCTTGGAAATACCATCGTTGTTCATTACGACACCATACAATGCATCTGCCGCATGCATAGTAACACGGTTATGACTGATAATGATAAATTGGGAACGAGTTGAGAGTTCGGAAACAATCTGAGCAAAACGACGCGTATTTGCTTCATCAAGCGCAGCTTCAACTTCATCCAAAACCACAAATGGCGATGGGTTATAGCTTAAAATTGCACAGATAAGAGCAATGGACGCCAAAGTGCGCTCTCCGCCGGATAATGTGTTAATATTTTTAACTTTTTTACCAGGAGGATTAATGGAAATATCAATGCCGGTTAAGATCTTTTCTTGTTTTGGTTTTGCTTCTTCGGCCATAACCACATCGGTTTCAACATCAACCTGATCTTCTTCATTTGTTTGGCCGTATACTTCATAAATATCACCATCACCACCGCCAAATAATATTTTTATATATCGATCAAATTCTTTGCGAATTTTCTTAAATGACGCAGCGCGTTTTTTCTTCATTATTTCATCAAGCTCAAGAATCATTTTATCCAAGTCGTCAAATGCTGCACGCAAATCGGAAATCTGATCAGACAAGAAATCAAACCGTTCTTTAGTTTGCTCATACTCACCCACTACTTCCGTATCAATACCGCCAATCAAGCTTAGTTGATATTTTAATTTTTGAATTTCATCAAGCAGCTGCGCCATATGCTCACGGCCTAATACGGACGGATGAATTTGTGATACTGTTTCTACCGACACGCCCAACTCCATGCGCACCTCTTCTGCAATTGCATCTTGCTTAGTTTCCAATTTGGCAACTTCAATTTTAAGATCACTACGCTTTGCCAAAATCTCATTGAGGTGCTGTTGTTTTTTCTGCATTAAATCTTGCAATGAAAACACCCGCTGTTTTTTCTCTTCTTCTTCGCGGTTAAAGTTATTAATTTTATCGGCACAAACGGCAACCTCGGTTTCTTTTTCAATTTTCTGAGCTTCTAACACTTTCTTTTCTGCAGCCAACTGCGCAAGCAATGCACCAATTTGAGCTGGATCAGCGCTATACAAAGCGCGCTCATGCTCCAAGCCGCCTTTTTCTTCGGCTGCTTTTTTTATTTCCTCTTCCAACAGCTGCAACCGAGAGCTGGCGATTTGTTTCTTTGATTCAGCCGCAAATAATTGTTCTTTTGTTTTTTCATAACGCAATTCCAAATCGGCAATTTTTTGTTTTTCAAGCTGCACTTCAGCCTGTGATTGCGCAAGTTTATCCTG
>CAZHYG010000013.1:3607-4688 GCA_964536615.1 uncultured Gammaproteobacteria bacterium
CGGTTATGGCGTAAAAATTCTATACCTAATCGCGCAACTTCTTCGTTTTCCACTACCACTGCAGAAAGATACGATCCAGCCGCAACTTCAAGCGCCAAACGGTATTTTTCTTCTACTTCACCAAGTTCTGCCACCAATCCATAGACCGTACCAAATCGATCTTTATTTTCTAAAATAGATTGCACCGCAAACAAACCGCTGACTTGGCGATAATTGTGCTCAGACTGGTCGTAAAAAATTTGTTTTTCCAAATCGGCAACTTTTAATTGCGCGCGAGTTTTTTCTGCTGAAATTTGTTCTAAAATATTTTTCTGCTCAACCACCGCAGCGCTTGATTGCTCCAACTCCGATTGCATGGCGCTTATATGCGCAGACAGCGCATCATACTGCGATGACAAAGCATGAATTTTCTCATCTAACCAGCTAATATTTTGCTTACCTTCTTTTCCATACTCGGAACGCATCTGTCCGTCTTTGATGGCCAGCTGGCGTTCAATATCATTTTTTTCTCGCATCAGCATCTGAAATTGTGTTTGCAATTGAGAAAACACTTCTTGTCTGGTTGATGCTTTGGCAAGAGTTGCCAGATCATTCTGCACCTGATCAAGCTCACCAAACACTGCGCGATAATCAACTTCAACTTGGGATAATGTTTGGGCAATTACATCAAGCTCTGCTTTATTTGCGGTAAATAACGAAGCGTAGTACGTTTCTTGATGCGACTTTAATTCAATTTCAATCTCTTGTCTCTTTTCTAATTTCTTTACCTGTTTTGCCAAAATTTTCAAACGCGGTTCAACTTCATCAACCAAACGCTGCGCCTGATCTAAGTTTTCTTTGGTACGTGATAATTTCAACTGCGCCTGATGTTGTTTAATTTGAAATTCTTTTATACCCGAAGCTTCATCTAAAAAATCTTTGCGCTCAGCGGGTGTTACGGTAAGCAACTTGTCGATGGTTCCTTGACCAACAACACTATACGAATGCTGGGCAAACTGCGCTTGCGCCAAAAACAAATGTACATCAAGCAAACGCACTGGATTGTTATTTATTAAATATTCACCTTCGCCAGATCGATATA
>CAZHYG010000013.1:4788-19113 GCA_964536615.1 uncultured Gammaproteobacteria bacterium
GTATATAATCGCCTGTTACCAAAAATTATGCATGCAACTGCCAGACAAATTCATAGCCATATACAAAGCGCGCAAACCTGCGCCCTGGTTTCGCATCAAAATCCTGATGGCGACACTCTTGGCTCAGCATTAGCTTTTGCCCAATATCTGATAAACCACGGCAAAAAAGTTAAAATATTCTGCCTATCCCCAGTACCCGAAAAATTCAATTTTTTACATAACATAGAATTGGTAAGCACCGATCCAAACGTCTTTACTGACGTGGACACTATTACTGTTCTTGACTGCGGCGATTTACGCTACGCGGGCGTGGCCGACATTCTTAAAGACCATACTGCTACTTTAATCAATATTGACCATCACGCCACCAACGAAAAATACGGGCGATACAATCTGGTTATGGACAACTGGGCTGCAACCACCGAAGTGGTATATAATTTTTTCAAAATCAATAACATTACCATAACTCCAGCCATGGCCACTGCCCTACTTACCGGCCTCATTACCGATACGGATAATTTTACTAATTCCGCAACCTCATATACATCACTGATTGCGGCCGGACAATTGTTGCGTCTGGGAGCAAACTGGCTCATCATAAATAAATCGCTCATGCAAAACAAATCAATTCAATTATTAAAATTGTGGGGTATAGTGCTAAGCAGATTAAATAAAAATGAGGCGCTTAATATGGCTTATACATACCTAACTAACGCAGATCTAAAAGAGCATAACGCTACTGACGCCGACGTAGAGGGTATAGCCAATTTTTTAAACAAGCTTAATGATGATTCGGACATGTCGCTATTTATGAAAGAAACCGCGGACGGCTTGATAAAAGGCAGCTTTCGCACCACCCGCAACGATATAGACGTATCGCAGATCGCCAAACAATTAGGCGGCGGCGGGCACAAAAAAGCGGCGGGTTTTACCACGGGTGGCACTGTAGAGCAAATTGTATCCCGTATCATTGATTTGCAAAATAAAAAATAATCTATATAATACACATTGCTAAAATATTTTTCTTATGAAAGACGCAATCGCTTCACAATTTCTCATTCCAACCGTTATTGAAAAAACCAGCTTAGGCGAACGAGCTTATGATATCTATTCTCGCCTTCTTCAGGATCGCATTATCTTTTTAGGCACTCAAGTGGATGATGCCGTAGCTAATGTAATTATCGCGCAATTGTTATTTTTGGAAAATCAAAATCCTGAAAAAGATATTAAATTATACATCAACTCCCCTGGCGGATCGGTAACTGCCGGCATGGCAATCTTTGATACGATGAACTATATCAAGCCAGATGTAAGCACTATTTGTATTGGCATGGCTGCAAGCATGGGGGCGTTTCTTTTAGGCGCCGGCGCCAAAGGCAAACGGTTTGCGCTACCAAACTCAGAAATCATGATTCATCAGGTTATGGGCGGTATGGAAGGACAAGCAAGCGATATTAAAATCCGCGCTGAACGAATTTTGAAAATGAAAGAGAGGCTAAACCAACTCATGGCCAAACACACCGGTAAAACATTGACACAAATAGAAAAAGATACGGACAGAGACAACTTCATGTCTGCCCAAGAAGCTTTAGACTACGGCTTAATTGATAAAGTGATTGAAAAGCAATAATTCTGACTTATTTTTGTAAAACATCCTATAAAGACAATAACCCGGAAACGGGTTATTTTGCTATAATTAGCCAAATAGTTTGACTTATCCCCTATCAATACTTGACAAAATTCCCACTTTAGTGTACAATCCAGAGTTACCGAAAATGAATAACTGCCTAACGGCACTTTTCAACAGAAAAACCGAGGCAACCAAGTTAGAAAATTATTTCGGAACACACATTCGCATCTGGAAATGGGTAGTGCATGATAGAGATCTAAAACGTAACGCTAGCATGTATCATCCCGTATCCACGACAAGCATGGAGATGTGTTAGAGGGACCAACAGGCTTCGGCTCGTTTTCTACTTTAATACATCTTCTTGGGTGCGGTTTAAGGGGGAATTTATTTCCCTCAACACAAATTAACCACCCCTGTTCAAACATATTGAACAGGGGTGTTTTGTTTAACAAACAAAACCTATTATTGCCCAGCTTCAACTGAGATATCTGTATCTAATGTACTGGTGGACGCAGCTGCCCCAACCATGCAAATTTGAGACAATGGACGATAATAGCTATCGAACACTTGATCGACTTTTTCGCCGCTTGGCTTGATAATTGTATAGGTAAACGATGTCATGGCTCCCCTAAATGCATTTTGACATTTTCGTTCTCCTGGTTTTAAATCAGGGACTATAATTTCTTGCGGCTCACCCGCCGGAATCCATTTGTTGACGACCGGGTGTGTGTAAGATCCTTTGCGCCCATCGCTTTTTCCCCAGAACGTAAATACTAATTCTTGCTTAACATAATCTATGGAAGTTTGCAGCAATAGATAACCGCCTGTATCATTTTTAAATCTGAAATCCACATTCGGCTCATAGAGCGTTGCATCTGTACCCGGGTTTCCATTGACTGGATCGGCGTAATAGCTAACCACCAACGAATGGTTACGGCGCTCAGTAATCGGCATACCCGAATTCATCGCTGCACGAAATAATGTTGTGCCAATCTGGCACATGCCGCCGCCAATTTCTGGAATAATTCTATTGCCTTTAATAACCATTTCTGGCAAAAAACCGTTCTCAGCCGTATAAGGTCCTGCATATTTATTGGCTGAAAATTCTTCATCGGGTTTAATCAAAATACCATTTAAGCGCTTAACCGCATTGGCAATATTTTTAATGCGATTGGTATGACTGTCTTTAAAGGTAGAATATCCAACACCCACAATTTCCATAATGCCCAAATTATTTACATTAGACATGGCAACATTTGGCTCAACAATATCAACAGAAACAGTGACTGTCTTTACTGGCTCAGCCGGATGATAATTTCGATCTTTAAACACCACATCCAAATCTGCGTATGTTTTTTCTTCGTTTAAAATCAACCCGGATTGGTTTGCCTGAAATTCTTTTACCCGGTCATTTTCCATGACGAATTTTGCATCTTTTGCCGGCGTATTGATAAATGGGCGCAAAGTTTCCAGATATGTGAGAACACCGTCTTTTTTAAGCGCAAAAATAAGCTCCCCCTGTTCACGGCGAATTTCCAACCAGTGAGAGTACACTTCTGATCCAATCTTCCATTCTTTGTGCCTGCCAGTTTGCGGATCGGTATAATTAAGGGATAAATCGCCATAGCTTAATATCTCAGGCAATTTTACAAAAAGCGGCTGAACATCTGAAACAAACACATCTGGAGTAAAATCTTTTTTAACCATTTGAATGGAAGGAAGCACTAACTGTACGAGCTGATCTAAAAGCATCTGTCGCGCAACATTGTAATCAAATATGGTTCCTGTTTTCTCTGACTCAACTGTGTATTGCAGAGGATTTATATTGGTTACCAGAATGTTGGCATTGCGGGCCGGATCAGCAAACACGGAAAAATAACCCTCCATACTGGAAATAAAACGCTCTTCCACTATTGCAGATGCTCGCACATTGTGGTTTTCAAATAATTGCAGCCAGACTGGCGCAAACAACCGGTGCGCAATATTGCCCGCGCGCCCAATTTGCATCAACGTATTTATGGTGGCCCCGCTATCTATATGAATCATCTCTACCGAGCTATCTTCAGCTGACACGGCTGGCAAAACAGAATTTTGAACTTTACCTCGCGCATCAAACTGAACTGCCACCCCTTCTTTTGCAATGCGGTTATTAAAATTCTCTATAAATTCCTCTGCCTGCGCTTTTGTAAGCCCGCCCATGTGATGCTTGCCAAGATACACGCCGGGATAAATTGAATCTCTGTATACAAATCCATACGCCCAACTCCCTCCCGTAACTAATATGGCGGCTATTAGAAAAACACCAACGGCTACCAATATTTTTTTGCGCCTCAGATGAACGCTTGCTGACCGAGTAATAATGTCTTGTATCTGTTCATTCATAATATTATTCTTCAATTACCATAATAGGAATGGCATTTTGATTTTTTGATTTTGGCAATATAATTGTTAATACTCCATGAGTATATACTGCTTGAGCAAGCTCGGCTTTTACTTCGGCCGGTAAAATAATGCTGCGCGAAAACTTGCCCCAATAACATTCTTGATAAAAATATTGGCCGCTGCCTTTAATCGGAGACGATCGCTGCCCTCTTATGGTAAGCAAATCATTATGCAAATGCAGTTGAACATGCTCGGGCGCGGTGCCAGCCATCGCCGCCACCACCACCAAATTTTCTTCGGTCTGCATAACATCTACCGCTAACTGCCCTTCCGTAGCATGCAATTGTTCATCTTGTAAAAAAGAAAAATCACCCGCATCGCCTTGGGCTCCCCCTAAAGAAAAACGTATATTGTCTGGTTTATCCTGCAGCATGCAATAATAACATTAGATAATTTTGACAACATTCCACCAATTTTCAATATATTCAGCTCGCCGGTTTTGATATTTTAAATAATAAGCATGTTCCCACACATCAAGACCTAAAATTGGCGTATGACCCAAACTAAGCGGAGAATCCTGATTTGGCAGCGCATATACCTGTAATTTTTTATTTTCATCTCGCACCAACCATGCCCAACCACTGCCAAACTGGCTAAGCGCTGCCTGGCCAAAGACTGTTTTAAAATCTGCCACCGAGCCAAACTGTGCCGTAACGTCAGCAACTAACGCCTCGTCAATTTCTTTTTCAGGCCCCATTAATTTCCAAAAAAATGAATGATTTACATATCCACCGCCGTGGTTTCGCAATATTTTCTTATCATCCTCACTTATTGAGGCAGTATTAAGCTGTATCAATAATTCTTCCGCCGCATCAAATTTTAACTGTGGATTTTTTTCTAAAAATGCGTTGAATTTTTCCAGATACGCCGCATGGTGCTTGCGGTGATGAAACTCCATAGTTTTCGCGTCAATGTAAGGCTCTAACGCATCATACGCATACTCAAGTTTGGGTAATTCAAATGGTATAGTCATATAGCAAATTCTCAGGGTTAATAATGAATTTAGTGTAACATTTTTTGACAGACCGGACAATATCGGGAGCTTCGACCGGCTATTTTTATACTGCGAATTTCTCCCTGGCGGCACCGAACACAAATTGCCCCGTCTTTTTGGTATACGCGCAAAAAATCAGAGAAGTTCCCTTTTCGCCCATGAGCGCCCAGATAATTTTTAAAGGTTGTGCCTTTATATTTAATAGCTTTTTTTAAAATTGTTTTAATAGCAGCAAACAGCCGTTTTTTTTCAACTAAATTCATCTTATTGGCTTTCACGCCCGGAAAAATACCAGCCGCAAAACAAGATTCATCAGCATATATATTGCCAATACCGGCTATCAGCGCCTGGTTAAGTAAAACTGATTTTACAGGCGCATTTCTTTTTTCCAACAAATTGTTAAAGCGAGCAAAAGTAAATCGGGGCGTCAAAGGCTCAATACCGTAAGCTGATACGATTTTTTCTTTTTGATCCAGGGTGGCAATTTTAAGATAGCCGAATTTGCGCATGTCATTAAAATACAACACCGCGCCATCTTGCAAACCGAACCGCACCCACGTATACTTATCCGGCAATTTCCCTGCGTCAAATGATGAAAAACTGTGTCCTCCAGCCAAAATTTGCGCGCGCTTTTGATAGATAAGCTGCCCAGTCATCTTTAAATGAATTAACAAAAAATTGCTGTCTGACAATTCAAACATTAAAAGCTTGCCGATTCGTTCAATATTTTTTATGGTTTTATTTTGCAATGCTGCTTTAAATTTTTTTTCTCCGTCTTTAACCGGTGCGGCATGAAATATATCAACCGAAATAATCTTCTTTTTCACAAGCACGGGCAGAAGGTCTCGTCTAATTGTTTCCACTTCCGGAAGTTCTGGCATATCTGCGCGCCTACATCCATTCTTTACCTTGACGGCACAGTAATTGCGAAGCGCGCAATGGCTCATCCATAATTTCTTTTACCATTTTTTCCATACGAATGCCTTGCGAACCTTTTACCAACACAACATCGCCTGATGTAATTTTTTCCTGCAAAAATCTACCGGCTTCGCTGCTGGTGGCAAAAGAAACTATTTTATTTTCATCAACCCCCGCTTCCTTGGCTGCTTGCGCAATATGCTTGGCAGCCTCTCCAACCGTAATCAAAAAATCAATCCCCAACTCTGCCACCCGAAAACCCAACTCACGATGGGCGTTTTCAGTTTCCGGACCAAGCTCCAACATATCGCCCAATGCCACGTATCTTCGAGCGCCAGCCCGAACCTCAACACGCGAAAGCGCATCCAGGGCGGATCGAGCTGCTTCCGGGCTGGCATTATATGTATCATCAATAATAAGCGTGTCCTTAATACCTTCCACCAACTTCATACGCCCCGGCAAACCTTCAAGGGATGCAAGCGCTTGGGCGCCTTCCACCAAGTTGACACCAAAAATAGTTCCGACCGCTAAACCTGACAAGGCGGCTGAAATAGCTGAGCGGGAAATTACTTTTGGTAAAAATACAGGCACAATACTTCCTTTATATAAAACTTTAAAATTTAAACCTATCGGCCAATGCGTACGTTCGTCCGTCACAATATTCACATCAGTGGCACGCAAATCGGCACCGTCCTTAAAACCATATGTAATAATTTCTGCCTTAGTAGCGCCAATGTTTTGCATGACTACTTCATTATCAAAATTTAAAACTGCAAATCCATCCTGGCGCAAATGGGAAATGATGATTCTTTTTTCTTGAGAAATTTTTTTAATTGTTTTAAAAAATTCAGTATGAGCATGAGAAATAAACGTTAGAACACCGACTTTGCACGGCGCAATATCGGTTAAATATTCTATATCACCGGGTTTGTCTGCACCCATTTCCAATACTAAAATTTCTGGAAACTGCATGTCGCGAATTAGCAGCAGCTTTTTTGCCTTATACAAAACAGAAAGCCAACCAAAAACAGACCCTCCGGGCGGATTGGATACGCCAATCACAGTCAGCGGCAAGCCGATTTCATTATTATAATTTTTTGCCGTATATCGCACTGAAAATTTTGCCTGAAGCACTTTAGCAATCGCTTCTTTACTAGAACTTTTTCCTACAGAACCGGTAATGCCGATAATATCTGGTTTGTATTTTTTAATAATTTGCTTGCAAAGATTGCCTAACAGAGACTCTAACAACGGTTTAAACATAATAAATAAAATAAAAAATCATATTAATTTTTATCTCCCGGCACGGCATAATAGTCAAGTACAAACTTTGCGACATCATGAAATACTGGCGCAGCAGTTGATTCTGCCCAATTTTGTTTTGGCTCTTCAAATTTTACCAACAGCACAAACCTTGGACTGGTGGCAGGAAAATAACCCACAAAGGTGTGGTTCGTCTTATTTTCATCATACCCGCCCGCCTTACTTGCAATTTGAGCGGTTCCGGTTTTTGCGGCAACATAATAATCTTTCATGCCTGCAACTTTATGGTAAGTTTTTTCAACCACCGAAATAAGCATGCCTGTGATAAGCTTGCTGGTGTTGGCGGATATGACCGACTCGGTTTCTGGTTCGGTTTTTTCGGTCTTGCCATTACTATAACGAACTTCTTCAACAATGTATGGTTTTGGCATGCGCCCGCCATTTGCCAAAGCTGCATATGCGGCGGCTACTTGCAAAGGTGTAGCTGTAATACCTTGCCCAAAAGAACCTACAGCTGTATAAATATCAGCCGGTTTGCTTAAGGGCGAAATATCTCCCGCAGCCTCTGTATTTAAGCCAATTCCTGTTTTTTTACCGAAACCAAATCGCTCCACATATTCTTTAAATCGGGTTTTGCCTATTTTTTCCGCCACCCAAATCATACCAGTATTGATAGAATTTTCCAAGACATTAGTCATGGTAGCTGTACCATATTTTTTATCAAGCGCATTACGAATTTTAAAGCCATTTATCTCTCTTTCGCCCGTATCAACATACGTAGTAAATGGGCTTACCAAACCAAGATCCAAGGCCACAGACATAATAATCGGCTTAAATACGGAGCCTGGCTCATATGGCGTAAAGACCGCTGTATTATTATACACGCTTACATCATCAACTTTTGAATAATTGTTCGGATCAAAATCAGGCATACTGCACATGGCGATAATAGCTCCTGTTTTTGGATTCATCAAAATAAGTGATGCGCTTTTTGCTTCATACTCTTTTAATCCTTGGCGCAACCGTTCACACGACTTATATTCTACATTTCTATCTATCGTTAATAATAAATCTGCTCCATCCTCCGCTTCTTTCAAAGTACGATTCGCCACAGCAATTATACTCCCAAACGCTCCTTTTTCGCCGGCCAAAAAACCGCTCTTTCCTGCTAGCATCTCATCCCAAAAACCTTCAACGCCATAACGACCCGACAATTCACCCTTGTCATTTTGAGCAGTAAAACCAAGCACGTTAGCTGCAACATTGCCTTCAGGATAATATCGAAATTCTTCACCCGTAGCATTAATACCAGGAAAATGCGCCGCCATTACACTATCTTTAATTTGTTCAGGAATTTTTTTGGCAATTGGTTCGTATGGATCATTTTTTTTAGAAAGTTTCGCTATCAATTTTTCTCGGTCTTCTTCTGGCAGCTGTAATGTTTTTATCAAAAAATCAGCTATGGGAATTACCTGATCTGGCTCAATATCTTGCGGCACTGCGTATACAGAATAATATTGCCGGTTAACAGAGGCGGGGTATTCTTTATGCGATGTGCGCGTGTCTTGCAAAAAAACACTGCCACGATGCGGGTACAGCTGTTCATATATTTCATGATTGCTTGCAGCCAAAGCAAGATAATACTGATGGCCTACTACTTGCAGCATAAATAGCCGCCCAATAATTATGCACGCACCCACAAGAACAATCACCGAAATTGATCGTAAGGAATTTTCTGTATTTAACTGCTTTGACCGCATCAAAAATAGGTTAGTTAATATATCGGGTATATTATACCCTACTTTATATAATTCAAAAACCCTCCACATAGGAGGGTTTTTCTTTGACAAGCAGTTTTTATAAACTATTTAATAAAGCACGAGTGAGAGGGCCGACTATGCCTGGATACGGTTTAAGATCATGCTGTTTTTGTAGGGCGATAACAGCCTTTTTAGTAATGGGGCCAAAATAACCAGTGTCGGTTGGGAAAGTAAACAAGCCTAACTGTCGCAATTTTTGCTGCAGTGCCACAACCTGCGCTCCTGTTGAACCCAATGCTAAAGTTTTTGTAAACACAACACGAGAAACAGAACCTAACCCGGAAGAAACTGGCACTCCTGATACTGGAGGTACTGCAATTGGTGCAGGCGACACAACAGGAGACGGATTAAATGGCACACCGCCTTGAGAAGCAGAACTAACCGGAATCGCAATGCCTCCGGATGATACAGCGTTTGAAGCGGTGTAAACTAAATCACTCAACGAAGAAGTTGCCGCATTTATACTATTACCGTTTCGCGCAATTACAGCAAATTGATATCCATAATTTTCTGTCAAACCAGTCGCGGAAAAACTTGACCCCCAGGTCGCATTAGTTTGAAATACCGGAGAACCAACCACTGCGCCTGTTGCATCCAAGAAGCTATCACCGTAATTATTTGCAAATAATTGAATGGCATATGTTGTTGATGCGGAATTACCATTAGTATTTATGGTAATAGGAATGGTAGAAACAGTTGGCGCGCCTATTGTTGGCGCATCAACTTGTTTAGCCAGCGTATATATACGCACTGCAAGACTGGTATCATAGGAAGAGCTAGTGCCATCGCCATTTATTGCATGTCCTGTAAAAGCATACTGCACATTTGGAGATAAACCTCTAGCCAAAAAATTTGCACCCCAGGTTGAAGTTGTTTGATAAACCGCGGTGCCAGTTACCGCACCATTTTGATCCAGATAACCCAAGAAAGAAAAACCGCTGCTATTCTGCCAAATACCCAGCGCATACCGAGTTGAAGTCGGATTCAAAACACTGGTAATATTTAACGCAACCGTAGATGTGGTTGAAGTACCAACGGAAGGCGTGGTTATATCAGCCAAAGTATACACCGGACTTGAAGTAACATAGGTAGAAGTTGGAGAAGATGATGTGGCAGCGGCTACTCTAAACCAATACTGCGTATTTACGCTTAAACCAGTAAAGGTATAGTTGGTAGTACTGGTAGCAATAGAAGAAGAAGCAACCGTATACGAAACACCGCTGGTTGATATCTCAGCAATAAAACGAGTCTCAGTTCCTCCGCCCCATGTCCAATTATACTGAATGGAATTATAACTGACGTTACTGGTAGAAGTTGGCGCAGTTGGCGCGTTTACCGCGGCATGCGTAGGAAACGCATATAGAAAAAAAGCGCAAAACGCAACTGTAAAAATTACAAATCGTTTATAAAAAAACTGAGGCATATGTTGCAGCTTAGTAAATAACATTGATATTATACCATTATTCTAAGATCCCATCCAGGTTCACGTCGTATAAAATTTCCTCATTAAGCTGACGATAGGCAACAATTTCTTCTGGTTTAAACCAAATAGCGATTTCACGTTCAGCTTCTTCTGGTTTATCTGAGGAATGAATCAGATTGCGCACAGCTCTTTCGTCTAAGCTGGATAGGTCATATGAATCCAAAGTGAAATCGCCGCGAATAGTACCAATATCAGAAGTAAGAGGTTCTGTGCCGCCTACTAGTTTTTGCACCACACCAACCGCACGATTACCGGACAAAACCATCGCAACCACTGGACCAGAGGTCATAAACTTAACTAAAGCACGCACAATGTCTTTGCCATATTCAACTGCTGGCTTGTCCACTACCAGCCCGGCAGCCTGACGATCTGCAATGGTGCGTTCGCCTTTTTTCAAAAACCAAGCTTCGTCCTTGTTATAATGAGTCCAGCATTGCTCTTCGGTTGGCACTACCATTTTTAAGGCGCTAATTTTTAAACCAACCCGTTCAAAACGCTTTATAATCTCTCCGACCAAACCGCGCTGCACGCCGTCCGGCTTTACAATCACAAACGTTCTTTCTTTAGAAGGATGAGCCATATTAGTATGATAAATTAGTGAATAGATTGGTTCAATAGTAAATCATTAGCACAAAAAAGTCAATGAGACGAATTCTATACCATGATATAAAAATTAAAACGCACCATCTTATCCTTGCTATCCACCTCAATAATAAGTCCAGCCAAAATAATACGGTCTTCTAAAATATTGCGGCTATAACAATATGCGCGCACTGATTTTTGCAGCTTTATTTTTTTCCCGTATGTAATAGATTGGTCGTTTGCCAAATATCTATCTTTTCTTGTTTTAACCTCCACAAAATATACTGATTCTTTTTTTGAAGCCACAATATCTATCTCACCAAACACGGTATGATAGTTGCGCTCAACTATAAAAAACCCATGTCTTTGCAGAAACAAGCATGCCTGATCCTCTCCCCAATCACCAATTTTTTTGCGATACTGATTCATATTAAAATAACGCCCATATAATGCGGCGTTATTTTTACAAGATAATTTATTTTTTTGCTTTTGGCAAGTACTTTTCAATGCGAGCGCGATTACTTTCTTCTGTTTTCATATCTGGTATTCGGTGTGTTGCATACTTTACTACGCGATAAAAACGCCACCCCAGCGCCAAAACCCACATCAGCAGCCAAAACCTCCATGAAAGAAACACAATTCCTTCTTGCCTAAAAAACATCCAGACCATTCCCAAAAAACCCATGCCAATACCAATGCCGCCGCTTCTCTTTAAAATTATTTTTTTAAATTTGTCTTCCTGATATTGCGCTACAATTTTTGCTACCAACCCGGCTATAATCAAAACTAAAAAACCGCCTACTAAAAACCATAATGCAAAACCCTGCGCTGAAAACGGCTGGCCAAACCAGTAGTCAACCTGAACGAGATGTTTGAAATTCATACCTGTGTTAAAAATAAATAAATTAAGATTATATTTTTTCAAAAACCATTGAATAGTGGTATTCTCCGGAGGCGTCTTTATCCACTAATTTTAATTTTTCAGCTGCGGCCAGCGGCAGTATATCTTCAGGCCGGACAAACATCTGCTCTCCTGGCCCCAACATACCTAATTTTTTTGCCCAGTCAACTATCACCAGATGCCCGCCTTTTTTGAGGAGTCGCGAGGCTTCTTTGATCGCCCCCTCTTTATTTTTTAACTGGAATCATACATTAACATAAAAACACACGTCAAGAGTTCCAGCCGGAATCGGTGTTTTGCCCGGCAATTCTATATCCGACCAAACAGTTTGAATATTGTCAAACCCGCCGCTTCGCGCCAAACTCTGAATACTGGCTAAAATATTTTTAACCACATCAACTGCGTATACAATACCTGTGTCACCAACCGTTTTAACAGCCGGAAACACAAAATGCCCGGTCCTGCCGCAACCTAAATCTGCCACACGCTGCCCTACTGACAAAGAAATTTTTTCAAAAATCTTATATGGATCAATTAAGGCTGTGCCACTATGCGCCATAAATAAAAGTATTACCTAATAAAGATTGCCCCAACGGTACCAAGCAAAAAACTATTTAATAAATTGGTGATAGCTAAAAAACCAAAAAAGATAAAGACAATGCCAATTAATTTATACATAAGGCGCGTGCCGCCGCTAGTGCCAAGATGCTCTTCAGCCCAGGCATTACTGCCAAAATTCTGTACAAACCATTCGGTTTTTATAACTAGCAATACTCCAATCCCCACCATTATAAAGCCTAAAAAATAACGCATATATATAATAAAATATAGGTATATAATACCATTTTTCTTTCAAAAAGAAAAGATTTTACTGGTGCGCGGGAGAGGACTCGAACCTCCATTCCCTTGCGAGAGCTACCACCTCAAGGTAGTGCGTCTACCAGTTTCGCCACCCGCGCATTTTATTAAAATTTTCTATCTCTACCCACAATCATTTCCACTTTACTGTGAGCGAGTTTGATTTTAACTTTAATCTCTTTTGACAGCTTCCCGTCTGCCTCTACTGAGAACGCCTCTTTGCCTGTAATTACCATTTCTTCAAACGGAAAAATGCTAGGCTCTTCATATTTATATCCCCACCAACCACTTTTTGTCAATGGTCTGATGAACCCTTCCAGTTTACCGTCCTGAGGGTGTACAACCTGCTGATCCTTATCTTTTTTATCTTTCTTCCAAAAAAATGGCTGCAGATTACAAACAATAACTTCCATTTTATCATTTGCCGTAACCTTAAATCGCTCGTCATACACAACCTCTAAACGAGCCGGCATAACTTTCAACTGAGAAACAAAATACCGATTATTCATCCAACCTACATCAAGCAATTCTTTACGGCGACGCGACAGCACTGTACACGCCTCAATACCAATCGGTATGCCCAACACCTCTGCAATTGTATTATTTGGGCCTACGGGCAAAAAACCAAACGTGCAATCACAAGTAGCGCTACGAGATAATATCTGGCCAAAAGTTGCATCATTACCAACAATCACAATAGTTTTTGCGCCGCGCTTAATCTCATCTTCAATAACTGATTTGGAATCGGTATAATTTTGCAAACGCAAAATTTTACCGGCTATGCCATAGTCGGTAAGTAGCACTTCCATTTGATGCACTAAAGGAAGAAAATTTTTTTGACGTAAAAAATTGTCGTAGATGTAGACATACATAATTCAACCGTATAAACAATTAGGCTGCAAAAGAAGACGCCTCCTCTACTTTTTTAAATGTTTTTGTTCTCACTGATTTCTCAGAACTCTCAACCCCGGGCATAGTTACCTTGCCATATAAAATTGCACCAGATTCAATCTTTAAACTTTTTACATCAACATCGCCAATTACACGAGAGGTCGAGTTGAGCTCTAGTGATTCTTTTACTTTTATATTTCCTTTTACTTCTCCGGCGATAGTGGCGCTGCCTGCGCGAATATTTGCAATAACTTTTGCACCCATTTCTACCGTTAAATGCTTGCTCGTAAACACGCTACCTGACACTGTACCTTTTACTACTATGTTCCCTTCTGAAGCAAAGTCACCTTCCACATTTACTGAAGGACCCACCACAGTCTCAACCTCATCTTGAGCAACTGGATATGCCGACTGTTCCATTTCTATCTCTTCATTTTCTTCAACAGCAAGTTTGGCAGGGGTTCTTTGAAAAATCATATATGTGTATTTAGCGAATAAAGATTGTGTACATATTATATACTATTTTTTGAAAAAAACAAATAT
>CAZHYG010000014.1:0-17664 GCA_964536615.1 uncultured Gammaproteobacteria bacterium
TTCAGAAAGAAGTGGTGTATCTCATATATAAAGTAACTGTTGGTTTGCAAATTGCGCCATCAGTTATGGCTAAAGAACATAATGTGCGTTTGAGCGGCGCTGCCAAAACCGCGGACGGTACGGAGGTGCAATCAATTACGAGCGGCAAAGAAAAAGACGCCGAAGGTCATGTGGTTGGCAGAAATGACCAGTGTCCATGCGGCAGCGGTAAGAAATATAAACGTTGTCATGGCAACGTTTGAAATTGCGTCGAGTTTCGGAAAAGAAAATAAATTTTCTTTTCACTCATCTCTAGCAATTATAAAAAGTGTCATGGCGCTTAAGTGGTATGCTTAAACTTGGAAAATACAGACATTATAAAGGCAAGGATTATGAAGTGGTTGGTGTGGCCAAGCATAGTGAAACTATGGAAGATCTGGTGGTCTATAGGCCTTTGTATGAAGCGTCCCATCCTTTGTGGGTTCGTCCTTTGGCTATGTTTAGTGAAAATATAGAGGTGGGCGGTGTGATAGTCCCTCGGTTTCAATATATAGGGGAGTAAACTATTTTTATCCCCTGCATGTAGTTTAAGAGCTCTTGCCAAAAATGCTCATATCTATTAAAATTAAGCCAACTTTACGAGGTTAATTTAATGTATAGTTTTTTAATTTAGCATTTACTTTTGTATGGCTGTAAAAAATCAGGGTAGGGTAGTCTCAAAAAGTTCGTTAAAATGGAGAATGTTATCTATTGTGGCGCTGGCAGCTTTATGTCTAGTTGTTGTTTTTCCAACTCAAGCAAACAAAGGTATTGATTGGGTAAATAAAAAAGCGAATATCGGTTTATTTAGACTGCCATCCTCTGGTTTTAATTTAGGTCTTGATTTGCAGGGCGGTGCCCACTTGGTGTATCAAGCAAACACCGAAGCTGTGGCTGATGGTGATAAGGCAGGCGCAGTTGAGGGTGTGCGTGATGTAATTGAGCGCCGTGTTCGCGGTGGTTTGGGGGTAGCCGAACCGATTGTGCAAACTACTCGTGTAAATAACGATTACCGTATTATTGTGGAGTTACCTGGTGTAACTGATGTAAATCAAGCTATCCGCATGATTGGTGAAACACCGATTTTAGAATTTAAAGAAGAAAGCAATGAGCCGCTTCGCGCTTTGACCGTTGCTGAACAAAAAGAAATGGATTCTTTCAATGCAGCTGCAACCAAAAAAGCAAAGGATGCTCTTAAAGCTGTGACAGGCGGTATGGACTTTGCCGAGGCAGCTGCTAAATTTTCTGAAGACGACACAACCAAAACCAGCGGAGGAGATCTTGGTTTTATTGATGAAAAATTTTACCCGGAACTATATGCATGGGCTGCCACTCATAAAGATGGCGAGGTTAGCAAAGAGCCAATTAAAAGTTTTGATGGTATAAATATTATAAAACGTTTGACAGCTAAGGCAGGGGACACAACCTCAACTCCAAAGACATATAATGTTGCCAGAATATTTTTCAAAACAAAAACTGCCACCGACATTGTTCCTCCGGCAGATCAGTGGAAAACAACCGGTTTATCTGGCAAACAGCTGAAGAAGGCGGAAGTAAGCCAAGATACTCGTACCGGACAGGTGCAGGTTGCTCTGCAGTTTGATGATGAAGGTACAAAATTATTTGCTGAATTGACTCAACGCAATGTTGGTAAGCCGGTAGCTATATTTTTAGACGGATCCCCAATTAGCATTCCTCAAGTTAACGAACCTATTCTTACGGGCAGCGCAGTAATTAGCGGTAGTTTTTCTCTTCAGGAAGCTCGCTTGCTTTCACAGCGCTTAAACTCTGGCGCTCTCCCAGTACCTGTAGAGTTAATCGGTCAGCAAAAAGTTGACGCTACTCTTGGCGCCGATTCATTGCAAAAAAGCTTTATGGCAGGTATTTACGGTTTGTTGGCAGTATTGATTTACATGATTATCTACTATCGTTTGCCTGGTTTTGTTGCTTCCATTTCCTTGGCCTTGTATGTTCTTATCAACTTGGTAATTTTCAAAGTGGTTGGAGTAACCTTAACCTTGTCCGGTATTGCTGGTTTTATCCTGTCTATTGGTATGGCGGTAGATGCAAATGTGCTTATCTTTGAGCGCTTAAAAGAAGAATTGAGATCTGGTAAATCGTTAAAATACGGCCTAGAAGAAGCTTTTGTGCGCGCTTGGCCATCAATTCGCGATAGTAATATAACCACTTTAATCAGCTGTGTATTTATGGTTTGGATGGGTGGTTTTGTGAAAGGTTTTGCGGTTGTTTTGGCGGTTGGTGTGCTTGTCAGTATGTTTTCAGCTATTATTTTGACCCGCACTATTATGCGCGCAGTTCTAACACTGGTTAAACGTGAAGAAGGAAATATATTATTCCTGGGTTATACCAAAAGAGAAAACCCGGTTGTTACTAAATAATTGTTATTATGACTATACCATTTATTAAATATTCAAAATTTCTGCTTGGCTTAAGCGCTTTAGTAACGATTGTGGCAGTTGTCTTTTTGGCAAAATGGGGGTTGAAGCCTGGTATTGATTTTACCAGCGGTTCACTCTTTGAATTTAGTTTTGCGCAAAGACCAGAAACAGATCAGGTCAAGCCTGTGTTTGATGCAGCTGGATTTAAAAATGCTTCATTTCAAAAAACCGGAGATAAGGGTTTAATTGTTCGCACCGATTTTGTTGATGAGAAAAAACACCAGGCAATTGTAGGGACTATGATCGCTGCCTTTAATAAAGATGGCAATACAGTAAAAGAAGATCGTTTTGAAACTATCGGACCTACTATCAGTAAACAGCTCAAATCCCGATCATTGCTGGCTGTTATTTTGGTAAATCTCGGCATCATTGGTTATGTAGCATACGCATTTAGAAAAGTATCTCGTCCGGTCGCAAGCTGGAAATATGGCGCTTTAGCTATCGCAGCTTTGTTTCATGACGTGCTTCTGGTAATGGGTGTATTTTCCTTCTTAGGCAAGTTTTATGGCGTAGAGGTAGATGTGGCATTTGTAGTGGCAGTTCTCACAGTGCTTGGATATTCGGTCAATGACACGATTGTGGTATATGACCGTATTCGTGAAAACTTACTCAGACACAGTGCTGATAATTTTGCCGATGTGGTTAACACCGGTTTAAATGAAACCCTGATGCGTTCCATTAACACAACATTTAAAACTTTGTTACCATTATTTGCTCTATTCTTCCTTGGTGGTTTCAGTATCCATTATTTTGCCTTGGCTTTGCTTATTGGTATCGCCAGTGGCGCTTATTCTTCTATCTTTATTGCCAGTCCATTGCTTGTATATGTTTATAAATGGCAGCAGAGACGCGCATAATGATTATAAATATAAAACCCTCGCTTATGGCGGGGTTTTTGTTTTGGTTTTGGTTGTGATATAATATTCTATATATCTAGTAAATTTGTAAATATGTCTGAAAACACCTTGCGTCATTTGGTTGCTATTTGTGCCACTCTTATTTGTGCTATGGCATATTACAGCGGCTGGGTTTCCAGTAATTTTGGCTGGTGGTGGACGATTTTTGGTCTGTTTATTGTGTATGGAGGTATAATTTCTATCTTAAAGCACTAGTACTGCGATATGCCGCCTTTAACAGATTTGCCGCTTGCCGTTACAATCGATTTTACTGTTTGGGAAACAATTTTAAATCTGCCATTTTTTCAATTGGCAGCTGTTTTGTTTGCGATGGCTGGTTGGACTGTGTTAGCTTTGGTTATTTTCTATGTCGGCGCTCATTTGTGGCTTGATTTGCGCCAAGATCTCAATGTCCATCACTGGCAGTGGGTTGTGTTGGCGATTGATGTGCCGCCCGATACTATTCAGACGCCAAAAGCGGTAGAGCAAATTTTTGCTCACTTAAGTGGTGCGTTGGATGAGCCTAATTTTGGTCAAAAATATTGGGGTGGTGCCAAGCAGCGCTATTTTAGTTTAGAAGTTATTAGTTTAGAAGGCTATATTCAGTTTTTAATCTATACCGAAGCAGCGCACCGAGATCTTGTGGAAGCGGCTATTTATGCTCAATATCCAATGGCTGAAATTACTGAAGTAGAGGATTATACCAGCCTTATTCCTTCTCACTACCCAAATGAAACCCATGACATGTTTGGAATTGAGTTTCAGTTGGCAGCTCCGGATGCATATCCAATTCGTACCTATGAAGAATTTGAACATACGGTAACTACCGATTTTAAATTTAATGATCCGATGGCCTCTATTTTGGAAAATTTTACTCGCATCGGTCCGGGTGAAAATTTATGGTTTCAAATTATCATTGAACCAACCGGATCAAAATGGAAAGAACATGGTATAGAGCTGGTAAAAGAGATTGTGGAAAACAAGCCGCCGCACCATGAACAGTTTTTCTTTTTGAAATGGATTAATGTGCTGCTTGATGGAATTCTGCATATGATTGTAACGCCGCATGAAGGCGAGCATGGGGCAGAAGAACATGCCAAAGAAGGCAAGGTTTCCGATCTTACGCCGCGCGCTCGAGATAATTTGGCTGCCATAGAAGATAAAATTAGCAAAGTCGGTTTCAAATCAAAAGCCCGCGTCTTGTACGCAGCGCAAAAATCAGTCTTCAATCCAGGCCGGTGTATAGAAGGTTTTATCGGTTCTCTTAATCAGTTTAATTTTACAGGTCGTAATGCCATTGTGCCGGCTGCAGCCACCGCTGCGCATTATGCGTTTAAAAATTCCCGTACGGCAGAATTAAAAAATATTTTTGTTAAAGCATTTAAAAAGCGCAAATTAAAAATAGGCAAGAATCCATATATTTTAAATACCGAAGAGCTGGCGACTCTCTGGCATTTCCCATTGCCACTCGTTAAGACGCCTCTGTTGCAAAAAACATCCAGTAAGCGCGCTGAACCTCCAATTAATTTGCCTGTAGAAATGACTGCTGAAAGTCCGTTAAAGAAAAAACAGCCGGCAGCGGAAAAGCACGAAGAAGAACCGCCGCCACCACCCGAACTTATGTGGGGTTAAAAATATGCAACAAAAAAAGCGGGGCTTTAGGCCACCGCTTTTATTTTAGAGAGAGATGTTTTTTGTATTAGTTCCATACTACCCACCAAAACCGTGGTATAGAATATATCGCCTAACAGGCTGTTTCTGAAGAACGGTAGTGCCATAATATAGCTTTGCATAAGACCTGATGTTGTGTGCGGATACATGGTGCCAAATGCCCAAACAGCCCAGTTGGTAACGAGGAAGAATATAATGCTGGCAAGAATAGTGCCGAGCGCAATTGTAGCGAAGTTTTTTTGCTTAGCAAGATATAGACCCATAATGCCGGTGAGCGCAAAACAAGCGTACACCGATACAACTACTTGCCATGTGTAAAATCCAAGAACAATATCGCTGAGCAAAAGCGCTGCAGCCGGTACGATAATGGCAAATCGTTTTGGAAGATATAATCCGGAAAATAATGCGATCGCGGCGATTGGCGCAAAATTGGCGGGATGGGGGAGTAGGCGGGCTGAAACACCAAGAGCGATAAGAATAAAAGCTGGCATGTATTTTTTCATAGTCTATTTTTTTATTTTAATTATTATAATATATCCAATTATGCCGATCAAACCGGCAAGTACGCTGTATAGGATGCGATTGGTGTAGTTCGGGGCAAGAACTGTGTCTGCCTCCAGTACATCGCTTTGGTTTGGTGCGTTGGTTGAAGTCGGGTTATTTCCAGCTTGAGTTTCTGGCGGAAGCTGTGTTTGTGTTTTAATCTGAGCTGGAGTGCGTGTTGGTTTTTTGGCTTCGGTTTGAATTTCTGTGTTAACAATGGAAATACCCAATACCTGACCTGTGCTGGTTGGTTCCGCAGCAATTATCGTGGTTGAGGCGGTTAGCACTTCAAATACCTCGGTTGAGGTAGGTGCGGTGCTTGTGCTTATTATATCCGTTAACACAGAGGAAGTCGAGGTTGTTTGGGGTGCGGTATAAGTGCCGCCACTAGAGTTATTTGATGCGGGTGGCAGCTCTTGGCTTATCGGATTAAGGACAATTGGCCATGATTTGCCTAACAGCGCCGGTACAGCATGTTTGGTGCCAAACCAGTCTATGCCATCGCTTGACCATGGGCTTGTATAATATCCGTTATTATCCAGGGTGGCAACTAGTGCCGACCATGGGTTTTTCTGGTTAGTATTTGTCCATTGTAATTGTCCTTCTCCTAGCGCATTTATGCCGTATAATGCCCAGCTGGTAGTGAGTGGATCAGAGATTGTGCCAAAGCCTGTCCAGCCACCATCTGCGAGTTGAGTTGTGTGTAAATAGTTTTTAGCATTTTGAAACACAGCGTCATCTATGGCAACGCCAAAACTCGCAGCATACTTTAAAGCGTTAATGGCAGCGCCAGTTACATCTTGTCCTGGCCATCCGCTCCAAGTAAACGCACCGTTGGTTTGCTGGTCGGCTATAATTGTTTGTATAGCAGCTTGAATAATCGCGCTATTTGGATTTTCGTCTGTGGCCAGAAGAGCTATGGTTATAAAAATGTCGTCATTGATTCCGTTTTGTCCAACCATTCCGCCGATAAAACACTCGTTGCTAATCTTATTTTTTAATTCAACAATCTTTGTGTCAGTTTTATTTGTGCCAGCGGACAACAACCCTAAAATATGCCTTGGATATTCCGCGCATATATTAAGAGTTTCGCTGGTTGAGGTAACGATGGTGCTATATAGATAATTGTACAAAGAAGCGGTTGAAGTGCGTATGTCGTTTGCATATGTGCCGTTTGCGCCAAACGACATGGCCGACCAATCGGACATCTGCAAATCTACTATAGAGCCATTGTCGGATTGCCTAGATTTTAAGAAGTTTAATATTTTTTGAACTGAATTGTTTATATCCGTGTTACTTACAGTGAATAATGCAGAAGATCCACCGCCATTCTGAGGTTGTTGGTTAGTTGAAGTGTTAGTCTGGGTTGAAGTGGTAATTGTAGAAGTTACGGAGATTGTAAGATATGGCCAATATGAATAATCCGGTAGAGTAATATAGTAGGTGCCGCTGGTAGTAAATTGAAATAATGCTAAGCCGTTGGTGGTAGATACGGAGGAAATAGTTTGAGCAGGTGGCCAATTAGAATAATTAGAAAAATCAGGCTGAGTAGTTGCTAAAACTATTTGCCCATCCATTAATGTCCAATCGTTAATGCTGTAGGCATATTCCTTTATTGTGGTAGTAACAACTTCGTTTACGCTGTATGAATTTTTTTCAGTTGTAAAATTATAACGATCACCGAAATATATATAAATATTTTCATTGCCAGAGAGCTCTTTTTTGTCCATGCCAACAAAAGGATATTGACCATCTACAGTATATTGCCAACTGCCACATTTATTTTCTGTAGTTGTGGCGAGTGTTAAATTTAAGCAATTCAGATAAAAACTATTCCGGTTAGAGTTAAATTGATCATCCGAGATGCTAAAGGCATCACTCTGTAAATCAGCATTTACCAACAGAGAAAATATAGTGCTTGTTCCATTAAGCGGATAGTCAATATTATTAATAATGTCGTGATAAGTAGTAGAGGTTAAATTTATTTCACCGCTAAAAATAATTTGATCATGGTATCGAACGATGAGGGTGGAAGCAGGAGTAGGTGATACTTCTGGGGTAGAGCTCGATGTTTCGTCGGCCAATGTAGGTAATGACCAAAGCAGCGCACTGCCAATTGCTATAATTTTTAATCCAGTCAATAATTGTTGCATATAATTATTTATTTTCAAATTTCCAAGTAATAAAATCGTTTGGTTTTATAATATAATTTGAGACTCCGACTTTTGCCTCCTCGTTATTTATATACAATGTCCAGTAATATCCAGTACGAGGGCTGTTAGGAATTTCATTTATTGACTCTACAAAGTATCCCAGGCCTGTAAATTTTTTTGTTGTAAATGATAAGCTTTTTTGTTTTTGCAATTCATTCATCGCGTCGTAGATGGTGCTGTTTTGACCAGTTGTAGCAGCGGTGGTTTTACCTTCAATTGTTAGGGTAAATGGCGTGGGCTGACTGGATGTTGGTGATGTGGTGGTTGCTATTGGGGTGTTAGTTGGTACTTTGGTGTTGGGTGTTGGGAGCGGGGTAGTAGTGGTAGTTTGGGGAGCGCGTATCGGTGCTTGGGTAATGATTGTGTTTGGAGTTATTGAGCCGTTTGTCTGTATGGTTGAAGTTGGGTTAAGGGTGGCGGGAGCCTGTATTTTTGGCGCAGGTATTAACAGGTACGAAGCAGTAAATACGGCGATAAAAATGATAAGACCGGTAATGCGATGGATGTATTTATTCATATAAAAACAAAAAATCTTTACCGAGCGGAAAGATTACAAAAAATTATGTCCTGCTCGGGTGCGCGAATGACATGAAAACACGTCGTTCGTATATCTGAAGATCGGACTGCCGGTGTTAAAACCGGATTACCGTTGCGGCACAGTGGAGGAATCTCACCTCACTTCCACAGATATATTATTAAATTGTGTTTGTAGCCTAACAGGTCATTACCCTGGTGTCAATTTATGCTATGTGGATAAAAAAGATAATGATGCGACGTGACGGTTTTTTAAGAGAATCCGACAAACTCTATAATGCCAATCATTTGTCCTTCTGGCTTGGGTGGAAGGACCTCTCCTTCTTCTGCTGAAGAATCCATTCAAGTTTAGAGCGATCAATGGTGATTGTCCGCTGGCAACGTCTGTTGTTGCACCGGAGCCGTGTGGTTATCACGCTCCCGTTTTCACCCCCTACATCCACGAGTTCGCCAGGGCATGCGTTCTGAGAGTCGTTCGGATGATCAAAGTCAGTGCAATGCAAGATTGCTTTGGTTTTTGGCACCTGAAGTGTTTTTGGCATTGGTTCCCCCTTGTTATTTACTTTATAGCATTTATTTTTTTCGCGCAAGTAATGGTGTTAAGAAGCAGTTTGGCAACCGTAACAGGGCCAATACCGCCAGGGGTTGGAGTAATAAAGCTTGCTTTTTTAGAAACAGATTTGAAATCAACATCACCGTTCATTTTTCCATCTACATATACAATGCCGGTATCTATCACGATTGCGCCTTTTTTTACCATGTCAGCAGTGATGAGATTTTTTTTGCCCACAGCCGAAATTATAACGTCGGCACTAAGGCACTTCTTTTTGATGTCAGTAGTTTTATGGTTGCAAGTGGTAATGCTGGCCAGTTCATTTACCAGCATTATAGCTAGCGGTTTGCCGACTAGAGCGCCTGTGCCAATCATAGTGATGTTTTTGCCAGCCAAGTTGCATTTAACTTCTTTGAGCGTCTGGATAACAGCCCATGGGGTTGGCGGTTCAATATGATTTGTTTTCATGACCAATTTGCCGATATTGGCGTCGGTAAGGCAGTCTACATCTATATTTGGGTTTATGGCGTTTAGAACTTCAGGAACATATAACCTTTCAGGAAGCGGCAACTGTATAATAAGACCGGTAATATGCGTATCTTTTTGTATATTTTTAATTTCGTTAACCAAAACATCTTTAGTAATATTGGTAGGAAATTCGTATAAGGCAAAATTGATGCCAGCGCGCTCAGCAGCTTCTTTTTTTCGTTTAATGTATAAGCGTGAAGGTTTGTGGTTGCCAACTAAAACAACAGCCAGAGTAGAGGTGATTTCGCGCGCTTTTAGTTTGGCTGCTTCCTGGGCAACCTTTCTTTCAATTTTTGCGGCAATTGCTTTGCCATCTATAATAGTAGTCATGGCAAAACAATACCATAGATATGGGTTTTTCGCAAGAATGGTTGTTTGACCGAATGGGTAATTTTAGCTAAAATACTCATGTTATTTTATCTATATGAAAAAAAATACATCATGGGGCGGAGTGGCAAAGTGGTATGATTCATTGCTGGAAAAAGATTCAGATTCTTTTCAGCAGAATGTTATTTTACCTCATTTAACCAGGTTGCTTGATTTGCGTCCGAGCGAAACAGTATTAGACATTGCCTGCGGACAAGGTTTTTTTTCAAGAATTTTTGCAGCTAAAGCCAAGGCGGTCATTGGTTGCGATATATCTTCGGAATTGATTGGTTTGGCGCAGAAACATAATACTAAAAAAGCTACATATCATGTTTCTTCCGCAGATGATTTGCGTTTTTGCGCGGATCATTCAGTTGACGCGGCAGTAATTGTTTTGGCGCTGCAGAACATAAAAAATGTGGACGGTGTGTTTAAAGAATGCGCTCGAGTGCTTACGGAGCGGGGGAGGTTGGCGATCGTGCTCAATCATCCAGCGTTTAGAGGCCCCAAAATTTCCAGTTGGGGATGGGATGAGGCGGCCAAAATTCAGTATCGCCGCATGGATGAGTACTTGTCGGAAGCGCAAACAGAAATAGATATGCATCCGGGAAAAAAACAATCTGAAAAAACGGTTTCGTTTCATCGTCCGTTGCAATGGTACATGAAAATGCTTGCCAAACATCATTTTGCCGTCACCAAGTGCGAAGAATGGATTTCGCATCGCGAACCAACCCGCGGCCCTCGGTTTGCGGCCGAAGATAAGGCTCGCAAAGAATTCCCGCTGTTTTTGTTTTTAGAAGGGAAAATAATATCTTAAATTATAATAAAATATAAAACAGCCAAATAGGCTGTTTTATATTTTCTATAGCTATTTTTTCCAATTTTTCCAAAAAGAGGTTGGCGGTTTAATTATTTTAGCTTCGGGAAGTTCTTGTCTAGGTAGGGTATTCTCCCTGGTTTTTTCACGAACTTCTTGTTCGTATTCCGTTATATAAGTATTAATTAAATTTTGTGCCTCAAAAAGAACTTCTTTTGTTCCTGCAACCTGTACAAGTATTGTTTCGTAGTCTCGCAAGGTGCTTTCTATGAGTTTTGCAGCCTCAGATTCTTCTTCTGTGTCGTAAACAGCTTCTTCAAGACCTTCTCGCAGCTGATCAAATCTGCTCAGCAGTTCGTATAATAAAATATCTTTTTCGCCACCGATTATAATATCGACAGGGGAAGATTCCGTATTGTTTTGGTCAAAATCTAGGTGCGCAGCAGTATTGTTGTTTATTTCCTGCCATTTTTCTTTGTAGTACGAATAGTCTTGCTCTGTATCAGATATTGTAAATTTTACGCGTCCAAATTTTTCTTCCCAAATAAATTCGGATATAAAACTAAAACGCTCCTTGCCGTTTGGTAGGAATATTTCCATCTTTTTTTGTAAAAACTCTTCCAGTTTTTCCATGAAATCAGTGTCGTCAAAACCGCCATGAGGGCTACTGTGTATTTGCAGAATTTTTTGAGCTACATTTTGATAATCCATAATAAAAAATTATGAAATGAGGAAGTGTGATTAATATTGTTCCGAGGCTTGGATTTACCTCTTCGCTTTGCTCCGAGGCATAAACTTCTCATCCGTCGCCCGGAACCGTTCGAGTCATATTCAAAGTTGTTCCGAGGCTTGGATTCGAACCAAGATAAGCAGATTCAGAGTCTGCTGTCCTACCATTAGACCACCTCGGATTGTTACTTTAGAGCGAAGCTCCAGCAGGGAATTTATCCAGCCAGGCTTTGCTTACTGTCATCACAAAACTCCATTTCCACTTTTTTTCCGTAAATACTTTTGGCGCGGAAATATAGTGTTTCTGCCCATCTTTTATTAAGTAAATACGGTTACTGTCTTTGGTTTTAACCAGTATTCGCTGGCTGGTAAACAACGCAGTTGGAGTTTTGGTGGTTTTTAGCGTTTTATGGCTATAATCAGCTAAAGCGTTTAGGATTGTATCATACGAGTAGCGCAAGTCAAGCCCTTTGGTCAGGTCGCCATTATCATGCACAATAAACTCTTTTTTTGATTCGTCAAAACCTTTAATAACAAAGGTGTGGTAATATGAGCCGCTACGGGAGAATTGGATGCGGGGGTTCTGCAGGGTTTTACCATATACCAGAGCTATAACTGGTCTATTGGCCTTTAATTCATTTTGTATTTCTTCCAAGGTTGGATTGGTTTTTATACGAGCTTCAAAATATTTTGAATATCCGTTTATAACTTTAACCATCTCGGCGGCATCGGTGTTTCCGTTGTAGCCAAATAGTTTGTTTTCTATTTCAATGTAGCTTAGAATTAATTTTTTAGCAGTACTTTTGGCAACTCTTTTTTCCGTATTGCCGCTGTAGTACTGATCAAGCATGGCGGTGGATGCTTCCTCGCAGGAATTGTTCCATGGTTTTGTCATGATCCCGTCTGGTGCTTCGGGAATAAATGGCACGAAAAGATTAACAAGCTCTGTGGCGGCGCGCGCGGATGTGGCGCTGGTTAGTCCGGCTACAAACAAAAAAGTGAAAAAAATATTTTTCATAAGTATTATACTAGCTGTCCGCCAAAGTCAGCGGCTAAATCTGTAAGTTCCGAATCTTCGTCTTTTTTAGCGGTGCTGCCATCAATTTCGCAAGCCAGCATAATGTTTCCGGAAAATAATCCGCCAATAATTTGTTCAATGGTTTTTTTGGTTTTAATTTCACACAATTTATCCTTGTGGAATGCGTATGGAACTGTGACGGTAAGCGTGTCTTCAATCATGGATCTGGCTGTGCTCATGCGAAGCACCAAGCCAAGCGATTGGTTCGCTTTGCTTACAGTTTCTATAATCTCATTCCAACGAGCCTGAATTTGTTCAAGAGTAATATTGCTGGCGCTGTGCGCGATGTTGGAGATTGTTTCTTTAATAGTTTGGCCAAGTGATTGGTGAGGTTCTTCTTTTGTCTGTGCGATTTCGGTTATTGATTCAGCAGTGGTGGCATTTACGGCCGGTTCAGCGGGTTTTATAGGGGTTTTTTTTGGGCTTGGCTCAGATAGAGGTTCTTTAGGAGTAGCTGTAGTAGTTGGGGCTGGTTTTTCTACAGGCATGTTTGAGCTGCCAAATTGAATTGCGAATAATTCCAGAGGTAATTGAGGCAGGGGAGCCGATTTAATTTCGTGATGTCGGATGATAAGCGATTCTATCATAGCAAGTAATGCGCCTGTTTCAATATGTTCGGCCATAGTTTTAAGCGACGACAGGTCGGTGTCGCCATAATCGGTGTTGTGCTGTTTAAGATCGCTGTTTGTTTGAGCAATTAGCACTAAGCGTAATGCTTCAATGGTGTCGTGAGCAAATTGTTCCACGTTTACACCGTCGCGTGCCAGTGAAGCGATAATATCAATTGCTGCTCCCGGATTTTTTTCAATCAGACGCTGAATAAAAAGAATAATGGTGTCTGCGCTTGAAGTTGGCAAAACCATCTCGGCATCGGTGGCGCTAATAGCTCCTCCTTCGGCAGCAGATAAGCTAAAAATTTGGCCTAACAAACTTTCGGCATCACGCACGCCACCGTCACTTTTGTTCACTATGCGTTCTAAAACTTTTTTTTCTACTTTAATATTTTCTTTTTTACAGATCTCTTCTAAGCAATCCAGCATGTCTTGGTAGCCGACTTTTTTAAAATTAAAACGCTGGCAGCGAGATATGATGGTTGCCGGCAATTTGTGCATTTCTGTGGTTGCCAAAATAAAAATAGCATGAGCAGGAGGTTCTTCCAGTGTTTTGAGCAGGGCGTTGAAGGCGCTGGAAGAAAGCATGTGCACTTCGTCTATAATAAAAACCTTATATTTTGATTTGGTTGGCTTAAATTGAGCGTTTTCAATAATGTTTTCTCGTACATTGTCTACGCCTGTGTGCGAAGCCGCGTCAATTTCAATAATATCAATGCTGTTTCCGTTGATAACTTCTTTACAAGAAGAGCAAGTATTGCACGGTTCGGCAGAATCGGCAGTGCGGTTTGCGCAGTTGACCGACTTGGCAACCAGACGAGCCATGGTGGTTTTACCAGTACCGCGCGGACCGCAAAAAAGATATGCGTGAGCAATTTTATTGGCAAGAATTTCGTTGGTTATGGTTTTGACGATGTAGTTTTGCCCAATAACATGGCCAAAAAGTTGGGGGCGATATTTTCTGTAAAGAGTTGACATACAGGGAGTAAGAAAAGCTTTAAACTTAAAGACCAGTTTCGCTTAGTTCGGTTTTGCCGGATTTTACGGCTACACCCAATTGAGCGCGTTCCATAATTTCTGCTTCTACAATTTCGCGCGGGCGGCCGTATTTAAGACGAGATAGTTCTTTGATGGCGGCTGCCAGCTGTTTGTTTCCTGCGCGTGGGGGATAGGTGAACATATTAAACGGTTTGGCTGCGGTGTTGTCAATAAGCAGTTTGGTGTAGGCGGTATACTGCTCTACGTTTACCAGGTCATAGGCGCTAAACACCGGCGCGAATTCTTTGGCTAAAATTTCTGCGTCTTCCACGCCAATACGGAATGATACCAGAGTACCGGCATTACCAAGCACGGCATCGCGGACGGTAGTTTTGCCTTTATTATCTTCCAATTGTTTCATATACTGGTGGGCGATAATAAGCTCTAAGCGGTATTTGCGCGCCTCGGAAAGAATGGTGGCGATAGAGTCGGTAATAAAGTTTTGAAACTCATCAATGTATAAGTAAAAATCGTGGCGTTTATCTTCGGGAAGAGAAGCGCGCTCAAGAGCTGCCATCTGTAATTTGGAAACAATGATTAAGCCTAACAAGTTTGAGTTGATTTCTCCGACCAAGCCTTTGGCCAAATTGACCAGAAGAATCTTTTTCTGGTCCATAACTTCGCGGAAATTGAAACCGGAGTGGGTTTGGCCGATAATGTTGCGAATCATGGCGTTTTCCACAAAGCGGCCAACTTTTGAAATTAAATAGCCAAGCATTTCTGATTTATGGAAATCGGAAGTTTTGGCCATTTCTTTTTCCCAGAAAGCCAAGACCATCGGGTCGGTAAGTTTTTTCTTCCATTGCCGAACGAATTCGTCGTCGGTAAACATGCGCGGAATTTCGGCGATGGTACCAGGATTTTCGGTATCTGCCATCAGTGTTAACATAACATTTCGCATGTTATGCTCAAACATCGGACCGATCATGGAAGGGTCGGTAACCAATTTGTAGAAGATGGAAATCATTTCTTGGGTAGCAAAATCTTTTTGTTCTTCAGTTTGAACATCTATCATATTAAGACCGATAGGGCGTTCTACATCGGCAGGGTTGAAATAAATTACATCTTCAGCGCGTTCTTTTGGTACATGCTGTAATACATAATCCACAAAATCTCCGTGAGGATCTATGACGCAAACACCTTCGCCGTTGATAATATCTTGTACAGCCAGATTTTGAATAAAGACCGATTTACCACTACCGGATTTACCAATGGTATATAAATGCCTGCGCCGATCTTCTCGTTTCATGCGTACAATTGTTTCTTCACCGCGATATACGGCTCTGCCCAAAATAATGCCGTCTTTTGGCATGTTTGTAGGAGGAGGGGCTTTGCGAGCGCCAAGCCAGTTGATATTTGGTGTTTCGGTGCTTGGAACGGGTAGGTGCCAGAAACTGGCCATTTCTTCAGTGTTAAACACCATATAATGGCTTTCTTTCATGCCGCGGTAAATGTAGTCGCGGATTAGAGTGTTTGGACGGCGGGGAATGGCAGCGCTTAATGTATTGCCGTAGCGATACAAATTGTATTGGCTAAACGCGTTGATGATGTTTTCTAAATTAAGAACAGCTTTTTCTTTGGAGTTGGCAGAACTAATTAAGCGAATTGTGGTTTCCAATCCGCCGCGGCTAATTTTTTCTTCCATGTTTTTTACCATCTCTTCTTCCATTTGAGTCAGTTGGTATTTTGGTTCAAAGCTTTGTTCGTTTGGTTTTTTTGTTTTTGGGAGAATATATTTTGTCCAGCCGCTGACAGCTCGGCCAAATTCGCCGCGTTTGGCAACATCTTCAAACTTTTCACCTTTTTTAATATCTCTAATCATGTGCACGCCTTCTTTGCGCCAATGGCTGGAAGCGGGGCGGATAATATATTGAATGATGGCGCCTTCGTCTTCACCGATTTTACTGAGGGGGTTAAGAAGAGCTACAAGCGGATCGCTGTCTAGTTTTTTATAAGTTTTTAATGGAAAAGCAGATTTGTGTTTGAGCCATAAATAGGCTCCCACAATGTGGCTTTGAGGTTTAAAGGCGTTATAGTCGGGCTCTTCGGTAATTTCCGCGTGTGGATATTGGGCATGCACCTGTTGTTCTACAAAACTTTTTATTTTATCTGGAATTACAATATAAAAAGATATTTTATTATCTTTAACTACAATTTCAAATGCAGCGTGATCCATGCGTCCGCGCAACCAGGCGCGCAATCCCTTTTCTTTCTTAAGACCAGCCATAGCCGAGAACAGCACTTCAGATACGGCGATTTCTTCTCTTACATGATTGATATTATCTTCGCCATTTCCTGCGTCTGGTTTGTCGCCCTTTTTTTCTTTAGGGACTTTTATAAGCAGTACGGTACGGTGAAAAGCTTTGCTTTGGCGGCTGCGGGCAGTAAGGAAAGCCTTGAGAATATATAATGAAGAAATAAGCAAAAGACCGCCAAGTATATAGGGGATAGCAGATAAAAAAAGTTCGTTTTGCGCCAGTGCGTTAAGTAGGTCGGTAATAATAATGAGTATGTCGGCAAACATAATTATTCTCGTTTTTTCAAAGCGATAATGCGATCCGTTTTAATTTTTGCTTCTTGTTCCAAAAAAAATCGATTGATGCCAGGCAGCATGCGAAGCCAATCCAAAACAAGCTGTAATATTTTTTTAACTCGCACATGCGTGTCTTTAAGCATGTCTCGGATTTGGGCGGCGGTTTGTTCTCCTTTGAGTTTGAACTCTTGTTTTGCCACGGGAGAAAGGCGCTGATACGAATCGTTTAGGTTTTCTTCTAGTATTTTTTCTATTTTGACGGCTATTTCATCTTTGAGCGGAGTGAGCGCCGGTGTGTGTCGTTGAAAGGGGAGGCGAATTTTATGCGCGCCGGCTTGTTCGGCGGAAAACTTTTTTTCTCGGGCGTGTTCGGACTGTTCGGCAACCTTTTCTTTTTCCAAACGCAAATCAAGCTCGGGAGAGCGAGTTTGAGTATTTTCTGCGGATTGTGGGAGTTGATTTTCCTTAATTGGTTTAAACGCCATAGACATATACATCATATCATATTTTTTTTCCTTCAACAATGTGGTATACTATCTATGCGATACATTTTTTTATGAAACATATAAACGAAATTCAATATAATGGTTTGTTGTGGGTAAACGTAACCAAGCCGGAAGAAAAAATTTTAAAATCCGTGCAAAAACGTTTTGGGCTTAACGACCAGGAGGTAAAAGAGAGTATGCCGTCGTTTCAGCGCCCGAAGTTTATCAAACGTGATAACTATTATTTTTTAGTATTACATTTTCCGGTATTTGATCGCGTCTCTCGGCGTTTGGGCTTTACTGAGGTTGATTTTTTTATCAATGGTACAAGCTTAATTACAGTTCACGATAATAGCCTGCCGATTTTGGAAGATTTTTTTAATCAGTGTGCCAAAAAAGTAGAAGTGCAAAATGCGTTTTTTAAAGGCACGGCTGCGCACGTATTTTTTGAACTGTTAAATCGTTTACTTGAATCTATTTTCCCTATTTTGTTGCATGTTAACGAAGATATAAGCAGTATTGATAAAATATTATTTACCAGAATTCCCGATAGAAAAATGGCGGAAGAAATTTTACGCCTAAAAATGAATGT
>CAZHYG010000015.1:0-15195 GCA_964536615.1 uncultured Gammaproteobacteria bacterium
GCGCCAAAGTAGTCGCTGTAGACGCTGAAACCACATCCCGCCTCGCCTTCTAGCGGCACTTCAGCCATGGAAAGCGGCGGATCGGTCCGCCCCAGCTTGTGCACAGCACACACAACCACAAAACACAGGATAACAAACCTGATGGTATGCATGTGAATGTACCCCCTTAATTTTAGAGTAAACCGAGGATGACTTTATGTCAACTTTATTTTTTATTGATAAAATTTTGAGTACTTCTGCCTAAACTTTGCCAGCTTTGGTTCAATAACTGCTTGACAGTATGCCTGTTCGGGATTATTTGCAAAATAATGCTGGTGATAATCTTCTGCGGGATAAAATACATCAAGCGGCAACACTTCAGTCACAAATTGATCTGAATATATTTTTTCCGCGCCAAGTTCGGCTATAACTTTTTCTACGGATTCTTTTTGTTTTTCATTCATGTAAAAAACTACCGATCTGTATTGCGTGCCAATATCATGTCCTTGCCGATTAAGCGTGGTTGGATCGTGAATCAAAAAATAAATATGTAAGATATCTTCAAGCGTTATTTTGCTCGTATCAAACGTAACCTGCACAACCTCTGCATGCCCGGTACGGCCTCCGCACACTTGTTCATATGAAGGATTTTCCACCGAACCGCCCGCATATCCAGAAACTGCCGACACCACGCCTTTTGTTTTGGAAAATGCCGCCTCAACACACCAAAAACAACCGCCGCCCAACACAATAGTTTCCATAAAAATATTTTAAATAATAATATTAATTATACCTCGTCTTACAAACAGGCTCAACTAAAAAACCGCCGCTAACGGCGATTTTTTATGTATTATATTTATGCTCTGTGAAAATTTCTACCTGGTCTGCGATTTCTGTCTCCACGATTACGATTTTGTCCATGAGGCGATCCGTGATGGCGTGAAGCTCCGCCGCCATGACCATGATGCGGTTGGCGTTGAGCTTGCTCTTTAAAGAAACTTGGAGCGCTATTAGCACGGCGTGGAGGCAACTCTGGCAAGGCTATTACTGGGATTGTTTTTTTAATCAAACGTTCAATCTGACGTATATCTCCTCGCTCATCTGGAGAAGCAAATGAAATTGCTTTACCAAAACTATCTGCGCGGCCGGTACGACCAATGCGATGCACATAATCTTCGGAGTTGTCCGGCAAATCATAGTTAATAACCAAAGAGATACCGGTTACATCAATACCGCGTGAGGCAATATCGGTAGCTACTAACACTCTATATTTACCTCGCTTAAATCCTTCCAGAGCTTCTTTGCGCTGCCCCAACGAACGGTTGGAATGAATTTCAGCAGCACTGTGTCCCATTCCGCGAACATTGAGCGCAATACGCTTAGCGCCATGTTTGGTGCGAGAAAATACCAATACCGAGCCGGTAGTTTCAGATAAAATCTTATCCAACAACTGAGTTTTTGCATCTTTGTTTACAATAAACAATTCCTGCTCAACATTTTTGGAAGAAGTTCCAGCCGGAGCAACTTCAATACGAAGCGGCACTTTCATATAGCGGCTGGCAATTTCTGCAATTGCTTTAGGCATGGTAGCCGAAAACATTAGAGTCTGACGATCGGTTGGAACCTGAGATAATATTTGTTTGATTTGCGGCATAAACCCAATATCAAACATGCGATCAGCTTCATCAAGCACCACAACCTTCATTCTGTTTAAAGTTAAATTTCTTTGTTCTAAATGATCAACCAATCTGCCTGGCGTAGACACAATAATATGAGGGCCGCGCGCTAACATCTGTCGCTGTTGGTAAGCAGAAGCACCGCCAATAAGCACTGCAGTGCGCAAGCCTAATGGCCGGCCAACTTTTTGCAACACTTCGTCTACCTGCAAAGCAAGCTCACGAGTAGGCAGCAAAATCAAACCTTGCCCCGGGCCAGACATCTGAGCCAAACGCTGAATCATAGGAATACCAAAAGCCATGGTCTTACCTGTACCAGTCTGAGCGATACCAACAATATCTTTGCCTTGCAAAGCATGAGGTATACATTGATGTTGGATAGGTGTAGGAGTTACATATTGTAACCGCTCCAAATTATCCAAAAGCTTTGGAGCTATGCCAAGATCGCTAAAGCGCGCTTGGACTTGCGTGTTGTGTGACATAATAGATTGTTTAGTGACCCGTTATAACTGTAGTCACTCTACTATGACACAAGAGATACGAGTCTAGGATTAGCCAAATCCGAAGGATTCCCTTAGGGAAAGGCTACCTATAACTTAAGGAGTGCTTAGTATAGCATAAAACAGCTGTTTTGTCAAGGATAGATTGAGATATATAAAAAGCAGGCTATCACTAGCCTGCTTTTTATTTTTTTAATTAGGAAAGGTGTTTGGAAACAAGTTTAGTCATTTCAAACATGCTTACGGTTGCTTTTCCGCCAAATACTACTTTAAGAGCAGCATCAGCATTAATATTGCGTTTATTTTTTTGATCTTGTAAACCGTTCTTTTTAATGTAGGCCCAAAGATTTTTAACCACTTCGGAGCGTGGCATAGGACCTTTACCAACTACAACAGCGAGTTCAGCGCTGATAGTCATTGGCTTCATAAAAGCAGCGTTTGCTTTTGGCATATGATATGACATGACTTAACGAAATTGGGTGCTACCCTGCAACTTGTGCGGACAGTGCCAACTTCAATGATTTAATAATTACTTATAGTTATACCACCTTTTCAAAAAATGCGCTAGAGGGGGCCTAGAACGCAACTCTCTTGAATGCTTCTCTTTCGCTTAACCGAGCCATCCATGAGGTAATGTTTGAGTATGAAGAAAGGTCGTAATTGATAAATGAAGATATGCCCACAACAGACATAGCTGTAATGTCTGCCAAAGTAAATTTACCAAGAGCCATATATTCTTTACCTGCTAAATGCTGTTCCAATACACCTAAATACCGAGGCAATTCTTTTTCATGCGCGGCTTTGGTAGCCTCAGAATCCGGCGTTTTCATATATGCTTGCATCACCAGCGGATAAAATGATTCCGACAAGTGTGTGATAGACCAAATATTCCATTTATTTACTTCAGCATGATCTTGCGCGGTTTGTCCAACCAAATCATGGCCGTTATATTTTTCTATTAAATAATAATTGATAGCCAATGATTCCCACAACACAAACCCATCATCAATAATGGTTGGTACTTTCCCGTTTGGATTCAATTGCAAATATGCTTCTGATTTGTGTTCTTGCTTGGAAAAATCAAGCGGAATATTTTCGTAAGCAATACCAAGCTCCTCCATAAGCCAGTAACAGCGGAAGGCGCTGGAACGTTTTGAACCGTATATTTGTATCATATATAAATGATAATTAAATTAATTTATTTTGACGAGATAGTGCGTTTGGCAAACACCAGCATGACCGCAAAAAACACTGCGGAAAAACCAAGAATAATACCAACTGACAACATTGGATTTACATCAGCATACCCGGTAATTGCGTAACGAAAAAAGTTTATATTATGATGCACCGGATTAAACAGGCTTACCAAATTCCAAGGCTGCGGCAAGTTTGCTACTGGATAAAATACGCCTGCCAAAAATATCATAGGCTGCATGACAAATGTGGTCATAAGCGTTAAGGCTTCAAAGTTCTTTGCCCAGAACCCAAACGCCACCCCGAGCATGCCAAACTCAATACCGGTTAATCCCAAAGCCAATAAAAAATATAACGGGTGCTGCGGCATACCGAGCCCTGGAATAAACCACATGGTAGCAAGAAGCGCAATAACTAGCGTAATAACACCGCGGGTTAACGCAGCCAAGGAGTATGCCATACCAATGCGCCATACCGAGATTGGCGCAAGCTGCAAATCTATAATATTTCCCAAATTTTTAGCAATCACAAGCGCAAATGACGGGTTGGAAAAGCTGCTGTTGACAATAAGCATGGCCAGCAAACCGGTGTACACAAAAGTAAGATACGGCAACGATCCAACCGCGCGCCCGGATGTAACAATTCCAAACACGCCTAAATACAGACCAATGGACACAATCGGATTAAAAACCGTATCAATCCAAATTTTTTGAAAACGCTTAACTTCCCGAGCGTATAACGCCCACATATTAGTGCTCATACGGATATTTAGGGATTATTGGTTAATTTCAAGAAAATATGTTCCAAAGACGCTGCCTCTGAACGAATAGCTTTAATATTTGAGCCATAATGCTTGGTCAAAGCAGCCATATCAACAGCCAAATCATGATTTATTGGATATTCATATTCAGCGCCCATTTCTGATACGCCCGGTAAATGATCGCTTGTTTTTTCAAACAACTCAAAATGAATTGTGTTCTTGGAAAACTCTTGCTGAATATCTTTCAATTTTCCAGCTTTTATTACATGACCATGATCAACTAATGTAATATACTCGCATAACTGTTCCGCTTCTTCCAAATAATGAGTCGTAAATACAATGGTCGTGCCTTCCTCATTTAATCGACGCACCAAATTCCAAATTTTTTGACGCAACCCAACATCAACACCGGCGGTTGGCTCGTCCAAAATAAGCAGTTTTGGTTTATGCAAAATTGCTTTGGCAACCATCAGACGCCGTTTCATGCCGCCCGATAAGTTGCGCGCGCGTTCGTGAGTTTTATCAGCCAAACCAAGATCTTCCAACACTTCCGCAATACGCGCTTTGCGTTCTTTTCTTGGCACACCATACATGCCGGCAAAATAATACAAAACTTCTTCAACAGTAAAAGCCATTTCCACCACAATTTCTTGCGGTACCACGCCAATCATCTGCTTAGTTTTATTTTTTTCTTTTACTACATCCAAACCGAACACTTCAATGGATCCTGAAGTCGGCAGCAGTACTCCGCTAATCATGTTGATCAGGGTTGATTTGCCTGCGCCATTTGGCCCAAGCAATCCATATATCTTGCCCGGTTCAATGGAAAGCGAAACAGCATCTACCGCTTTAAAGTCTTCACCTTTAGAATTTTTGAATACTTTGGAAACCGTATTAACGCGTAATGGCATCATATATAAATAATAAAAACAGGAGCGGATACTATAACATGATCCGCGCAAAAACAAAAGATAGGAGCTTTACACGGGAGCTGTCAGAGGAAACCCGCTCTTGCGCCAAGCCAAAAGACCGCTTACCACGTTAAACATCTCTGCCTGTAGATCCGTTTGTTCAAGCTGCGCCATCGCTAACTGACTACGGCCGCCTGATAAACAGTACAAATATATTTTTTTGTAAGGGCGCAACTGATCAAGTTGATTAAGAATTGTATCAACTGGAATATTTTTCGCGCCAGCAATTGCTCCTTTTTCAAATTCGGCCGGAGTGCGAACATCGATGATAGCGCTGTCATTTTCTAACCCGTTAGTTATAAGCATTTGCAATTCCTCTGCTGAAATTTGTTTGCCTATCATATATAATTATTGTTTTTTAAGTAATGTTTTTAAAATCCATTGTCCCTCCCCTATTCTATACCAACCGTTTTTTTCTTCATAAACCACGATCGGTGAATTTTTTGATAATTTTGTCACTATACCATATTTTGTGCCAGGCCCTTTGCGTACATTAATACCGTCGGTTGTCGGCACGCCGCGCGCTACCACCGTAAAAGCGCCCATCATTACCGGTAATGTACGTGAAGGTTCTACAAAGTATTGGCCCGGCAGATTATATCCACAACTTGCGCTACCGCCACCGTCGGCTTCAAGTTGATTTTCCACTGGCACACCCGCGGCCACTAGCGCATTACTTGCTTCGTTCACCGTTGCAGATTGGCTGCAGTATATAACGATTTCTTTATTTCCTGGCATCACCCCGATAAACAAACGAGCAGTAGCGGGGTTAGCACTATCATTTTTTACCACATTTGGCGCAAAACCTTCAAGCGCCTGGTCGCCACTTTCTGTTTTTACAAAAATTGTATCATCAAAATCACTGATACTTGCACGCCCGGTTTTGTTGTTTACCAACAACATCCTGCGCGCATGCGCCATATCAAACGAAGGTCGACTGCCGCTGGAAATAAGCGTGGCGTTACCCCAGGTGCGCTTGAGAGCCAAACTTAAATCCGATACCGGCAATGTAATGTTAAAAAATGGCCCGTTCCACAAAAATTTCGCATCGGTTGCCAAAGCTTTGCCTGTTTCTGCCACAAAACGAGGAAATGCAAAATTATGAACAGAACTGCTTGGAGCAACTTCTGGCGTTGTAGTATTTGTGTCCGCAATCGTATCGGCAATAGTAGTGGTCATTTGCGCCGGTGTAGAATTTTTTACATCAATGGCAGCCGCAAAATTAACATCGGCCTGCCCCCAATCTACCGGTTCAGTGCCAGATGCCATAATAAACTGCACTTGATTATTTGGCAGATAAATACGCGTAATAAAATCGAGTGCGCCGCTGCCACTTGGTGTTTTAAAAAAACTGGCAATACCCGTAGCTTTGGCCCAGGTAATCGGCTTGTAATCTTCCGGGGTTGCCGGCTTCCAAACCGCCGTCGGTTTTGCCGTCGTGGCTGCGCCGACAGGCTGAGCCGCACTCCACAGAAGCGCGACTAGAAAAAATAAAAATATTTTTTTCATATCAAAAACATTAATCTATATACTATGATTATACCACAGAAAAAAATAAGACCCAACAAATAGGCCTTATTTAAAAAATAATAAAATCTATTAATTCCAAGCTCCCACAATCGCGCCTACAGCAAGCAAAGTAAACAGCATATTGCCTACCACCAGCCAAAACATAGTTTTGCTTCCGCCCCATACCAAATCCCCAATTTTTACCGGCACAATAATCCCCAGCCAAACTAAAAACGCTGCAACCATTCCCCCAAGCGCAGTATTGTCGCTAAAACCTATAATAATACCTGCCACTGTATAAAACATCACAAAACTGGCTGCGAATTGCGCTGCATAACTAGCCATCATTTTTTTCTTCATAGCTGCCTGCTGTTCCGGAGTCCATTTGTTCATACCGCTGGCTTCCATGAATTTTTTACCAAACAACGGGCCGTACCAAATGCTGCCAATAACCATGGCGGCTACAGCTGAAACAAGCACTGACCAAATATTTATTTCCCACATACTAAAAAATTATTAAATAAGATTATTATATATAATAACGTTTTTACTATCATCTTGTCCATGCGCGCAACGCACTTGTCATCTGCAGCGGATTCATATACAGTACAGTATAGATTATTCATATAATATTCATACACACTATGAAAAAAATCATCGTTGGAGTGTTAGTGCTGGCAGTTGGCGTCGGTTTAGGCTGGTTTTTGCGAAAACCCGCAGCTGCTCCGGTAAACACAGAGCAGGCTGTAAAAAATCTATCCTTTGGCGCACAGCTTTCCATGGTTTCGGGCGCAGTGGAATACAAGCCGGCTAACGGCAAATGGACCAGAGCGGAATTAAACACCACTTTGCAAGAAGGAGATTCTGTGGAAGTTCGCGGCGAAGGCAAGGCAATTATTTCCATAGACGACGGCAGCGCTATCCGATTGGGAAATAACTCCTCGGTTACATTGCAAAAACTTTCAAATGAAATTCAAATTACCAATGACAAGGGCACAGTCTATACGCGCGTTGTAAAAGCAGACAGACCATTTACCGTACTAGCTCGCTCTGTCGCATACCAATCGCTCGGTACTGCGTTTGAAACAATCAACACTGAAGAAAATCAGGGTGTAAAAGTGTATGAAAGCAAAGTTAAAATAGTTGCCAGCGGTGAAAAAGAAGTTTTGGTAAACACCGGTGAAAAATACTATGTGGTAAATAAAGAAAATAAAAAAATAGAAAAAACAATTTCCAAATTGGAGGCAGCCGAATTGAAAGAAAAGTTTACCGCATGGAATAAAGAAGAAGATTTAAAAAATCCTGAGTTTGTTGATGAGATGGGCGTATTGGTAGCCGCAGAAGAGAAAAAAGAAACCGCAAGCACCGCTACAGAATCCCCTTCCGGCATAACTCTGAGCGCCGTTAAAACCAGCGAAGGAGTAAAGCTTACCTGGACCGTAAAAGATCTGGATACAAGCTCTGGCTTTAAACTGGTCAAAGGCCAAGCCGCCAATCCTGTTTTCCCTGGCAATGATTATCAGTATCTCTCCAACCCAAGCGTAAGATCATATCTTTGGAGAGTTGATCCTGCTACCACCTATTATTTCCGCGTTTGCCAATATTCCGAAAATGGCTGCAAAGCATACAGTAATAATGTAAAAATAACAGCCAGTGAAACTGCTCAAAAAGAGCCTGCCAGCGGCGTATCACTGTCTGCCAAAGTATCCGGCAACACACTATCCTGGACCGCAACCGGAAATTTTGAACATGGTTTTAAAGTGGTTTGGTCCAAACAACCATATCCAACATTCCCTCTACGCGAAAGCGATCAATATGAATATGTTTCCGATCCAAATGGAAGATCTGCGCAAATGAGCGCGTTTGACGGACCGGGATTATACTACGCTCGTGTTTGCCAATATGTTTACAGTGTTGGCTGCGGCACCTACTCAAATCAAGTACAAGTAAACTTGGAATAATTATAAAAAAACAAACAAAATAACCGCCTTATCAAGCGGTTGTTTTGTTAAAAGATTATTTAAAAGAAATTTTAGATAGAGTTATTCCAATATTTTAATATTGCTTATCAACCTCAGATTTTTTTCATATATTTTTTCAGCCGTGGAACAGGTTTCTTCAAAACTCACAATATCATAATCATACTTTTTCCCGCGAACAACAACCCTTTCATCACAATCACTTTGACCGTTATATTTTATAAGAAAAACAGCTAGATCACCTATCTTTTTTTCTTCTACACTTGCTTTAAAAAGCCCGGCTCCGGAATTTAAAATTTCCTCAACTGAGGCATGCGGCGTTATATAGATTGCTGAAGACCGATCCCACGGAGCATCTCCAGATGAACGATTCTTTACAAAACATTCAAGTGGGCCAAAAACAATTCTTCTGCCTACAGGAGAAGCGGGAGTATTATATTCATCGTACGGAGTTAATTTATATTTTTTATTCCCCCATTTTTTATTATACGGAAGAGCAAACTCAATACCGCCATCAATTTTGGAATATTTAATATAGTTTGCCGGCGCATCATGATTCAAAACACCAAACTGATCGCACTCGTCTGTACCCCCGTTTAAAACTTGGTAAAAATTTTCTGAGGTTAATAATGTTCTTTTGTCAAAAAATATATAGGCCAACACCCCAATTCCAACGCTTACAAGCAAAACAATTATTGCGATTCTAAAATGTTTCATAAATTTTAATATTTTTATTTAGTAATTATATCTTAAATTGAGGCACAGGGCGAGAGGGGGGGGTAGAAGCCCCTCTCGTAATCATTTTACACCATATACGCCTAGCACCCTCCCGTGTAAGCGCACTTTAGAACGCGATATGTCCCTAGATCACTAGACTTCCCCGTTCCCGTAAACGCCATTTCGTGCGAAGTCACCTTCTCATACCCATCGCCATCGGTCCAGTTAGAATCCAAAACGATCACTTGCGCACTACTAATTTTCCGCACCACGATGAGTGCGTGGCCATACGGTCGACGAAGAAAATCGCCTGGCTCGATGTTGGAATATGTAGCATAGGGCATCTGATCAACCGCTGTCGACCAATTGGCGATTGTCGAATCGCTAGGAAAATTCTTCCAACCATAACCGGGTAGCTGGTACTGCCCCGAACGATAGGCAACTAAATTCATGAACGCCTTGCACTGCCCACCCCTCTTATGGTTGGTTGAGCAATTGCCCTGACAGGTATAGTTGGGCATTTCGTAGGAACCATAGCCGGTCGTAAGCGAAAGATGGCAGATACTATATGACGACGGCAAATAGCCTTCCGAACGATATCTCATACATGATACATAGAAGCCTGGGTAGTAGGTCCCATTACTAGCGTACCCTCCATAATTTGCCAAAAGCAAGTTCCACGCCCCGATATCCGCGGACGTGTAGGCATAAGTCGCATATGTCGTACCCGCCGGCCAGTTGGTCTCGTTGTATGTCCACCAACTACCAGACATCGCCTGCGAACATTCCTGAATCACTCGAGTACGAGCAGTCGTGAGCTGATGCTCGCTGACTCCCAGATCTTCAGGATCTGCGCAGGCGCCAAAAATGACAGAGAAAACAGATGATTCTGAGGTTGCATTGGTCGGATTATAACAAAAGTAGGATAAAAACAATTTAAATTAAAAGTAAAATCTTTATAAGAATTAAAACCAACTATTCAAACCTCATTGTCTCCAAAGATTTCATAAACTTATCCAAAGGCAAGTCAGACTCCTTAAATGTAATTACAATGGCTTTAAATTTTTTATTTCCTGGCAATTGAAAAGCCGCTGCATACATTTGTGGAAAAACTTGAGCATCATACGAATCCATATTTTTTTGATAGAAATCTTTTCCTGCATCAAAAACTACCACCTCTATCCCTTGCACCGCAAGTACCTTTAAAGGATTTATAATAAAATATGAAGGTTCTTGATTTGACCTCCAAGATCTTACAATCCTATAGTCCTTATCAACTCGTTCTAAATCATAAATATCTACCACTTGATATTCTGATCCTTTTGCAAAATATTGCGATATACTACCCATAACTGGATAAGTTTCGCCCTGCTTATTGGTTAGGAATCCCCGCACCCAAAACATATCTTTTACGCCAAGCTCCGGATACTCATCATTTTTTCCCTGATAAAAATTCCATGCAAATTTTATAGGTGATGCAAATGGCAATTTTATAGAAAAGCCTAATTCTTTTATATCAAAAAGTGTCCAGTTAGCTGTGTTAATTTTTAGAGCATCTTTATAGATACGTTCTACCTCTTCAGACGAAATATCTTTTTGTCCTAATGGAGTAGTTGAGGCGGATAGGATAGAATTGGTATTTTGAGAAGTTGAAGTTTGATTAATCACAGCCGGAATATTATTTTTACTAATAGTTTTTCCACAACCAGAAATAAAAAGAGCGGCTATAACAAAAATGGGGACAAAATACTTCATGTTATGAATAATTAAAATAACGAACTGATTTTTACAGAATAATAATTATAAGCCAAGAGAATTAGCATAGCTTAACAAACTACCACCGCGAGAAAATCCAACTTGAATAAACGGATGCATTTCCTCTATTTCCCTTGACGCATCCTCCCATCTAAAAAAGTAATTAGCATTTTCCTTACTGCCAAAATTTGCTGTTAGATTATCAAGATTAACTTCTGGCGCATTGTCCAAAATAAATTGTCGCGCCATATTTTCGAGTTCTTTTAGTGAATAACGAAGGGTTTGATCAAATTCCTTCGGATTATCGCCTGGAGCAAGCGGCCGCGGTCCAAATTGGATAATTTTATTATTTCTAATATCGACTTCATACTGATCAAAACCGGAGATATATATTTCTACCGGAACGCTTGAATTTAAAGATGCCTTGCTGGTATTTTTATAAATAACATTTATTTTTTGGTCTTTAGCAAATTTTTTTATTTCAACGATTGCGTTTTGCCTTTCCTGTTCTGGACGAGCAATAAGTTCATCAATTTGTTTTTGTGTATCATCATGAAGTTTTTCCATTTTTTCTGCCGATTTGCCGGCAAATATTTCACCTTTTGCAGTTTTGATAACTGACCCATTTTTTAATTCATCTTGCGTTGCCACTTTCAATTTTTTTAGCAATGCATTAATTTTTTCTTGAGTGTTGTTTCCTTCAACATTATTGGCATAAACTGCTACACCCGTGAATAAAACAAAAACAAGGCTACCGAGTACTGATAATTTTATTATCCTGTTTTTTTCCAACATACATCTGTGGTTGGTGAATAAGTGATTTAAACATACTATACTGTAGATAAAATATTTCTAAAGTTTTTAAAAAGTTATCCACACGCACATAGGCACTTGGATACAAAAAACAGCCTAAATAGGCGGTTTTTTATTTGCAGCGGGTGTACGAAAAATTACGAGGGGAATTTTACCAATTTTAACCCCATTTCGGTTTTCGCAGACCTTGCAGGATAAGATTGGAATCTTTTTAGCTAAGCTATAAAACAGAAGACGAAAGAAAACCTGTTATACGATGCTTCTTAAAGGCATTACACCGACCACAGACAAGTCGTAAATTTTTCAGATCGTTTGAACCAAAACTTTGTGACCTAACCTTCTTTCCGGGCAGACTCTTAATCTTTCGTATCTTTTTATTTAATTCATTTGAAGAAAGCGGTATATAATGATCAACGTTAAAACTTTTTATCTTACTACAATCTGGATGAGCTTTAATTTGACATCTAAGGCCATTTTTTAAAACTAGTTCCTTAAAAACTTGATTGCGAATATTATTAAATTCTTTTCTTTTAAGAACCGGGTCACGAAAATCAAAATAATCACTATATTTTTGAATAAAAATATCTATATCACCTCTCGATAATATAGTAGCAAAAAACTGCGCGTCCTCCGGATATTCAAAATCTAAAATTCTTTTATTTGATCTAGATGTCATATTTTTGTGGCTAATTTACGAAAAAAATTTATGGAATAGAACTGGCAGAACGAGGGTTTGGGGAGGAATTCCGCCCGCTCACGAACCGGCGCGCTTTTTGACGATTTCAAGTTTTTCTTTGACGGCAAATTCTCTTAACTCGTCGATTTGAGCGTTGACAGACATTAACTATTTTAGTCTTAGAGAATAAAACCATGTATGAAGCTGATTAGTTGAGCCAATAACATTACCATCTGAAGCGACCATCTCCTGTCCTAATTTTACAAATAAATATTTACCTGGAATATTTTTATCCATTACAAAAAAATTGACTGCGTTTGTTAGACTATATTCAGGTGGACACTTGCTTCCGTTTTCCCACCATGGAAGCGAATCATTAGTAGTATTAAGCGGGAAAGCAATAGTGGCGAAGGTAAAGTTAGGATACGCAGCCATGTCCTGCGATCCAGAGCGCGGATAATCATCTGGCCCTAAAATTTTTACAAAACACTCTTTTGGATCATATCCAGATAAAAATTTATTTTTTACAGCTTCTTCAAAAGTCAATTTTGGATCCTTGTTAAAAACTTCCACTGACTGCCCCCTTGTGTAGTCGCATGCAACAGGATAAACATAGATTTTATTATCAATTTCGCTAACTTTTATTTTTCCGTTACCACCAACCTCGTTTTCACCATACGTAAATGTCACACCTAATTTTAAAGAGTCAAAAACTTTTTGAGAAGGTGACGGCTTATTCTGCGGAGCACCAATTTCAACCAGGTTAGTAGTTTTTGATGGTTGAAAAGGGGTGGTATTTTTATTAAACAGTGAACAACCGACCCCCATAATTATCATTCCAAAAATTACTATTGCTAATAAAGAAATTTGCTTTTGCAACATAGAACCATTCAATTTTAAAATAAACAAAAATTATTTATAACGAACATACTTCCAAGGTGTAACAGACTCATCAACATAGCAAATGTTGCATTCACTGTTAGGTCGACAAATATATCGTTGGGTAGGTGTACAATTTTTTTCCTTTATTTCTTTATATCTAAACTGGCCATTTTTTAGCCATTCAAATTTTCCTACTAAATTTAAGTCATATAATTTATCTGTCGCCAAACTATAGACCATGCCAGAAAATGTATTATCTGGGACATAACTATCGCTACGACAGGTAAATAATGCGGCTAAGCCATCGGGAGAAAATTGATCTGGACAAAAATTTTGTAAATCCCCAGAATCAATTGAGTCATTATTAGAATCAAATAAAAACCTGACTGTGCCACTGGCAAAATTATAAATAAAAGCCGATCTACTTTGAACACTTACATACCGGTCATGTTGCGATGGTGTATTGGTAGCTATAGTTAAGTGTGTCTGAGAATAAACACTAAACAAAATTAATCTATTATCAGGTGAGGTAGAAGTAAATAAGGCAATAGAGTCTGGACTAGTCTCCATAATTACTTGTTTGGTTTTAGGCTGTATTTCAAATTTATTTGGATAAGCAGATGCAATCTTATTATTTACAAGTTTATCATTATTGGTAAAAGATTTTTCATCTATTCTTTCTAAAAAAAGATCGTAGGTGCTACTATTTTGATATTGAGCCAGATATATACGGCGTTTAAAATTATCTTCTGATGATGTCCTTAGATTAGATGTGGTTGAAAATTGCGCACCAGAAGCCGCCTCTGAATTATTACTTTCAGAAACTGTTGAAACTTTTCCACAACCAGAAATAAAAAGAGTAGCTGTAATCAAAATAGATATAAAGTATTTCGTATTATATATAGTTAAAATAATAGGCTAATTTTTACAGAAAACAAATAATCTGCCAAAGAATATTTGGTTTATTAAAAATACCATATATCAGATAAAATATTTCTAAAGTTTTTAAAAAATTATCCACACGCACATAGGCACTTGGATACAAAAAACAGCCTAAATAGGCGGTTTTTTATTTGCAGAGAGTCCTGGTTGGGTATGTTTTGAACCCAGCTGTGTAGCCTTTTTTTAGACCTAAATAGGCCCTAAACATAACCCGTCCTGGTCGCATTATTAGGTATAAAAATGAAAATCTTTGTACCAAAATATGCGTTAAAGAGGAGTTTTGTACCAAAAAACAGCATTTTTTTGTATATCATGCATATTTATCCACAGTTGTAGCTATATTTATGCTTCTATTTGTAACCTTTTTGATGTCACTAGTGTTATTATTAAAGATGGGTTATTACTTAATTAAAATATGGAATCTGAGAAAGACAAATCGGGGTCATATATATTTCCCCACATACGCAAGGATCTAAGTTTACGTGTTCGTAAAACCGCTAATGCATGGTGGCAAGACCCATTGAAAGTACTCGCACTTCTTCAAGCTTTTGATAACCGCTGCGCATCAATTAATGAAGCTTGTAATGCGGCAGGAATATCCAGGAGGCAATATAAATATTTTGCTCAAGAGCATCCTATTATATATGAACGAAGGAGAGCCGCAAAATTCATTAAACGAGAACGTGAAATTGCTCAGAAGCATAGGGAGATTTCACAAAGGTTGTTAGCTGGAGATGGAAGTGTCGCCAAGCAGTATCTGGCATATGAAGAAACAGGATATGATGGACGGCACGGATCGGTATATTCTCACCTGCGACGAATTCATGGCCTGCCAGCAGTAA
>CAZHYG010000016.1:0-14594 GCA_964536615.1 uncultured Gammaproteobacteria bacterium
GCCTCAATTTGTTTGAGGAGTTCTGGTGAGAATTGTGATTTAGCTTTTGTCATATAGGTTCTGTCTATAAGGTTTATTATAGAGTGCTTTTGGGAAAAAATAAAGCAGTCGCCTGACTGTCTTTATAATAAGTTCCCTCCTTCACGCTAAACCAATTGTAGCAACCGAAGGGTCTTTTGTCAATAAAAAAATAAAGGCGATCACCCTCTAGTTCAATCGATGAGATTGACGCAGAGGCGGATCGCCTTTGTGGCGATACTACGGAGGTGAGACATTTCCCCGAGGGGGAAGGATGTGCTACGAACCAGAGTAGTATAATTGACCTCAACCGCTTGTGGTCGTTGCCCAAGTGCCAAAGAGGCCGTAAAGGCATTTGAGGCTAAGTAGGGTCGGCCGGGAAGAAGTTGGGCGTGCCATTGCCGTTCTGCGTTATGTTTGTGCAGAGAGCAGTTGTTCGCCCGCTTTCTAACGTACAGTTTGAGTGTCATAGGTGTGCTGAGGAGCACACAGTGTGTGTAGTTGTTAAAAGAACTTACTACATAAGTAATGATATCATTTTTTTGAGATTTTGTCAAACGTTTGTATAGACTAGTATACACAAATTATTTTTGGCTAAAATAAGGCACTTTGTATTTTATTTATCCACACCTATGCACAGTTATACCCAGATTTATCCACAGTTGTATAGACTAGTGTATACAAATATCTATTTTTAATGTGGATATCTGTGTTTATTATTTTGTTTATGGAATATGGTGGTTATACGCAAGTCTGTTGATATATAAAAGAAAGATCGTTAGCATTTTTAAAATTGGAGGGGCGGGATAGGGGGGGCAGTATAGAGTATTTGGCTAACCCTAGGTAAGATTATATTATCACTCTCATTGGGGGATTGACAAAATTCTGGTTTTGGTGTATAGTATGCTGTTGCTCTTTTAAAACTGAAACTACGCTTTGCCAGGGGAAAGAGATCCTATAGTATAGGCCTTCTTTCCCCTCGGCATAGCTATGCCGAGGTACGATCTCAATCTTGGAGAATTGGTAATGAACACCCGCAAGTCTGCGACCATTGTTTCGTTCACTCTCGTCATCGTCATGATCCTCGGCGCCGTCGTCCAGTCGGCCTACGCTGACATGGTGGTCGGCAACACGGCCGAGGCAACCAGTGTGGCTGCTCCGACCGGAAAGATCGGGGCGCCTCTCAAGGTCAAGCCGTGCAACGCGCGGTGCCTCAAGGGCAAGATGGAGGCCATCGCCTCCATCATGGCCAAGGCCACCAGTGCCAAGTCTGGCGGATTGACTCGACTCACCTGTAAGCAGGTGCAGGAGCGTGTGAACGAGGTGGCCGCCACGATCCCCAAGGACGTGACGATCCGCTTCGATCAGGCTCCTGACGACTTCCCCTGCTGGGGAATTTACATCGGGCCGCGGCGATAGCACCGCGAAAGCAACCTCTTACATGCATTCTGCGGGTATGTAAGAGTACTACACCGAGACCTCCGCTGAAACTTTGTATATAACCAGATTATATATAGAGTTTCGGAGGTCTCGCGCAGAAAATTTTAAAACACCCTAATTCACTTTGGGGTGTTTTTAGTTTATCTATTTTTTAACTTACATCCTGTATAGTATGAATGTTTATAAAATACAGCTTGCGCGATTTGATTTTTATGATAGGATAATTTTATTCCTCATATTATTGGCGCGCTGTGCAAATTAATTTTTCTACTATGCAAAGGAGGGTTGCTTTCATTGTTATACTGCTTGGCAGTTTTTTTATTTTTCAAACATCATTTTCTGCCAACTCCGATGTGGTAATAAATGAAATCGGGGCCTATCAGCCCAGCGGACATGAGTGGATAGAAATTTGGAATAAAGGCAGTGAGCCGGTTGATATGACTGGTTGGAAATTTTGGGAAAGCGAAACAAATCATAGTTTGTCGGTTAGTACTACCGATGCGGTGGTGGAAGCGGGGGAATATGCGGTTATTGTTCAAGATGCATTTAAATTTTTATTGGACTATCCAAATTTTTCCGGATCGGTTTTTGATTCTTCCTGGAGTAGTTTAAATGAAAGCGGGGAAGCGATTGGCCTAAAAGACGCGGAAGGAAATTTTACAGAACAATTTATTTATATTGCCGCGCCTCTTTTTTCTTTACAGCGCATAGATTCATTTTTGGCAGACTATACCGCTGCCAACTGGAGCGAGCACGCAAGTGGTAATACCGTCGGGGCACTCAATGTGTTTAATACCCAAACTACTTCACCAGTATCTGAAGCTGTTACTTCAACCCAGCCATCGTCAAATGTCAGTGGTTCGTCAGAACCAGCGGCAGACCAGGTTCAACAAAGCGATATATCAGCCATAAAAATAAATGAATTTGTTTCAGATCCAGAAGAAGGAAATGAGTGGGTTGAGTTATATAATACGTCGCTGGTGCCGGTCGATATGGCAGGTTCCATGATTTGTGACAATCGAAACACCACTTCAACATGCAAAAAAATCTCGGGTAATGTAGGTGTGCATGGTTGGTTGTTTGTGGATTTGCAAACTAAAAGTTTTTTAAACAACGGCGGTGATAGTGTGATTCTTAAAAACAGCTTGGGCGCGCTCGTAGATAAAATAGAATACGAAGATGTGCTGGTGCCAGACCGTGGGCAATCAGCTGCGCGTATAACTGATGGTGCAGATACAGATAACGAGTCCGATTGGGCGGCCACTAACCAGATTACGCCCGGCCTTTCCAATATCATTTCTGTTTCTGCTAGCTCTACGTCTGTGCCAAATACTTCCTCGACATCTTCCTCCAAAACTACCAAGAAAATCAGTTCTGTATTTGTCTGGAATGTATCGGTGCCGGTCAGTGCCGATATTGGTGAGCAAGTGATATTAAACGGAGAAAATGTAGCCGACCCTCGCGGTGGTAGACTTAGTTTTGTCTGGACGCAAGCAAACGGCGAGAGGTTTGTGGGGCCGGAATACGCGGTGCGTTTTGCCAGTTCAGGGGTTCATACGATTTCTTTGTTTGTTACCAGCACCAGCGGGTATGGCGAAGAAAAGAAATTTGAAATTACAGTTGGTAGTGGTTTGAGTTTAAGCGCGGATGTAATTATTTCTGAGATTTTTCCGAACCCTGATGGCGATGATGCGCGCGAGTTTATTGAATTAAAAAATAACTCTGCGGCGATGGTAGATTTAAGCGGTTGGATGTTGCGAGCGCAAAATAAAACATATACTTTTTTGGATCATACTATTATCGCGCCATTTGATTTTTTGGTGTTTTACAAAAGCGCCACCAAACTTAATTTGGTAAACACGCATGCCAAAGTTGAGTTGCTTAACCGCGATAAGGCATTGGTGGATTTGGTTAAATATGAAAAACCAATTTCGGGAAAGAGTTATGTGTTTACCGAACACGGTTGGCAGTGGGGTGAAGCAAGTCCGGGAGAAGCTGTGGCAAAAAGCGTTGTTAGCGCGGTGGTAGAAAAAAATGCAAATACCTCGGTTAAAAAAGGCAGTGTAAAATTAACCGGAGCATTGGTAACAAATATTGCCGATGTTCGCGAAGCGGCCAAAGGGCAGTCGGCGCGTTTGAGTGGAACTGTTTCGGTAGAACCGGGAGTGTTTGGCAGCCAATATTTTTATCTTAACAACGAAACATCCGGCATACAAATTTATCAAAGCAAAAAAGATTTTCCACCTCTTAAGGTGGGGGATAGTATTACGGTGGTCGGCACAGTGTCGGAAGCCAATGGGATCAAGCGAGTAAATATTAAAAATAATGAAAGCGTTGATATTTTATCAACGCATAATAATGTGCCGGCGCGTGAGTTGCGCCTTGATGAAATAGATGATGCTTTGTTGGGCGGTTTGGTGCAGGTGGAGGGAGAAATGACTGAAATAAAATCATCGTTTATGTATGTGGATGATGGGCTCGGGGAAGTGCAAGTATATTTCAAGAAGAATGCGGGGATAGACAAAAGCAAGCTAAAAGAAGGTGAGAGAGTGCGAGTAACTGGGATACTGGAAAAAGTAAATGGTAAATGGCAGTTGTTGCCCCGCGGTAATGAAGATGTAGAACCGATGCAGCCGGTGGAGGGCGAGGTGTTAGGAGAAAAAATTGCTGAAAACAAGCCGCGCCAGTATGGAGCTGTAACATTTATCGGCGTAGGTTTGTTGGCCGTGCTTTTTATAATCAAAACAAAATCTGAACTTTTGGTTGCGTTTCTAAAAAAAGCCGCTTCGGTGTGGACAAAAAAGCCATAATCATACTCTTGATTATTGGCCTGCCTTGTGTTAATCTACTGCTACTGTTTACAAAAACAGACGATGGAGAGGTGGCCGAGCGGTTTAAGGCAACAGTCTTGAAAACTGTCGCCCATGAAAGTGGGCCGTGGGTTCGAATCCCACCCTCTCCGCATTATGAAAAGGATGGGATGAGAAGTTTACATCCTCGAGCCCAGTTTGCTTGCAAACTGGAATAAGCGAAAGGGTGAATCCCACCCCCTCCGCCAGCGAAGCAGTATGCGCTTCAACAACTTCAGTCATAAATAATATGGCTCAAAAAATTGCCACCGGTACGGCACATAGCGTGCCGGCAGATTTGAAAAAAATCCTTGTTGCGGATTCGTCTTTGTTGTCTCTTTGGGGAAGCCTAACACCCCTGGGGCGCAATGAGTGGATTTGTTGGGTAACTTTTCCTAAAACAGAAGAAACCCGAAAAGAGCACATAAAGAGATTGGCGAATGATCTCAAAAAAGGAAAACGCCGCCCCTGTTGTTGGATAGGGTGCACGCATCGCACCGATAAACCAATCAGTCCATCGGTTCAAGGTATTTTAAAGAAAAGAAAATAATCTAAGTAAAACAAAACAACCCTTACAAAGGGTTGTTTTAAGTTGGGGATAACTAACCGTACCTTTAAAAAATTGGCTAACTGTCTAAGGTGTTAGCGGTGTCAATACTGTCAATAAAACTCTTGACAATATAAAAAACGCATGATATACTACCTTTGTTACTTTGGGCAGAGCGCCCATAGCGGGATTCCTTTCTGGAAAAGAATCTCTTTTGCCCGGTTTTGTTACTAGGCAGATGGATTCTCTCTGTGCCCAAGGTAATATGTTTAACTCGTTAACTATGCTTGTATGAACGAGAACCAAGAAAAAATTATAGACCTCGCCAAGAAAAAAGATATTTCTAAAATGAATTTTAGAGAGATTGGCCGGGAGTTGGGTATTCCTAATCCGCAAACCGTTATATATCATCTGGAGCAGTTAAAGAAAAAAGGTCTTCTGTATCTGGACACGCATAAAAAACAGCGTGTGGCCAAGCCAAAAGCATTTGTCCTAGATAATTTGTTCAACATTCCTATCGTAGGTGCCGCCAACTGCGGTCCGGCAGCACAGCTGGCCCAAGAAGATATTACTGGATACTTAAAAATATCTCCGCGATCTCTGGGTGCGTCCAGGCCCGATGGTCTTATCGCGGTGCGGGCAGTGGGCGATTCGTTAAATAGGGCAAATATATATGGTGATAGTATAGAGAGTGGCGACTATGTGATTGTAGACAGTAAACAGCGGCCGAATAATGGCAGTTATGTACTTTCTATCATAGACGGTATGGCCAATTTTAAAAAGTTTTTTAAAGACGATAAAAAACAAGAGATTAGACTGGTCTCGGAATCAAGCAAAGATTTTCCACCGATAATTATGCATAAGGATGATTTGGAAGCATCGGGGTATCTTGTAAACGGGGTAGTGGTACGGGTAATAAAAAATTAATTTCTTATTTCACTATAATATGTATAAAGCAATGTATATGACTCAAACCTGGAGAAGCTATAAACCAAGAAAAAGCATTAGCTTGTCTACGGTTCAGTTTTTTGGAAATTTGGCGTTGATGCTTGCTCATTCCTCTGTATTGTTTGTTTCATATAAAATATCAGGAGTGCAAATGTTTGGTGAGATTTGGTTTTACGCTGCCCATGTAATTACGTTCTATGCTGTGCGACTGATTCTTTCTATTTTGAAATCTCGGGCAGTATAATGTTTCGTGCTTTAAAAAATAAAAAGCTCGGCTCTAGAAAAGGCCGGGCTTTTTAGTGTAGTATGTTTCGTGTATGACTATACAAGCCTTTAGAAAACTTATTTGGGTACATTACAAGCAAAATAAGCGCAGCTTGCCCTGGCGTAAAACTCGTGATCCGTATAAAATTTTGGTTTCGGAAATCATGCTGCAACAGACACAAAGCCACCGAGTTGAATCAAAATATAAAACTTTTATTTCCCGGTTTCCCACTATTGGTTCTTTGGCGCAAGCGTCGTCTGCAGATGTATTGCGAGAGTGGCAAGGTCTTGGATACAATCGCCGAGCATTGTATTTAAAAAAATGCGCCGAACAGATTGTGGGTCGTTTTAACGGCAAGTTCCCTAAAGATTTAAATAAGCTTCTGAGTCTGCCTGGCATTGGTCCAGCTACGGCGGGAGATGTATTTGCTTTTGCTTGGAATATACCAGCGGTTTTTATAGAAACCAATATTCGCACCGTTTTTATTCATTTCTTTTTTAAAGATGTTGATAAAGTAAGTGATAAAGAAATTTTACCACTAGTTGAAAAGACTTTGGACAGGCAAAATCCGCGGGAGTGGTATTGGGCATTGTTTGATTACGGAGTTATGCTAAAGAAAAAAGGGGTTTCCAATTCTAAAAGCGCGCATTACACCAAACAAACAAAGTTTGTAGGTTCGTTTCGACAGAAGCGAGCGCAGGTAGTGCGTTTGTTACTGGAAAAACCTCGGACTACCCAAGAATTAGCCAAAAATATGGGAATAGAAGAGGTGGTAGTGGCTAAAATTATGGAGAGCCTTGTAAAAGACGGGTTAGCGCGAAGAAAGCAGGGTGTGTTTTTTATCGACTAAAGTGTTTTTTGAGTTAAAATAAGTAATGCTTGTAAAGCCAAGTATGTTCGTTTATAATATTGTGTATTCAAAAACAGCTCATTTTTATGATAAAAGAGAATATTAAAAATAATATAAAATCTGGTTTAACGGTGGCGCTTATTTCAATTCCTTTGTCTGTTTCGCTGGCGGTTGCTTCAAATGCGTCACCTCTAATTGGTATTATTACGGCAATTTGGGCGGGTTTGGTAGCGGCGATTTTTGGTGGAAGCCACTTTAATATCGTAGGGCCGACAGGTGCGCTTTCGGGTATCATTGCCACGTATGTTATTGTGCATGGGTTGGGTGGGCTGCCTGTTTTGAGTGTTGTTACAGGGGTAATTGTACTGGTTGCGTATTTTTTAAAGTTAGAACGATATCTCGTTTTAATTCCCTCAAGTGTGATACATGGTTTTACGCTGGGAGTAGCTTTTATTATCGGGCTCAATCAGTTTAATTCGGCACTTGGTTTACAAAAGCTGCCGCAACATGAAAGTTTTTTTGCAAACATAGTAGAATCGGTTCGGCATGTTGGTAATATTTCGTGGCCGGCATTTGCCATGTTTATCGTGTTTTTTGTCGGTCTGCTCATTTTTAAAAAATTTCTTCCTAAGATACCAGGAGCTATTATTTTGGCTCCAATTGGCATACTAATCGGCTATGCAAGCAGTATGGGAATGATTGATTTGTCGCTGCAGACCCTAGGAGACAAGTTTGGCAACATCTCTTTTCAGCTGTTTCAAATGCATCAGTGGGTGCCATCGATATACATGTTAAAAACAGCCCTTGTGGTGGCGTTAGTTGCGATTTTAGAAACCATGCTTTCCGCTAAGATCGCTGACGGCATGACCAATACAAAACATAATGAACGCAAGGAAATGCTGGGTCTTGGGTTGGCAAATATTGCCTCTGGTTTAATGGGTGGGATGCCGGCCACCGCAGCTTTGGCACGGACTTCGTTGAATATTAAAACAGGAGCTCAGCACCGTACCTCAGCTATTATTAGCGTGCTAGGAGTTGTCTGTATATCCGCTTTCTTTTTTGGTTTTTTTACTTATATACCTTTGGCTGTTATTGCGGCAATTTTGGTTTTTGTATCGGTGCAGATGATAGAAGCGGAACATTTCATTAGGTTTTGGCATTATGAACGATCCGGATTTTATGTTGCACTGCTAGTTGCTATTACAACGATTGTAGAAGATCCGATCATAGGCATTCTGTTTGGCGTAGCTTTGTCTTTGCTTATCTTTGTTAACCATCTATCGCGAGGTCATTTTGATTTGCGAGTCAACAAGTTTGAAGAAGGTGTGGTGAAGGTGATTTCTGGAGAAGAAATAAAAGATATTGTGGAAACCGGAGATGTTCTGCTTTATTCTATCCGAGGGAAATTATGCTATATAAATAGCCGTGCGCATGTGGCGCGTTTTGAGGTAAACTTAAGGAAGTATAAACATATAATTTTAAGGTTGCGCGAGGTGTATTTTATAGACATGGATGGGGTAGAGGCGCTGGATGAGATTATAGATATTATTACTTCTCGCGGACAACAAGCGATTATTACCAGTATTGATCCAGGTATAGTGGGCTTATTGGAAGAGATGTCTTCTGGTTATGCCAAACTTAAAGAGCAAGGCTTGATTTTCCAAAAATCGGAAAATGCATTACAGTATCTAGGGGTGGCAACCAAGTAAAACCGATAAGTGTGATTTGCTTGATAATACATTGCTTATATATTAAGTAAAAACCGATATGATAAAAGGCGAACAAAGCGTTCCGGTAGAGTTTACCAAACAGAATCCGACAGAAAGATTGAAGAGTTTTTTTGGGCTTGTTCCTGTTGAAAAAAAAGAATTATGGTTTAGAAAAAACAAGGAAAAAATTAGCGCTATTATTCAAGGTGGCTATGAGGCTGAAAATTCAGATGAGTCAGGAAAAAAAGAATGGCTGTTAGAAACATTATTTTCCTATCAAAACTTTAAAACAAAACAGTTTGAGTTTGAAGATAACAAAATAAGCGGACAAGAAATTCTGGAGGCGTTAAAAATATATGATCCCAGTGATTTTTATGAAATGACTGCAAATGTATTTCCTGAAGAGTCAGGCGCTTTATTTTTGCTGGATAGCGAAGAGCCGCACAACATGGCTTATGTTGAACGAAGGCGGCAGTTGATAAAACAAAACGAGAAAGAGCAAGGGAGCTCTCAAGATATCAGTGGGTTGAAAAAAACTGCTGATTTGGGAGATGGCAAAGACTCAGATAGATTATTGGCAGAGTTGCTTGGCGCCGATATGAGCGAGGGGCAGTCTCCGTTTACGATGGTTGAATTTCGTAAATACTTTGATATGGTAAGGAAATCTCTAACTCCGCAAGAGCAAGCTGTGGCGCAGCAAATTTTAGAAACAGGCAAGTCGTTGCCGGATGTTGCCGTAGATTTTAATATAAGTAGATCGAGAGCACATCAAATTTTTGATCAGGTACTAATCAAGATTGAACGGGTGCGGTCAAGATATGAAAAGCAAGCTGATGTTAGCAAATCGGCATCCGAATTGACAAAAGAATATGATGAAAAAACAGTCTCGGTAATAAAAGAGCGAGTTTTAGAGGAGATTGGCTTAAATGTAAAAAACCTTTTAGTAATTACCCCTGTGTATTCGTTAACTGGCCATGATATTGATTTTATTCGGCAAAAAAAAGCTGGAGAGTATTGGGAAAAGGTTCAGAGTGTTTGTGAAAAAGAAGTAAGCGAGCTCGTTGCCTTACGTCCCTCGCAACAAAAACAAGAGTTGCATCAACTCTTTGTTTTAAAAGAATATGCAGCAGAAACAGATGGTGTGGAGCTAAAAAAGTTTATACAGGATTTTGCCAAGCGCATAAAAGAGGAAATTTTATATAAAGTTAAGAATGATTTCATGGGCAGGTTATCCGAAGTAGACAGAAAAGTAAAGCGAAAAAAACTTAAACAACAAATTTACGATAAATTTACGGAGCTGACAAATTTGGTTATGCAGAATAACATATCTAATGTAGAGAGTGAAAGCCAAATTATACATAAATTAGAATCTATACGAAACGAGATTGAAGGTATAGCGGTTGAATATGAAAAATAATTTTTAAAATTAGTATTTATTATTTAAAATAATTGTATGTATAAAAAATATTTAGCCGAGTTTTTGGGAACATTTACCTTGTCTTTGGTTGTGCTACTGGTAGTGGCAACGGGTGGTCCGGGTGTGGTAGGGGCAATTGTTGCGTCTATCACATTGGGTTTGTTTGTGTATACCATCGGGCCGATTTCAGGCTGCCATATTAATCCGGCTGTTACTATTGCTCAGATGGTGTTTAAAAAAATTACCTTAAAGGAAGCTGTAGTTTATATTACAGTGCAGTTTTTGGGCGCTCTGGTTGCGCTGCTGGTATCTGGTGTGTTGAATCCAGTTCAATCCCTGCCTGCCCAGGGTTCTTTTGAGCTAAAACCTTTTTTAGCTGAAGTGCTCGGTGCTTTATTGTTTACTTTTGGTATTGCTTCGGTGGTATACGGAAAAGCTAAAGAACAAATGTCTGGTTTTGTGGTGGGCGGTTCCTTGTTGCTCGGGGTCTTGGTTGCTTCGCTTTCTGGAGCTATGGGTATTTTAAACCCAGCAGTGGCTGTAGTGTTAAACTACTCAAGCATCAACCTGACTATCATGTATGTGGTAGCTCCTGTGGTTGGAGCTGTGTGCGGATTTGGTTTGTATAAATTTTTATCCGAGTAGGTAAAAACGGCTGGCAAACGTGTATAAGAATTTATCCTAATATGTCTGAAAAGAAGCGCTGTCTGGCGTGTGGAAATAATCAAACATCTCATTTTTTTTCCTGGCTCGGGCAAACAATTTCGGTGTGTACTGCGCCAATGCATACGCGCTTATCGCGCAGTTTTTTGTCTTCAATTGCTTCGCGAATCACCAATCCGATTTTGAGTTTTTTTATTTTTGTTTACAAAACCGTCGGTATATTACAGGTAAATAACGATCCTGAAAAAACCGCCAGCCAGCGCGGACGCGTGCTTTGGCAGGAGGCAATAAAACAAGGTATTCCCATGCATGGTTTTATCGCGTTTGGCAGGCCTGTAGATTTGTATGCCGCCAAGGTAAATGGTAAGAACATATATTTTAACGGGCTGCCTCGGCCTTTGCGCACGCCAAAAAATTCGGAATGGTGGATGGATGATAAGTTTGTCTTAAAAATATTGCTTAAAGATGCAGGAGTGCCGGTGGCGCGGGGCGGTGTTTTTTCTACGTTTACGCCGTTATTAAAAAAATTTCACGAACTGGAAAAACCGGTAATAATAAAACCACGGCTTGGATCTCGCGGTCGTCACACTACAACCAATATTCATACTGAAGCCGACTTAAAAAAAGCATTTGATTCCGCAAAAAAATTATGCCACTGGGTGATTTTAGAAGAACACTTGAAGGGCAGTGTATATCGGGCCACCATCATTGGTGAGGTTTTGGCAGGTGTTTTGGCCGGTGATCCGCCACGCATAACCGGAGATGGCGTCTCCACAATTGCGCAGCTTGTAGAAAAGAAAAATACGAAAAAACCGCAAGGTGTGAAAGATGTGGTGATAACCGAAGAGCATGTTGAATTTTTAAGAAGACAGCAATATACGCTTGAAACAATTCTACCCACAGGTATAACTATCGATCTGTTGGAAAAAATAGGAGTATCGTATGGTGGAAACAGTGCCGAAGTTACAAATATTACTCATCCCGAAACCAAGCGTATTTTAGAAAAAGCCGCGGCAGCCGTGGCGGATCCGCTTATTGGATTTGATTTTATAATTTCTGATATTGCCGGTGATCCGCAGAATCAAAAATGGGGCGTTATAGAATGCAATGGTCTGCCGTTTATAAATTTGCATTACGATCCGATTGAAGGCTCGACTAATGAAGTTGCTAAGCCACTTTGGAATTATGTGAAAGATCATATTGCGGATTATTAGTAGATGGCTATGAAGCGGAATGTAGAAAAAAATATTGATGTTATAGCAAAGAAGGTTTTTGCCAGAGCGCCAGTTCTACAAGAAACGGTAGAACGGCATGGGGCAAAAACTCTTTTTTTGTACGCGAATGAAATGCAGTCGGTTGTGCTTGCAGAACGGTACGTGCATCGCAGAGCAGAGTTGGTGGAAGTGATAAAAAATAGGGCAGCGGACGTGTTGGGAAAAGCTAGTGCAGAAGAAATAGAAAAAACTTTGCAAACGACATATAGTGTGTCCACAGCCGATCATCATGGGCCAATATGCCATCCATTTTTTTTGAATGGAAATGTATTGTCGGCTTTGCCGGCAATACAAACACCAGAACAGCAAGCAAAAAGCATTGCAGTTTTGGCTTGTGCCAATGTGTCGCTCAATAATTCTTCGTTTCCGCGCGGTATTTTATTTCATAACGCAAATGGCCAGATGGAGCAAATACCGATGGTCTCAGCGCAGTATGGTATGAGGCCGGTGCTGGCGCATCCTGGTTATGATATGGAAGATTTGTTGCGCGCGCGGCATGCGGTGCAAGCAAAGATATTGTGTCACGCTATAGATAAAACCACAGGTGAAAAATTGATTTCTGTGTTTGAGCATGTATATGGACAGGCAATAGCTTTGGGGGCTAGAGATTATAGCGCGCAAATAAGCATAACCAACGCAGATTTGTGGCGTAAATTTTTTTCTTCATCTTCGGTTCAGGCACCTGAACTAACATACCTTGCCCAAGAGCAGTTGGTTGGCGATCTTCTGGCAAAACATTTATTGGAGAAAAAAACATTTGTATACGCATTATTTGGAACTATAGACGGGTGGGAACAAATTAAAAAATATTTTGACGGTAAAGAAGGAGCCTTTAATATTTCTGATCAGAAAGGAACTTTTTTGTTTTGGGCTATTACTGGCGCAGAAAAAAAACGCCAGCAAGTTTGGTGTCAAAGGCAGCGGCTTGAAACAGTTGATGGTAGTTTATCTGTTGAATGTACTGCGGAAGCGTTGGTGGCAAAGATACAGGCGGGTGAGCTCGTGCCAAGCATGCTGGTAACATTTATAGTGCTGTCTTTTTATTACGGCTTAGTGTGTCGGGGTGGTTTTTATCAACCAAGTTATTTAACCAGTCTTAAAGATGCGTATATTACCATGCTAAATAATTTGGGCATGTCAGATGAAGCGGCGGCTGTGCAGAGTGTGGAGACAAAGCGGATGGGCGCGGATATGGCATTATCGTTTGCCCGCGATAAGGGCGGTAAATTGATGCAGGCGGCTGGACTGGACTTGTTTTTGTATGGTACAAACAGTACAGCTCAAGCGCTGCTACAAACATCAAAACAGATGCTGGTGAAGGAAGCGATTTATGTCATGATGCCGCTGTTTTACAGTATTTTGTACTCATCTTCTGAGCAAGATAATGAGTTGCGACAGGTTGCGGAAAGCGATGTAATGGAGCTATATAGATTGGAAGAAAAAATTAAACCATGTGTTGAAATATAATTTATGATAAAAAGTGAAATTGCAGGCGGGGTGGTAAAAAATATTAACGGAGATATTTTAGTTGTAAGCCAGCACGGCCGAACTTGGTCGTTGCCTAAAGGCCATGTGGAATCGGGAGAAGATAAACAGATGGCAGCGCGGCGTGAGATTGCGGAAGAATCAGGAGTAAAACAGCTAACCTATATGTGTGATCTGGGAGACTATTCTCGATATAAAATTGCCAAGGATGGCACCGATGACTTGTCTGAACTCAAGCATATTACCGTGTTTTTATTCACAACTACCGATATGGATTTGTGTCCAACCGATCCGTCCAACCCAGAAGCGCGATGGGTAAAACCAGAAGATGTCGCCGATTTGCTTTCGCATCCGAAAGACAAAGAATTTTGGCGCAGTGTGCAGCATTTAACTGTATAACAATATGGTAGAAAAAAAGTTGGTTGAATTTTTTAAAAAAGCAGATCCGATTATTTGGTCTTTGTTTGAAAAGGCACAGCCGACAATTTTGCGTCGCAGTAAGAATTATTTTCAATCACTAGTCGGTGCAATCATAAGCCAGCAGCTTTCCGGCAAGGCGGCAGACACGATAATAAAAAGGTTTAACGCGTTATTTCCGACAGGCAAGTTTCCAACACCCGCCGAAGTGCTGGCAAAAAACGATGCCGATTTGCGCGCATCGGGTGTGTCGGGATCAAAAGTTTTGTATATAAAAAATATTGCCACTGCTTTTGAAAATGGATCGCTTGATTTTGAGCATATAGACAAAAAAACAGATGCCGAAATTATTGAAATGATGGTAAAAATAAAAGGCATTGGCAGATGGACAGCCGAGATGTTTTTGATTTTTTCTTTGGGGCGGCCGGATGTATTTTCTTTTGGCGATCTGGGTTTGCGCAATGCGGTAAAAAAACTATATAAACTTCGGAAAGATCCGTCTCCGGCTCGGCTTAAACAAATATCTTCCAAATGGGAGCCGTATCGCACCACCGCCTCGCTCTATTTATGGGCAAGTCTTGATAATAGACAAAAAGACTAATTTTATATAAAATTGCGATGTTATGGAGAGGTGTCTGAGTGGTCGAAAGTGCCGCTCTCGAAAAGCGGTAGGCCGCAAGGCCTCGAGGGTTCGAATCCCTCCCTCTCCGCA
>CAZHYG010000017.1:0-11581 GCA_964536615.1 uncultured Gammaproteobacteria bacterium
CCGACGAAACTATTAAAAACCGGTGTAAAGCCATTATCAGAGTTAAACGAATGTTTATTTCGGGTAATAATTTCAGCCACAACCCAAACCACTATCACTGGAATAATTATGTACCAATAATTTAAAAAGAATGAGGATACTAAAAACCAGACGCCGGAGATAATTGTTCCGGGTATGCTTGTTATAAACGAACACACATCTCCTAAAGACTGGGCGACATTCATATCAATCCACTAAACTCAGTGGTTTTTTTAAGGTTGGATAACCCGTCTTGGTCGGAAGAACGGTGTCCAGATTGGCAGGCCCGCTCGGATTCGAACCGAGAACCTCGGTTTTGGAGACCGATGTTTTACCATTGAAACTACAGGCCTAAGAACAAACCCCGCCCGGAAAACATCAGAGCGGGGTTTGTTTTGTAATTGGTGTACTTATTTTGTTTCTTTGTGTTTGGTATGCTTCTTGCAGAATTTGCACATCTTGCTCAGTTCCAAACGATTTTTCAAAGTCTTTTTATTTTTCCTTGTAAAATAGTTTGTGTGCTTGCATTCTTGGCATTCCATTTTCACTAAATTGTCTTGAGACATATGTATTAGTTAAATTGCTTTTATTTTCATAAGTTAATGCTCCTTATTGCAAACTCATGACTTGAGCCGTTGACCGGGATTGAACCGGTGACCTTGTCCTTACCATGGACACGCTCTACCAACTGAGCTACAACGGCGCGCATTGGTGGGCAGACTAGGATTCGAACCTAGGAAGGCGTAGCCAGCTGATTTACAGTCAGCCCCGTTTGACCGCTTCGGTATCTGCCCAAATGTATTGTTTCCCTTGTGGAGCGCTTGTGCGCACCGCTCCGAGCCGTTTCGGGGGTTCGAACCCCGGACCTACAGTTTACAAAACTGTTGCTCTACCAGCTGAGCTAAAACGGCGTATGACGATGAGTGTATATTATACTACATCTATCTTATAAATTCTATCTTTTAACATCCCCAGTTTATGGTTTTCGGGGTTAACGGCACGAAGCTCGCCATACCCCTTTAGAGCTAAAGGCTTGTCGCCGCATATTATAGCAATTTCAATTAAGAAGTCAAGATATTTTGGATTTTGTGGCTCCAGGTCAACTGCCTGGATAATCGCCTCCTTGGCCACCTCTGGCTGATTTACCTTGAGAAGCAGCTCTGCCAGGTGGTAAAACCGAGAGGAAAATGAGTCGTTAAGCAGCATGGCCTGTTGATAATATCGTATCGCCTCTTCGGTATCTCCATGTTCTTCGGCAATCTCACCCAGCTTAACCAGCACCGCATCGTCTTCCGGATGCATTTTTGATAAAAATTCGTAGGTTTGTTTAGCTTCTTCAACAGAGTTTTTACCAAGATAGGTGTCTGCCAATCCCCTATACGCTACAGCCGATTTTGGATCAATTTTTATAGCAGTTATAAAACGCTCTTCAGCCTGATCATAGTTGCCGAGTTTTAAATGCTGTTCGCCGTCAATGAGCAGTTGATTGAGTTTTTGTTCGCGGTCTTCCGGCGCCATAGCAGTATGCTCCATTTTGGTTTTTAGTGTTTCTTCGTGATGCAGCAAGCGCTCTATTTTGCCCACATATATTCTAAACTGCAACTGTACTTTGCCCCAAATTTTTTTAAGCGGCGTACAAGCGGCAACTAGGCGTTTTTTTAACACGCTGCTGTTTTCTTCAATACGCTTGTTAATAATCTCTTTCTTTTTTTGATAAAATTTTTCTTCCGGTAAATTTTTTATATCCAAATTTGCCACCTGAGGCAATTTGCGGAAAATAATAAACAAGATTACAGCTAATGCGGCAATAGAGATGGATAAAAAAATCAGCGTAAGCATATACAAATTAAACAGTAGCGGCGTCTACAATTTCTTTCCAGGAATGCGCATTAGCGGATGCTCCGCCTACCAGCACACCATCTATATTTGGGTTACGCAAATAATCAGCCACGTTTTCTGAACGCACGCTGCCGCCATAGAGGATGACAGGTGTAACACCGGTAAGCGCAACCACTTGTTTTTTAATTAATTCGTGCATTTTTTCCGCTTCAACCGGGTCGCAGGCCAAACCTGTGCCAATGGCCCAAACCGGTTCATACGCCACCACAAGCTCGCGATTTTCCGGCCAGGTAATATTATGGAAGGCGGAACGAATTTGCGCTTCAATGGATTCTAACGCCTGATTTTCTTCATGCTCTTTTTCCGTTTCTCCCACGCAAATCACCGGCACCATGCCAACTGATAAAACTGCTTCTACTTTCTGGCGGACTTCGTGATTTGTTTCGTGGCACAGATGACGGCGTTCGGAATGGCCTACCAAAACATACCGCGCCCCAAGAGCGCTGTACATATGCGCTGAAACTTCACCTGTGTAGCCGCCCTTTTCTACCCAGTGCACATTTTGAGCACCCACTGCGACCGGCGTGTCTTTTAAGACTTCAGCGACAGCAGCAAAAGCCAAGGCGCTGGGAAATACTGCCATAGCAATTTGATTCGAACTCCAACTAGCCGAAACCTCGGCAAGATATTGCGCTAACGCGCGGCTTTCTGCGTGATCCAAGTACATTTTCCAATTGGCGAACAAATATTTTTCTTGGCGCATACAAATTGGGTTAGGTGAATTATGGTAATAATTCCAAAACTTTTTCTTTACTCATTGGCCCGATAAACGCCATACGCATCTGATTCCAGTCAAAAATACGAGCTGCCACACGCTGTACATCGGCGGCGGTTACTGCCTTTATTTTTTTGTTTACCTGTTCATAGGTTTGCATTTTATCCGCAAACCAAAACTGTTTGGCAAACCATTGAGCTTGGGACGAAGAATTTTCCATAGACAACTCGGTGCGTCCGGCAATGTTGTTTTTTGCATCTATCAATTCTTTGGCGGAAACTTTTTCTTTTTTAATTTTTTCCAATTCTTGTTTTATAACAGCAATCGCGGCTTTCAAACGAGATGGGTCAAGACCGGCGGAAATTGTAGCCACACCTACATCGGCAAACGAACTGGCGCTGGCATTTACCATATATGCCAAACCTTGCTTTTCACGAACTTCCACAAACAAACGAGAGCTCATACCGCCACCCAAAATGGTAAGCAGCACCGACAAGGCATATCTGTCTTTATGGTTATAATCAAAGGCTGGGAAACCGAGCATAACCTGCGCTTGATCCAATTTTCGTTCCGATGCCAGCACGCGTTCTGCCAGAGGTGCTGATTCTTTTTTCCAAGCAAATTTTGTAAATTGTTGTTTTAATTTTTTACTGTCTTTTCCGGTAAACAACGAACTGTCTACAGCCATAAACGGCTTAAGCGACTTGGCTAATTTTTTTTCATTTATATTTCCCGCTACCACCAGCACCATATTGCCCGGGAAATAATAATGCTTGTAATAATTCCAAAGATCTTCACGGCTTACTCCGCGCACAGTTTCCGGGGTGCCGCCCACATCCCAACCAAGCGGATGGTCGCCAAACATAGCGCGTTCAAATAGATTATCAACGGCCATGAGCGGGTTGTCTTCATACATGCGAATTTCTTCCACAATGACGCCTTTTTCTTTTTCTACTTCTTCGGCAGCAAATGTTGAGTGAAAAACAATGTCGGCCAGCCAATCAAACGCTTTTTCCATGTTTACTTCGCCGGTTTTAATATAATAACCGGTATAATCTTTGGAAGTAAACGCGTTATACTCCGCGCCAAACGCGTCCAATTCGCGAGAAATTTCCAAATGGGTTGGGCGTTTTTTTGTTCCTTTAAACATCATGTGTTCCACAAAATGAGACGAGCCGGACATTCTTTTTTCTTCATAACGGGAGCCAACTGGAAACATAGCCATAACCGTAAGAGCTTTGGCGCCTTTAATAGGGCTTTTAATGAGTGTAATGCCATTTTTTAATTTTGAGATTTTATGCATAAAGGAAGAAATTAGAAATCGTATTTTTCTTTAAGATATTGTTTAAGATCGGCAATGGCCACACGCTCCTGCGCCATACTATCACGGTCACGGACGGTAACTTTTTTATCTTCTAAAGAATCAAAGTCAACGGTTACGCAGTATGGGGTGCCGATTTCATCTTGTCGGCGATATCGTTTGCCGATACTCTGGGTTTCATCATACTCCACGGAAAACACGGTGCGCAAGTTTGCAGCAATATCTTTGGCCACGCCCGACAACTCTTCTTTTTTGGACAACGGAAGCACTGCCACCTGAATTGGCGCCAATCGTTTTGGAAATTTCATAACCACTCTGATTTCGGCTTCGCCGCCTTCGGAACTTTTTACTTCTTCCTCGCGGTATGCTTCAAGCAAACACACTAGCAACATGCGATCAATACCAAAAGTCGGTTCAATAACATGTGGTAAGAATTTTTCATTGGTTTCCGGGTCGGTGTAGTGCAAATCCTGGCCGCTCACGGCTTCGTGTCTGGACAGATCAAAATCGGTACGATACGCAATACCGTGCAATTCTTTAACACCGAACGGATATTTGTATTCAATATCTACAGTGCGTTTGCTGTAGTGAGCGCGTTCCCCATCCGGAATTTCATGCCAAACTAAATTATCCATGTTTACTTGCATGATATCTTTCCACCAACGCTTGATTTCACTAAGCCACATTTCAAATACCTGTTCCCAATCTTTTGGATTGATAAAATATTCAAACTCGCCAATTTCAAATTCACGAGTGCGGAAAATAAAATTGCCCGGAGTAATTTCGTTGCGGAAATTCTTGCCGACTTGCGCAATGCCAAACGGCAAGCGTCGGCGGGTTACGTTGGCAATATTTTTAAAATTAACAAACATGCCGCCTGCTGTTTCTGGACGCAAGTATGCAGTAGTGGAGCTGTCTTCGTTTACACCCAAAAATGTTTTAAACATCAGGTTAAATGCTTTTGGCTCGGTTAGCGAACCGCCGCAATCTGGGCAAGCCACTTCTGCAATTGTTTTTGGGTTTTCTTTGTCATAGCCAGGTTCGGCAGACAAAGCTTCCAAAAGATGATCTGAACGGAATCTGTGGTGGCATTTTTTACACTCAACCAATTCATCGCTAAAATTTTGCAAATGGCCGGATGCTTCCCAAACTTTTGGGTTCATGATGATTGCCGTATCAAGCGGCACCATATCGGCACGCTCTTGCACAAAAAATTTCCACCAGGCTGCTTTGATGTTTTGTTTAAGCAGATGCCCTAAAGGACCGTAATCCCAACTATTGGCCAGACCGCCATAAATTTCACTGCCAGGAAACACAAAACCGCGTCGTTTGGCGAGCGAAACTATCTTTTCCATGATGTCTTGAGGGGTATTCATACGGCTATATTATATCAAAAAAATAATAAACAAAAAAGGCCTTTGTAGGCCTTGGGGTCCCGTCTGTAACGGGATGGTTCCACCCAAGTTTCCTTCGCTATATTTAGCGAAGAACACTCTTTTGAATTAGGGCTTGCTCCAAAGGCGCCAAACCTTTTTCATCGCAAGCTTTATTCGCTAATAATTATACTAAAACAGCCTTTTTATGTCAATTTTTACCTACGAAAAGAACGCGAATGCATTTCGGGATTAAACGGAGGGCGTGAATCGGAATTTTTTGCCTCTCCACCTCCTTGTTCATCACTACCCTCTTCCAATTCGGCCGCAACATCAAGATCGGTTGGCACTTCTTGCCGAGGAAACTGACCGGGCTCTTGATAATTTTTAAACCCTGTTCTTTCCGGATCTATTTTATCTAATTTCATTCCAGCCACAAAAGCCATTTCCAAAAAACGCCTGGCCACTCTGCGGCCTTTTTTATTATGAGCACTTAAACCCGGTTTAGGTTGCTGCGACATAAAATATGTTAAATGGTATTGATTTCCGCTTCTTTCTTCTCTGTAATTTCTTTTATTTTGTCATTATACTCTTTTACCATTGCATCCAACTTTTCTTCCAAACTGTATTTATCGTCTTCGGTAATTTCACCGCCGTCTTCGGCGGATTTAATAAGCTCTTTCACTTCTTCACGCACTTTGCGCACCGCAATACGAGCACCCTCTTCTTTTTGATGCAAAACCTTAATCAACTCTTGTCTGCGTTCACTGGTAAGCTCAGGCAAAAAGATACGAATCTGGCTGCCGGTATTTACGGGGTTGATGCCCAAACCAGAATCACGCACCGCTTTTTCTATAGCCTGTAAAATACTTTTATCCCACGGATCAATGTTTACCGTTTTGGCATCAGGAATAGAAATGGAAGCGAGCGATTTAAGAGACTGATATGTACCGTATGCTTCTACGGAAATATCTTCCACAATTGCAGAATTGGCGCGACCAGTGCGCAAACCGCTAATATCTTCTTTGAAAAATTCAATGGCCTTATCAAAATCTCCTTTAAAATCTGCTATATTCATACAACTCTAATATAAATTAAGAATGCTAATTATAACGTAGTAAAGCCTAAAAATATATTTTTACCGCCGTCTTTACTTACCAGCAAATCAACCGGAATGGTGTTGGTAGGCAATTTCTTTGTTACCCAATTTACTCCCCCATCAGATGTTTTGTAAAGGGTTGAGCGGATGTTTTGATTTCTGTCGCCCAAGATAGTACCGGTAAAATACATTTCGGACGTATTTTGCGGATTAACAGCAAAGGCGTAGATATTAACACTTCCCGGCGGAGTTAACAATTTAATATCGGACCAGGTTGCACCACCATCATTTGAACGCAGTATGCCATACTTTGAAATCCAGAACAAGCTATCTTTTTGTACCGGGTTAAAGATAAGGCGATAAAAATTCATGCTGCCGCTAAAATTGTCAAAACCGTTGCTGGACGCTTCCCAAGTTTCACCGCCGTCATCTGAACGATACAGGCCATTTGTATATGAGGCTGCGTATAAACGGCGGGAATTAAATGGATCGACTGCAAAATGGCGAAGTTCAAAATTAAAATTTTTGATTATATGCCAGCTAGTACCGCCGTCTTTGCTGCGCAAAATATCACCGCCGATTTCAGCCGCATACATAGTTCTTGAATCGGTAAAATCGCTGGCCAAAGAAACTAATCTCTGATCGGGGCGAGGTTCGGTAAAGACTGTTTTCCAGGTTCTTTGGCAATCTGTGGTCTTGTAAATATTAGGTCCGTCACTGACAAAAATTGTGCATGTATCTTTTGGATCAACACTTAAAGCGTAGATATATTTTTGTTTAAAATTTGCGGATTCATTCCAAGTTTCTCCATTATCGTAGCTATAAAACAAACCTTGGCCTCTAGTGCCCATATATAGCGCTTTTGGATCGGTTGGGTCTGTAAAAATTTTATATACTTTTGCGCCAGACAAACTTTTTACGCCCTGAGCAGTAACCAGGGTATTTTTTTGCTGCCAATTTTCTGCCTTATCGGTGGACACAAACATGCCCATTGGCCCTTGTGATGTGCCGGTAAACTGAATGCACCCCGCCCCCATCAGCACAACTCCGGCCAAAGCCAGAGATAAAATAGATATTTTTTTAAACATACGCGCGTCAATTTAATTGATATTTAAAAGTAATTGCTCAATAATAAGTTTTGGATTTACGTTGCGCTGCAGAAGTATTTGGGCGCGCTTAAAATCATCTATCATGCGAACGCATGTTACGGGCGAAATATTGCCTTTGTCTGCCAAAATATTTTTTTTACTGCTTATTAAATCCATATATACATCTCGCCAAAGCATTTGCCAAACTTGCAGAGTTTCTTGAATTTTCTCGGCGGTACGAACTGACTCGTCTGCGGTAGATTTAGTTTCGGCAAATAAATCTTCCATGGATGCAATTTTTTTATATAACGGCTCAGCCACAATTTCCTGCCACCGTTTCTGCTCCGCATAATATGCGGCCCTATACTGCTCATCACGATACAAACGCAGGGCTCTCCCCGGCCTTCCCCACGAAATAGCCGATATTTCATGTGCTAAATTTTCTGGACAGCCAAGATCTGCCAATCCGCGCTCAATGATGTCGGCAGATACCAACGGCACTTCTATGCGCTGGCAGCGCGATTTGATTGTTGGCAGCAACGTGCTTTCATTTTCGGAAAGAAGGAAAAAAACACGCTTGTTATTGCCTTCTTCCAATATCTTTAATAAAGCGTTTCCCGATTCTTCATTGAGCAGTTCTGCTTCATCTATAATTACAATTTGAAATTTGCCAAACCACGAACCATTGCCAAGACGCTCTTTTATTTTACGTGTTTGGCTAATGGAAATTTCTTTTTTTATTTTATCTGTTTTCTCATCTATCTCTCGGGCTACATAATAAAAATCTGGATGGGTGTCTAGGCGCGCTTCATCAATTTCCAATAAACGGGCTGCCAAAAATCTGGCCATGGTTTTTTTACCAACCATATCTTTGCCTACAAAACAATATGATTGAGCCAACCCCTGACGCTGTATCAAAGACTCAAAAAAAGAAATGATATTTTGATGTCCGATGATTGACATACCAAACAGTATAGAGAACAACAGATATATTATAACACACGACGGTATTTATTTGGTCGCCAGAATGCTGCGTTTATAATTTTCAAGATTATCCAAGGCAATGCCTGTGCCTTTGGCCACACAAAGCAATGGCTCTTCAGCCACATATGTGGCTACGCCGGTTGCCTGCGCAATAAGTTCATCCAAATTGCGTAACATGGAAGATCCGCCGGATAAAATAATACCTTTATCAATTACATCTGCGGAAAGTTCTGGCGGGGTTTTGTGAAGCACCTCTTTGACTGCTTCCACCAGATTGTTCAACTCGTGCTGCAAAGCTTCGGTAGTATCATCGGAATTAACCATAATGGTTTTTGGCAAACCTGTAATCATATCTCGCCCCTTTACTTCCATAGTCAAAGGTTTTTCCATATACATCGCAGATCCAACTTTGATTTTGATTTCTTCCGCAGATCGCTCACCAATCGCCAAATTATATTTATGACGGACATAATCTACAATCGCCTGATCAAATTTGTTACCCCCTACTCTGGTAGACCCCCACGACACAATGCCGCCCAAAGAAATCACGGCTATTTCGGCTGTACCGCCGCCAATATCTATAATCATATGTCCGGAAGCGGCGCCAATTGGAATATCTGCGCCAATGGCTGCCACTACAGGTTCTTTGATAATGTATGCCGCGCGCGCGCCCGCCGCGATGGTTGCATCAATAACCGCTCTACGCTCAGTTGAAGTGATACCGGCCGGAACTGCAACCATAACTTCTGGACGAAACAAACGCACGCCGCCTAAAGCCTTATTGATAAAATATCGCAACATGGCTTCGGTAGTTTGATAATTAGCAATAACTCCATCTTTAAGCGGGCGCTGGGCAATAATAGCATCCGGAGCGCGCCCAATCATATCTTTTGCTTCTATGCCAACAGCCAAAACCTTACCATCTATTTTAGATAGCGCCACCACACTCGGCTCATTGATAACGATGCCTTTTTTTGGCACATACACCAACACATTGGCCGTTCCCAGATCAATACCTATTTTTTTAATAAACATAATAAATGAGAGAAATAAACGAGCTTGCTCGGATATTTCCGAGTGAGTCATGTTTACACCGAAGGTATAAACATATTAAACAAGTAAAACGAAAATTATGGCTGCGCATTTTCAAACTGCAGATAGAATGATCTGTCAACAGATAAATCGGCGGCAGCTGTATATTGTTTTTGATTTGTATTTGCTGTTTCCGGAACTGCTGATGTAATATTTTTACCAAAATTAAGGTCCAAAGTCAACGCGTGATTTATGGTGCCTAACTGTTTTTGCACATCTAAGCTGTAATAATTTTTTCTAATCATATCACCAATGCGCGGACTTAAATATATTTTCCATTTTAACACTCCTGTCTTGCCCGGTTCTATAGAAATAAATGCACCAAACCAGCGCCGGCCATTCTCCACCCCGGTATCAACCACGCTTGGCTCCGTAGATCTGTCGGTTTTCATACTGCCAGTTACAGAAATAAACTGACTACCCTCAGGAACAAACAAGCGGACATAGGTGCGATATCGCGTCGTAAATTTTGTAAAACTGCCTGTATTAACATATTTCATGGCAATAGTACCGACATACTGTTCCGTACCGCTTGGCGCAATTGAATATGACAACTCACGCTGCATCACCTTGTCTGTTTTAAGAGCTGCCATATTGGCATCCGTCCATAAAATATAATCGGCACTGGTGGTAGCGCTTTTCATTTCTCCCGACCAGCCTCGAGCCTCAATTACTTTTTGCACACTCTCATCCTGCGCATACGCCATCACATGCCGCTGCTCAAACATGCGTTGCACCAGCTGCATATACTGTGGAATATTTTTAAACACGTTAGTGCGCAAGCGAGCCAACAAGGCATGGCTCAAATCGTTTAACACTTTTTTGCGCTCATCAAAATTAAGACCTTGATCGGCAAAGCCATACTCAACTTCGTACTCTAATTTTTCTGTAAAATTTTCGGCAGTATATTCTTCATTACCAACCGTAATCGGACCGGTAATTTTTATCAGCTCTTCTATAAAGGTTGGCGTAATGCCAATAACACCGTCAATTTCATCAGCAGAAACTCCTTTTTCTTTTTTGAATAAATCTAGCGCAGTTACCGAAGAACTGGCAAAATCCGGCGACCAGTTGCTGTCGCGAAAACTTAAACGATCAATCTTTAAAAATTTTTGTAACGGCTCTGGCGGCACAGAAACAAAATCCTTTGGAGCATTATTATCCAAAATTTCCGTGCCTTCCACTTTTAAAATTTCCGGAACGCCCTTGGTAAAACGAACTACGCTATATGCGCCGATAAAGCCGCCGCCTGGACGAATTTCTGTATTATTTAAAAACAGCACCAAATATGTCTGCGGCTGCTCAAAACCAAGCACCTTTGGCACCAGACTGCTTTCGGTTGTATCGGGAATAAAATTTCGAGCAACTTGCTCTACAACTGCCGACTGCAGCGAAGTACCGACTGGGCGAGACCATGCCCACATCAGAAACGCAATCGTGCCAGCAATGGCCAACAAGAGAAGAAAGATTATTTTACGCATGAAAAATAAAATAAAATAAATAAATACTAGGTTCTTTTTTTAACAGAAACATTAAACCCAAGATATTTGCCAAACATTAAGTGTGTTACTGCATCCAAACAAGGCAGCGATGAAAAAAATATCAAAGAAATCGGCAGGAGCGCCCACTGTAAAATCATAAAAATATAATTGTGGCGCGGATGCCCGCCCGGCCGGCTCGGCAGAATTAACATGCTCATGACCGCTGACACCAACAAACCAAGCATAGCTAAGGTCATAAGGGTTTCCAAAATATTTGGAGCATTAAAAAACAATGCGCTTTGCCGCACCTGGTTGCCGGCAACCCACAACGGCAAACGCCCAACCACAGTAATCAAAATCGCTACTACCGCCCAACTCCATTTACCCTCCCATTCATGAAATAGCATGGCAGCTTTTTTTACCCATGATATTTCTTTATGTGTTCTAAACTGCCATAAAAGATACGGAATATGCTCGGTACCCCAAGCCCAGCGCCGCTGTTGAAAATATA
>CAZHYG010000018.1:0-11483 GCA_964536615.1 uncultured Gammaproteobacteria bacterium
GAGCGTTCTTTGCGTGTGCTTGATGGCGCCTGTGCTGTATTTGATGCATCGCAAGGTGTGGAACCTCAGTCTGAAACTGTGTGGCACCAAGCAGATAAATATAATGTGCCTCGCATTGCATTTATCAACAAAATGGACAAGTTGGGAGCTGATTTCTACATGAGTCTTGATTCTATTAACGAACGCTTGTCTCCAAATGCTGTGGCTATCCAATTGCCAATCGGCGCTGACAGTAGCTTTTCTGGTTTGATTGATATTATTGAAGAAAAAGCTTTTAGATTTGAGGGTACAAAAGGCGAGAATATTATTGAAATGCCTATTCCAGAAGATATGCTGGAAAAGGTAAAAGAATACCGCGCTAAATTGATGGAAAAAGTTGCAGAAGCCAGTGATGCGTTGATGAATAAGTATTTAAATGGCGAAGCGCTTACTATTGAAGAAATTAAATCAGGTATTCGCAGTATGGTAATCAAGGGTGCAATTTACCCTGTGTTATGCGGTTCTGCCTTGGCCAATATCGGTGTTCAATTGATGCTTGATGGTGTAGTTGCGTATTTGCCTGCGCCAACCGATTTGCCTCCAGTAAAGGGCCATAATCCAGATACTGATGCTGAAGAAATTCGCAACCCATCTGATAAAGAGCCGTTCTGCGCTCTTGCGTTTAAAATCGCTACCGATCCTTTTGTTGGTAAGTTGATCTTCTTCCGTGTTTATTCCGGTGTGGTCACAGCTGGAAGTTATGTATATAACTCTAGTACTGGCGGTAAAGAGCGCTTGGGACGTATTGTGCGTTTACATGCCAACCAGCGTGAAGATGTACAAGAAGTATACGCAGGTGAAATCGCAGCCGCAATTGGTTTGAAAGAAGTAGGAACCGGCGACACATTATGCGATGAAGACAAGCCGATTGTTATGGAACGCCCAACATTTGCTGAGCCGGTTATCTCTATGGCTATTGAGCCAAAGACAAAAGCAGACCAAGAAAAAATTGGTTTGGCCCTGCAAAAATTGGCTGAAGAAGATCCTACATTCCGTGTGCATACTGATGAAGAAACCATGCAAACCATTATCGGCGGTATGGGTGAATTGCATTTGGATATTATCGTGGATCGTATGAGACGCGAGTTTAAAGTGGAGGCAAATGTAGGTAAGCCGCAGGTTGCATATAAAGAAACAATTAAAATGGCTGCTGATGCTGAAGGTAAATATATTAAACAGTCCGGTGGTAAAGGTCAGTACGGTCACTGCTGGTTAAAAGTAGAGCCTAAAGAGCAGGGAACAGGCTACGAATTCGTGGATGAAGTTAAAGGCGGCGCAATTCCTCGCGAATTCATTCCGGCTATTGAAAAAGGTATTTCAAGCGCTTTAACCAGAGGTATTCAAGCTGGGTTCCCAGTGGTTGATATCAAAGTAACTTGTTATGATGGTTCTTACCACGAAGTTGACTCTTCCGAAATGGCGTTTAAGATGGCTGGTTCTATGGCCTTCCAAGCTGCCTGCAAAAAAGCCAACCCAATCATTATGGAGCCTATCATGAGAGTAGAAGTAACTACCCCAGAAAGTTATATGGGTGATGTGATTGGTGATTTAAATTCAAAGAGAGGTCAGATTCAAGAAATGTTTGATCGAGGACAAATCAAGGTAATTAAAGCGATTGTTCCGCTCGCAAGCATGTTCGGATATGCTACTACCCTGCGCAGTATTTCACAGGGTCGCGCTAACTACTCTATGGAATTTGGACATTATGCGGAAGTCCCACGCAATGTGGCTGAAACTATTATTGCTGGCAATCAAAAATAATTAACAGGAAAAACACTTGACCACTCTGGCGTTCCCAGGGTGGTTTTGTGTTATAATATGTTATATTTTATATGTCTGAAAAAAATATTAATTCAGAATATCTTTTGCCAGTAGAAAAAAGTTTGGCGAAGTTATGGTTTGTGGCGATTGCGTATTTGCAGCAAGATCGTAAGCCGTATTTATATGTCGTGTCAGATGATTCTAGTAAAAAGCAATTGCGAATGGATGGCCAAGGTTCTATACAAGTTAAAGAAGGTAATAGTTGGCGGCTGGTAACGCGGACAACCACTTTTTTGCTGGATGAAGATAGTGTTCAGGCAGTTGCTTCTTTTATGAAAGAAGCAGAAAGAGAGAAGGGGATGCGTTTGGGAAGTAAATTTATAGACCTCGACAGGAGGCCAAAAACGGAGTTGGAGTTAAAACTTAGTTCGTATGGACTGGTAGAGGCAGATATGTATGGAAGCTCCCCCGCACAACGGCTAATGGATCGGGTATGCGCCAGCGTATCTGGAAATAAGCTTGATATCAAAAAACCTAAAGATCTAAAAGAATTTTACGATGAATGGAGTTCCCAGGTGCGAGTTCTTCCATTGCCATTTGTTCCGCCGCAAATAAAATTTAGCCAATTATACCCAGGAAAGCCATACCCTTCAGATGTTAATCCCGATATCGGAGATTTTGCGTACATGCATTTATTAGCAGGTCATAGAATTGTTGATAATATACGAGAATTGCCTCAAGGAGACGCAGTGCATAAACCTCGTTTTTCATCAGGTATGAACTTATTCATGATGGATTGGCGTGAACAGGATGTTAAAAAAGTTGATGGTTCCGGACGCCCCTTTTTAGAAACTGTAGGCGCTAATTCATCCTTGCTGCGTTCTTTGGGTTGGGGTGGTAGTGGAATAATAATGAGTCGTCCGGAAATAGATGATTTATTGTGGGAAGGCGATGTGGATTTGCAAGAGCCTACAAGGCGTCACCTTCAGATTCTTCAAGATCTTAATTTTGATTCGCGCAATTATCGTTTGCGGCTAATAGATTCTGGGGAATATGCGCGTTTGGCAGCAAAACAAAAATGGGGGCAAGAGAATATGGCTACTCATTTTGATGGTTATGCTGTTGTTGATGTATCGCAGGATAAAAAAGAAAGACGCGGTCTGTGTGGTGGTGATATGCGCGACGGCGGTTCTTCGCATGTTTCTTGGGTGCAAAGACAAGATGTGCGGTTACCTGTTCGTTTGGTTCTGGCTCGTGTGTAATTTAATTATCCACATATATTTCTGCAGGCACAATTATGTGGTATAATTACTGCATAATTGAACAAATCAGATAACTGTGGAAATTATTATGAAAATTAGTAAAATATGTAAACGGTATTTTACTTTTGTGGTATTAAAAGCTCAAAAATTGCCTGTTAAAAAAATATATAAACGGGCTTTTTCTGCTATACAATCAAAGCCCGTTCATTTTACGGGAGCACTGTCTTTATTTCTAGTGGTAGCAGGTATAATTTTTATACGTTCTAACTTGCAGAATGTGTTTTCGGCTACCTATGGTTGGGTGCAGTCCGATTGGAGTGGGGGCGTTAGTGCTACCACGATAGGACATCCAACTAATCAAACTGGGTGGAGTTATTTTTCAACTAGTACCAATGTTTTGACTACTGGTACAACTACCATAACTCTGGCCAGCTCCACATACAGCTCCACCGATGACGGTACATTTTCGTCAACCGGCAGTGGTAGTGGCGGCGGTTTTAGTAATGGTGTAACGTCGTCGGCGGTTGTTTCTGGTAGCGGATCTTCAGCAACAATTAAGTTGTCCGGCAGTACCACAGCAGTCAATCGTGTTACAGTTACCTCTACGCTTACGGGAGCAGCTTTTCATGGTGCGGCGCAAATGGTAGGCGCGTCGGGTTCAGACTATATATATGCAATTGAAGGCGCTAATGATACAGCACCATTGCGTCGTTATTCTATTTCCGGCAATTCTTGGACAAGTCTGGCAAATTATACAATTGCATATTTTGGCGCGCAATTATTGTGGAATGGTAGTGATAATTACATTTATTTAGCCCGCGGTCAGAATAGTACAGGGTTTGATCGCTATTCCATTTCTGGCAATTCATGGTCTGCTATGACTAGTATTCCAGCGGCATTGCCAAATGGCTTGGGTCAGACAGCTGCTTTGCGATATGGCACTGAAGATTATATTTATCTTTTTAGAGGTAATGGTTTCACTGATTTTTATAGATATTCAATTAGTGGCAATAGTTGGTCATCTTTAACCTCGGTACCGGTTACTCCCGACGTTGGTTTGCAAGCAATACGAGATGCCGATGGTGATTATATATATTTAGTAACTGGGAACGGTACAAATTTTTACAGATATTCCATTTCCGGCAATTCTTGGACCGCTCTTACCGGTTTACCAGGGTCAATTACCGGCACAAACGCCAGTTCTTTGCATGATGAAGGCAGCGATTATATTTATGTGCTGGCCAATAACAGTCTTTACAGATATTCCATTTCCGGCAATTCTTGGACAACATTAGCTGATGCTTCTTCGGTTAATCCAAGTTATGGTACTACGCTCATTCATAGCGCTGGTGAAGATACAATTTACGTAACTGGTGAATGGCAGTGTTGTGCCGCGGTTGTTATTTGGGGATATTCTATCAGTGGTAATTCTTGGACGTCATATTATACAGTAAGTGGTAATTTTGGTGGGTACGGCGCTCCTAATAAGACCGCTTATCGAAGGCCGGGGGATGAATCATTTTATTTTTTAACTGCCAATGCTAATGATAAATTATTTAAATTTACGATTAGTCAGACTGTGTACAGCAGTTCGGGCAATTTTACTTCTGCGAGCATGGATTTAGGGGTAGCGCGAATGAATTCTCTTTCGTGGACATCTACAACTCCATCTGGAGTAGGGTCGAACTCAATTAGATTTCAACTTGCTGCAAATAATGATAATAGCACCTGGAGCTATGTTGGCCCCGACGGAACAAGTGGCACCTATTTTACCACTAATGGCACTACAGCCTTCCCATCATCTCTCCAGGGTAATCTTCGCTACTGGCGATATAAGGCTTTTCTATCTACGGCTGATACCACTGTTTCTCCAACACTTGATAGCGTAACATTTTCTTATAGTTCATATACATCTTCTGGTACGCTGATCTCGTCAATTTATAATGCTGATGACCCTACTAACGTGGTGGCGAGTATTGCGTGGAATCCAGCTTCTCTTCCAACGGGCACTACAATTAAATTTCAGTTGCGTTCAGGCTCAACGTCTTCTAGTGTTGCTTCGGCAACGTGGATTGGCCCTGATGGCACAAACGCAACTTATTTTACAACCTACACCGGTGAAACAAGTTCTTCTACAATGCGAGATGGATCAGGAGATCAGTATTTTCAGTATAAAGTATTTTTAGATACTACCAATAGCGCGTTTACCCCTACGCTTTCCAGTGTTACCGTTACTTATGTGGTGAATGCGAATCCGGAAGTGCAGAATGTTAACGCGTCGCAAAATGCGGATGGTACAGTCACTATAACATATCAAGTGCGTGATTCAGATACTGATACAGGAACTACGAACCCTGGCTATGTAAGTTCTACATTTGAATATTTAGATGCCCATGGCGCCTATCAGACTATTTCTGTGGGCCAGCTTTCTGCAGGCGCTATGGCAAATGTGCCGGTTGCTACTTCTAGCTGGACAACAACCACTGTTACGTGGAATGTGCCTGCAGGAGTAAGTGTTGCTGCTAGTAGAATACGAGTAACGGTTAATGATAATGAAGCGGCAAATAATACTGCTAGCGCTATTTCAAGTAGTACGTTTCAGATAGATAGTGTGGCACCAACCAGTGGTGTAATTACAGTTGATGGTTCTCAAACGCCCGCAATCGTGTCACTGTCTGTTACTGATAGTTCTACGCTTTATATGAAAGTGTCTCAAAATAGCTCGTTATCGGATGTGTCTTCATGGTCTGATTTTACCGCAACAACCACAGTTACCTTATCTGCAAATCCAGCTACTGTATATGTGCAGTTTAAAGATGCGTATGGCAACACCTCAACCATTTATTCTGCCACAACTCCCGAAATTCCTTCGAGCACTATCGTGCAAGATATTTCCAATGTTCTAAATAGTATAACCGATTATCGCTTGTTTGTTGCGTGGAAAGTTGTGGCAGCCCCATCGCCTGGGTTTGCCGATTATGTTGTGTACCGGTCTACAGATCAGTCCTTATGGACTCCTATTGCCACTAATACTTCTATTGGCAATAACTATATTGCAGACAGTGATATTACTGCCGATGTTTTGTATTACTATAAAGTAAAAACAATTGATAGCTCTGGAAATCATTCTATATTTTCGGCAGTGGTTAACGGTCGTGCCAACGGTACTCAAGATGCGGGTGAAGGTGGGGGAGGAACAGCTCAAGCCAGCGACCCGGTCATTTCTGCGGTGGCAACTTCATCGCCAACCCCGTCTTCTATCACTATTACATGGAACACCGATATATTATCAAATTCGATTGTTGGCTTCTCTACAACCGCCGGTAATTTTACCGATAATGTTGTAACTGTAAATTCAATGGTAGATAATCCATCCGGATTTATTGGGCAGCACTCAGTTGTGTTGGGAGGGCTCACGCCAAACACCACATACTACTTTAGGGTAAGATCTGTGAGTGCTAATAATACTTCATCAACCGATAGTAATGGAGCTGATGGATACGTATTCACCACTCCGTCCGGTCCAACTATTACGGGTGTTTCAGCTGTAGAAGTGTATAACACGTTTGCTCGGGTGATTTGGAATACATCTGAAAATGCAGATAGCCATGTAGTGTTTTCAACCACAACTAATTTTGCATCATCTGTTACTACTAGCTCAGCTGATTTTGGCACTTTTCATGATCTTATCTTAACTGGATTAACCCAGGGCACCCGATATTATTTCTATGTTGAATCGGTGAGTGTAGGCGGTGTAACTTCTACCGATAAAAATTTAGTTGATGGTACGCCGCAATATTTTAATTTGGCCACCACTATTGATGCAACAGCTCCAACTATTTCCGCAGTTACCACTAGTACCAGTGACACGTCAGCAAATATTACATGGGTTACCAATGAAAATGCTAATTCACAGATTGTGTATGGCCCGACTACTGATTATGGAAATACCACCACGCTTGATAGTACATTTACCACACAACATCTTGAAGTGTTATCCGGTTTAAGTTCGTCAACGTTGTATCATTTTAAAATTTTATCAACTGATAAAAATAATAATTTAGCAACATCAGTTGATTATACTTTTACCACACTTGGCACTGCCGATACTGCTGCCCCATCTATTTCAAATGTGGCAACTTCTAGCGTATCTCTCACTGCAGCTACTATAACTTGGGATACAAATGAGATTGCTTCCACTTTAGTGGAATATGGCACAAACACTTCTTCGTATAACAGTATTGCCGGATCTGCTTCGGCTTTAGAAACATCGCATTCAGTTTCTTTGTCGGGATTAAGCGGTAATACAACATATTATTTCAGAGTTAGATCGGCTGACGCTTCGGGCAATTCTGCCACCAATGATAATAGCGGCAACGGCTGGTCGTTTACTACTGTTGCCGATACCACCGCTCCAACAATTTCAAATATAAGTTCGTTAGTCAATAATACTTCGGCAATTGTTACTTGGAATACAAATGAATCAGCAACTTCCCGAGTTGATTTCGACACATCTTCCAGTACATATGGCAACTCAAGTTCAAGTCTGGCTTATGAAACTACCCACACAATTACTCTTGGCGGGTTAACTAATAATACGACATATTATTTCCGTATCCGATCTGTTGATGCTTCAGGCAATGAAACGATTGATAATAATAGCGGCTCAGGCCATAGCTTCACCACGCTTGATACGCCTGGCACTCCGATTATTGTGGTAAGTGGCGGAGGCAGTGGGCGCAATTCATTAGATACAGCGCCGCCAATTATTTCTAATGTAGATATAAAAAATGTTACACCAAGTTCAGCCCTCATTACATGGGACACAAATGAGGCTGGAAATTCCTTAGTTCGATTTGGTTCTACGATTGATTACGGTCTGTTGACAGGTAATGACCTTGAATTATTAACTTCTAATCATACAGTAAAATTAATCAATTTGGCGCCAAGCCATAAATATCATTTTAAAGCGGTAACTTACGATGCGTCTGGTAATCGGGCTGAATCTGAAGACAGGATATTTACCACGCTTAACGTTGATGGTACCGAAGCAAAGCCAGAAGAAGTGGTGCAGGAAGCGGAAACAGAAACAGAAACCGTAGCCGAGTCCGATATTATTTCTAATGCCTTACAAAAAGCTTCAAGTAAATCCTTAGAGAAATTTTTAAAAGATATTTCTTCAAATCCATTATTAAAAGATATACCGGAAGATAAATTTATTCAGGCGTTGCTTGAGATGACGAGTAAAGTAATTGATCCGCCTACGATTGTTGGTATTAAACCAACAGTAGATGTTAAAGGTACTACCGCTATAATTAAATGGTCTACAGATAAAAAATCTTCTTCAGAAGTAAATTATGCACGCGAAAGTGAATATAAAGCCGGAGATATTTCACCATACACAAACGCGGCTATCAATCCAGATGAGTTCGGCCTCAATCACACAATTGAGTTAACCAATTTAAATCCTGCGGTTACATATCATTTTAAAGTGGTGTCCAAGGGTTTGATTGGTCCGGCTGCAACTAGCGCTGATTATACTTTCCAAACAACAGGTGAATTGCCGGTAGTGAGCGATATTCGCGTTACCAGACCGGACGATTCTCCATCCTCAGTGGTTATTACTTGGAAAACAAATGTTTCTACCGATAGTACTGTTGAATATAAGAATCTTAAAACTGGACAATCGTTAACACAGGGTGATTCGGCTTTACTTATTAACCACCAGGTTACCCTTAAAGGTTTAGAGGGCGGAGTTGGTTATAATTTAGTAATTAGAGGCAAGGATGAATTTAAAAATGAAGCTGTGTCTTTACCGATAACATTCTCTACTAAACTTGATCAAGTAAGCCCGGTTATTTCTAAACTTTCTTCTGAGTCAACATTGTACCCGGGAAAAGATTCAAAAGTGCAAACTATTATTTCATGGGAAACAGATGAGCCGGCCACTTCACAGGTCTTCTACCAAGAAGGTTTGTCCGGAGATAATATCGTATCCTTGCCTATAGACGATGGATTAAACAGCCGTCATATTGTGGTGGTAACAAAGTTTAAACCAGGAACTGTATATAAGTATTGGGTTGAATCAAGGGACTTAGCGGGCAATATTGGCAAATCTGAAATTTTCTCTATTCTTACTCCGCAAGAAAAAGAAACCATCATTGATATTATTATTAATAACTTCCAGTCGGTATTTGGTTGGACAAAGAATATCGGTATTTAGTCAAAGACAAAAAACACTGAACGTAAATTTGTACCATGGAACCCATTATTAGAACTGAAAATATTAAGGTTATTTACAATAAAGGACAGGATAATGAGTATATAGCCTTAAACAATATTAGTATTGAAGTGTACCCGGAAGAATACCTTATATTTTTTGGCCCTTCAGGATGTGGTAAGTCAACTCTTTTATACACTATTTTAGGACTGCAAAAATTGAGTGAGGGCAAACTCTATATCAAAGGAAAAGATAGCGCCGCATTTTCTGAAATGGATAAAAGTAAGATGGTGTCCCAATTTTTTGGGATTGTGTTTCAGAATTTCAATTTGATTTATTCGTTAAATGTTATTGATAATATTACGTTACCGCAGGTTTTTCTTAATACGGAAGCTGAAAAAAGAACAGAAAAGGCAAAGGTCTTGCTTTCTCGGTTCGGCATAGAAACCAGAGCGCATAATTTGCCGGCAAACTTGTCCGGTGGCCAGCAGCAGCGTGTGGCTATTTGCCGTTCGCTTATCAACGATCCTGTAGTATTGCTTGCTGATGAGCCGGTAGGAAACTTAGATAGCGAATCGTCGCGCGTCGTGATGGAAACCTTATATGATATTAATAAAAAAGATAAAAAAACCATTATTTTGGTTACGCACGATCCAAGCTTTTTACCGTATGCGGATCGAGTTTGTTATTTTAAAGATGCCAAGTTAGAAAAAGTAGTAAAAAATGATCATCCGTTAAAGCCAAGTGAAATCAATAAGCCAAAAACAGAGACCGAGCAAAAGCAAGAAGAGCCGGTAGATAGCACGCCGTTTGGTGAATTGGAAAAAATGGCGCGGTCTCATCATATGATGACGGTGCCGCAGCTTAAAGCTTGGAGTATTACAAATTATTTAACGGATGAGTTTACAGTTAATCAGTTGGAGCGGTTGGAAAAATATATGGAAGATTTGCTAGCTGGCAAATTGAGCGAGCATCAGTTTTTTGAGCAGTTAAATACACCGTATAGTAAAGGGGGAGTTGGATTGTATCGGGGGACCGCCGTGCGGTTTACAAAAAAAATCAGCCAGATTTTAAAAGAAGTAGGCATCTTTTTAAAAGATGCAAAAAGCGCCGAACATTCAAAGAAGCGTGAAATGGTAACAGAAATGTTGCGCAAATTTTTGCTGGATGAATATCATGGTTCGCTAGGAAAAGACCAGATGTTAAGGCTAGAAGAGGCGATTAATAGTCGTTTGTCCGATACAATCAATACGCCGCAATTTAGCGCGCTTTTAGATAAGCCATTTTCTGAAGGTGGCGTAGGTTTAAATGCTATTACTGCAGAAAGATTAACAGAACGGCTGGAAATCATTTTGGCTCAAACATATGAAATATCGTGATCTATTTTCATTATCCACCAGAATGTTTCGTACCAATCCGTCTCGCACCTGGCTGACAATTTTGGGTATTAGCGTGGGTATTTCCGCTGTGCTGTTTTTGGTGTCTTTGGGGTATGGGTTGCAAAATATTATTTTACAAAAAATCGTGTTTAACCAAGCTCTGCTTAGCTTGGCAATTACTCCCAGCACAGATCTTATTATTCTTGATGATAAAGCCCTTTCGGAAATTAGCCAGATTCCAAAAGTAACCGATGTAAAGCCGTACGCTAAGTTTATGGGGCGTATTTCATTTGAAAACATAAATGGCACTGTAGAAATGCGGGCCGTTGACTCTGCGTTTTTTGGGTATGCAGGCACATCGGTTAAATATGGTAAGTTATATGAAGCCGGTGATCAGAACCAGCTTATTATTTCGGAGGCCGTGCTTAAGTTATTCGGCATCACCGATCCAAGCACTGTGTTAGGCAAGCAAATAAATTTAAAAATTTTTACTAATAAAAATGCGCTTGATAATTCGGATTTAGACATTATTGATGTTCCTGTCAGCTACACTATCAAAGGGATAATAGAAGACAATCAAGAGAGTTATATTTATCTGCCGCTTTCTGAAGTTGCTTCGTATGTAAAGATAAATAAATATGAACAAGCAAGAGTGAAGGTGGAGACCAGCCAGGATCTCGCTTTGGTAAAAGAAGAAGTTATCTCGCGCGGCTATCAAACACAATCATTATCTGAAACAATTGATCAGGCAAATAAAATTTTTAGAGTCATACAGATTGTGCTGGGTTTGTTTGGTGCGGTGGCATTGGTGGTTTCCTCTAT
>CAZHYG010000019.1:0-9650 GCA_964536615.1 uncultured Gammaproteobacteria bacterium
TTATCATCAAAACGAATATAGGTACCATCTGGTCTTCGGGTATCATTACGCAAGCGAGCGATAACAACATGCACCACATCACCTTTTTTTACCAACCCATGAGGCGATGCTTCTTTCACAGCACATGTAACTATATCTCCGATAATTGCATATCTTTTTTTATACCCACCCAAAACACGGATGCATTGTAATTTTTTTGCCCCGCTATTATCGGCTACTTTCAGCATTGAACGATGTTGGATCATATACTTTTTTTAAGACCTTATTGGTTCTATAAACATTATTTAGTATTTTTCACGCGCACCAATCTCCATTTTTTAGTTTTTGAAATTGGTCTGCATTCTTCAAAAACAACTGCATCGCCGACTTTCGCTACCGCCTTTTCATCATGCACGGAATACTTCTTACTGGTTTTATAACTTTTATTATACTTTGCATGAAGCACCATAGCATCAACTCGTACCACAATTGTTTTGTGCATGGCTGTTGATACGACCGTACCTTCAAATGTTCGGTTGTTTTTTTCTGGTTGTGATTGTGTTTTTTGAGCTGACATATTATTTTATTGTAATTTTTTTCCTGATTTTTCTTTTAAAAGCATGGTGATTCGCGCAACTGTTTTTTTAGCCAATGCAATTTTATGAACCTCTTTCAAGTTTCTATTGTGCGCCTGAAAAAGCAAACTGCGGATTTCATTTCTAGTATCAGATAAAAGCTCTCGCAATTCTTGTTGGCCTTTATTTTTTAAATCTTCCCAATTCATAATAATAGATTAAGCTAAACTGTGAAATAAATTAGTGTTTTGTAACAAATTTGGTGCGTACGCCGATTTTGTAAGAAGCCATTTCAATAGCTTCACGGGCCACAGATTCTGGAATACCACCCATTTCAAACATCACGGTTCCCGGCTTCACTATCGCAACATAATGATCAGGAGAACCCTTACCACCACCCATCGGTGTTTCATTGCCTTTTTTAGTTACTGGCTTGTCTGGGAATATGCGAATCCAAATTTTACCACCTTTTTTTACATAGCGAGTCAAAACACGACGGATAGCTTCAATTTGACGGCTGCTAATCCAACCATGTTCAACGCTCTTTATGCCATATTCTCCAAAGGCGACAAAATTACTTCGTGTTGCCACGCCTTTTTGTCTGCGGCGGCCTTTTTGCCATTTTCTATGTAATACTTTTTTTGGTAACAACATATTTGATTTAGCGAAATCATGTCGGGCAACACTCGCTGAAGCCCGGCCTTATTCATTTTTATTTAGTTAATTTTTTCTTTTTTTCTTCTTTTCCAGCTTCTTCGTCTTTTTTAGCGAATTTATCTCGACGGCTAAACGCTTCTCCTTTATAGATCCATACTTTGATACCGATTTTTCCATACAATGTCTGCGCTTCTGCTAAGGCATAATCAACATCACTGCGCAAGGTAATCAAAGACATTTTTCCGGCGCTTAACTTTTCGGTTCTAGCGATTTCCACGCCGTTTAAGCGTCCGCTCATGGAAATTTTCACTCCCTGACCTCCCGCGCTCATCACGCGCTCAATCACCTGTTTCATAACACGGCGGAATGGAAAGCGTTTTTCAATGTCATTTGCTGCATTCTGAGCTACAATCTGAGCAGATAATGCTGGTTGACGAACTTCCAAAACATTGATTTTAACTTTTAATTTTTGTTGTAAAATCTTTTTTTCAATTTCTTTGCATAATCCTTCCAAGCCCTGGCCTCCGCGACCAATAATAGTGCCTGGTTTTGCTGACAAAAGATAAACGGTTAAGTCTTTTGGAGTTCTTTCAATACTAATTCCGTCAAGCAAAGAATCTTTTAATTTTTTGCTTAGGAACTCTCTAATGGCAACTTCTTGTTTTAAAAACAAAGGAAGCTGTCCATTTTTTGCAAACCATTTTGAATCCCAAGAGTAGATAGTCGGAATTCTGTGAATTTTGGGGTGTACTTTATGTCCCATAGTCTTATAAAAACGTGGAATTATGACTTAGATTTAACTTTTTTAGCTTTGGCTGTATCCTTCTTTTCTATCGGAGATAAAAATAAATTGATATGGCTGGTTCTCTCTCTGATTGGAGTAGCGCGTCCGTGCGCTTTCGGCATAGAACGTTTTAATACCGGCCCGCCATCAACATAAATTTTTGAAACCACTAAATCTTCTACAGCCAACGAATGATTGTGTTTAGCATTGGCCACTGCGGAATTCAATAATTTTAAAACTGGCAAGGCAGCTCTTTTTGGCATTACCGATAGAATATCCATTGCCTTAACAACTTTCTTGCCGCGAATCATATCTACCACTAAACGAACCTTGCGCGGACCCATTCTCAAAAATCTCAATTTTGCTGTTACTTCTGTCATATATTAATTATTTTTTGTCTGACTTAGACGCAGGGGCTGCTTTGGCAGCAGGAGCGGCAGCTGCGGCACTTTCTTGATCTTTAGCCATTTTACCACCATGGCGAATAAACTTCTTAGTTGGAGCAAACTCACCCAATCGGTGGCCAACCATATTCTCATCCACCAAAACACTCAAAAAATCTTTTCCATTGTGCACTAAAAATGTATGGGAAACCATCTCTGGAGAGATCACGCATGCACGTGACCATGTTTTGATTGGCTGTCTTTTACCGCTCGCTTTTGCTTTTTCAACTTTATTCAGTACGCGAGGATCAACGTAAGGGCCTTTTTTTAAACTTCTAGACATATGATTATATGGTTGCTGTTTGGTAATTAACTATTCAGATTTTACTTTGCGTGATTTAACAATGAATTTATCACTCCACTTGCTTGGCTTGCGTGTCTTGACACCCATTGCCGGCTTACCATAGACAGTCTGAGGACCTCTCTTTTGACCAATCGGGTTATGACCCTCACCACCACCATGCGGGTGATCTACAGGGTTCATGTTCTTACCGTTGACTCGAGGACGAATACCGCGCATACGATTTCTACCAGCCTTACCCCATCTTATCAAACCATAATCAGCATTACCCATGGCACCGATTGTGGCTGCGCATTCTTTCAAAATCTTTCTTACTTCTCCAGAAGGTAATTTCACTAATGCGTAAGCATCTTCTTTACCTACTAATTGAGCTGACAAACCAGCTCCGCGAACCAATTGACCGCCTTTGCCTGGAGTAAGTTCAACATTGTTTATAAACATACCTACTGGAACAAATTCAAGCGGCATGCGATTACCGGTTTTTGCTTCAACAGATTTTTGTGATGATATTACCTTGTCGCCTACCTGCAACCCTTCCGGTGCGAGCACGTAAGACTTTACGCCATCCACATACTGAATCAAAGCAATACGAGGACCGCGGTTTGGATCGTATTCAATAGCCAATACAGTTGCTTCTGTATCAAATTTTTGCATCTTAAAGTCAACCAAACGATAAAATTTCTTTACGCCAGCACCCTGGTGTCGTACGGTTAATACACCTTGGTTATTGCGTCCGGAATGTGGAGTCAAAAAAACAATCAGGGATTTTTCTGGTGTCTTTTTGGTAACATCAGAAAAACTCTGCACACTTGAATGTCTGCGTCCATCACTTGTTGGTTTGTAAATCTTGATAGGCATACTTGACTGTAAAACTTTTCTACTTTTTTAATAAACTTATACACCAGCGTGAATGTCGATGGTTTTGCCAGCTGGCAATGTCACAATGGCTTTTTTGTAATCAGAGCGACGACCTGCAGCTCTTCCAAAACGAACACGGCGTCCGTCCACATTTGCAACGTGCACGCTTGCCGGCTTTACTCCGTAAATTTCCATAACCGCAGCCTTAACCTGATTCTTATTAGCATCTTTATGAACTATAAAGCTGTATTTTCCAACAGATTCTGCTACAGCGCTTTTTTCAGTAACCAATGGTCTAACCAAAACTTTAAAAGATTGACTATGCAAAGAAACTTTTGCCGCTTTTACTTTCTGCGCTGTTTCATTTGTTTTTTCTGGAACAGCTTCTTCTTTTTTGCGTGCAGGTTTAGCAGCAGCCGATTTAACAGTTTTACTGCGAACGGCTTTTTTTTCTTTCACAACAGCGCTTTTCTTTTCACCGCTTTGTTCCAGCTGTTCTTTGTCTTGCTTGTTAAGCCAATTATTAAGTAATCCCATACACGAAAACTATTTATTTTTATTTAAAACTGTTTCCAATTTCTCTACTCCTGCTTTATTGGTAACAACAATTGAATTTGATAAAACATCCATCACATTAACATCTTCGGCGCGCACAGTTTTAACTGTTTTAATGTTTTTTGTCATGCGCAACACTTGTTCGTTTTTACCTGGAGTCAAAACTAAAATTGATTTAGCCTTAACTGGCAATACCGACATAAATTGAGCAAACAATTTAGTTTTTGGTTCAGCAAAATTAAAATCTTCAACAACTAATAATGATTTGTTTTCAGCGCGATCACTCAAACACATGCGTAAAGCCAGATTCTTAATTTTTTTATTGATCTTTGTTTTATAATTTCTGATTGACAAAGGACCAAAAGTCACGCCGCCGCCCTTCCAAATTGGAGAACGGATAGAACCGTGACGAGCACGTCCAGTACCTTTTTGCTGCCATGGTTTTTTACCACCACCACGAACTTCTCCCCTATTTTTAGTATCTGCCCATGGTTCTCTTTGATTGTTTTGTAAAGCAACAAAAACTTCATGAACTACTTCTGGCTTGGTTTTAACACCAAAAACAGCATCGGAAAGGTTCATTTCGCCAGTTTCTTTTCCTGCTAAATTGTAGACTTTTGCCTTCATATTAATGTGTACAGAAATTGATTATTGATTTGTTTGCTCAACAGAAACGCTTGCTTCTTCAACAACTGGTGCAGGTGTTGGGATAGCATTTTCAGCTACTTTTAACACACCGTCAGCACTGATCAAAAGCAATGCATTGCGCCCTCCTGGAACAGCACCTTTAATATAAATTTCAGCGGACTCAGGATGCACTTGCACAATTTCTAAATTTTTTACAGTTACTCTGTCACCACCCATGCGGCCACCCATTCTCATGCCTTTAAACACTCTTTGTACACCGCCGGCACCAATGGAACCAGGCATACGCAAGTTATCTTTATGACCATGAGAAGCAGGTCCGCCTCTAAAATGATGGCGTTTCACCACACCGGCAAAACCTTTACCTTTTGATTCACCTACCACCTGCACTTTATCGCCAGCAGTAAATGTATCAACTGTAATCGTATCACCTCTTTTTACGGAGGCACCAGTTTCTATGGTAAATACGCGTAAATTTCTAACTTTGTCCAAATCTTTTAAATGACCTACTTGAGGCTTAGCCAATCTTGATTCTTTAGTTTCTCCAAAACCAATTTGCACGGCTTTTACACCGTCATTTTCTCTCACTTCTACTATCTGACAAGGACCAGCTTGAACTTTAGTGACTGGCACTACGAGTCCGTTCTGTAAAAACACCTGTGTCATGCCGATTTTTTTGCCTAAAATAAATTTCATATAATGATTACAGACTTACAAAATTCTTGCGAAAACACGAAATTTGTTTTTGTATTTTCGTAATTTTTTGTACGCTACTATTTCTAGCAGGATACACATCGCCATTCTTGTAAATAAAAACTAGAAACGACAGCGTAATTATCATGGCTGGTTTTTATGCTAAAAATAAGCATATTGACCTGTCATTAATTGCGTTTTCGTTTCTAGCCTTATCTACGTATACAAAGCCGCGTTTCGGCTTTTTTAGATTGGCTTATTGTACGTTAAATTTAAATAGCGTTTTCTCCTGTTCTTTCTGACCGTATAAATGTTTTCTTTGTTTTTTTCAAAACGCAGATCTTATTTACGTAGTCTGAAACAACTTTTTTTAAGTACCTCAATTCTACTCTAATTTTTTTTATTTGTCAAGACCTTACATCTTTATTTCAATATCAACACCGGCAGGCACCTGCAAACTCATAAGAGCATCAACTGTTTTGGCGCTTGGGTTAACAATGTCAATAAGACGTTTGTGTACGCGCATTTCATACTGCTCACGAGCATCCTTGTGGACAAAGGTAGATCGGTTAACGGTAAATTTGGTCTTTTCAGTTGGTAGAGGGATAGGACCAATTATTTGCGCACCATGTCTTTCGGCAGTTTCAATAATATTTTTTGTGGCCTGATCTATAATTTTGTTATCATAAGCGCGAATTTTAATTCTAATTCGGCTTACGGTTTCTTCAGCTGTTTTTTTATGAGTCTGAGATTCTTTCATAAGGAGCGATTAAATTCTTTCTTACCCTGCCCCGGTACAAGACCGAGGCAGGGAGAAAGAGTAAAAATTATTTTAAGATCTTAGTTACCACACCTGCGCCTACAGTCTTACCACCTTCGCGAATAGCGAAGTTCATCTTGTCTTCCATAGCTACTGGAGTGATCAAGCGAACAGTAAAGGTAATAGTGTCGCCTGGCATAACCATTTCGGTTCCTGCTGGCAGTTCTACTTCACCAGTTACATCGGTAGTTCTGATATAGAACTGTGGTTTATAACCTTTGAAGAATGGTTTGTGTCTGCCACCTTCTTCTTTAGTCAAGATATATACTTTTGCTTCAAAATCAGTGTGAGGAGTAATGGTTCCTGGTTTAGCAATAACCATACCGCGCTCCACATCTTCTTTCTTAGTACCACGAAGCAATAAACCAACATTATCACCAGCCTGACCTTCTTTTAACTGCTTGTTAAACATTTCAACACCAGTTACAACGGTCTTTTGAGTATCTTTAATACCAACAATTTCAGCTTCGTCGTTCAAGCGAACGATACCTCTTTCCATACGACCGGTTACTACTGTACCGCGGCCTTCAATGGAGAATACGTCTTCGATAGGCATCAAGAACGGCTTATCGGTATCGCGCTGAGGTTGTGGAATATATTCATCAACAGCCTTCATCAATTCCATGATTGGTTTTGAAGCGGCTTCATCACCTGGATTTTGCAATGCTTGCAAAGCAGAACCTCTGATAATAGGAGTTGTATCGCCAGGGAATTCGTATTTTTTAAGCAAATCACGAACTTCGGCTTCAACCAAGTCGATCAATTCTGGATCAGAAACCTGGTCAACTTTATTCAAGAAAACAACGATATAAGGTACGCCAACCTGACGAGCAAGCAAGATGTGCTCACGAGTCTGAGGCATTGGTCCGTCAGCGGCGGAAACAACCAAAATAGCACCGTCCATCTGAGCGGCACCGGTAATCATGTTTTTAACATAGTCAGCGTGACCTGGACAGTCAACGTGAGCATAGTGTCTGTTATCGGTTTCGTATTCTACGTGAGCAGTAGAGATGGTAATACCACGAGCTTTAGACTCTGGTGATTTATCCAAATCATCTACACCTTTGTTAGAGGCGGCTCCACCACGAGTGCGCAATACTGACAAGATTGCAGCAGTCAATGTGGTTTTACCATGGTCAACGTGACCAATAGTACCAATGTTTACGTGTGGCTTGCTTCTAATAAACTCAGCCATAAGTTTAGTCCTTACACGGCACTATTACCGAGTGGTCGGAATAGATTTTTGTCCAGCCGTTATTTTTTGTTTATAAAAATTTTTATTAAATACTCACCTTTTTAGAGTAAGCGTACCGATTATACCAGGTTATTAAAAAAATTGCAAGTCCCTAAAGCCCGTTTTTTCATGTTATTTTACCAATAAAAACCAAAGAAAAAACGAACCTCCCTGACTTTTAACTCTGAAACCTTTTATTTAGCTTATTTTAGCCAAATTATTCTACTGGTTCAAGATAAAATTTTTCTTCCTCTTCCTCATCTTCAATATCTGTAGCAGAACCTTCTAACACTTTTTCCACAGGTTTTCCCGATCCAGCGTCTTGATCAGCATGAACTGATTGGGCAGGGCGCAAATAATTCTCTCTTCTGCTTGCGCTATCATCTAGAAAAGTATTTTTTTCTAGCACCTTATCAATCGTTTCCAGGCGCTCTTTGTCATTATGAGCACGCCATACAGCCACATCTTTGTTGATTTTTTCCATCAACTCTTCTTCGGTTAGTTTTTCCACACTAACTTCCGGCTGAATCATGGCTGGTTTGGCCAATAACACCTCGTATGAGTCAAGATCCATAAGCATCATGACTGCATCGGATTCATTGTCCATTAAAACGATTTTATCCCCTGTTTTTTTAATCAATTTAACTACACGATTGATTTGACTCTGTTGCATATAAAAAACTTAAAGATCACCCCTTTTTATTTTTATGTAGTGTACCATTAAATTTTTTTTAGTCAACCCTTTCTAACCAAGGCCTAAAAAGCAAAAAAGCCCCGTAGGGCTTTGTATTGCTGAAAGCGAATAATTGCTTACCACTTTCGAAGTTAAAGACAGTATAACATGCATCTAATTTTCTGTCAAGAGCTACTATTTATACACCAAAAATTTGATTTGAAAAGTTTTATTTTTAAAAAAATTAAATCAACATATTAAATTGTTTATAAATGCAAACGGCGAGGGGTCGCGGCGACGTACTTGCGTACTGTGCGTTGACCACCCCGCCGCTAGGACGAGTGATTGCCCAAGTGACCAAGAGACCGAATCTTTGATACAAGGGACTAGTTGCCAAGCGTCCGATGGACGCACTCGAAGAGAACGACACCGCCCGAGTAGCCCTCGCCCGCGCTGAGGTTCCTGCGGCCGAAGCAGCGCTTGCCGTCGCTGGAGTCGAAGTACAGCGAGTGGTCGGGCCCCTGCCAGGTGTTGGCGGCGCAGTCGTTGACCGGGACCTGGTAGTCACGCGCCAGAACCTCGGCGTAGACCACGTGGGCCATGGCCGTGTCGATCGCACCCGAGAGCGCGAAGCCCTGTGGGAACTCCTCGATCATCTGCCGATCGGCCTCGATACCGAAGCCCTGGAGCGCCGCCGGGAACAGGATGCAGACCACCGGACCCTGACGCATCGCGTCGATGAGCTGCTGGTGCCGGCTCTGCTCCACCACGCTGACCTGGCCGGCCAGATCGCCCTTGCGGTAGTTGTAGAACCGCCGCCCGGGGAACTGCGCCGTGTAGGAGCGCTCGACCGCCGCGAGGAAGATCTCCTCGAGCGTGCGCCCGTAGTCGGTGACCGCGAGCTGGGGCAAAACGATCGGCAGCCAGACGCCGCGTCGCAGGTTCTTCACCTGCTTCTGGTCATCCAGCTTGGCGAGGAGCGCCTCCACGCGCTGCTTGAACTCCGTGGCGGAGATGAACTTCATCTCCGGGAAGTACTGCGTGATGCGCGCCAGCACCGTGTTGTAGTCGATCTCCGGCTGCACCAGGCGGTACTGTCGGTTGGCGTCCACCACCTGACCCTTCTTGAGGCCGGACGGCGGGATGCAGCGGCCGTACTGGTCGACGAGCGTCTTCGAGGCATCACGGAGGATGATCTCGTAGTCGCCGTCGAGGAGCGCCTTGAGCGCCTCTTCGCCTCCGTTCTCACCGCCGCCGGCCAGGTACAGCTTCTGCCCGAGGGCCTGCTGCTGTCCACCGCTCAAACCACGCCAAATCTTGGGGAACTTGCCCATGTCTCTCTCCACGTCTGCGCCACCCAAGCTTATCGCTCAAATGGCATTGTTACCCCTGCCCGGGGTCCAGGTGTCTTCTCAGCGAGAAGAGCTTTAGAT
>CAZHYG010000020.1:0-7021 GCA_964536615.1 uncultured Gammaproteobacteria bacterium
TAGCGAATAAAGATTGTGTACATATTATATACTATTTTTTGAAAAAAACAAATATTATCAGGCTGTTTTTACCAAGTCTTTTATTGCTCCTGCCGGCAAAGCATGTACTGATTCACCTAACGGTATCCAAAAACCAAACTCACTGCCTTTGCCTAACCCCTCACTACGCGCCCAAACACGGCCACTGTGCGCTTCTACAAATTTTCTGCACACATACAAACCTAAACCAGTACCGTCTATACCGATTGTCCGCACATTATCGCCGCGATAGAATTTTTGAAAGAAATTATTTTCATCAGATTTTTCAAAGCCGATTCCCTGATCATGAACCCGAAACACCACTCCTCCACCCTGCTCTTCTAGCGTAACTCGAACAATGCCTTTCTCGCTATATTTTAACGCATTATCTATAAAATTATAAATTACGTGATGCATCTTTTCTTGATCGCAATAAATCTGAGGCATCTGCGCCGGGCACACCCACTCAACTTTTAATTTTTTCTCTTTAGCTTTTATTTTTAAATCATTGGTTGCTTCGTCAATTAATGCGCACATGTTAACCATGGCAAACGTATACTTGGTTCGTCCTTGTTCTAAACGGGTAATATCTAACAGCTTATCAACCAATTTTACCAAGTGTTCGTTATTTATATCCATGTCTTCCAAAACCTTAACCATTGTTTTATCGACTCGGCCGTAGGTACCGTCTTTAATCAGTTCGATATATCCTTTTAAAATGGAAAGCGGCGTACGCAATTGATGAGAGGCCATAGTCAAAAATTCTGTTTTTTGTTTGTCGGCTTCTTGTAAAAGCGTGTTGGCTTTTTCTAAAGATTCTGCCAATGTGACAAGCTCTTCTTTATTCTTGATTTCTTTACGAACGCTTTTTACCAATAAAATACCTAACAACGCAACCAGTACCGCAAAAAAGAATTTAAACATGGCACCTAACAAGGTGCCCGATAATACTCCTTCGGAAATTAAAATAATTGTCAAAAAGACTACCAATGCTTCAGTGGCAATAATTTTAATATCAAACAAGCCATATTTAAAGATTGCATACGCGATAAACAGCATCAGCATCACTGAAGAAAGAGGCCCGAGAAAAACAGTTGCCGAAGTTTTAAGCACTACTACAAAAATAACCGTAGACAGAGCCATAAAAGAAAAGGTGGCAATTACTCCTAAAATAAAATAAAAATTCTGCACCTTCTCTTTACCAGATGATTTTCTATATTTAAAAATAAGCACAATAAAACTCAGCAAAAATAGTCCGACAAAATCTGCAAAAAATATTGGAATACCTGAACCAGGTATTGGCAGCGGCTCTCCAGTGGAATAATCTATAGATTTAAAAACCAAAGTACCTAGCGAAGCAGCAGCCGAGCTTGCCATAAGAACTCCTATGAGCGCTAAATATCTTTTTTTCAAAGTAAATCGTTCTCCAGGAAAAGTACACACCAATAAAAGCAAAGATGGTCCAATAAATGAACACACAAACATAACTACACGAATCCAGAACAGCTGACTTTCCGCGGTTGGTTGCGGAGGATGTAGAGATAGATAGTTAACTACAATATAGCTATCAATAAAGAGGCTCAGCGCCAAAAATAATCGCGATGTCCAGCTATGTTTATTTTTTAAAAATACCGAAATTCCTAAATATGTGGTAATGAGAAAAGTAAAAATACCTAATAGTATTTCCATAGTATATAGATATAATCATAGTTGATATTATATCATAGCCGACACAAACTATATACAGTTGCGATTATTTATAAAAACAAGTAAGATATATCAGCCTAAAACTATATGGTTGATACAATAAACCCTAAAATTGAAACACGCGATACGGCAGCATTCATAAACCACGCTGCTTTTTCCGCGCTGGATACATACAACCAGCTGGCTTTTTTATGTCTGCTAGGACATCTAGCGCCAAGCAGCCACAACACACAGCCATGGCGTTTTTTAATTAATAAACAAACACTGCAAATCATAATGTATCTAGAACGAAAGTTTGTTTTACCTGCTTCGGATGAGGCGGGCAGACAAGCAGTCATCAGCTTGGGTTGTGCTTTGGAAAATATCTTTATTGGCGCGGCCTATTATGGATATACTGCCGCCATTGATCTTGCGCCAATTGAAAAAACTGACGTACTGCCGGCTAAAGACAACCAACCATCGTGCGTAAAAATTGCTACTATTAATTTTTCTCACGCAACACCACAACCGGAGTTACATAGCACCGTCAAAGCGATATTTGATCGAAAAGTAATCCGCGCCGAATTTGATCCAACTAAAACAATCCTTGAAAAAGACATTGCGGCTATACAGCAATTTGCAGACCAAGAAACAACACAGTTTCATGCAGTTACCGATAGCTTACGCCGCCTCGGAGTCGCAGAATTTCAAGCGCAAGCTGATGGTTTTGTAATAAACTCTTCAAAATTCAGCAAAGAATTGGGTGACTGGCTCTTGCCTAACGATACCGACAGCCTCCTTGGCATGCCCGGTATTGGATTTGGCTTGCAAGATGACGAAGCGGCACGTTTGCATAATGGTCTTGTTGGCGCCGCAGCCTTACGGCCTGAAGATGGATTAAAATTTGCGGCAAGCGGAAAAATTTTTATTGAAAAATCACCATTGATTGGAATTATAACTACAAAACAAGACGATCCGCTGCACTGGATAGCTGCCGGAAGATTATTTGAGAAAATTTTTCTTTTCTTAACCGAACAAAATATTCAAGTTGCAATTCACGCGGGCATCACCGAAGTATCTTTAATTAAAAAAATATTTAGCATGACTCTGGGAACAACCAGGCATACTACCGTTTTATTTAGAGCTGGCTACGTAAAAAATGAAGCCGACACCCACCGTCCTTTCTCCCCGCGACTGCCTCTGTCTTCAGTACTGCTTACCGATACACCGTAACCGCAAATGTTTGTTTATCAACAATCACTCGAGGGGGAAGATCAAAACCGAGCACAATGCGCGCCACGCTCTCTGCGGCAATTGCTCCAGCCATAGCCACAGTTGAACCAAGCTGAGGAATAATTGTAGATGTTGGAATTTCAACTTTCTCTTCAATAATGGCATTTAGTTCACCCCGTCGATAATCGGAGCCAATAAGCGCATCGACAAATTCAAAAAATGTTTTTTTATTGCCAGCCTGCACATATACCCCTTCCATTTTTTCTTTTAAAAACTGGTCTGAGACACCCCAGCTCAAAGGCAAATTTTTATCTTTATCGTACCGCAACACATCAAGCTGCACCGACGATCCAATATCAGTCACCATAATAAGCGGCAAACCGCGCCGGCGCGCCTCTTCTCGAATAAATAATTTTATTCTCGGATCATCGACTTCCTCAACTACAATGCTAGTTTTTGCCCCACCCAACTCTTCCCCCAAAAATGAATCTACATTGTTGGCATCAACCCCCTCATCATACACATACACATCCAAAAACGGATCAATTGCATATAGCTGATTAGCAACTACTTGAGCCTTGTTTTTTAACGATAATCCAACTGCTGAATTTCGCTGTGCTTGGTTTTTTACCATCTCATAGTATGCCAGCCTCACTCGGTTAATATTCTCCATTTTATACACGCTTTTATCAGCAATTTTAATAGCTTTGGGGCGCAGATCCATTACCGCCGAATGTATCACGCTGCTGCCTACGCTGCAACCGGCTACGGCAATAGTAGTGTTTTCAAAAATTTTTCTGATTTCCATCCAAGTCAACGCATTATGCGGATCAGCCAGCAACTTTGAACTGCTGGCTACCGACACCACATGATGCCAAAACGGCGGGCAAAACCGCACCAAATCATTGCGCTCTGGATAATACGCGTAATACCCATAATTAAAAATTGCGCCGTCCACTTCTGATAATTTTTGCGCATATACCGCCCACTCTTCGTTAAATTCCTCTCGCAAGGTTTTTCCATTCGCGCTGAGCACGGGCGATGTAGCGGCCATGGTCAGCCTTTCGTTAAGACCAAAAATTGTTGCTTGCGTCAAATCAAACTGCTTTTCAGGAGGTACTGTTGCCGCAAAATCAGAAGATATATTAATGTGAGCATTCCCTGCTCCGTCATACACAACCACGCCATCACGATGGGCGCTCTCCACTTCTATAATGATCGGTTTTAAGGATAAACGTTGTTGAACCATATATCAATAATTAATAGCTTCTAATTGTTTTTTCCAGTCCGCAACTTTAACTATTTTTAGGGCAGGCCCGTCATCCACTTGATCGGCCACCAGCTGCCGCAGTCGCACGCCGGTCAATTGAGAATATGGTATTTTTCCAGGTGCAAGCAATAATTTATGCACGCCTCGCACTGCCTGCAACACTTCTTGATAATTTTTACCTGCTAAATACTCGTTAAAATTTTTACGATATGAAACTACAAAACACTTTATTGAAGCTACACGCAAAAATTTCTCTTTTATTAACGTTTCAAATAAATCGAGTAATTGAGGGATATACAAAAAATAACCCGGGAAACGATACGCCAACCGCGCTCGATTTAGCCGCACATCTTTTGGCATGCAGCCTAAAATCTGGTACGCATCTGTCATATGCAGCACAGTATCAGGATTAAATGCTAAAAATTTCTTCAATAATTCTTTTCTAAATGATCCGACTAAATAAGTAAAATTACACTGAGAGAAAAAATATTTATTTATAAACGCAAATGATTGTGCTCCATATTGTAGCGATTTTGAAAAATCGCTCTTGTTTTGCCGAGATGTTCTTTTAATGTGATATGGAGCTATACTACATACCCGAGAAATAGAAACCAGCGCCTTCTCGTAGCTTCTTTGGCGCAATCGTAATTTTTTACGCAAAAAATCAGCGGCCGGCTTACCTTCTATGGTATACTGATCTAAATCCTCAACTATATGCCTGCCTTTCATTCCGGGCACAAACCGCACACAAAGCCATTCTTCTGTTTTATCATCAGATGCGCGGCACAGATAGATTTCTGCCAAAGCATCATGCCTATTAAGCAGAGGCACTGCGCCATATCGTAAAAAAGACCTGCGCGCGCGCAAGACTATTTTTTTAAGCACCTGATTATGCCAACGCGACGAATGTAAACTTTTGGCTTTATAGATATAGAAGTTTACCGTACCTATCGTATATGTTTTTACAGGTTTAATTTTTTCCAACTGCCTCCGCAACTTACTATTCATACCTACATTTCTTTGATGGTTTCAATACTTAATAACTGGAGCGCATTTTCAAGTGTCTGTTTTACGGCTAGAACTAATGATAGGCGCGCTATTTTATACGCGTCTGTTTCCGCCTTTAAAACACTATGTTTATTATAAAAATTGTTAAATGCCTGAGCTAAATCAAAACTATATCGTGTAATTACTGACGGATTGTATTCTGACAAAGCCTGGCTTACAATTTCCGAATATTTTGCCAGTAGCAATACCAGCTGTTTTTCTTCCGGAGAAACTAACACACCATAATCAACGCGCGATCTGGCAATATTTTTTGCTTGCCGCATAATACTGTTAATACGAGCCACAGCATACAGCGCGTACAAGCCGCTAAACCCTTCAAATGAAGTTGCTTCTTTGGCATCAAAAATAATATTTTTAGCCGCCTCATGTTTTTGCATATCAAACTTAAGAGCGGCGAGCGCCAACACACGAACTGTGTCGTTAATTTTTTTCTCGCTCCAGTCTGGGTGGCGCTGCGCGGATTCTGCTTTCAGAGCATCAAATACGCCGCGATACAAATCTTCATACAAAATAACATTGCCCAAACGTGAAGACATTTTTCCTTCTTTTAAATTTACCAGACCATACCCAATATGGGTCAATTTTTTATTAAAGCCCATGAGCTCTAAAATTTTATATAGCTGTTTAAAATATAAATTTTGTTCAATGCCGGTAATAACAATACTTTCCGCGACGTTATATTTTTTAAATTTTGCCACAGCCAGCGGCAAGTCGCTGGTTAAGTACAAACCAGTGCCGTTGGATTTGCGAAGCAGTGCAACCTCAAGTTTATACTGGCTCAAATCAATAATTATCGCGCCGCCTTCCCCCACTGTTGCCACGCCTTTTTTTAATAATTCATCCACCAGTTTTTGGCCTTTGGCTTTTAAATCTTTTTCAAAAAATACGGCTTTATGTTTTACACCTAGATCTTTAAATATTTTTTCAAACTGGTCTATGCTCCAAGCCCTGGTTTTTATAAATAAAGGCCATATTTTTTTATCTTTGGCCTCCAGCTGTTTTTGAATCTCGGCAACTTCCGGAGCAAAATCCGGATTATCTTTTAATTTCTGGCTGGCTTCGGCATAAATATCACCCAGCCACTTCTGTTTATTTTCCGGCATTTTTTCACTAGCATGAAATTTTTGCAGGCCCCATAAACACTTGGCCACATGGCTGCCAAAATCATTTAAATAATTTACCGGGTATGCTTTATATCCATTCTGTTCATACAGGCGCACCAAAGCATTACCAATACAGACATTGCGGAAATGTCCGATATGAAATTCTTTATGAGTGTTGTTAGACGGATACTCAATCATTACTTTCTTTCCTTTGCCCGAATTGTTGATTCCGTATTTTTTTCCTTTTTTTGAAACATCTTGCACAACAAGTTCGGCCGCTTTACCAGCATCAAGAAAAAAATTCACATACGGCCCCATGACCTGCACCTTATTTATTAGACTGGACTTGCTGTTGCCAAGCGATGCCTCTATCTTTTTTGCCGCATCCACCGGACTTATTTTCCACTCTTTGGCAACACCAAAACAGGCAAACGCAAAATCACCCATATCTGGATTAGGCGGTACGGTAAGTTCTATATCGCCCGCCACTCCTGCGGACCGTAAAGCTGTATGGATATATTGTTTTAGGTCGCTAGACATACTTATTTAATCTTTACAAAAAACCGACTGCCTTTTTGGATTATATCGCCCGGTTTTACTTGCGCATCAATTGCCGTTACTTTTTCATCATTTATTTTTACCC
>CAZHYG010000021.1:0-6408 GCA_964536615.1 uncultured Gammaproteobacteria bacterium
CTTGCCGCCAATCCGGGTAATGTATTTGTTTCAGGTAAGTATGCCTATACAGCAAATTACGGAGATGGCACTATGTCGATAGTAGATATTTCAAACCCTTCGGCTCCAACATTAATTTCTACGACTTCGGTTGGCACAGCTGCCTGGGCGATCTATGTTTCGGGAAAATATGCGTATTTAACGGACACTACTTTGCACACAATGTCTGTAGTCGATATTTCGAACAAACGCTTTCCTTCTAAGCTCGGCACTGTAAGTGTGGGAAACACGCCGGGTTCAATTTATGTTTCAGGAAAATATGCGTATATAACAAATTCCGTTTCAAGTAGCTTGTCGATAGTAGATGTTTCAAACCCTTCGGCTCCAGCTCAAGTTTCTGTAATACCTGTCGGTACCGGGCCAAATTCTGTCTATGTTTCGGGTAGATATGCGTATACAGCAAACTTTAGTTCAAGTACGGTTTCTGTAATTGATGTTTCCAACCCATCAAATCCAATTGTGGTAGGGTCTGGAGCTTTAGCTGCAAATTCAACTCCTACAGAAATCAGTGTCTCTGATAGATATGCGTATGTTATAGATAGTAATGATAGTGTATTGTCAGTGTTTGATATTTCAAACCCATCTTCTCCGACTCAAGTAGCAACTACTTCTGCGGGAGTTGCTCCAAACAAACTTTATGTTTCCGGCCGATATGCGTATGTTTTGGGTGGGTCGGGAACATATAGTTTAAATGTAATTGATATTTCAAATCCGCTTGTGCCAAAAAGCGCAGTTTCAGCAGTGGTCGGTGGAGTTTCAGGGCTCTATGTCTCCGGTCGATACGCATACACAACTGATCCAGCTGTTCAGACGTTATATGTTTATGACATCTCCGGCACCGAAGTATCATCTCTTATCGCTCACTCTGCAGAAGTAGGCAACTTACAATCAAGAAACGATATCTTTGCTCAAGGAAACATTATGGCAGGAACATCGTTGACTGCAGGTATTGGAGGTATCATGTCTCAAGGCGCTCTGTCTGTCTTTGCTTCCTCGACTGGCGCAACATCTTCTATATTTAACGTCGTATCTGGTGCGTCCTCAAGTATTTTCCGAGTTTTTGCAAATGGGAAAGTGCTTATTGGCACTTCAACAATCGGTGTAACTTCAACCTTGGATGTTGGCGGTCAAGTTGAAGTAAATCTAACCAGTCCAACCAACGCAACTTCTGCATTGTGTCATGTTGATAACGGAGCAACAGATAACCAGGTAATTTATGACTGTAATGGCACAGTGTCGGCTGACTATATGGAAATGTATGCTGCCGATGTTGGCTTGCAACTTGGTGATGTAGTGGTGTTGAGCAATAATTTTGTAACCACATCGGATGGAAATTATATTCCTAAATTAAGCAAATCAACTAGTGCATATCAAAATGGTTTAGTAGGTATTATTTCAGATTCGGCTCAAGCCGGTGATTTTAACAGTATTGGCCATAATGTTTCAGACTCTGATAATCCACTGCCTTTAGCCCTGGCTGGTCGTGTAAGAATTAAAGTAACTAATAGCAACGGCGCAATTCATGTGGGTGATAAATTAACTTCTTCAAATATTGCCGGTGTGGCTATGAAAGCAACTGGTGAAGGCCCAACTGTTGCGGTTGCTATGGGTGATTATAATAGTGCTGAAGTTGGAACAGTAATGGCGTTTGTAAATTTAAATTGGAATAATAATTTGTATCAAGCTTTGACTATTGATACTAACAGCAGCAGCCTAATTATAGGCAGTATAAGCAGCCCTCGAGATGTGATAATAAACGGAAACATATCATTTGGACAAACCGGTGTATTTAACACTCTCTCATTCGCAACCTCTACCTTGTTTGAATCCAGTGTAGAAAGTTTTGCTGGCGCGAGAGCCTTTACCTTTAATGCGGTAAACTTTGGTTCAGCCTCTGATAATTATATTATTTCTTTGCGCGCTAATAATAATCCTGTGTTCTCAGTTGCTGCTAATGGAGACGTGCATGCCTTGGGTAATTACTTTGGCGCGAGCGCGGTTCTTGGCACATCCACCAATCCAGGAGATTTGGCAGAGCGTGTTGATATAGCTGCCGATGATACTGTAGAAGCAGGCGATGTAGTAATGGTAGATGCGAGCGCCCCTGATACATACAGAAGAACAAGTCAATCATATACCGAAGCGGTAGCAGGTGTAATCTCAACCAATCCAACTATCGTAGTCGGCAATGGTAAGACAGAAAACACAGCCGTAATGGCAATGGTAGGTCGTGTGCCTGTTAAAGTTTCTGCTGAAAACGGTCTGATCAAAAAAGGTGATTTGTTGGTAAGCGCATCACTTCCTGGTTTTGCTATGAAATATGACCCAACCAAAGATAAGAATAATAAAGTGGTGGGTATAGTTGGTTTAGCTCTGGAATCTCTTGATGCTTCTTCAACAGGAAAAGTACTGGCCTTAGTTCGTACGGCTTGGGTATATAATAAAGATAAGGATATTGAAGATTTACGCAGAGATATTGAGTCTGTGGCAGGCGGGTCAACCAGTAGTACTATAGAAAACCTTAACATTCAAGGAACTGGCAGTACGCTTTCTTATACCGATGATCTTAACTTGCAAAATCACTCATTGATAAATGTAGCAGGTATTTTTGGTAAAAATAACAAATGGAGAATAGATGAGTTTGGTAATCTGATTCAAAAAATTACGACGGTGGCGGGAGAAAAAGAGATTTATGGTTTGCAGAGTGTTGGTAAACAGGAGATTGTTATCTCGGGTACTAGTACGTTAGAAAATGGTATAAAACAAGTGGTGTTAGCAGACTTGGATCAGGCGATTATAGATAAAACTGTGCCATTAAAGATTCAGATCACTATGTCTGGAGAAACTAATGGTGTATATGTCTTCGAAAGAAACTATGATAGCTTTACGGTAAAAGAAAATAACAATGGACAAAGCAATGCGGCATTTGATTGGACAGTAATTGCCAAGGTGCTTTCAGAAGACCAGGTGGTGCAACCAGAAGCTCCGATTATAGATCAGAGTTCTGGGGCTGTGAGTGCAGACACTTCAAATATTAGTGTTACGCCAGATGTTTCTGTTGCAAGCACTTCTGAAACAACCTCAAGCACCGAAACAGTTGCTCCAGCACCAGAACCAGTTGCAACTGAAGTTGTAACCGAAACTGTAAGCACGCCATCAACAACTCCTTAAATAATAAAAACTGACAATGGCAGAATGTAGTATGAAACATGCGTTTACAAAAATGATTATCTTGGCGCTGTTTGCAATAAGTTCATTCTGCATTATTTTGGTTGCAAATGGAGCAGATCAAAGTGTTACGGTGCAGGCAAATGTGCCTTCAGCAGGAGGGGGAGGAGGCGGTGGCGGAAGCAGTGGAGGAGATCAGCCGCCTTCGCTATTTAACGTAAATTCAAGCACAACATATACTTCCGCCCAAATTACCTGGGAAGCGACTGATGACAGAGGTATAGACAGCGTAACATTTGTATATGGTTTGAGTGCGGCTTATGGAAGTTCGGGCAGTGTAACTGGAAATTATCAGACTGCTTTGGCCGGCTTGGCAACCGGTACAATTTATTACTATAAAATTTCAGTGACAGATACGGGTTTGCATACGGTGGAGTATACCGGAAGTTTTAGCACTCAAGTTTCCCCAACTCCACCGCCAGATACTACAGCTCCCGTTATAACAAATGTTCAGGTTAGCACCGGTGTTACTACTGCTACTATAACATGGGCAACAAATGAAAGCGCAGATAGTCAAATTTTATATGGGATTACCGCTTCATACGGCAGTAATTATTTTGATCCGACTCAGGCGCTATCTCATAGCGTTTTATTGTTTAATTTAGATCCAAATACTCTATATCATTTTCAGATAGTTTCTACTGACGCGGCGGGAAATAGTAGTAGCACAGTTGATGCTATGTTTACTACCAAAGCCGATGTTGTGCCTCCGCCTGATGTTTCAAATTTTTTATTAACGACTACTAGTAATTCAATTATTTTATCTTGGACAAATCCAAGTCTCATGGGTACGCCAGACTTTAATGGAGTGAGGGTGTTGCGCAAGGTTGGAGGAAGTTCAATCGGGTTGGCAGATGGGGTGCAGGTGTATTCAGGTAGCGCAGAAACTTTTACTGACACAAGTGTAGCAGTAAATACTAATTATTTTTATACTATTTTTTCAATTGATACCTCGGGAAATATAAGTCCGGGAGTTTTTCGTAATGGACAAATTGTTCCAGCTTCGGTTCCGGTCGAAATTTGTGGTAATGGCATAGATGATAATAGTAATGGGTTGATAGATTGTGCTGACGCAGCCTGTTCGGCATTATCACAGTGCACAAGCACTTCAACGCCGCCAGCAGAAATTTGTGGTAATGGCATAGATGATAATAGTAATGGACTTATAGATTGCGCTGATGCAGCTTGCAGTGCCCTGCCCGCTTGTTCAAATACGGTAGTAAACGCTGTATGTGGTAATAGTTTGGATGATGATGGTGATGGTTTGGTAGATTTTCCTGCGGATCCAGGCTGTTCTTCAATTACGGACATTGATGAGTACAATGCACCAGAGTCCACTGTGCCATCTTTTGAAAAAATAAATATAAATGACATTCGATTTTTGACTGCTAATAGAAAAATAACTTTGGCTATAGTTGGAGATGTGGTAACGGGTTTGCAAGGAGCTGTTTTGACTGTGGTTGTGCCTGAAGATAAATTGTATGCCGCTCCAAGAACAATGGTGCTGCAAATCGGCGATACTGATCGTCATCAATTTGTTTACAATGCTACCACTAAAGAATATATTGCTGAAGTTTCATTTGCTCGAACAGGAGTATTGCGAGCATATATTGAGATAGATTATGGAGGAGGACAGCAGGATACAGTTGGGTTTAGTGTGAGGACCGTGCTTATGGGTAAAGTTACCAGTGATAATTTGGCTTCACTTGAGGGGGTAGAAATAACCCTAAAAGATGGAAATGGAAACTCTTTTAGCATGGGAGAATATGGGCAGTTGAACCCTATGTATTCAGGTGCTGATGGAAATTTTGGCTGGATGGTGCCAAATGATAGCTATGTTGTTTCAGTTAAGAAAAATGGTTTCTATGAACGAACGGTAAATATAAACAATGTCGTGAATAATATTATTAATCAAGATTTTGTTTTAATTGCCGAACCGGAAAAATTAATACTTACAATTGATCCGGATTTATCTATTCAAGATAATGTAAAAAATATTGCCGGTTCTGTGGTAAAACAGACTAAAGTTTTATCTAATGTCGCGGTTCAGAAAATTCAAGATGTAGCCACTGATCCAGAAGTTAAAAAAGTAAATGAAACGATTGTAGCTCCCGCGGTTATTACTACTGTGGTAGTCGGGGCTGCGCCGCTTATTTCCTGGCTTGATTTCTTGCCGTTCTTACGATTGTTATTCTTGCAGCCGCTTATGCTTCTTGGCTGGCGTCGTCGAGAGAAATGGGGGTTGGTATATAACACCTTAAGCAAGCTGCCTATAGATTTGGCCATGGTGCGTTTGGTGAATGCGGAAACAGGCAAAGTGGTGCAGTCAAAAGTAACTGATTCAAAAGGCAGGTTTATTTTTACTGTCGGACCAGGCAAGTATAAAATTCATGTGCAAAAAAATACTTTTGTTTTCCCGTCCCAATTTTTAGCAGATTATAAAAATGACGGGCAGAAAGCGGAAATATATCATGGAGAGGTTATAGAGGTGCGGGCACCAAGTAGTATTACCGCAATTATTCCACTTGATCCTGTAGGCGCGCAAAAAAAGCCGATCCGATTGGTATGGGAAAAAATTGCTCGCCGAGCCCAAGCTTTTGTTTCAGTTTTAGGAATTGTTATAACCGCCGGCTCCCTATACATATCTCCTAAGTGGTATGTTGGAGTATTGCTGGGAGTGCACATAGCCTTTTTCTTTCTATTTAGAAAATTAGCCTTGCCGCCTAAGATTAAAAATTGGGGCATGGTCTATGATCAATCAACCAAAACTCCAATTTCTCGCGTGGTAGCCCGTCTGTTTAATGCCCAGTTTAACAAATTGGTTGATACACAAATTACCGATGGGAGTGGAAAATACTATTTTATGGCCGGAGATTCTCGGTTTTATGTTACTTATGAACATAAGGAGTATCACCCTCAAAAAACAGATATTATCAATTTGGAAGGTAAAGAATCGGAGGCTATTACGGTTGAAGTGGCTTTGAAAAAGAGCTAGTTTTGGCTAATTAGTTGACAAAAAGTAGTCTGTGTTTTACAATTTAACAAGTTTTGTTTAGGGGCCAATAGCTCAGCTGGCTAGAGCGCTTCCATGGCATGGAAGAGGTCTGGGGTTCAAATCCCCATTGGTCCACAATAGTAATC
>CAZHYG010000022.1:0-5045 GCA_964536615.1 uncultured Gammaproteobacteria bacterium
CATTGTTCATACCACAGATCGTGGCGAGGTCGTTCTGCGTGAGCTATTCGGATTGCTCACCCTCTCTACGGCAATTGCCGCAGATGATGTCCCAAGCCTCACCGATGTGGAACAAAAACCATTCTTCTTTTTCTTCGGCCATTGTTTTTATCGCCCGCTTCTTAAACTTAGGCGACCCCCTAAGACATCACCATCCAAAAAATCCATTTCCCAACACCGTCGGGTTATATGGCTCGTCGCGATGATGATGCTGACACAATTTGCGATATAAAAACAAAACAGATATCCTTTGGAGCAAAACCCCTCAGGATTACAGACAACATGTGAATCCCAAATTATGTCAGATTGAATTGTCAAAGTTCGTCCGGTACTACATGCAAACTTTTCATCGTTATTTACGAAATCGAATTGATATCCGATTTACTCTACGATTTTTTGTTTACATTTTGTCTTATAATACCGACTGTTCCCTACTCAATCTCCCCTTTCGGTTTGATTCAGAAGGAACGCACTCGATACTACATAGCTCTAGTGGGCTACGAGGAGACCGCGAGCGGTTCTGGGCATCTTTCGATACCCGATTGAACACTATCTCCGCCTCGGTTGGCCTAGCCTTGCGACATACCAACATTTATTTGCTAGAAGAGTATTTTTTCTCTTCGCCAGTATCTATCTCTCCAATTATTCACAGGCGATTAGAAACCTATACTCGATGTAAAGAACGATTGGTTGAAAACTATCTATATCAGATTGTTTCAACCGATGAGGTGACCAGACCTTTATGCCATTATGATTTTGGGCACTGGTATGGCTACATCCTCATCGCTTGAAACAAACAACCTCTCATCCGGATGGAGAGAGGTTGTTAGATTAGGATATAAATCAATTTGTTGTGTTTCTATAGATCCCTCTCTCCAGAGGTCTATAGGGCGGCTTTAGTTGTAAGGTACTGCCGGTTGGTTGTTAAGCGGCCTTTCGTTGCTTTCTAGCTTAACGACTCAGTATACCATAGCTATGGAAATTTGTCAATACTGGATGTACAATAGTAAGTATAAAATAATATAAATAGCTAATATTAGCCATATTCATGAGTATAAAAATATCTTAAAACTGTCAAATTATGCTTGACAATATATACAAACTGTGCTATACTTCCCTTAGTTAAGCCAATAAATTGTCAATAATATGAGCACCCACACAGCCATCTCCACTCTAGAAGAGCTAGGATTAGCCAAAAATGAGGCTATTTTATATGATGCGCTACTCAAAACAACCGACGCCACCATTCCCACTCTTCTCAAGACCACACCGTTCTCCCGCACCTTGTTGTATTACCTTTTAGGCAATCTGGAAGGATACGGTTTAATAACTAGCGACAAGAAAGGATCAAAAACTCAATATAACGCCGAACCACCAGAAAAATTAGCTGATATGATCGGGGACCGAGAAAAAGAGTTTGCCAAACAAAAAAACCTCCTCAAAAATGTGATGGGAGATCTCTATAGCACATATCGACTAGCGCACAATAAACCGGGAGTGAAGTTTTTTGAAGGAATAGAAGGGCTAAAAGAAATTTATTTGGATACGCTAAATTTTCCTAATACAAAATTATACGCCCTACTCTCAACCGATACGGTTACTCCTGAATTACGAAACTGGCTCGATAATACATACGCTCCGCAAAGATCAAAGAAAAATATCTTTGCATCGGTAATTGCGTCCAAATCAAACTTGGCCGAAAACTATCATAGCCACGACGCTGAATTCAAACGACAAACTATTTTAATGCCAGCTGAAAATTTTCCCATTGACGTGGAAATAAATATATACGGAGAGACTCGGGTCGCTTTTATATCCTATTCTGCCAAAGAATGCGTTGGCACGATGATAGAAAGCAAAGCAATCTATGCGAGCATGAAGAGTTTTTTCCAACTGGCTTGGAACCAAGCCAAAATATCTGGCACCACTTAAACTTTAGTTATTACTGGCGTTGCGCGCATCTTTACATCAGTAACTTTTTTTAAGATAAAGTAAATATTTTTATCCCCCTTGCCAGTCGCCAAATCTTTTTCCTTAACTTCTTTAATAACAAATCCATTATCTTCAGCTAGTTGCGCGATATCATCACGACTATAGGCGTAACGAGTGGCAAAATGCTTGCCATCCGGACTGTCATAAATTGTTCCGTACCTAAAATGTTCTACACCTCTCGCCTGCATAGTCTGCGCATACTTATCAGCAAGTTTTTTATATCCTGAATCTTCTACAGTAATATCCGGTATATCAACTATAAATATTCCGCCTGGCGCCAATAATCGATTGGCTTCCGCAAACATTTTATTCTGACTTGGTAGCTGGAACTCGTGTAAAATGTTTCTCCCCAAACTGTAGATTACGCCATAACTGCCAGCAGGCAGGCCGGTATCTTTCCAATCACCTTCAAAAATATGAGCGTCTGGATTCTGTTTTTTTGTTAATTCTACATGGCGTGAAGTATTATCAAGACCATCAACAGCCGCTCCTTGTTGGCGCAAACTGGTTAAAATTCTTCCCGTACCACAACCCAAATCCAAAACACGTTTTTTTGAATTATTATCAATTACAGACGCGACAACTTCTACATCAACCGCATTCATGTCCGCATTAATACCATAGGTTTCAAACTGTATTTCTTTGTTATAAAAATCTTTTAGATCCCTAATCGCCTTTGCATCCTTAATTTGTGGCGTAATTAACCCATATGCCAATTCTAGGGATTCTTTAATGTTTTCTTCATCACAGCGGGTATAAGCTTGATCTAAAATTTCTCTTATCGCCACATCTCCGGCTAGATTAGCTATCTCAATAACCGCAGTGGACACTACGGCTTCATAGCAATTTTTTAATTCCAATGCCGGACGATGACTTTTGATAAACGCAGAAATTTCTACATAGTCTCTAACCGCTTGATCCTTAACCAATTCGTGAGCTACCTGCAAAAACTCTGTGGCCCGCGCTCGCAATTTATACAAAAAACTATCATCAGAAAATTCGGGAACTAATTGTTTGATCTGAGGAATAACGGCGCTGGCAAAAGCATCCGCAAATTCCATAACTTGTGCATGGTCAAAAAATACTTTTTCTGCGTCTGCGTACGGCAACGCCTCACCGAGGGCAACTATTTTTTTCCCTGCCCCCTCATCATGCTCTAAAGATAAAAAAGTTTTTAACCCAGCTTCCCCATACTGAGTTATAAAATCCATTGCCTGCTGTTTTTCTTTTATGTCTGCTTTTTTTATAAACCATAAGAACCATACCTGCTCTTGCAAACTTAAGTTGTTAAACGCCACACCTGTTTCCTCGGTAAAATCGGTTAAGTACGTTTGGAAATAGTTTGATTTAAATTCCTCTAAAATTTTCTGCCGCTGAGCACGCTCTTCATCTGTCTCGTTTGGTTTTGATTTGAATAATGATTCATAGGTAAATTGCAATACTTCGCCTTCCACAACTTCTTCCGGAGAATCCAATCCATTAATCTGAAAAAAGCCTACAGCTTTTTGTTGTTCATCAAAAATACCAATCTTTCCATCAGCCGTGATACGATGAGCAAAATAATTTGGATTGTTATACTCCTTAAGGTCATATACCTTTTCCAAGTACCGCACACCTTGATCTGAAATTCCTAATTTGCCAAATTCTAATCTATATAATATAGCGGCTAAATGATTTTTATCGCCTTTTTCTTTTTTTAATAAAGCTAATAATTTTGATGCGGCTAGATTGGGATTTTGGGCGGACAAGGTGTCTGACACACTGCCGCCAAAAATAGGGTTCCTATTCTTGTGCCAAAAATCAACAAGGGTATCTACATTTTCCTCTGTTTGCGCAGATATATTTTTTAGCTCGTTAATTACAGCTAACAGCAATTTATGATAAGGATATTCTTCAATAGCACCTCCACGCAGAGCTGTTGATTTCATATCACGGTCAAAAAACTCCTGTGGTAATTGAGTAATCGAAACCGGTTGATAGGTGCGATAGATCATTGAATGCGCGCGGTTGTATGTCTGTCGCCCCCCAAACATTGCCGAACGCTTTTTAATCTCTACCGCACTTCTCCGATCTTCATCAACCATTTCTTGAGTAAAGAAGCTATTGTTCACCTCTTCCCAAAGCAAAAGATAATGGAGTTCGGCAACCGCAAGTCTGAGAAATTCTGCTTTTTGCTCGGTATCAAGCGCTTGATATTCTCTTGAAAAAATCTGCTCAGCATTTATCATGTGTGTACCCCTAACAGATAGCTGAGACGCTTCATCTAGAAGTTTAAGAAAATTTTCCGCACCTTTTCCAAATTTTTCAAATTTTCCTCCAAAGGTGATCTTAAAATCTTTGAGCAATAAACTCGGTGCCCTATTTTTTCTATCCGCAATTTCCTCATATTTTTCTAATTGAGAGCCCCGACCTCCTAGATCGGGCATTTTTTCGGCGATCTTTTTTGCACTAATAACAAATAGGTTAAACTCATTATTTGTGCGGGGGAAACCGTGTCGTGTTTGGAAGGTTGTAACTATATAATCCAAATCGCTTGGATAATAATCAAAATACCCACTAGCCATCTCGGGTGTGATTGATAAATAAAAACTAGCCTTAGCTAAAAGATCAAGGCGAATTTTTGCATCAACACTAGCAAGCAGGTTGTAATTTTTTTCATTAAAAAAGCTGGCCGGATCTTCTCCGTATTTTACTTCCCAAAAAGCATTTATTTTTTCTTTTGAATCGAGGGCCAAAACTTCACTTTCATTTTTCCCACCCTCTTCATCTAACACTGGTCGCGGCCTCGGTAACTCACCCATAAAAAATGTATTATTTATCATTTTTGTCTATTTTAACTAATTTTAGACAAAAAATCAAACCACACACGCGTTTATAGAATATGGAAAATTTGATCTAGTCAGAGGCTCGAGAAGCACCCCGCCGCCTATTTCAAATAGACAAATTTACTAGCGCTCGAGATTACTATTGTGGACCAATGGGGATTTGAACCCCAGACCTCTTCCATGCCATGG
>CAZHYG010000023.1:0-4363 GCA_964536615.1 uncultured Gammaproteobacteria bacterium
GCAATTTGCAAACCAACAGTTACTTTATATATGAGATACACCACTTCTTTCTGAACCAGATTGAGCAGCTCATTAAACATGCGGAACGTTTCTTTTTTATATTCTACTAGCGGATCTTGCTGGGCATAACCGCGCAAACCAATACCAGTGCGCAAATAATCAACGGCTACCAAATGATCTACCCACAAATTATCCATGGCACGCAACAAAACTTGCTTTTCAATCTCAATCAACATGCTTGCTTCGGGCAATGCTTTAACCAGCAATGTTTCATATTTTTCTTTTGACAGGCTGACAATATATTCAATAATACTGGTACGAGTTTCAACGTCATTTAATTTTTGTTCGCGCTCTTGTGCAGCCAACACAGTAATATTATTTTTTTCTTCCGAACTTAATGGAAATATTGTAGACACAGTTTCTACAACTTCTTTAACATTCCAATCACGGCGATTTTCAGTGTTGGTATGGAACGAAACCACCTGCTCTATTTCCTGCTCTACCATATCCAAAATCATCTGGCGCAATGTGAGCTCGCCTGAAAAAGTTCCGGAGGCTTGCTGCGAAAATGTTTCAATTACCGCTCGACGCTTGCCATAAATAACCTCACGATGCCGATTAAGCACATCATCATACTCAAGCAAATGTTTACGCGTGTCAAAGTGCATGCCTTCAACTTTTTTCTGAGCAGATTCAATGATGCGAGTAATCATTTTTTGCTCAATTGGCATATCTTCCGGAACCTTGAGCGTTTCCATGACTCTGCGAATACGATCGCCGGCAAAAATACGCATCAAATCATCTTCCGTAGACAAATAAAACTGGGATTCGCCAGGGTCTCCCTGACGTCCACTGCGTCCACGCAACTGATTATCTATACGACGACTTTCATGGCGTTCGGTGCCTATAACAAACAAACCGCCAGCAGCATGCACCTTAGCCGACTCCTCCGGATCGACCGGGTTTCCTCCCAATAAAATATCCACACCACGACCTGCCATATTGGTGGCCAAAGTTACAGCCCCCGCCCGGCCAGCCTGAGCAACAATCTCACCTTCACGTTCATGGTTTTTTGCATTTAAAATTTCATGCGCAATACCTTCACGCTGCAAATACAAACTTAGAGCCTCGTTTTTATCTACCGAAACCGTACCAATTAACACAGGCTGCCCTTTTGCTTGCAATTCTTTTACGGTAAGCGCAATAGCTTTATATTTTGCATCCTCGGTTTTATAAATTCTATCTGGATGGTTTTGGCGCTGACTCTGACGATTTGGCGGAATAACCACTACTTCTAATTTATAAATTTTACCAAACTCTTCCGCTTCAGTTACGGCTGTACCTGTCATACCTGATAATTTTGGATATAATCTAAAATAATTCTGGAAGGTAACCGTAGCCATGGTTCGGCTTTCTTGTTGGATTTTTACTTTTTCTTTAGCTTCAATTGCTTGGTGCAAACCTTCGCTATATCGGCGTCCAGGCATTTTTCTGCCTGTAAATTCATCCACGATAATTACTTCGCCGTTTTCCAAAATATAATCGCGATCACGCATAAACAAAGCATGAGCTCGCAAAGCCTGCTCTACATGATGCACAGTTTTAATTCCACCTTCAGCATAAATATTTTCAACCCCCAAAGCTTTTTCAATTTTTTGAATACCGCCTTCGGTAAGCGTGGCCGAACGCATTTTTTCATCCACGTTATAATCATCATGTTCCTGCAAACGAGCCACCAAATCAGCAAACGTATAATACATATCTGTCGCATCTTCAGCTGGCGCGGAAATAATGAGCGGTGTGCGCGCTTCATCTATTAAAATAGAATCAACTTCATCAACGATTGCATATGCAAATGGGCGCTGAGCCATTTCTTGCTTGCTCTGCACCATATTATCGCGCAAATAATCAAACCCGAATTCATTATTGGTACCATAAGTAATATCACACGCATATGCTTCCTGGCGAGAACATGCCTCTAAAAATTCCGTTTCAACTTTATACATGCCTTTGGCATCACGCTCTTTATCAGCCTCGCTGCCCTCAGACAAATCTACGGCAGCGGTTTTTTTACTGTTATATCTAAAAGATTTCAACTGCTGTTGAATAATACCAACAGTCAACCCAAGTGCATCATAAATTTGCGCCATCCATACCGCGTCGCGTTTCGCCAAATAATCATTAACCGTAACCACATGCACACCGCGTCCTGCTAAAGCGTTTAGATATGTTGGAAGCGTCCCCACCAATGTTTTACCTTCACCAGTACCCATTTCTGCAATACTGCCGCGATGAAGCACGATACCGCCGATAAGCTGCACATCAAAATGACGCATACCCGTAATACGCTTTGAGGTTTCGCGAACTACCGCAAAAGCTTCCGGTAAAATATCGTCCAATGTTTGCCCATCAGCCAATCGTTTTTTAAACTCGTCGGTTTTAGCGCGCAAATCAGCCATGGAAAGCGGCGTCATAGCCGATTCTAGTGCGTTTATTTTTTCTACGATCGGACGAATACCATCAATAACCTTGGCATTTGGATCACCAAAAATTTTAGTTAAAAAAGACATATTATGTGTAATTTAAGACAAAAATAACCCATGTCTGTGAACTGGGCTATTTTACCATACCGGATATAGTTTATCAAGGATGCGCTATGGCCGAGATTGCGCCAATAAAGACTCAATAACTCCTCTCACCCGAGTTGCTTCTCGCTCTACTACTTCTCCATCGTATTCACCCGAATGAGCCGTAACACCTTCATAGATAGGTCTTTTTTGATCAAGATGCAAATCAAAAACCGTACGGCCGGATTCAGGCATGATATAGACGTGAAAGCGAGGATAAAAATCGCGATGAATGCGTTTGGCAAAAGAAATTTTGTTCATGCGCCGATCAATAATTTTTCCATATCCGCAGCGCAAAATGCATTTTTCCGGATCAGGCACTGGCTGATTAAAAATAATTTTCATATATTATACTGCGCGAATAAAACATGCATGGCAAACCGGTTGATATGTAAACGTGCCATCGTCTGGCAACACAGACGGCATACCATCGGTAACCGGCACAAGATTGTGAAACACTTGAGAATATACAGCTTGAGGCAGTCGACATTTTTCACACACCGCGCGCTTATATAAAACTTCTTTCGGACCAAGCTCCAATAATTTTTTCACCACTTCAAACATATTGCCTTTATAATCCAAATCCAATCCGGCGGCAATAATTTTTGTTCCTTTCTGCAATAAACGCGCTACCGCCGCAACATCATTTGATTCAAACATATGCAGTTCGTCTATACCAATAACTGAAGCCGCGTCATCTGCAATATCATGAAGGCTGTGAATTTTTTGCGCTTCCAACGCCAGTCCGTTGCGCGAAGATATTTGCGCGTCGCGTACGTTACGGTCAGATTGATACAAGGCGAATGAAATATCGGTATATTTAAGCGGCGCAAAATAACTAATCAGGTTAAATGATTTTCCGCTTTTCATCGGCCCTAAAATAATTGTAAGATCCATAAAAATATTGTTCCACTCAATTATACCGAAAAAAACGTAAATCAAAAAGTCGTATCCGGCGACCCCTCTCCCCTTGCCAAAACACGACTATGGAATGAACACCTTAACCCCCGCTTGGCCATAGACCGCCCAATGGTCGGTGGCCAGCATACCGCCCTTGAGCAGGGCAAAGAAGCAGTACTCCCCACTACACCAACTAGTGCCCAAACCGGTGAGCAGCATCATGTTGCTGCGATCGATCTGGTCCAGCGCGTCCTTGTTCAAGGCAGCCAGCAAGTTCTGCGCTGTCATGTCCGTCTTGATTGAACCAGACACAATCGCAGATTCCAACGAAAAGAGCGGGTTGAACGAGAACGAACCGGCTGACAATCGCAGGCCGGCAGTCAAACCCAGATTGGTCAAACCGCCAGACACAGATATGTGTTGCTTGGCGAAATCTGACACATCGAATTTGCCACCGTTACCTTCTCCAGAAACACTAACCAGCACATCGTGCACATCAAAGCGGAAAAAGCCCGCCCACTGCGCATGCATGCTACCAAACAACTCCACACCCTTGGGGAATGAAGTCTTCCAGAAAAGAGACAGCCCAACGCTTCCGCCTTCAGCATCCAGATTGGACGCGAGCGAATCGCTCTGGTAGCTGAGCTGGTAGACGCCTTCAGACACCTGGAAGCCTACCCCAAGAAAAAGTCGCGGCATATTGCGCGCGTAGAAACCGCAGTCCACTGCCAACCCGTCGGAACCGCTGTCTATCGTAACCGTAGCGTTACGAGAAGACGCTGCGCCAAAGTAGTCGCTGTAGACGCTGAAACCACATCCCGCCTCGCCTTCTAGCG
>CAZHYG010000024.1:0-4088 GCA_964536615.1 uncultured Gammaproteobacteria bacterium
TTGCTGTATAGGCATACTTACCTGAAACAAATACATTACCCGGATTGGCGGCAAGGTTTATTGGGTCTATAACTGTACTAGATACTAAAGTGATCGCTGTGTTCGCATCCACAATATTCGAAATATTCCCTACCACAGATAGCTTCTGGGTTGGAGTGCTGGTGCCAATACCGACATTACCATTGTTGAGAATTTTTACTAATGTGCCGCCGGTTGAAGAAGCGATTGTTAAGATTGAATTAAATGTTGATGATGCTTGAATGGTAAGAGTGGAGGTGGCGGTGGTAGTGTTAATTGATACTGCTCCATTGGCAAAAATTTTAAATGCGTTGGCGGTTTGAGAAGATGCAATATTAAATATTGAGGATGTTGCGCCAGTTGAGGAAGCAAATACAGATAGGGCGCCTTGAGACATAATACCTCCGATACCTGCAGTCAAAGATGTCCCTGCCATAATGTTTCCTTGAGCAAAGATATCATTTCTTGATTGCAAGTTACCTACTTCTGCAGAGTGAGCGATAAGAGAGGATACTTCTGTGCCGGAGATGTCAACCACTGATAAAGCATCCACACTACTATCGGCCACATAGGCATATCGGCCAGATACAAACACTGATCGTAATTCACCAGCCGAAACTGTAATCGTAGAAACACGGGCTGGAGCTGTAGGATTTCCAACATCTACAACTGAAAAAGCGGCGTTCAAATCTGTAACATACGCATATCGACCTGAAACAAATACAGAAATTGGAGATGTGCCTACAGATACAAGACCTACCTGTGAAGGCGCTGATGGATTTGATACGTCAATAATAGAAATTGTATTTGAGGCACTATTAGCAGTATATGCATATCGTCCCGAAACATAGATTCCAATCGGAGAAGGACTGCCGACCAGCGTAGTAGTAGAGATTGCAGTTGGTGCAGATGGATTTGATACATCTACAACAGAGATTGTGTTAGATGCGTTATTGACTACATACGCATAGCGACCGGAGACAAAAATGGCTGTTGGCGTACCGCCAACACTGGTGGTGGCGACCTGAACCGGACTAACAGGATTTGATACATCTACTACTGAAATACTACGAGAACCTGAGTTTGCAACATAGGCATAGCGGCCGGAAACATAGATTGAGTATGGGTTAGTACCAACTGAGGTCGTGGCTACTTGGCGTGGTCCAAATGGATTAGAAACATCCACAATTGAGATAGTGCCTGAAGCATAATTTGCCGTGTACGCATATCGGCCTGAAACATAAATTGAGTATGGCTGTCCACCAACACTTGTGGTCGCAATTTGAACTGGACTGGACGGGTTAGTCACATCTACCACCGAAATGTTATTAGAGTTAATATTAGCTGTAAATGCATATTTTCCCGATACAAAAACTGAATTTGGCAAATCACCAACTGCAGTTGAACTCATTTCAGTTATCGTTGTATTACCATCAATAATATTTGAGATATTCCCAACCACAGAAAGTTTTTGTGATGGTGTGCTGGTACCGATACCCACATTGCCATTTGTTAAAACCTTGAGCAGACTTGAACCGCTCGAAGAAACCACATCAAACAAATTGCTTGCACCAGATCCAAATATAGTTAATTTAGATAAAGGAGACGTTGTTCCAACCCCCACATTACCAGACGAAGTTACAAATAAACTTGATGTACCAGAAATAGTGCGGCCATCGGTGGCAAAATATGCAAACTGGCCGGCTGTACCTGTTACCACCGTACCATTATTACTTCCCGAACTAATCCCAAGCGATGAGGTTGAAACCCATGTTACAGATGTGCCGTTGGTTTGCAAAATTTGCCCATTCGAACCTCGAGTGCCACTACTATCATATAAACCAGTGAGCGCAACATCTCCATTTACTGACAGGGTTGCAAATGGTGAGGAAGAGTTTATTCCGATTTTGCCGTTAGGGAATACTTTTAATATATCCGCAAATGTTCCTGAACCTACATTAAAAATAGAGGATGTTGCCCCAATTGTTGAGGATACAAATACAGATAAACTTCCCTGTGAAATCAAACCGCCATTTCCCACCACCAGAGACGTACCCGCAAGAATTGTACCTTGTGCAAAAATATCATTTCTTGATTGAAGATTTCCAACCTCAGCAGAATGAGCTATAAGAGATGACACTTCTGTGCCGGAGATATCAATAACTGAAATTGATCCTGCGGTCATATTTACAATATATGCGTAGCGTCCCGAAACATACACCGAGTTCAAACCAAAACCAGATAACACACCGCTTTCCAAAACTTTTTTAGGCGAAGTTGAAACTGAAACATCAAACACCATCAGAGTATCATCAGTATCATTGAGTGCATAAATATATCCTCCTGAAAGGAACATATTTGAAATACCTGTGGCTGCAACTGTTGCAACCTGCACTGGCGCTGAAGGGTTTTTAATATCTACAACAGAAATAGTGCCCGCTCCTGAGTTTGCTGTATATGCATAGCGGTCAGATACTTGTATTTTTGCGGGATTTGAACCAACGGTAGTAGTGCCAACAAGAATAGGATTACTTGGATTACTAATATCAAATATAGATATAGTTGAATCTAGATTGTTACCGGTATATAAATATTTTCCTGAAACTGCCATGCTTTCTGGACCTGCACCCACCGCAACGGTTGTTGTCGCAATCATTCTTGGCGCGCGAGGATTAGAAATATCAATGACAAAAAATTGATTTCCTAAGCTGCCAATATAAGCATACTGCCCAGAAACTACCACCTCTATTGGACCCGAACCTGCGGTTGTGGTAGCCACCTGAACCGGAGCGTTTGGATTAGAAATATCAATAACAGAAAGGGTATTATCACTCTGATTTGCTGTATATGCATACTGTCCGGATACTGCTACCCCGCGCGGATTTGACCCAGAGGCAAGCGATACTGTGGAGATAGTGGCAGGAGATGCCGGGTTAGAAAAATCTACGATTGAAAAACTATCACCTAAATACTGGGTAACATATCCGTACTTGCCTCTAACCACAATGGTACTTGGCGAACCACTCAAAGAAAGAGTCCCTACTTCTGAAACTGTCGTACTAGCACTAATTATATTTGAAATATTTCCAACTACAGAAAGTTTTTGACTTGGGGTACTAGTACCAATTCCAACATTCCCATTTTTTAGGACTTTAAGCATGCTCGCACCAGTTGAAGATGCAATAGAAAACGGATCCTCATTGATCCTACCTTGGATCATAAACAAGGTTTGCGGAACAACCGTATTTACACCTACAAGACCTGTTGAATTAATTAACATTCTATTTGCCCCACCGGATTGGAGATATAAATTTCCTCTGCCATTTACTACCAAAGCTTTATTGGAATCTGAGGCCAAAGATGCATTATCACCATGAATAAGAATGGAACTACCGTTATCAGCTGCAACACCTAACTCAAAAGTTACTGCTCCTGAAGCACCTCGGATAGTGGTAGCAGTTGAAGAAACAAACATGTATGACAGGGTTCCTGCAGAATTGGCAACTTGGAAAATAGCACCAGTAGAAGTTGCGGCAAGATCTCTTACATCAAAAACTGTTTGTGGAGAATTTACATTTATACCCACAGTACCATTTGACCTAACTAGCAACAAGCTTGAGCCGCTTGAAGATACTATATTAACTGGGTTAACGCCTGCCATTGCCTGAACTGTCAGCGTAGACGATACTGTTGAAGTACCCACGCCGAAAGAAGTCCCTATAATTCCAGTGCCAGAAATATTAAAATTGCCTATTTGTTGAGTCCCAGGTGAAGAGCCTTGTAAATTTACAAACCCAAGTGAGCTTGTTGCCACCCAAACCGGAGCACCGCTGCCGGTTGATTGTAAAACATAACCAGAATTTCCAACCGCTACCGCATTGTATCTGGTGCCATCTGAGTAAATAAGAGAACCGTTTGCAGCTAGAGTTGAGGAATTTGTGCCACCGTTAGCAATTGGCAGAACGCCTGTTACATCAGTAGTTAAAGCAACTGTGGTAGTTGACCATGTACCGGCTGTAACACGTACAAGACCTGTCCAAGCAGATGAGTCTTGGCCGGTACCACCAAAA
>CAZHYG010000025.1:0-2287 GCA_964536615.1 uncultured Gammaproteobacteria bacterium
GAACTGAAAAATCATCCTCTTCCGGATTGGTAATTTTATGCCGCTCTCTTAATACCTGTTTTGTGTATTCCACTGCCCGATCAACATTTTCTGCAGCATCAATTTTTAAGCGGGCAAAACTAATATAATCAATCCCTAACAATAATTTTTGAGCTGTGGTAATCGGCGTATATACTTGATTGTCTTGATTTTGGAAACCGCTGCTGCCCCGCTCAGACATAACACCAATAATAGTAAACGATGTTTTTTTAATACGGATTTGCTTGCCTATCGGATCTGAATCCTGAAACAGATCGTGCGCCACCTGGCTGCCAAGCACCGCTACCCGCGACAACCCTTTTTCTTCTTCTTCCGTAAAAAATCTGCCACGCTGCACCGTAGTATCTTCTACTTTTGGCAAATCAGCAGAGACACCAACAAAATTAGCGTCTGTCTTATTTCCATCCCAACTGATAGTATCGGCACCACGAACATACCCGGTTACCGCTACTATAAATGGCATATTTTCATCTAACAACGCTTTTACATCGTCGTATGTAAGAGTTGTAACCACAATACCCATAGCCGAAGCGGGCGGACCATTATCCTCAGATTTGCCGGGCAAAATACCCACTAAATTTGAACCAAGGCTGGTTACCTGGTTTAAGATAAGGCTTTGAGCGCCCGCTCCAACCGACATCACCACAATAACCGACATGATACCAATTACCACTCCAAGCATCGTTAAAAACGAGCGCGCTTTATTGCGGCTGATTATTGACCATACGCTTGTAACTTCTTTAACAATGTTCATAACAGCGCATTTTCAGTTATTTTTGCAACTCGCTTCCATCTTTGGCAAACAGCCTATTTTCCACCGTAGAATCTTCAATTATAACACCGTCTTTAATACGCAGAATACGCTTGGCATGTTCGGCGGTATATTTTTCATGAGTAACCAAAATGATAGTCCGTCCTGATTCATTTAAGTTCTGTAATATTTTCATTACTTGCAACCCTGATTTTGAATCAAGATTGCCGGTAGGCTCGTCAGCAAAAATAACAGAAGGATCATTTACCAACGCCCGCGCAATTGCTACGCGCTGACGCTCACCGCCAGACAACTGATTTGAAAAATAGTCCAATCTGTGGCCTAAACCGACCGAAACAAGCGCTTCTTTTGCTTTTTCACGACGCTGTGTTTCGCTCATTTTTTTGTATGTAAGCGGCAACATTACATTTTCAATTACCGTGGTTCGCGGAAGCAAATTAAAAGCCTGAAAAATAAAACTTACTTCATTGCCGCGCATTCGAGCTAATTCATTGTCGTCTAAATCGCTCACATTTCTGCCAGCAAACGTATACGTACCTGAGGTAAGCTTATCCAAAAAACCCAAAATATGCATCAAGGTTGATTTACCCGAACCGCTTGGCCCCATAATGGCTACAAACTCCCCTTTTTCAATTGAAAAATTAAGGCCGTGAAGCACATCGGTTACCACACCTTCATTTTCATATTTCTTTACCAGATCTTTTATCTCAATCAGAGCCATATTATTGCTTTACAGAAACTACAACTACGTCTCCTGCTTGCAGACCTTCCACAATTTCAACCTTGCCATTATCTGCTCTAATTCCAAGGGTTACCGAAACATCTGTCGGCTCAACCGCACCCGGTTTAAGCACTTTAACAAATTTGCCCCGATCATCTGTGCGCACAGATCGCAATGGAATAAACAGTGCGTCGGCGCGAGAATCTGTTTTTATTTTTACATTTGCGGTCATGCCAGGTTTAACATCTTTTTCAGAATCATTGATGGTTACAGTTACCCGATAATACACTACATCAGAAATATCTGTAGAACCTGGTTCAATATTAATAACCTTGCCTGCAAATTTTACATCATCACCAAAAGCGTCAAGAGTTATATCAGCAACATCATCAAGCTTTAATTTGGAGATATCTGTTTCTGGAATATCAACCTTAATTTCATAATGAGGCACAAACATGCGCACCATTTCTTCGCTGGAATTTATAAACTCTCCGGCCTTTTTATTGATTGAAGTTACCACTCCGTCTACAGGAGCTTTGATTATAGCTTTATTTCTATTGGCAATCGCCTGCGCCAAAGCCGCTCTATAAGCCGCAATATCAACTTCACGAACCGGATTAATTTTGTTCTGATAGTTTGCCAAAGCTTGGTTATATACCGCTTCTTTAATTTTTAAAGAAGCTTTGGCATCGGAAATAGCCTGTTTAGCGTTCGTAACAGTTGTAAACTGAGTATTAACTGATGTTCTAACTGTA
>CAZHYG010000026.1:0-1849 GCA_964536615.1 uncultured Gammaproteobacteria bacterium
GCAATTTGCAAACCAACAGTTACTTTATATATGAGATACACCACTTCTTTCTGAATCAGACTGAGCAACTCGTTAAACATGCGGAATGTTTCTTTTTTATATTCCACCAGCGGATCCTGCTGAGCATAGCCGCGCAAACCAATACCGGTGCGCAAATAATCAACTGCAACCAAATGATCCACCCACAAGTTATCCATGGCGCGCAGCAAAACTTGCTTTTCAATCTCAAGCAGCATGCTTGCTTCAGGCAATGCTTTAACCAATAAAATTTCGTATTTTTCTTTTGATAAACTGACAATATATTCAATGATACTAGTGCGAGCTTCAACATCATTCAATTTTTGTTCACGCTCTTGTGCCGCCAGCACAGTAATATTATTTTTTTCTTCCGAACTTAACGGAAATATTGTAGCCACGGTTTCTAAAACTTCTTTAACATTCCAATCACGACGATTTTCGGTGTTGGTATGGAACGAAACTACCTGTTCTATCTCCTGCTCCACCATATCCAAAATCATCTGACGTAATGTGAGCTCGCCAGAAAAAGTACCAGCAGCTTGTTGTGAAAAAGTTTCAATTACCGCACGGCGCTTGCCATAAATAACCTCACGATGCCGATTAAGCACGTCGTCATATTCAAGCAAATGCTTACGCGTGTCAAAGTGCATGCCCTCAACTTTTTTCTGAGCAGATTCAATAATGCGAGTAATCATTTTTTGTTCAATTGGCATATCTTCCGGAACCTTGAGGGTTTCCATAACACGGCGAATACGATCACCGGCAAAGATGCGCATCAAATCATCTTCAGTAGACAAATAGAACTGAGATTCACCAGGATCTCCCTGACGTCCGCTGCGTCCACGCAACTGATTATCTATGCGACGGCTTTCATGGCGCTCAGTACCAATAACGTATAAGCCGCCTGCAGCGCGCACTTTGGCAGATTCTTCGGGGTCAACCGGATTTCCTCCCAATAAAATATCCACACCGCGGCCCGCCATATTAGTCGCCAGAGTTACCGCTCCCGCTCGGCCGGCTTGAACAATAATCTCACCTTCGCGTTCATGATTTTTTGCGTTTAAAATTTCATGAGCAATACCTTCGCGCTGCAAATATAAACTTAGAGCCTCATTTTTATCCACCGAAACCGTACCAATAAGCACCGGCTGCCCTTTTTCTTGCAGCTCTTTTACTTTAAGCGCGATGGCTTTATATTTTGCATCTTCGGTTTTATAAATTCTATCTGGATGATTGTGTCGCTGGCTTTGGCGATGCGGCGGGATTACCACTACTTCTAATTTATAAATTTTACCAAATTCCTCGGCTTCAGTTACGGCCGTACCAGTCATGCCTGATAATTTTGGATATAATCTAAAATAATTCTGGAAGGTAACCGTAGCCATGGTTCGGCTTTCTTGTTGGATTTTTACTTTTTCTTTAGCTTCAATTGCTTGGTGCAAACCTTCGCTATATCGGCGTCCAGGCATTTTTCTGCCTGTAAATTCATCCACGATAATTACTTCGCCGTTTTCCAAAATATAATCGCGATCACGCATAAACAAAGCATGGGCTCGCAAAGCCTGCTCTACATGATGTACAGTTTTAATTCCGCCTTCAGCATAAATATTTTCAACCCCCAAAGCTTTTTCAATTTTTTGAATACCACCTTCGGTTAATGTGGCGGATCGCATTTTTTCATCCACGTTATAATCATCACGTTCCTGCAAACGAGCTACCAAATCGGCAAACGTATAATACATATCTGTCGCATCTTCAGCCGGCGCGGAAATAATCAGCGGTGTGCGCGCTTCATCTATTAAAATAGAATCAACTTCATCAACGATTGCAT